>NZ_JBQFSZ010000003.1:0-420860 GCF_056538325.1 Ruegeria sp. BG8 | reverse complement strand
CACCCGAAAACACTGGGGCATAAATGGGGGCATTTCTCGGAGGGTTGAGCTCCAAGAGCCTAGTCTCGTTCCATGTTCCGATGAACTGGCTGGGGTGGTAGGATTCGAACCTACGATACACGGTACCAAAAACCGCTGCCTTACCACTTGGCTACACCCCAACGGTGAGGCGCTATCTACGATTGTTGTTTGCGGGGTTCAAGTCCTTTCCAGCAAAAAATGGAAGCTGCCTCAAAAAAAATTCCGGACGTTTATGGTGCGTACGTGAATGCGTGAATCAGCTTGGTATAAGTAGTTGATTTTGCCCGATGGTGGAACTTAACGCACCAGCTTGGCGCTATGCTCTCAAGTATTGAGTCGGTCGGTTCGAAGCGCTTGAACCACGATATTCGGTATTGTGAGGTGACACTGAGAATGGTCACGTGGCACTCAGATATGAGACCTGAAGAACTTGCGCAAAGGTGAAACATGAAATTTCTACGTACACCCGGTGATTGCTTTGAGGGACTGACGGACTACGATTTCGCGCCACACTATACGCAGGTCGACGATACCGAAGGCGGCACCCTGAGGGTTCATCATGTGGACGAAGGCCCCAATGATGCGCGCCCTGTGTTGATGATGCATGGTGAACCCAGCTGGTCTTATCTCTATCGCCATATGATTTCGGGGTTTGTGCGGCAGGGGTACCGGGCAATCGCTCCAGATTTGATTGGGTTCGGCAGGTCGGACAAGCCGACAGAGCGGAGCGATTACACTTATGCGCGGCACGTCGCGTGGATGGGTGAGTGGTTGCGCAAGACGGATCTGCGCGATGTTACTCTGGTCTGTCAGGATTGGGGTGGGTTGATCGGTCTGCGACTATGGGCGGAAATGCCGGATCGGTTCGCGCGAATTGTTGTTGCGAACACGGCTTTGCCGACAGGGGATCAGCCTATGGGGGCGGCTTTCGAAAACTGGCGTGAATTTAGCCAGAACGTCCCTGTCTTTCCTGCCGGCGGGATATTGCAAGGCGGTACCGAAACCCAACTGTCTGATGCCGTTTGCGCAGCCTATGACGCGCCGTTTCCAGACGAAAGCTACAAAGCCGGTGCGCGACAGTTTCCAATGCTTGTCCCAAGCTCACCCGATGATCCCGAGGCGGAACCGAACCGGCAAGCTTGGAATGTGATTCAGGGATTGCAGACCCCCGTCCTGACGGCCTTTGGCGCGGATGACAAAGTGATGGCGGGAATTGATAAGGTGTTTCAGAAACTCTGTCCCGGTGCCGCAGGTCAACCGCACATCCTGTTGCCGAACGCGGGGCATTTTCTGCAGGAAGACGTGGGTGCCGAATTGGTTGAGCTGACTTGCGCGTTTATTGCGCGGACATCTTAAGTTTTTGGGAAAACCGCGCGCTATTCCCGGATCTCTGCCGGATCAACGCCCCAAAGGTTGGATTTGAGGGTCCAGCCTTTGTAACCACCTGCCGAAACATGGCACCAGTCGATTGTGCAACTACCCAAACGAGCAACGACGCCCGTTTCGAACTGCGCACTGACTTGCGAATTGGGATTCGGGTTGGAATAGACCGGCAGCATGTCGGCCTCGATCAGGACAGTCCGAACACCTGACAGCAGGGCATAGTGCACCCAGCCACCTGCGCCGTCCCGGTCCTGAACCTTTCGCCAGTTCCCGTATTCGGCGGTGATTTGCAGTGGCATGCCGCGCCGTTTGAATACCCAATCGATTCTGTGGGTCAGCGACGGGCCACGGCGCACATTGCCCTCAGCCGCCTTCATCGAAACAAAACGCGGCAAGGGTAGGTTGGTAACCTGCCCACGTTTTTCCTGCGCGATGGCGCCGGTTGCGCCGATCGCAAACAGAATCACACTCATCAGCGCCACCAACTGGCGACTTGCGGGTCTAATACCACTCACGGACTGTCTGCTCTTGCTGCCTGTTGATCTTGTTTCGAAAAAAGGTCGTCTCAATGTGGCCGGGGTTCTTGTGCCCCGCCTTTTCCTGCGCCACGATGCCATGGCGCGCGAAGGTTTGCAAAGCAGTGGGGGAGCACAAGTGCCAAGAGAACGTCTGAGTGTTGTCGTTACGCGACGGTTGCCCGAGGCGGTTGAGACCCGGTTGAGCGAATTGTTCGATGTGCGCCTGCGCATGGATGACGCTCCAATGTCGCGGGAAGAGCTTGTCGAAGCCGTCAAAACGGCGGACGTCCTTGTGCCGACGGTGACCGACACCATCGACGGTGGATTGCTGGGGCAGGCCGGTGAAAAGTTACGCCTGATTGCCAATTACGGTGCAGGGGTGGACAATATTGATGTCGCGACTGCGCGCCAGCGTGGAATTCTTGTTTCGAACACACCGGGTGTTCTGACGGATGATACCGCGGACATGACGATGGCGTTGATCCTTGCCGTCACGCGCCGCATCCCCGAAGGCCTGAGTGTTATGCAGCAGGGCGAATGGGAAGGCTGGGCTCCGAATGCGCTGTTGGGTGGGCGCATCGGCGGACGTCGACTGGGTATCTTGGGTATGGGGCGCATCGGGCAGGCCGTGGCCCGTCGCGCAAGTGCCTTTGGCATGCAGGTGCACTACCACAACCGCCGCAGGTTGCGCCCGGAAACGGAACAGGCGCTCGAGGCCACATATTGGGAGAGCCTTGACCAAATGGTCGCTCGGATGGACGTGATATCCATCAATTGCCCATCGACCCCTTCGACATTTCACCTGATGAACGCAAGGCGTTTGAAATTGATGAAGCCATCCGCAGTCATCGTGAATACATCGCGCGGAGAGGTGATCGACGAGAACGCGCTGACCCGCATGATCCGTTCGGGTGAAATCGCCGGTGCCGGTTTGGATGTTTATGAACACGGAACGGATGTGAACCCGCGATTGCGGCAATTGCCCAACGTTGTTCTACTGCCCCATATGGGTTCGGCCACATTGGAAGGCCGCATTGAGATGGGTGAAAAAGTCATCATCAATATCAAGACCTTTGAAGATGGTCACCGCCCGCCTGATCAGGTGGTCCCGGCCATGTTGTAGATGTCGGCTGCTGCAGCGTGGCCCGGCAAGCAAAGTTTTTTCAGGAGGATACTATGAAGAAAAGTCTGATTTCTGGATTGGTTCTGTCGCTGATGGCCTTCTCGGGCACGTCATTTGCACAAGAGGCAGCAGATGCCGTCGCGCCCGAAGGCGGCTCCGAGGGAGAGGTTCAGGGCCTGACCGAGGAAGTGATCGCGTCTCTCGAGGCGAAATTGGCCGGAAAACCGGTTACGTCCCAAAACTGGATGGTGGCCGCAGCCAACCCGTTGGCAGTCGAGGCTGGGGCCAAGGTGTTGCGGGCCGGTGGCTCGGCTGCGGATGCGATGGTCGCCGTACAGGTGGTTTTGGGGCTGGTTGAACCTCAGTCATCCGGGCTTGGCGGCGGTGCTTTTTTGGTTTGGTATGACGCCGCGACTGGAAAATTGACGACACTGGATGGGCGCGAAACCGCGCCATTGGAAGCAAACCATAGATTGTTTCAGGACGAAAACGGCGAACCTCTGCAGTTCTTTGATGCCGTTGTCGGCGGCCTGTCCGTCGGTACACCCGGAACGCCGGCTCTGTTGGAAGAGGCCCATCGCCGCTGGGGCCGCAGCCCGTGGCCAAGCCTGTTCGCCGAGGGGATAACTCTGGCAGATGAAGGGTTCCTTGTTTCTCCGCGTTTGGCCAGTTTGGTTGAAAATGACGCCGAACGCCTATCGCGGTTTCCTGTAACGGCCGAGTACTTCCTGCCGGATGGCAAGCCACTAGAGCAGGGGCAGCGGCTGATGAATCCTGCCTATGCAGAAACGCTGCGTACATTGGCCAGTGAGGGCGCGGCGGGTTTTTATGGGGGTGAGATCGCAGCCGGGATCGTCAACACCGTGCGCAATGCACCGGGAAATCCCGGCGTTCTGTCTGGTATTGATCTTGCCCTGTATCAGGTAATCGAACGTGAGCCGGTTTGTGCTGCCTACCGCGTTTATGAGGTCTGCGGGATGGGTCCGCCATCTTCGGGCGCTCTTACTGTCGGGCAGATACTAGGTATGTTGAACGGCTATGATCTGGCGGCGTCCGGCCCCCAAAGCTATGACACATGGCGTTTGATTGGGGATGCGTCCCGCCTGGCCTTTGCGGATCGCGGGCGGTACATGGCCGATCACGACTATGTACCTATGCCGACCAAAGGTCTGGTTGATCCGGAATATCTGGCCGAACGCGGCGCCCTGCTGGGTGAAAACGCCGCTTTGATCGACGTGGAACCGGGCAATCCGGAATTCGAACACGCCTCGAACTGGGGGGATGATGTGTCGATTGAGCTGCCGTCCACCTCACATATTTCGATCGTGGACCAGTACGGAAACGTCCTTTCCATGACGACGACGATCGAAAACGGGTTCGGGTCGCGTCTTATGACCAACGGGTTCCTTCTGAACAATGAACTGACGGATTTCTCGTTCAAGACCCACAGCAATGGTGTTCCAATCGCCAACCGGTTGGAGCCGGGCAAGCGCCCGCGGTCTTCGATGAGCCCGACAATCGTAATGGAAGATGGCAAACCGGTCCTGTCCATCGGCTCACCGGGGGGCAGCCGTATTATCGGCTATGTCGCCAAGTCGATCATCGCCTGGGCAGATTGGGATATGGATGTGCAACAGGCTTTGTCTCTGCCGCATCTCGTGAACCGGTTCGGAACCTATGACCTCGAACAGGGGACCGCGGCCGAAGGGTTCTCGGATGCGCTGACCGAACTGGGATACGAAGTGAACCCTCGCGATCTTACATCAGGTCTGCACGCGATCGAGATCGGAGACGTCTTGACCGGCGGCGCTGATCCACGGCGCGAAGGCATCGCTTTGGGTGAATAAAGCCCACAAATCAGGAGGAGAAGGATGGTGCAGGCAGTCGCGCTAGCTCGGAACGATGATGGGATACAAACGGTCGTCGGTATTCTGAAACAAAGGTTCGGCGACCGCCTGCAAACCGGTCACGCCATTCGCGAACAGCATGGCCATACGACCACTTGGATTGAAAATCAGCCCCCCGATGCGGTGGTTTTTCCGCATTCCACGGAAGAAGTGTCCGAAATCGTCAAAGCCTGCGCCATGCATAAGGTACCGGTTATCGCATTCGGTACCGGCACATCGCTGGAAGGGCATGTGAACGCGCCTGCGGGCGGTATCTCGGTTGATCTGACGCAGATGAACAAGGTTCTGGCCGTGCATGCCAATGATCTTGATTGCGTTGTCCAGCCGGGCGTGACACGCGCAGACTTGAATACGCATCTGCGCGATCAGGGGTTGTTCTTTCCAATTGATCCCGGTGCGAACGCCTCGCTTGGTGGCATGGCCGCGACGCGGGCTTCCGGGACCAATGCGGTGCGCTACGGAACAATGAAGGACAACATCCTTAGCCTTGAGGCCGTGATGTCCGACGGGCAGATCATCCGAACCGGGCAGCGCGCCAAGAAATCGTCGGCGGGGTATGATTTGACGCGCTTGCTGATCGGCGCCGAAGGGACGCTGGGCATAATCACGGAAATCACGTTGCGCTTGCAGGGCATCCCCGAAGCGATCAGTTCCGCGCGCTGTTCTTTCCCGACCGTGGACGCGGCATGTCAGGCAGTTATGACGACAATTCAATATGGTGTACCCGTCGCTCGGATCGAGCTGCTGGACGAAATGTCCGTCAAGGCAGCCAATGCCTATTCCAACCTGACGCTGCCCGAAACGCCGCTGCTGCTGTTAGAGTTCCACGGATCCGAAAGCGGTGCAGTCGAGCAGGCCGAAACCTTTGGTCAGATCGCGGAAGAGTTCGGCGGAACCGACTTCGCGGCAACGTCGACAACCGAAGAGCGTAACAAGCTATGGCAGGCGCGGCACGACATGTACTGGGCTTGCCTGCAACTGCGCCCCGGTGCGCGCGGGATATCTACGGATGTATGTGTTCCAATCTCGCGTTTGGCTGATTGCGTGACCCAATCCCAGAACAAGGCCGAAGCGCTGGGCCTGTTGGCGCCGATGGTCGGCCATGTGGGAGATGGGAATTTTCACACATTGCTGCTGATCGATATGGAAAATCCAGACGAGGTAACCAAGGCCGATGAATTTGTCGGCTGGCTGAACGAATTGGCGATTTCGATGGACGGAACCTGTACGGGTGAGCACGGAATCGGACAGGGTAAACGGCCTTACCTTGAGAAAGAACTGGGTGAAAGCACGCGGTATATGGCGGCTATCAAGGCGGCGCTTGATCCGGATGGCATCATGAATCCGGGAAAGATTCTGTAAAACACCGACCCGGCCAGCCCGTAACTTTCCCAACTGGTTCAATAGCGTCAGAAAAAGGTCGGTTTTGCACCCAATAGCGTCGGGTGGATTTTGCGGTACGCGGTTCTGTTGGGCATAACTCCTGCCAAACAGATTCAATCCGGAGTACGGGCGAATGAAAACCCAAGTCAAAGCACTGGTCGTTGGCGGTGGCGCCATCGGAACCTCGATCGCATATCACCTGGCCAAGGCTGGCTGGGATGATGTGATGCTGATCGAACGGGATGAACTGACATCCGGCTCCACGTGGCACGCGGCTGGCCTGCTGCCGCTGTTCAACATGTCCTATGCGACGACCCATATCCACAAGTATTCGGTCGATTTCTACAAAACGCTTGAGGAAGAAACTGGTCTGAATGCAGGTTTTGCTGTCGTCGGCAACCTGCGCATGGCACAGACGCAGGACCGTATGGACGAGTACATGCTATATGCGTCCACGGCCGAAACTTGCGACGTCAAATACGAATGGCTGACCCCGGATCAGATCAAGGAACGCTGGCCACTGATCGAAACCGGCGACCTGAAAGGCGCGATCTATCACACCGAGGACGGTTATATTAACCCCGCAGACGTCACGCAGGCCATGGCCAAGGGGGCGCGTCAACGCGGCGTGGATATCGTCCGCAAAATGCAGGCTGATGCCTTCCACTGGAACGGTACCCATTGGGAAGTCACCTGCACCAAGATGATCGAGCAGGGCGGCAACCTTGTTCCCTCGGATGAGCAGGTCGTCATCACCGCAGAACACGTCGTGACCGCATCGGGTAACCACGCACAGCGCACCGCCAAGATGCTGGGCATCAAGATGCCCGCGATTCCTGTCGAGCACACGTTCATCGTCATGGACAAAGACCCCGAGCTGGTCAAATGGCGTGAAGCCGGTAACCCCGAGCATCCTGTTGTGCGTGACGCGGACAACGAGTCTTATGCGCGTGAAGAACGCGGTGGCTGGATTCTGGGCATCTACGAACACGGTGCGCCTGCGCGCTTTGAACATGGCGTGCCGGACAGCTTCCGCGCTGACCTGTTCCCGCTGGACATCGACCGGATCGCGGATCAGTACATGGCGATGGCCGAACGGGTTCCTTCCTGCGCTGACTCAGGTCTCAAAGACGATTTCAACGGCCCGATCTGCTATACCCCCGACGGCAACCCGCTGGTTGGTCCGGCTCCGGGCTTGCGCAATATGTGGCTGGCCGAGGGCTTCAGCTTCGGTATCACCGCTGCGGGCGGCACCGGCTATTATCTGGCGCAGATGATGGTCGATGGCGAAGCCGAGATCGACATGGCCTCGCTGGACCCAAAGCGTTACTCGTCCAACTGGATGACCACCGAATTTGCGGCGCGCAAGAACGAAGAGTGCTATGAGCACGTCTACATCCTGCACCACCCGGATGAAGAGCGTGAAGCCTGCCGTCCGCTGCGGACCGTTCCGGCCTATGACCGGCAGAAGGCGCGCGGTGCTCAGTTCGGCTGGGTCAACGGCTGGGAGCGTCCGAACTATTTCGGACCGCTAGACGCACCCGACAACTTCGACAAAGAAAGCCGCTCGTTCCGTCGTGGTGGCTGGTGGCAGTATGCCGTCGAAGAGGCCAAGGCAATCCGCGAAGGCGTGGGCCTGATCGACGCGTCGGCCTTTACAAAGCACGTTGTTAAAGGCCCCGGTGCGACTCAGTTCCTGGACTGGTTCACCTGCAATAAGCTGCCCAAGGTCGGGCGCATCAACCTGACCTACGCGCTGACCTCGCACGGCACCACCCGCACCGAATACACCATCGTCCGCAATGGCGAGAACAACTATTACATTGTCTCCGCCGGTGCCTGGACCGAGTATGACGCCGACTATCTGCGCAAGGCGGCCGAGGACAAGATGGAGGAGTTCGGGTATATCGAAATCCAGGACGTGACCACCCAGTGGGGCGTCTTCGCCATCGCCGGACCAAAGTCGCGTGACGTTCTGAAAGAGGTCATCAAGGACGCCGATCCGGAAACCGCTCTGTCCAACAAGCGTTTCCCGTGGCTATCGGCACGTCAGATCGAACTGGGCATGTGCCCGGTCAACGCGATCCGTGTGGCCTATACCGGTGAGCTGGGTTGGGAATTGCACCACCCGATCGAGATGCAGAATTACCTGTTCGACCTGCTGGAAAAAGCGGGTGAGAAACATGGTATGAAGCTGGTTGGTGCTCGCGCCCAGAACTGGCTGCGTCAGGAGAAATCCTATCGCGCCTTCGGCACCGAATTAGGTCGCGATGCGACCCCGCTGGAAGCCGACCTGCCGCGTTTTGTCGATCTGTCGAAAGAGTTCCACGGCAAGGCCAAGCTGGAAGAGACCGGCGTGCGCGTCAAATGCTGCACCTTGCTGATCGACGGACCGGAAGATGCCGATCCGTGGGGTCGTGAGGCACTGTATACGCCAGAAGGTGAGCGCGTCGGTCGTCTGACTTCGGGCGGCTATTCGGTGGCCTTCGAGAAATCCATCGGCATGGGCTATGTGAAGCCAGAACTGGCGGTTGAAGGCACCAAGCTGCAGGTCAAGATGCAGGATAAGCTGTGGGATGCGGTCGTGACTTGCGACAGCCCCTACGATCCAAAGAATGAAACCATCCGCAAGGACGGTTAAGTTTTCAAAGGCCCCGGAAATCTCCGGGGCCTTTTCTTTGGCGCAGGTGTTGGGTTTGAATCCCGATTACTCCGCAGGTTTTTCCACAACGAAGGCCAGATTGTTTGCGGGCATCTCAACCACTTGCAGCAGCGTCAGACCCTGCGAGCGTAGAAAATCGGTTATGTCCGCATCGTTCTTGTAACCGATCTCTGCATCCTGCTGAACCAAAGCTTGGTGAAAACGCTGATCCCCGTCACTGATCAAGCGACCGGCACGCTTGAAAGGCCCATAAAGAACAAAGCGACCGTTGGGATTAAGGGCCAGTGCAACTTCGGTCAGTATCTTTTGTGTCTCAGACCAGCTGATTAAGTGCGTCAGGTTGATCAGCACAATAAGGTCCTGACCGCCATAGGAGTGGCTCCAACCGTCTTCCGTCGCGTCTAGTAATACAGCATCAGACACGTTGGTAAGGTTGGCGGTGTATGCGTTAATACTCTCCCGCCTGTCAGGTTCGACCTCAGACGGTTGCCAGTGCATTTCGGGCAGACATTGCGCGAAAGCCTGCACATGCTGGCCAGTGCCGCTTGCGATCTCAAGGGCTTTTCCTTGGGTCGGGGCCCATTGCACCAGCAAATCGCACAAAGGTTCAACATTTCGAAGCGCGGCCTGCGCGACCAAACGGCCGTTCTGAGCGCTGTTCACGCTGCTGATATGCGTGGGAAAGATGCGTTTGCTCATCGTCCAAGTCTTTCCGGCCCCAAAGCTTTGACGGTCGCGTCGTCCAGTTCGGGTGGGCGCCCTGCGACCAGATCAGCAACCAGTTTCGAGGCTGCGGGTGAGGTCTGAAACCCATATCCGCCTTGACCGGCTGACCAGATGAACGTCGGATCACTCGGGTCGGGGCCCAATACCAACGTTCCATCTGGTGAAAAACTGCGCAGTCCGGCCCAGTTGGCCTCGACCCGTGTTACGGGTTCAGTCATCAACTCTTCGTAGCGGGCCAGTCCCTCCGCAAGGACCATGTCATCGGCGAACGCGTCATGTGGTTCAACCGGGTCAGCCTCTGACGGAGAGACGATCAATTTGCCTGCGTCCGGCTTGGCATACCAGCTTTCTCCAGCACCAAGCATCATCGGCCAATCCCGCACGTCGTGACCACCCGGAGCAGGAATGCGGGCCATGGATCGGCGGCGTGGCGAGATCCCTATCGGTGATATGCCAGCCATTGCTGCGATTTCGTCTACCCACGGGCCTGCTGCGTTAACGATATTGCGGGTTTCATAGTTTAGACCTGCTTCGACAACCCAGTGCCGGTCCCGCCGCAGGGACGTTACCTTTTGGCGGGTGTGAATTTCCCCGCCGTTCTTACGAATTTCTCGCGCGAAATCCTGCATCACCAGATCAGTGTCGACGTCAAAAGCCGAAGCGCTAACGGCGGTATGGCGAACGACCTTCGGGTCAAGGATCGGAACACGTGCCACCGCTTCGGGCACATCGATGACCTGCATATTCAGATCGCGCAGGTCTTGATGAAATACATTTGATTGTCGCTGACCCGCGACCAGCATCAGACCACGCGGCGACAGGTAACCCCCTTGGTGAAGGAAATCTGCACCGGCCCTGTTCAGGGCCACAACGGATGAAGGGCCATAGCTTTCTTCGAACAAAGCGGCAGAGCGACCGGACGCGTGGTATCCCAGAACCGCTTCGGCCTCGAGCACGGTCACTGCACCAAACTCTGACAATCGCGCACCTGCGCTTAGTCCTGCAATGCCGCCACCGATGATCAGAAAGTCAATCATATCACCTCGTTCGGAACAGGGCATAAAGGTCGGAAAGCTGGTTTTATCGAAGCCCAGCTCATACTAAGCAGGCTTGAAATTGCGCTTCAACCCATCCAAACAAGAGGCGCACAAAAATAGGAGGGCAGGGTGAGCACAGCAGATTTACACCCGATGGCCACTGGACATATTCCGTCCTACGTGACCCAAGCGGACGGCAGTGATTTTCTTTTGACGTTCATGTTCGTTTTTACAGTTATCGTGATCATTCTGCTTGGGGTCGGTTACTTCACCCTGCATTCGATCCCTGAAAAGCTCGCGCACAAATCAAATCACCCACAGTTTCAGCTTGTAGGTATTTTGGCGTTGTTGGCCTTGTTTACCCACAATGGGTTGTTCTGGGTCGCGGCCATTTTGGTTGCAGGGTTCCAGTTCCCGGACGTCGGGGCGCCCTTGCGGGCTATTGCGGATGCAATCCGCTCACTTGGTCCGCAACGATCTGAACCGGCGCAACCTGTCGAAACCACGGCCCAGCAGGAGCACTAAATATGCTTGAGACATTGATGTGCGCGCTGGTGACAGTGCTGCCTGACTATTTATTCCGCCGATTTGTGCAGGGAAAACGAATTGGGCATGAAATTACCCTGTTCACGATGTGGTATGAACTGCGTTGGGGGCTGACGACATGTGCAATTCTGGCGCTGACCGTCATCACGACCCTGTTCTATTTTCACCCCGCCAGCCGGACAGCGGCGTCTTATTTCCGGACGGTGACTATCCTGCCGCAGCTGGGTGGGCGGGTGTCCGAGGTTTATGTGACCAACAACCAACAGGTGGTTGCAGGGCAGCCGATTTTCCGGATCGAGGATTTCAGCCAGACCGCGATGGTCGAGGCCGCCAACGCGCAAATCGCGCAGGTTCAGGCATCGCTTAAGGTGGCTGAGACAGACTTGGCTGAAGCCACGGCTGGAATTGCCGGTGCAAAGGCCGCGCTGGATCAGGCGCTGGAAGATCTCGAACGCAACACCACACTTCGCGACGAAGGGTCCAGCGCCGTTAGGCTGGCCGAGATTGATCGGTTGGAGAATGTTGTTGCCGAACGCGAAGCCCAATTGGTTGCCGCTCAGGCCCAGCAGGCGGCAGTCGTTCAGCAGATCGAAGAGTTGATTCCGGCCCAGATGGCCAGTGCCAACGCGCAGTTGGACGCGGCCCTAACCGAATTGGACAAGACCGTGGTTAGCGCGGGCGTCACAGGACGGGTCGAGCAGTTCGGGTTGCAGGTTGGGGATTATGTTAGCCCGCTACTCCGACCGGCGGGCATCCTTGTTCCATCAAATTCCGGCCACGATCGTTTTCAGGCTGCCTTCAACCAGTTGTCAGCTCAGGTCATCAAACCCGGCATGATCGGTGAGTTGGGCTGTATGACAAAACCTTTTACCGTCATCCCGGTGGTTGTCGTCGAAGTGCAGGACGTCATCCCCTCGGGGCAGATAAGGCCGTCGGACGAGTTGCGCGATGTTCAGAACAATACAAATCCGGGCTCGATCCTGGTGTATATGGAACCACTATATGAGGGCATGGCAGATGACATCCCGCCGGGCAGCAACTGCCTGGCCAATGTCTATACCGACAATCATGAACGGCTAGAACATGAAGACCTTGGCTTTTGGGAATCCGCCTTTTTGCACGTGGTGGACACTATTGGAGTGGTCCACGCCGCAGGCCTGCGATTGCGGCTTATCCTGATGCCGGTCAACACGCTGGTATTGTCGGGGCATTGAACCGTCAGGTCTAACAACGACCCCGCTTGCGGGTAGCGCAAATCAAGTGCGCTACCCACAATCCCTATAACTTGGGTGCGTTTATGCTTCTGGCCGCGTTCTCTAAAGAAAGAATATCGGCAGCAGGTAGCAGTGACAGATTCACATGCGCTTCGGTCGGGATCAGTCCTCGGAGCTGCAGGTCCAGATACCGCAGGCAACAAACCCGTAGAAACGAGGTGAAGTTTCCAACGTCGTGTCCGGCGTCCAGGCTCTCATTGTACAACCTGTGCAGTAACTGTGGAACGGTCAGCGTGTCCCTCGCGCCAATCGTTTCCAGAGTGCGCCAGAACAGCTCTTCCAGACGCACGCTGGTGACCATACCGTCCATTCGGAAGGATCTTGTATGTGAGGTCCAGAGTGCCGGATCGGCATCGATAAACAACTGGCACATTGGTTTTCTCCGGGTTTAGCGTCCGATACGTTCTTTGACGTCTGCAGCAAAGTCCTCGTACCGGCGCAAGGATTTTACCTCGACCGTTACATGATGACCCATCTTTTGCATGATCGGCAAATCGAACAGGATACGATCCAATGTATCCGGGTCTTCGACGTCGACAACCGCAGTCACCTTGCGCTCGCCCACAACCTTCCACAAATCTTTGACAACTCCGGCCGATTTGGCGCCCAAGGCAGCTTCGGCCTCTTCAGCCCAAACGCCCAGCAAGCCCTGCTGCGCCATGCTGGCATCGTATTCAACGTTAAAGTTCAGTTGGTAAAGCATCATGTCCTCCTGATAGTTGCTTTTCGGATATTCAGACGAAGCGCCCGCCTTTTTCGATCACCTCGATCTGGTACCCATCTGGATCGGACGCGAAGAAGAACCGCGCCAGACGTGTTCCACCGGGTTGAAAATCGACAATGTCTTTTGGGGATCCACCGGCAGCAACGACCTGTTCTTTCGAAGCCTCCAGATCGTCGACAACAAAGGCAATGTGCCCGTAGCCATCCCCAAGGTCGTAAGGGTCGGTTCGACCTTTGTTGACGGTTAGCTCCAGCTCAAAACCTGTACCTTCCGAGATCATGTAGATCAGGGTGAAGCTTTCAAAATCGAGCCTGTCTTTGATCTGTAGGCCAAACGCGGCCTCGTAGAATTCAACAGAGCGGCTCTCGTCTGTCACCCGGATCATACTGTGTGCTAGTTTAGCCATGCGTCACCTCCTTGCTGCTTTCTAGCGAGGGAACGGCGGCGAGTGGTATTACCGGGTTAATACGTGGCCAATTAATCTTTAAGCGATTGAAAATTGGCACCTAATTCTTGGGCATTTTGCACAAAAAAGGCCCGCGACGCTGCGCGGGCCTTCTAACAACTACATTCGGTAGCTTACTGCGGAATTTCGCCTTCCAGGCCTTCAACATAGAAGTTCATGCCTGCCAGTGTGCCGTCATCAGCCACTTCGCCCTCGGCCAGCCAGTCGCTGCCGTCCTGCTTTTTGATCGGGCCGGTGAACGGATGGTATTCACCCGCAGCCATTGCAGCCTTCATCGCCAGTGCTTCTTCTTTGACGTCGGCTGGTACGGCGTCCGAGATCTCGCCAATCTCAACCATGCCTTCTTTGATGCCGTCCCATGTGTTCACGGTTTCCCAAGAGCCGTCAATCACCGCTTGCGTACGTGCGATGTAGTAGGGCGCCCAGTTGTCGATGATGGATGATACGCGTGGGAACGGACCGTATTCGCTCATGTCCGATGCCTGACCAAAGGTGACAACGTTACCGGCTTCTTGTGCTGCGGCTTGCGGCGCCGTGGAGTCTGTGTGCTGGAGGATCACATCCGCGCCCTGTTCGATCAAAACAGTTGCCGCGTCCGCTTCTTTAGCAGGGTCAAACCACGTGTAGGCCCAGACAATCTTGAACTCGACATCAGGGTTAACAGCTTTTGCGTGCAGAAAGGCCGAGTTGATGCCGCGGATCACTTCGGGGATCGGGTAAGACCCGATGTAGCCGATTGTGTTCGTCTTGGTCATCTTGCCAGCGATATGGCCCTGTACGGCGCGACCTTCATAGAACCGGGCCGAGTAGACCGACACGTTGTCAGCTGTCTTGTAGCCGGTCGCGTGCTCGAACTTCACGTTCGGGAATTTCTTGGCCACGTTGATCGTCGGGTCCATGTAACCAAACGAGGTGGTAAAGATCAGATCCGCCCCTTCAAGCGCCATTTGGGTCATCACACGCTCGGCGTCCGGGCCTTCGGGGACTGACTCAACGAATACGGTTTCGACCTTGTCGCCAAAATGCTCTTCGACTGCCAGACGACCCTTGTTGTGCTCGTAGGTCCAGCCGCCATCGCCGACGGGGCCGACATAGACAAAGCCAACCTTTGTCTTGTCTTCGGCCATGGCGCCAGTCGCCAGACCCAGCGCCACAGCAGCGCTTGTCAGTAGAGTGGTGAATTTCATGTGTTACTCCCCAAGTTGGTTCAGTTGGCCCCTAGTGTGAGGCATGGAAGATCCGGCCCAGTGAGGCAGGTGCGCTGCTCTTGTCGGCCGAAAGGATCACAAGCACAAGGATCGTGATGATGTAGGGCGACATTGCCAGATACTCGACTGGAATGGCAACGCCCGCTGCCTGTAAATTGAGCTGCAGAACGGTGATGCCGCCAAACAAATAGGCACCCAGCAATGCCCGCCATGGTTTCCAGCTGGCAAAGACCACCAGTGCAAGGGCGATCCAGCCGACACCGGCAGTCATGCCCTCGGTCCATTGCGGCACGCGGATCAGGCTAATATATGCGCCCCCCATGCCCGCACAGGCCCCGCCAAACAGGATCGCCATGATGCGAATCTTGATCACCTTGTAGCCAAGCGCATGGGCCGCATCGTGGTTTTCCCCAACAGCGCGCAGGATCAGGCCGACGCGTGTGTATTTCAGCGTTGCCCAGACAGCAGCCGTCAAGGCGATGCCCACATATAGAATTGGGTCATGCTGGAACAGGATCGGACCGACCACCGGCAGATCGCTGATGACAGGAATATGGATTTCTTCCATGTCAGGTGGTTTGACCCCAACATAGCCTTGCCCCATCAGCGCGCTGAACCCCAAGCCGAACAGTGTCAGTGCAAGGCCACTTGCCACTTGGTTTGCCAGCGCGACCTGCGTCAGCAACACGAACAGCAAGGACAGGGCCGCGCCTCCGACCGCTGCTGCGACAAAGCCCAGCCACGGCGATCCGGTTTCGACCGAGATTGCAAAGCCGCTGATGGCTCCGACGATCATCATACCCTCGACGCCCAGATTTAGGACGCCTGCTTTTTCAACGACCAGCTCTCCGATCGCGGCCAACAGCAGCGGGGTTGCGGCCACCATCAGCGAGGCAACCAGAAGGACGGGATTGATTTCACCTAAGTCCATATCACGCTACCTCGTTACGGGCCGCACGGATGCGGTAGTTTGTCAGAAGATCGAAGGCCAACAGAAAGAACAGCAGCATTCCCTGAAACACTTGAATGGCTGCGGCCGGCAGACCCAGCTGAGACTGCGCGATTTCGCCGCCAATGTATGTCAGTGCCATTAGGCCGCCGGCCAGCAGAATACCCACCGGGTGCAGACGACCCAGAAAGGCCACGATGATCGCCGTAAAGCCATAGCCTACGTTGAAATCAATACTGACCACACCAGAGGGGCCGGACACCTCGAACATACCGGCAAGGCCTGCCAGCGCGCCTGACATACCCAGACAAAACAGGATCAGTCTAGCAGGGTTAACACCGGCGAATTTGGCGGCGCGGGGCGCTTCCCCTGTCAGGCGGATGTGAAAGCCCAGCATGTGTCTGTTCAGCAAGACATAGGCAAAGATCACAGCGATCAGCGCGACGACGACACCCAAATGCATTCCTGAGCCGGTAATCAGCTCGGCATTATGCGCGCTTTCGTATTGTTGCAAGTTGCGCGAGCCCGGAAACCCAAGCCCCTCGGGGTTCCTGAGCAGACCCAGTGAGGCCGAAGCCAGCATCTGTTCGGCCACATACACCAACATGAGCGAGACGAGGATCTCATTCGTGCCAAACCGAACCTTTAAGAAAGCGGGGATCATCGCCCACAACCAGCCGCCAAACGCCCCGGCAAGGATCATGATCGGGAAGACAAACCATGCGTCCAGCGGATAAAACGCCAAGCCTGCCCCGGCACCGAAAATGGCGCCCATGATGTACTGCCCTTCGGCACCGATATTCCAGATGCCCGCGCGAAACCCCAGTGAAAGACCGATCGCGATCAGCACAAGCGGCGCGCCCTTCACCAGCAGCTGAGGGCGGTAATAAAAGGAAAACTCGCCGAACAGAGGCTCCCAAAAGATAGTGCCGATGGCCTCAACCGGGTTCTTGCCCAGAATGGCGAACAAGATGCCGCCGAACAGCATTGTTGCCAGCACTGCGACCAGCGGGGTGGCGTAGGACCACGCCTTGGACGGCTGTGGCCGTTTCTCCAACACAATCATCTGCTCATACCCCCGTCGTCGTTTTTTGTTTTGGATCAGACATGGGCAACCTCCATGCCATGTGCGCCGCCCATCATCAGGCCGATTTCGTCTACCGTCAGGCCAGTCGTTGTGCGCGGTGCGCTTAACCGCCCTTCGTTCAGCGCGGCAAAGCTGTCTGAGATTTCCATCAGCTCATCCAAGTCCTGACTGATGCAGACAACAGCTGTTCCCTTGGCGGCCAGATCCAGAATAGCCTGCCGGATCGCGGCCGCAGCAGCCGCGTCCACGCCCCATGTCGGCTGGTTCACCACCAAAACATCTGGGTTCTGAAGCACCTCTCGTCCAATCACGAACTTCTGCAGATTGCCGCCGGAGAGCGAACGCGCAGCGTTGTCGGGACCCGGTGTGCGCACGTCAAACGAACTGATGATTTTTTCTGCAAAGCTCTTGGTGTCCGACCATTTCAGAAAGCCATTGCTTTCCAGATTTTCGCGAACGGAACCTGTCAGCAAAGCGTTTTCCGTCAGGCTCATATCCGGCGCGGCCGCATGACCCAGGCGTTCCTCGGGCGCGGTCAGAACGCCCAGCTTGCGCCGTGCTGTTGGGCCAAGTTTCCCAATGGGCTGGCCATTGAATTTGATCGCATCCGCCGTTGTCGGAATTTCACCAGACAGAACGCCCAGCAATTCGTCCTGCCCGTTGCCAGCCACGCCACCGATCCCCAGAACTTCACCTTTCCGGACTGTCATGTGGATGTTTCGCAGTGAGGTGCCGAATTCAGAAGGCGAGGCGACCGACAGGCCGGTGACGTCCAGCGCAACCTCGCCGAATTCCCGCCCGCTGCGTTCAGGCGTTTGCAGGGTCGAGCCGACCATCATTTCTGCCATATCCCGTGCCGAGGTTTCAGACGGAATGCATTCGCCGACGTTTTTACCCAATCGCAAGATCGTCGCGTGGTCGCACAGGGTGCGGATCTCTTCCAGTTTGTGTGAGATATAGAGGATCGAGGTGCCCTCGGACCGCAATTTGTTCAGAGTTTCGAACAGGATCTCAACCTCTTGCGGGGTCAGAACCGAGGTGGGTTCATCCATGATCAGCAGTTTTGGATCTTGCAGCAGGCAGCGGATAATTTCGACCCGCTGACGCTCGCCCGCAGAAAGATCACCGACAGTGCGGAAGGGATCAAGAGGCAGGCCATAGGTCTCGGACACTTCTCGGATGCGCGAAGCCAGATCGCCCATTGCAGGAGGGTTTTCCATGCCCAATGCAATGTTTTCGGCCACGTTCAGCGCATCAAACAGCGAGAAGTGCTGGAACACCATCGCGATTCCATCAGCCCGCGCCGCCCGAGGTTCGCTGGGGGCAAATGGTTGATTGCGCAGCAGCATTGTGCCGCCGTCCGGTTTCACCAACCCATAGATCATTTTCACCAGAGTGGATTTTCCGGCTCCGTTTTCACCCAACAAGGCGTGAACTTCGCCTTCACCGATGTCGAAAGACACCTGATCATTGGCCACAACGCCGGGGTAGGCTTTAGTCAGCCCCTGCAAACTTAGCAATGGAGTGGTCACGCGCTCAGGTCCTTCTTCAACTCGTTCTGTCGGGCCGGACGCAGAATTTGCGCGGCGACGCCAACGGCGATCATCTGCGGGTGTTTGCCCAAACCGGGATCGCCTATTGGGCAGGTGATCCGGCCGATCCGTTCGGGCGAATGACCAAGAGCCTTCAGCCGCGACCGGAATCGCGCCCATTTCGTAGCCGAGCCGATCAGCCCCGCAAAGCGGAAATCATGCGAAAGCAGCCGGTTGCACAGCTCTAAGTCCAAATTGTGTGAATAAGTAAGCACAAGATGCTCGGCATTGGGCGGTGCATGGCGAACCAGTTCGGTTGGTTTGGCAACTGGAACCGTGGTGACACCCGCTGGGACCGAGGTCGGAAAACGCTCGGGCCCGGTGTCGACCCATGTGATCGCGATGTCGGGCAGGGGGGACAGAACATCCACCAGTGCCCGGCCCACATGGCCAGCACCCCAGATCCACAGGTTCCGGGTCGGCTTGTGGACCGGCTCAACCATCCAGCCGTCGATCAGCTGTGGTTCGGGGGCAATCCCCTGACCGCGCGCGGTCGCAAGCAACCGTTTCACGGACAGAGGCATTTCACCTTCCGAGGCCGATCGCGCGATAACTGTGTCGTCGAGCGCTTCGACCGCTTTGAGATCAAAGACTTCGCTGAACAGCGAAACTGCTCCACCGCAGCATTGGCCCATGTCAGGGCCAAGCGCGTGGTGGGTCAGGCGGGATTGGCCGGTTTGTTTTCGCGCGGCCTTTGCCGCCTGAAATTCGAGTGTACCACCGCCTATTGTTCCGCTTTGCCCGTCCTTCCAAACCAGCATTGCGGTACCAACTTCGCGCGGGGATGACCCCTTGATCGCAGCAATGACAACCCGGGTAACCTTCCCGTGGGTATTGACCGCCTCCCTCAAAGCCTCAAGGTCAAATCCCATCAGATGCCTCCCTTCATCCTTTGGACGCCGCGCCAGACTTCCTCAGCCGTGGCAGGTGCATCCAGCGCCGGATAGCTGTCGCCACAAGCTGCGACCGCGTTCGACAGGGCCAACCATGCCGATATGCCCAACATGAAGGGCGGCTCTCCCACTGCTTTTGAGCGATAGATCGTGTCTTCGCGGTTCTCGCCATCCCAAAGCGCGATGTTGAAGATATCAGGGCGGTCCGAGCAAGCCGGGATCTTGTAGGTCGATGGCGCATGCGTACGCAGGTTGCCTTTGCCGTCCCAGACCAGTTCTTCGGTCGTCAGCCAGCCTGCGCCCTGCACATAACCGCCTTCGACCTGTCCGATATCCAGCGCAGGGTTCAGCGAGGCCCCCGCGTCATGCAGGATGTCGGTGCGCAGGATGCGGTTCTCGCCGGTTAGTGTGTCGATGGCCACCTCGGTCACCGAGGCCCCATAGGCGAAGTAGAAGAACGGACGCCCTCGACCCGCGATCCGGTCCCATTCGATCTTGGGTGTTTTGTAGAACCCGGTTGCCGACAGGCTGATACGGCCCTGATAGGCCAGTGCCGCAGCTTCGGCGAAGGTATAGCGTTCCCCGCCAACAGAGACGTGCCCATCCGCGAAAGTGACTGCCGATGGATCGACCTGATGCCGCTCGGCCAGATAGTCGGCCATCCGGTCGCGGATCGTGTCGCAAGCGGCTTTGACGGCCATCCCGTTCAGGTCACTGCCCGAAGACGCGGCGGTGGCCGAGGTGTTCGGCACTTTGGCGGTATCGGTAGCGGTGATCTTGACCATCTCCAGCGGGATGCCGAACCGCGATGCGGCCACTTGCGCGACCTTCTGGAACAGCCCTTGTCCCATCTCGGTGCCGCCATGGTTCAGGTGGACCGAGCCGTCTTGATACACATGCACCAGCGCGCCCGCCTGATTCAGATGGGTCAGGGTGAAGGAAATCCCGAACTTGACCGGAGAGAAGGCGATGCCCTTCTTGATCACGCTATTCTCGGCGTTCCATTTCGCGATGGCAGCCTTGCGTGCGGCGTAGTCGCTGGATTTCAGCAATGCGTCGGTCATGCCGTGCAGTTCGAAATCGCTGACCTCCATCCCATAGGGCGTGGTGTTGCCACCGGCGGGCAGAGGGCGAACCGGCGCGTTCCCGGTTTCCACAGCGCCACGGCTGGTCAGGTCTTCGTGCGGGTCAGGATGGCCCAAAGGTTTCTCATGCGGCGGCTGATCGGCCACTTTATGCGCTGGCTCATAATAGTTGCGACGGCGCAGTTCGACCGGGTCCAGCCCAAGCGCGTGCGCGGCGTGGTCCATCACGCGTTCGATCCCGACCATGCCCTGCGGACCCCCGAAGCCGCGATAGGCAGTGGCGGATTGGGTGTTGGTCTTTAGCCGGTGGCTTTCGATCCGTGCGTTGGGCAGTAGATAGGCGTTGTCCGAATGCAGCATCGCGCGGTCGGCCACGGGCAGAGACAGATCCTGCGCCCAGCCACAAATGACGTAGTGATGGAATGAGACGCCCTGAATATGGCCGTTCTCGTCAAACCCGGCCTTGTAAGCGATCCGAAACGCGTGGCGCTTGCCGGTGATGATCATGTCGTCATCGCGATCATAGCGCATCTTGCAGGCTTTGCCCGTCGCGCGGGCGGCAATGGCGCAGGCAACGGCCAAGGCGTTGCCCTGACTTTCCTTGCCGCCAAACCCGCCCCCCATCCGTCGGGTTTCGACCCGGACGGCGTGCATGGGAACGCCCAAGGCATCTGCCACCTTGTGCTGAATCTCGGTCGGGTGCTGGGTTGAGCTGTGCACCAGCATATCCGTGCCCTCATTGGGCACGGCCAGCGCGGCCTGACCTTCCAGATAGAAATGCTCCTGACCGCCCAGTTCGAATGTGCCTTCGATGACGTGAGGTGCGCTGGCGATGGCCGCGTCGGCATCGCCTTTGGCATAAATGCGTGGGCCGTCCTCGAACCGGCTGTCGGCGGCAAGGGCGTCTTCGATCGTCAGGATCGGAGTTTCTTCGGCATAGTCGATCTTGCCCAGACGTGCGGCTTTGCGCGCGGCCAGATGGCTTGTCGCGATGACCAGAAACACGGGTTGGCCAATATAGTGAACCGTGCCATCGGACAGCAGCGGTTCATCATGGATCGAGGGCGATACGTCATTGGCAAAGGGCAGGTCATCCGCCGTCATCACCTGCACCACGCCTTCGGCGGCCTTGACGGCGGTCAGGTCCATCGCGGTGATCCTGCCCTTGGCAATCGGGCTGAGGCCGAACGCCAGATGCAGCGTGCCTTTGGGTGTCGGGATGTCGTCCACATAGCGCGCGGCACCTGCCACATGCAGCGGGGCGGCGTCGTGGGGGAGGGGTTTTGCGACGCTCATGCCGACACCTCCAACACGCTGGTGACTTCGCCCTGATCTTCGAGGAAATAGCGTTCCAGCATCGCTTTGGCGGTTTCCAGACGATAGGTGGCCGAGGCGCGCATGTCCGTGAGTGGTTGATAATCCTCGGCAAACGCAGGCAGCGCGGCCCTGATAGCCTCGCGCGTCCATGGTTTGCCGATGAGTGCGGCCTCGACATGGGTTGCCCGTTTCGGAACGCCGGCCATGCCGCCAAACGCGATGCGCGCGGCTAAGACAGAGCCATCCGTAACGGTGATGTTGAAACACCCGCAAACGGCCGAAATATCTTGATCGAACCGTTTGCTGAGCTTGTAGGTTTTGAGGCGGTCTGGCTGGCGGGGAAAGCTGACAGCCTCGACAAATTCGCCCGGTGCGCGGTCTTGCTGGCCGTAGGCGATAAAGAAATCTTGAAGCGGCAACGTTCGCCGTGTGTCACCCCTGCGCAAATGCAGGGTTGCACCAAGGGCGATCAGGGCGGGAGGGTTGTCTCCGATGGGTGAGCCATTGGCGATGTTGCCCCCCACGGTCGCGGCATGGCGCACTTGCACGCTGGCATATCGGCGGATCATTTCAGCGTAAGAGGGGTGCAGATCGGCCAGCGCGTCGCTCATGCGGTTCATGTCGACCATCGCACCAAAGCGGACTTCCTCATCGGTGATGGTGATCTGCTTCAGATCCTCGCATCGGTTGAGGAAAATCACAGGGTCCAAATCACGCAGCTGCTTGGTGACCCACAAGCCCACATCTGTCGCTCCGGCAACCAGAGTGGCTTCGGGGTTCTCGGAATAGACAGCTGCCAGCTCATCCGATGATCCGGGTAACATCGGCGACGTGGCAGGGGACGCGACGGGTTTGTCCTTTACCCAGACTGGGATGGGCTGCGCCTCGGCGGCCTGGGCGGCGCGGATGATGGGGGCATAGCCGGTGCAGCGGCACAGGTTGCCAGCAAGCTGCGTGTCGTGATCGGTTGCACCATTGGCGTGGCTGGCGATCATCGACATGACAAAGCCGGGCGTGCAAAAACCGCATTGTGAGCCGTGCAGGTCAACCATCGCCTTCTGAACCGGATGTGCCTCGCCATTGGGTCCGCTTGCGCCTTCGACCGTACGGACGGCTTTGCCGTGCAACTGCGGCAGGAACAGGATGCAGGAGTTCAGCGCCTTTGCGCCATCCTCATCCGTCACCATGACGGTGCAGGCTCCGCAATCGCCCTCGTTGCAACCTTCCTTGGTACCGGTCAGGCCGCGATCCTCGCGCAGCCAGTCCAGCAGTGTGGCCGTCGGATCGACATCCGCCAGTTCCACTGTCTCTCCGTTCAGAAGAAACGTGATGTTCATTCGAGAAACCTGTCGCCTTACCCGGTTGCGCCCTTGGGTGCCCTCCTTCGATGCGACGTAGAAAGAGCGGCGGGCGGATTGCTTGCCGTCAGATGTTAGAAACAGCGCAACCGATCTGGCAAGAAAAACTGCCTATATAATGCACTATTGGACCTGAACGGCCTGTGAATGTCGCGTTTGTTTAAAGGTCAGTTTGTTGTAAATAAAGCGCTTTTTAAAAGCGCGGCACAGCCTTGCCCGAAGCACCTTCTGGAAAAGCCGAATAATCGGCGCTGATTTTTTAGGCAGGCCAAAGCCGCGGTTCTGACTTTTGCAGCGCGTCGGCCTGGGATAGCGTAGGCCGTATGAGCAGTACCCCTCGATTCATTCATCTCCGCGTTCACACTGAATATTCGTTGCTGGAAGGCGCTGTGCGGCTGAAAAAGATGCCCGCTTTGTGCGAGAAGATGGAGATGCCCGCTGTTGCCGTGACGGACACCAATTCTATGTTCTCGGCTTTGGAGTTTTCGGTGACCGCAAGCGGTGCCGGTGTTCAACCGATCATGGGCTGTCAGGTCGATCTGACCTATGTGCAAGCGCAGCCGGGGGAAAAGCCCAAAGCGCCCGCGCCGCTGGTACTGCTGGCGCAATCAGAGGCTGGGTATGAGAACTTGATGAAGCTGAGTTCCTGCCTCTACGTTGATAAGGGCGGGCAACTGCCTCAGGTCACGTTGGATGAATTGGCCGAGCGGTCGGATGGCCTGATCTGTCTGACCGGCGGGCCGGATGGGCCTGTGGGGATGCTGTTGCAACAGGGGCAGCGCCCGGCAGCTGAGGCTCTGGTGGATCGGTTGGCGGGGATGTTCCCGGATCGGCTCTATATCGAATTGCAGCGCCATCCGGGCGAAGGGGGCCAGCCCGAAGCGGAACGCCTGACCGAGCGTGGCCATGTTGAGATGGCCTACGCCAAGAACCTGCCTCTGGTCGCAACCAATGACGTCTATTTCCCGACTTCGGACATGTACGAGGCGCATGATGCGCTGATTTGCATTGCCGAGGGGGCTTATGTCGACCAACAAGAAGGCCGCCGCCGCCTGACCGCGCAGCACTATTTCAAGTCGCAGCAGGAAATGGTGACGTTGTTCGCCGATCTGCCCGAGGCCGTTGAAAATACGGTCGAAATCGCGCGTCGTTGCGCCTTCATGGCCTACCGTCGCGATCCGATCCTGCCGAAGTTTGCAGATGATGAGGTTGCAGAACTGCGCCGCATCGCCAATGAGGGCCTGCAGAAACGTCTGGCGGTGATCCCGCATGCCGTGACGCCTGAGGAATATCAGGAGCGGCTGGATTTCGAACTTGGCATCATCGAGGGCATGGGCTTTCCCGGCTACTTCCTGATCGTTGCCGACTTCATCCAATGGGCCAAAGATCACGACATTCCGGTGGGGCCGGGGCGGGGTTCGGGTGCGGGCTCGCTTGTGGCCTATGCGCTGACGATCACCGACCTTGACCCGCTGCGCTATTCACTGCTGTTCGAACGGTTCCTGAACCCCGAGCGGGTCTCGATGCCTGACTTCGACATCGACTTCTGTATGGATCGCCGCGAAGAGGTGATCCGTTATGTGCAGCAGAAATATGGCCGCGACAAGGTGGGGCAGATCATCACCTTTGGTGCGTTGCTGTCGAAGGCCGCCGTGCGCGATATCGGGCGGGTCTTGCAGATGCCGTATGGGCAGGTAGACCGCCTGTCCAAGATGATCCCGGTTGAGGGGGTCAAACCCGTCTCCATCGAGAAAGCGCTGAAAGACGAACCGCGTCTGCGCGAAGAGGCGCGTAGCGAAGAGGTTGTGGATCGCTTGTTGACCTATGGCCAGCAGGTCGAGGGTCTGTTGCGCAACGCCTCGACCCACGCGGCGGGAGTGGTTATCGGGGATCGTCCGCTGGATGCTCTGGTGCCGATCTATCAGGACCCGCGATCAGACATGCCCGCGACCCAGTTCAACATGAAATGGGTGGAACAGGCCGGGCTGGTGAAATTCGACTTTCTGGGGTTGAAAACCCTGACCGTGATCCAGAATGCGATGGATCTGATCTTTAAATCCGGGCGCGACCTTCACATCGCACCCGATGGCACTGAGCTTTATGAACCTGCCGAAGGCGCGGTAAATGAGATCAACGCCATCCCGTTGGATGATGAGGCGACGTACAAGCTTTATTCGGCGGCCAATACGGTGGCGGTGTTCCAGGTGGAAAGCTCGGGCATGATGGATGCCCTCAAGCGGATGAAGCCGGACTGTATTGAGGATATCATCGCCCTCGTCGCACTCTACCGTCCCGGCCCGATGGAGAACATTCCCAAGTTCTGCGAGGTCAAGAACAAGCTCAGCCAACGCGACACGCTGCACCCATCCATTGACCACATTCTGGACGAGACACAGGGCATCATCGTCTATCAGGAACAGGTAATGCAGATCGCGCAGGAAATGGCGGGTTACAGCCTTGGGGGCGCGGACCTGCTGCGCCGCGCGATGGGTAAGAAAATTCAAGAGGCGATGGATGCCGAGCGTCCAAAGTTCCTCAAAGGTGCCGCCGAGAACAACGTGGATGAGGCGAAGGCGACCGAGGTTTGGAACCTGTTGGACAAGTTCGCCAACTACGGCTTCAACAAATCCCACGCGGCAGCCTATGCGGTGGTCAGCTATCAGACCGGCTGGCTAAAGGCGAACCACCCGGTCGAGTTCATGGCGGGTGTCATGAACTGCGATATCCACCTGACTGACAAGCTGGCCATATATTTTGAAGAAGTCCGCAAGGGGCTGGAACTGCCCTATGTGCCGCCTTGCGTGAACCGGTCACAATCGACCTTCGACGTGGTGAATGGAGAGCTGGTCTATGCGCTGGGCGCGCTGAAGAATGTAGGCGTCGAGGCGATGAACCTCGTGATTGAGGGGCGGGCCGACAAACCTTTTGTCAACCTGTTCGACTTTGCCCGGCGGGTCGATTTGAAAAAGGTCGGAAAACGCCCGCTGGAAATGTTGGCCCGCGCAGGCGCGTTCGATCAGCTCGACAAGAACCGCCGCCGCGTGTTCGAAAGCCTCGACCCGCTGATGCAGTATTCGGCGGCGATCCACGAACAGAAAAACTCGAACCAGGTGTCGCTGTTTGGCGAGGCGGGCGACGACTTGCCGGAACCTCGCCTGTCACCCACGCCGGACTGGCTGCCAGCAGAACGCCTTAGCGAAGAGTTCAAGGCCATTGGTTTCTACCTCTCGGGTCACCCTCTGGACGACTACATGCCCGCGCTGAAACGCAAGCAGGTTCTTACGCTGGATGAGGTAACGGAAAAGGCGCGCTCGGGGCCGTTTATCGCGAAAATGGCGGGTGTCGTTGCAGGACGGCAGGAAAGGAAATCGGCCAAGGGCAATCGGTTTGCGTTCGCGCAACTCTCAGACCCATCAGGGGCCTACGAAGTGACACTGTTTTCGGAAACGTTGGAGAAATCCCGCGACTTTCTGGAGACCGGCGCGCAGGTCGTTCTGTCAGCCGAGGCGACGATGGAGTCCGATCAGCTCAAGCTGCTGGCGCGATCTGTTGGGCCGGTTGATTCAGTCGTTGCCGAAGCGGGTGCAACCGGTTTGCGCATTTTTGTAGATGGCGCGCAGGCTCTGCCGACCGTTGCCAAGGTTCTGGAGGATGCCGCCACCGCTGCCAAAAACGCAGCCCGGGGTCCTGTCCAGCTATTATTGCTTGATCCCGGCTTGCCCGGCGATGTTGAGATGGATTTGGGGCAAAGCTTCCCCATCAATCCTCAGATCAAGGGTGCAATCAAATCGCTGGACGGCGTCCTGTCGGTCGAGGAAATCTGATGCCGTCACCCTTTGTTGCCCCAAGGTTCCTGTGGCGCTAGGCTGGGGGCCTGAGAATACAGTTTGTTATGTTTGCAGGAGGGCACATTCATGTCCATTGGGTCTATTGGTGTGAAGGCTTTGGTCGTCGCGTCGCTGATAGCAGTATCCGCCACCGCTGGGTTGGCGGACGACAAGAAGAAAAAGAAACAAACCATCGAAGGCGCGCTGATCGGAGCGGGCGTAGGTGCATTGATCGGCGACGGCAGAGGAGCCGCCATTGGCGGCATCGCTGGTGCCATTATCGGACATAACTGGAAATGAATGCGATGAGAAAAACGTTGCAAACCGCCGCGACCGGCCTGTCTTTGATCCTGCCCGGCTTCGGATTGGCCGATGAGGTCGCCGAACAGATGGTGCAGGATGCATTGCCCGTCATGCACTACACCTGCGCCTCAATCGCCGAAGAGGCAGACGGAGACGAAGCCTTTGTCGTGGCCGTTGTTGAAAAGATGACGGCGCTGTCGCTCTACAATCGTCAAATCAATATCGAAGATCACGCGACGACTGACGAGGAAAAAGCCGGACTGCATGAAGCCTTTATCACGGCCCTGTCCGAAGGGTGCGCTGCGGATAAGGATGCTCTGTTGGGTGGTGTTGTCGACGACGCGGTGAAATCGACGCTGGGTTTATAAGTGTTCAGTAATGCGGTGGGCGCTCGTCGCCGAAGACGACCCCGCCGGACCCTTCCTGCGCCCGTTCGGCCTCGCGCTGCAACAGCATCTCGACACGCCGGGTCAGGCGGTCGATCTCGGATTGTTGCGTCGTGACGACCGAGTTCAGCTCTTCCACCGTTCGGGTCAAATGGGCGATCTGTTCTTCCAGAAGCTGCATGGCGATCTCCTTTAGGCGTGGTCATAGCGGCACGGGCAGCCCGTGACCAGTCAAAGCGCGCCTTGCCCCGATGCGGGCCATGGGATAGACCGCGCGCGGAAGATGACCGCGAAGGACGCCCCACATGGCCAAGCCCAAGAAACAGCCCCGCCCCAAGGCCGTAATGCCAAAAGGGTTCCGCGACTATTTCGGCGAGGAAGTCACGCAGCGCACCGAGATGCTGCGGACGATTGCGGGCGTGTATCATCGGTATGGGTTCGACGCTTTGGAGAGCAGCGCGGTTGAGACCGTCGAGGCGCTGGGCAAGTTCCTTCCTGATGTGGACCGCCCGAACGAAGGTGTGTTTGCGTGGCAGGAGTTTGACGAAGGCGGCAACGGTGATTGGATGGCCCTGCGCTATGACCTGACCGCGCCTTTGGCACGAGTCTACGCGCAGCATCGCAATGATCTGCCGACGCCCTATCGCCGCTACGCGATGGGTCCGGTCTGGCGGAACGAAAAGCCGGGGCCGGGGCGGTATCGTCAATTCTATCAATGCGATGCGGATACGGTGGGCACGGCGTCGATGGCTGCGGATGCCGAGATCTGCGCGATGCTGTCGGACACACTGGAGACTGTCGGCATTCCGCGCGGCGACTATTTGGTGCGCGTGAACAACCGCAAGGTTCTGAACGGTGTGCTTGAAGCGATGGGGCTGGGCGAAGACGCCGCCGCCCGCGACAACGTTCTGCGCACCATCGACAAGTTCGACAAGGTGGGCGAGGCCGGGGTGCGTGAGCTGCTGACCAAGGGCCGTTTGGATGCCTCGGGCGCATTTATCGACGGTGTTGGCCTCAGCGATGATCAGGCCGAGCCGGTGATTGCCTTCCTAACCTCGAAGGCTGCGGACACCGGCGGAACGCTGGCCAACCTGCGCGCGGCCGTCGGCGACAGCAAGATCGGTGCGGACGGGATCGCCGAGTTGGAACAGATCGGCGCTCTGCTTGATGCAGGCGGCTACGGTTCGGACCGGATCGAGATTGATCCTTCGGTCGTGCGCGGTCTCGGCTACTACACCGGACCGGTTTATGAGGCTGAACTGACCTTTGAGATATTCGATGAGAAAGGCCGCAAGCGGCAGTTCGGGTCGGTCTCGGGCGGGGGTCGCTACGACGATCTGGTCAAGCGCTTTACCGGGCAGGAAGTGCCCGCGACCGGCGTGTCCATTGGCGTCGATCGCCTGCTGGCCGCCCTGCGTGAAAAAGGTCGGATCGCGGCGCAGGCCACGGGCCCCGTGGTTGTGACCGTCATGGATCGTGACCGCATGGCTGATTATCAGGCGATGGTGGCCGAGCTGCGCAATGCCGGCATCCGGGCCGAGGTTTATCTGGGCAACCCCAAGAACTTTGGCAATCAGCTAAAATACGCGGACAAGCGGAACTCGCCTATCGCGGTGATCGAAGGTGGCGATGAAAAGGCCAATGGCATCGTGCAGATCAAGGACCTGATCCTTGGCGCCAAGATCGCCGAAAGCGCCACGCTTGAGGAATGGAAAGAACGCCCCAGCCAGTTCGAAGTGCCTCGGGGCGATCTGGTCGCCAAAGTACGCGAAATTCTGGACAGTCAGGACTGACCTATGCCCAACCGTTCCCAGATACAGGCCCGCGCTGCGATGATGCGTGTCCGGTTCGAGGCCGCAGGTGCGCAAGTTGTGGATCCGCCTTTGCTGCAACCGGCTGAAACGCTGCTGGATCTTTACGGAGAAGACATCCGTGGACGTGCGTATGTGACGTCGGACGCACTGCGCGGCGAGCAGATGTTGCGCCCGGATTTTACCCTGCCTGTCGTGCAAATGCATATGTCGGAAGGCGCCGAGCCTGCGCGCTATACATACTCGGGTGAGGTGTTTCGCCGTCAGGAACATGACCCGGACCGGTCCAACGAATATGTGCAGGTCGGTTACGAGGTTTTCGATCGTGAAGATCCGGCCGGTGCTGATGCCGAAGTGTTTTCACTGATCGCCTTGCAGTTGCGCGGGCTGCCTCTGCGGGCCGCGACAGGGGACATCGGCATCCTGACCGCAGCGGTTCAAGGTTTGCGGACAACGGATCGTCGCAAGGCGGCTTTGATGCGGCATCTGTGGCGGCCGCGTCGGTTCCGTATTCTGCTGGACCGCTTTGGCGGGCGTAAACCGGACCCTGAAAGCCGCGCCGCCTTGCTGGATGCAGATACGCCGTTGAACATAAGCGCCCCGATGATTGGCAAGCGAACGGTGTCCGAAATCGAAGACCGGATTGAAGCTTTGAGATTGGACCGCGACGCGGGCGTAATTTCCGAGACCGAAATGGGTGGGTTGGATTCCCTGTTGGCCGTGCGCGAAACCATGCCTTTCGCGCTAGAGCAATTGCGCGACGTGGCGGTTGACCTACCGCAGATTAGCCCCGCTCTGGATCGCCTTGAGGCGCGTGTTGCGGCAATGCAGGCACGTGGGGTGGATGTTGAGGCGCTCGATTTCGAGGCGTCTTATGGCCGGACCTCGATGGAATATTACGACGGCTTCGTCTTCGGCTTTTACGCCGAGGGTCGTCCGGATCTGCCACCCATCGCGACCGGTGGGCGCTATGACGCGCTGACGCGGCAGTTGGGAGGCGGGGCTGAAATCCCAGCCATTGGGGGCGTAATCCGCCCCGACCTGATGCTTGAGATGGAGGAGGCCGCGCAATGAGCTTGAAACTGGGCGTGCCCTCGAAGGGTCGGTTGATGGACAAGACCTTTTCCTGGTTCGAAAAGCGCGGCATCACCCTGTCGCGCAGCGGATCTGATCGCGAATACGCAGGTAAGGTCGACGGGATTGAAGGCGTCTCGTTGATCCTGCTGTCGGCAGGGGAAATCCCGCGTGAACTGGCCGCGGGGCGTATCCATTTGGGCGTAACCGGAGTTGATCTGGTGCATGAAAAGCTGCCGCGGTGGGAACAGCAGGTGGAAGAAATCGCGCCGCTGGGTTTCGGCAAGGCTGACCTGATCATCGCGACACCTGCTTGTTGGGTCGACGTTGATACGTTGGACGATTTGGACGCGGCAGCGGCAGGATTTCGCAAGGCCCACGGGCACCGGCTGCGGATCGCCACCAAGTACCACAGATTGGTGCGTGAGTTCCTCACGGATGCGGGTGTCGCGGACTACACTTTGGTCGACAGTCAGGGTGCGACCGAAGGCACGGTGATGAATGAAACCGCCGAGGCAATCGCTGATATCACCTCGACCGGTGAGACTTTGCGCGCAAATCACCTGAAGATTTTGTTGGACGGGCTTATCCTGAAATCGCAAGCGACGCTGTGGCGCAGCCGCGTGGCCAAATGCGACGCGGGGGAAAAGGCGGTTCTGTCAGAATTTCTGGACCGGCTGCGTTAAAGCACACCGATCTCTGCCAGCGCACGGTTCAGATCATCGGGCAGGGCGTCGTCCTGCTCGCGCCCTTTGGGCAGATCGGCAGGCGTATCTTCGGGTTTCAGATAGCGCCACCCCTGAAACGGGCGTTTCAGCGCGTTTTGCGTACGGTGCACCTCGGGGTCCAGTACGATTGCGCAGCGTCGGATACCGTCTTCACCGCGCACTTCATCCAGTCGCAGCACCTTTTGGCGACACTGGATCACGCCCTTGATCACCCAATAGATTGATCCGCCGTTTAGAATCTCGGCCTCGCGCTTGGGCCACATCCGGGTGACGTGGCGCGGGCAGCCGTCCTCATAAAGCGGTCTGCGGCTGTCCTGCCAAGCCATCAGCGTATCGACGCTTTCGGATCCAACCGACAGTTTTATGAGGTTTACGTACTTATCCACAGTTTTCCCACAGAGTCGTCCCGAGGTCAGTCTTTATATTGTAGTCTTCTGCGGCTTGTCATCAAGGTGTTGTGGTTTAGTTGTGATTTAGGGTAGTCTGGATACCTCTTTCAGCACAGGGAATCACCAATGAGCCGCTTTGCCGCCCCCATCGCCGAGCAGATCTGGGACATGAAATACCGCTTTAAACAGGCGGATGGCACGCCCATCGACCAGACCGTCGAGGACAGTTGGCGACGTATCGCCCGCGATCTGGCGCGGGTGGAAAAGGACCCGGCTCATTGGGAAGATAAGTTTTATGAGGCGTTGGAAGATTTCAAATACCTTCCTGCCGGACGTATCACCGCGGGTGCTGGCACCGCGCGGCAGGTCACGCTGTTCAACTGTTTTGTGATGGGCACTGTGCCCGACAGCATGGGCGGCATTTTCGACATGCTGAAAGAGGCCGCGCTGACCATGCAACAGGGTGGGGGGATCGGATACGATTTCTCGACCATCCGCCCGCGTGGCGCGGATGTAAAAGGGGTTGCCGCGGATGCTTCAGGCCCGCTGAGTTTTATGGACGTGTGGGACGCAATGTGCCGGACGATCATGTCTGCGGGTTCGCGCCGCGGGGCGATGATGGCGACGATGCGCTGCGATCATCCGGATATCGAACAGTTCATCACCGCTAAGTCCGATCCGGCACGTCTGCGCATGTTTAACATGTCGGTTCTGGTGACCGACCCGTTCATGGAGGCAGTCAAAGCCGATGGCCCTTGGGAGTTGGTGTTCGACGGTAAGATTTATCACACCGTTCAGGCTCGTGATCTTTGGAACAAGATCATGCAGGCCACCTATGACTACGCCGAGCCGGGCGTGATCTTCATTGATCGGATCAACCAGGCAAACAACCTTAGCTATGTGGAAACCATCGCGGCGACCAACCCTTGCGGTGAGCAGCCGTTGCCGCCCTATGGGGCGTGCTTGTTGGGCTCGGTGAACCTGGCCCGCCTGGTAGCCCAACCCTTCGAGCAGGCGGCACACCTGAATGAAGAGGCATTGCAGGAACTTGTCGCCACCGCTGTGCGCATGATGGACAACGTGGTGGATACTTCGAAATTCCCGTTGGTAGAGCAAGAGGCCGAGGCGCAAGACAAACGCCGCATCGGGTTGGGCGTGACCGGTCTGGCCGACGCGCTGTTGATGTTGGGTCTGCGCTATGGGTCAGACGAGGCGGCGCGTCAGACCGAACGCTGGTTGCACGCGATCGCCCGCGCCGCGTATCTGGCGTCGGTCGACTTGGCGAAGGAAAAGGGCGCATTCCCCTTATTCGATGCCGAGAAATATCTGGCAAGCGGCACGATGCTGCAGATGGACGAAGATGTGCGGGATGCGATCCGGGAACATGGTATTCGGAACGCTTTGCTGACGTCGATCGCGCCGACCGGGACGATTTCACTGTATGCGGGCAATGTATCGTCCGGGATCGAACCGGTCTTTGCCTATGCCTACACGCGCAAGGTTCTGCAGAAAGACGGGTCACGCACCGAAGAAGAGGTCGTCGACTATGCGGTACAGATGTGGCGCGACAAGTTTGGCGACAAAGAGCTGCCAGACTATTTCGTCAACGCGCAAACATTGTCGCCAGCCGATCACGTCAAGATGCAGGCAGCAGCGCAAAAGTGGATCGACAGCTCGATCTCAAAGACGATCAATTGCCCCGAGGATATCAGCTTTGATGCATTCAAAGACGTTTACATGCAGGCTTGGGATCAGGGTTGCAAAGGATGCACGACGTACCGCCCCAACGATGTCACCGGATCGGTGCTGACCGTTTCGGAAAGCGACGACAAAGCGCCGGGTGAAAGTGTGGATGCACCGCATGAAGTCGACGGGGGTGAAGTCGTTTACATGTCTGAACCTCTGGACCGGCCTCAATCGCTGGAGGGGTCGACCTACAAGCTGAAATGGCCTGACAGCGAACATGCGATCTACCTGACCATCAACGATATTGTCATTGGTGGCCGCCGTCGCCCGTTTGAGGTGTTCATCAACTCGAAGAACATGGAGCATTACGCCTGGACGCTGGCGCTGACGCGTATGATCTCGGCCGTCTTCCGTCGCGGTGGGGACGTTTCCTTTGTGGTCGAAGAATTGAAAGCCGTATTTGACCCGCGCGGCGGTGCGTGGGTCAAAGGGAAATACATCCCCTCAATCCTTGCCGCCATCGGTGGTGTCATCGAACAGCATCTGATCAATATCGGCTTTTTGGAAGGCGAGGGCATGGGCCTGAAATCGGATCCGCAAGCGCAGGTGGTGAACATGGATGCACCGCGCGGCAAAGCCTGCCCATCTTGTGGACAGTTCGATATGGCGATGATCGAAGGCTGTATGACCTGCCGCAGTTGCGGGCATTCCAAGTGTGGCTAAAACTGCGTTGCCAGTTTGATTAAAAAGAGTGCGTTCTGGCGGGAAAATCTTCCGCCAGACGACGAAATCTGAATCTCTTTAGCAACATTTTTATGAACGTAATGTTAACGTCTCTTTTCTGACAAAATTTCCGCTGATAAGAACGCATAAGTGAGCAGTGACGTGTTTAAAAGTACGGGCGGTAATAATGAGAACCGGGCACAACGGTTGCATAGCCATATCTTGGGCGCAAACAGAGCTGGACGGGCTTGAAAACGCGCCATTGTCTTTCCTGAATGTCGGGGCCGCGTGGTCATGGCGGGGACGAGCAATCGCCTTCGATACGCAAGGTGACCTGGGTGCAAGGCCATCCTCCAACACGGTTGACGATTTCTTAAATCAGCAAGAATTGGCTTCAGACGCGCATGGCGTTGTGATTCTGACGAACGGAGCGCAGCAGTTTTCGGCTCTTTTGTATTCGGCGTCTGAACGAACTGAACCGGTTTTGGTGTTTGAAGGTGCCTGTCCTGCACGTGAACAGGAATTCTGGGTCGACGAAGTTGTAGAAATTCAGACTGGCAGCGACGAAGTCGAACGCGCTCCGGATACCGTGATTGCGTTTCCCGCGCGTCCCAACATGGATCCTGACATTCACGCGGTTCCGCGTCTACCAGCTGCGAATTCCGGCCCGTTGATGGACTGAAGGCTCTGGGCCTGCGAAAAAACGAAAAGGCATTGGGCCTGACGTGTTGACTCTTCCCTGACTGCAGATATAAGCGCGGCTTCATTGGTGTTGGTGGCCCCCGCAAGGGGATGCCTGTCATGGGGGAAACCTCAAGAGGACAACGCCCTTCATAGTGGCCTTACAGGGCCTCGACCAAATCGAAGGAGATCAGCCGTGACCAAACGCACGTCTGCCAAGTACAAAATCGACCGCCGGATGGGCGAAAACATCTGGGGCCGTCCGAAATCCCCGATCAACCGTCGTGAATACGGCCCCGGCCAGCACGGTCAGCGCCGCAAGGGTAAACTGTCGGACTTCGGTCTGCAGCTGCGCGCCAAGCAGAAGCTGAAAGGCTACTACGGCGACCTGACCGAGAAGCAGTTCCGCCGCATCTACGCCGAAGCCGAGCGTGTCAAAGGCGACACCGGTGAAAACCTGATCGGTCTGCTGGAGCGTCGTCTGGACGCTGTTGTTTACCGTGCCAAGTTCGTACCGACCGTGTTTGCTGCGCGTCAGTTCGTGAACCACGGCCATGTCAAGGTAAACGGTAAGCGCGTCAACATCCCGTCCTACCGTGTCAAAGAAGGCGACGTGATCGAAGTGCGTGACAAGTCCAAGCAGCTGGCTGTTGTTCTGGAAGCTGTCGCGCTGGCCGAGCGTGATGTGCCTGACTACATCGACGCCGACCATTCGAAAATGACTGCGACTTTCGTTCGCGCACCGGGCCTGAGCGATGTGCCTTACCCTGTCATGATGGAGCCGAACCTGGTCGTCGAATTCTACGCGAAGAACTAATCTTCGCTCATCCTTACGAATTTCAGAAACCGCGCCGTTCAGGCGCGGTTTTTTTTGTATTGCGCGCCCAATTTCAAACATGATCGGCATTTACGAAAAGCGGGCAATTCAAACTCAACAGGATCAAATACTTTGCGTGCATTTCAGAACTTGATTTCGGGGGCCACCAAGCGCCGATGTGTTTTAACAAAATTCAGTGTTGGTCTGACGCTGTTGGTCGCGGCGTGCTCTTCTTCGTCAACATCGCTTAACCCAAGCAGCCAGCTTTCAACGGACCCGGTTCTTGCAAGCGTCATCAACAGTTTCGAACAGGGATGCATTGTGAATGCGCCCGCATTTGACGCAGGCCGAGTACGGGCGGGCTTTGACGCAAATAAACCCGATCTGGCGCCGGGTATGCTGTTTCTTGCCAGTGGAACGCCGGGAAAGTCTTGCGGTACAACCGTCCGTCGATACGGGAAAGAAAGACCGGCCCCCTCTGTTGGGGATATCAACAGATTGGCTCGTATCGTAGCCAACCGAACCGGGTGGGCATTAACACCCGTTGTCCCCGGCAAAAGCTCGTATGCAAAGGTGGGGCAAGGGCGCAAGGGCTATTCGGTGGGCGGCTACGTGACCGGAGATGGCGATCTTCGCCTCACTATCTATGAATGACCACTTCAAATCGGTAGCGGTCGCCCCTCGGCGATCGCTTCCATCGCGAAATAGGACGTGACACTGTCCAGTTCTACTTTTTCGATCAGGCGCTGATAGACCTTATCGTAAGACGCCATGTCCGCGGTCACGACCTTTAACTGATAGTCGTAATCCCCGCCAATCCGGTGGAAATCTATCACTTCGGGAATGGTCAGGACGTGGCTGCGAAACGCCTGCAACCACTCGGCAGAGTGGTGTCGGGTGCGCAGCATTACAAATACCACAAGACTTAAGCCCAGTTTTTCACGCGCAATTTGTGCAGTGGACCCGGTAATCACACCTGTTTCATTCAGCGCTTTTAGCCGCCGCCAGCACGCGTTTTGAGACAACCCAACCCGATTCGCCAACTCACGCTGAGACAGGGTCGCGTCTTTCTGAAGTTCGCGCAAAATCTGTTGGTCAAATTGATCTATTTTTTCGCTCATATGAAATCATATGACACATAATTGTCGGAAAAAAGAAAAATTATGGTGAAGTTTTCCCAAATTAGAGGGGTCATATTTGAAGAGCAATAAGGGAGCCTTGCCATGACCTTGTCCAAATTTCGCTCTGACATCCAGACCCCGGCAGTCGTGTCCGCTCTGCGTGATGGGCTGATCGGAGAGAATGTGCGAATCCCGGGTTTGCATGGGGACGTTCCGTTGGTTTACGCGGATTACGTTGCTTCGGGCCGCGCGTTGCGGCAGGTCGAGGATTTTGTGGCGACGCATGTGTTGCCGTTTTATGCAAACAGCCACACCGAAGCCTCTTATTGCGGGTCTTACATGACCCATCTGCGCCGCGAAGCCCGCGCAGAAATCGCCCGTATCGTTGGAGCCAAGGAAGAGGATGCGGTGATATTCACCGGGTCCGGTGCCACTGCGGGTCTCAATCGGCTGGTCAGCCTTATGGGTGTAAACGAGGCAGACCGGCCGGTTGTCTTGATAGGTCCGTATGAGCATCACTCGAACATCCTGCCATGGCGCGAAAGCAAGGCGCGTGTCATTGAAATCCCAGAATCTCCTGAGGGTGGCGTCGACCTCGTGGTGCTCGAGCGGATGCTGGTGGATCATGCGGCGGCTGACTTGATCATCGGATCCTTTTCGGCGGCGTCCAATGTGACCGGTATTGTCACAGACCCCGACCCGGTTACACGGCTGCTGAAAGACTATGGGGCGATGGCCGTCTGGGACTATGCCGGTGGTGGTCCATACCTGCCGATGGACTTGGGTCCTGATGATGCGCGCAAAGATGCGATCGTGGTGTCCCCGCACAAGTTTCCGGGTGGTCCGGGTGCGTCCGGTGTGCTGGTTGTCCGCAAAGGGGCCGTTCAACGGGAATGCCCCAGTTGGCCTGGTGGCGGGACCGTGAGTTTTGTATCGCCGTGGCGGCATGATTACAGCCACGACCTGTCGGCACGCGAAGAAGCAGGGACGCCAAATGTCATTGGCGATATCCGTGCCGCACTGGCCTTTATCGTTAAGGATGTTGTTGGCACTGATGAGATTGCCAGACGTGAGGTGCGCCATAATCGCATGGCGTTGGCGGGTTGGGCCGGTAACCCGAACCTGACCCTGCTGGGCGCCGAGAACCGGCATCGTCTGCCGATCTTCTCGTTCCTGGTGCACGATGCCCAGGGTTCGCCGGTGCACCAACAACTGTTCACCCGAATGCTGAGCGATATCTACGGCATTCAGGCGCGTGGTGGCTGCGCATGTGCGGGGCCCTATGCGCACCGTTTGCTGGGGATTGATCGTGCGGCCTCGGACGCGTTGCATGCAGCGCTTGATGCTGGCGAGGAAATGAAAAAGCCCGGTTGGGTACGGTTGAACTTTTCCTACCTGATGAGCGATGAAACGGTGCAGTTCATAATTGACAGCGTCAATGATCTGTCGCGGCGGACGGCAGAGTTCGCTCCATTCTACAGCGCGGACCCGGCGACCGCCCGCTTCAAAGCGGCGTGACGGAATTGCCGCTTTTCTCAACGCGTTGAGACAGGTATGAGGGGCTCCAATACACGGAGCCTCTTATGACGAAGATCACCCCTCAACCCGGCATCATGGACATCGCGCTTTATCAGGGCGGCCAGTCAAAGGTCGCCGGGGTCGAGCATGTGATCAAGCTCAGCTCGAATGAAAACCCGTTTGGTCCCAGTCCGAAGGCAATCGAAGCTGTGCGCGACAGCGCGGCGACCTTGCACCGTTATCCAAGCACAGACCACGCTAGTCTGCGCGAAGCGATCGGCGTCTGCCACGGGTTGAACCCTGCACAGATCATCTGCGGTGTGGGCAGTGACGAAGTGCTGCAGTTCGTGGCACAGGCCTATGCCGGGCCGGGGGATGAGGTCATCCATACTGAACACGGGTTCTCGATGTATCCCATCATCGCGCGCATGGCCGGGGCGACCCCCGTGATGGTGCCCGAAAAAGACCGTCAGGTGGATGTGGACAACATCCTTTCTGCCGTGACAGAGCGGACGCGGATCGTTTTTGTAACCAATCCGGGCAACCCGACGTCCACCATGATCGCCGAGGCAGAGTTGGTGCGATTGGCCGAGGCGTTGCCACAAACCTGCCTGATGGTCGTGGATGGTGCCTATACCGAGTTTGTCGCCGATTTTGACGGTGGTGCTTCGTTGGTGGACCGTTTCGAGAATGTCATCATGACGCGGACGTTTTCCAAGATTTATGGTCTGGGCGGTATGCGCGTTGGATGGGGGTACGCGGCGCAGTCGATCATTGATGTGCTCAACCGTGTACGCCAGCCTTTCAACCTTTCGCTGACGGCCTTGGCAGCTGCCGAGGCCGCGATCAAGGATGAGGATTATTTGACCTTCTGCCACAACGAAAACGCGCGTCTGCGGGTTTGGCTGTCAGCAGAGTTGGAAAAAATTGGCGTACCTTCGGATGCATCCAGTACGAATTTTATCCTCGCCCGGTTCACGGACCAGACCGAGGCTGAATCCTGTGACGAATATCTCAAGTCGCAGGGTCTGATCGTGCGTCGCGTTGCGGGATACAATTTGCCGAACGCTTTGCGGATCACTGTCGGTGACGAGGACGCTTGTCGCAGGGTCGTTACAGCTATATCGGCGTTCAAAGAGGGCGCAGCATGACCCAGGTATATGATCGCGTCGCTCTGATCGGGCTGGGTCTGATCGCCTCGTCCATGTACTGGGCTATGAAACGTGGCGACTTGGCTGGCGAGGTGACGGGCTATGCGCGTTCACAGGCGACCCGCGATACAGCCCGCCGCATTGGGCTGTGTGACCGCATTTGCGACAACATTTTGGATGCCGTGGAAGGCGCGGACCTTGTCGTCCTGTGCGTCCCTGTCGGCGTGATGGGCGCAGTCGCGTCCGAAATCGCTCCGGCGTTGAAACCGGGTGCGACCGTAAGCGATGTTGGTTCCGTCAAAAGGCATGTGATCGAATCCGTCTCACCGCATATCCCGGATGGTGTGCATTTCATCCCAGCGCACCCACTGGCCGGGACCGAGCATTCAGGGCCCGAGTCCGGCTTTGCCGAGCTGTTTGATAACCGCTGGAATCTGATTGTGCCGGTGGAAGGATCGGACCCTGACGCCGTTGCAAGGTTGCGCGCCCTGTGGGAGGGGATGGGGTCTTACGTTGATGAGATGGATGCGGACCACCATGATCTGGTTTTGGCTGTCACCTCTCACGCGCCGCACCTGATCGCCTATACGATGGTCGGAGTGGCGGATGACTTGCGACGGGTCACCGACAGCGAAGTCATCAAATATTCGGCCGCCGGATTTCGCGATTTCACGCGCATCGCGGCCTCGGACCCGACGATGTGGCGCGATGTTTTCCTGACCAATAAGGATGCCACGCTGGAAATTCTCGGGCGCTTCACCGAAGAACTCTTTGCATTGCAGCGTGCAATACGCACCGGTGATGGCGACCATTTGTTCGATTATTTCACAAGAACACGTGCAATCCGACGCGGTATTATTGACGCGGGACAAGACACAGATGCGCCGGACTTCGGGCGCGGAAAGACGGGCGCATGACATTTGGATGGCGGGTATTGTTGATCGGGACCATGGCGCTCAGCGCCATTCAGGTTGGCGCCACCCCGTTGGAGCAATCCCTGATCCCGGTTGCGCGCCCTGCCAGCACTGCGGCTGTGGCCTTCGTCGCACCTGATCCGGCAAAGGTGCGCCCCGTTTCCCGACCCGTATCTCCTCAGTTATTGGCAGTGGCTGCGCGCCCGGCGGATTTGCCATTGCTAGGGCCGGACACCTCGCTGATGCCGTATAAAAGGCCAGAAGAGGTTGAACAGAAAGCCCTTTTCAAAAAGCGCAAACTGCGTAAAGGCTCGGTCTGCGGCGATATCGACATCCAGGGCAAAGCAGTGGGCAGAGTTCCGGGCAAGATCAACGCGTGCGGCATAAAGGATGCCGTTCAGATCACCTCGGTTTCTGGTGTCGCTCTTAGTCGGCCGTCCACAATGGATTGCGGCACGGCTATCGCACTGAACAAGTGGGTCGACAAAACGGTTAAGCCGACGTTCAAACGGCGTGGACCTGTCGTCGAATTGCAGGTGGCGGCACATTACGCGTGCCGTACCAGAAACAACCGCAAAGGTGCCCGAATTTCCGAGCATGGTAAGGGGCGTGCGATTGATATTTCAGGGTTCAAGATGGCTGATGGCGAATTGGTCACGGTGTTGAAAGGCTGGCGCAAAAACCCGTCTCAAAAACAGTTGATCAAGGTTTGGCGCGGGGCCTGTGGTCCGTTCGGAACCGTCTTGGGGCCAAATTCGGATAGGTACCATCGCGACCATTTCCATCTGGATACGGCGCGACACCGTCGCGGTCCTTACTGCCGTTAACGCAGGATCAGGCGTGGTGCAGGACCCAAGGGCAGCGGCCCAAGGGCCACGAACCCGTCACGGAAATTCAGCTGTAAATCAAGGGCGTTGGGGTTACCACCAAGCCCGGCCATGAAGTTCAACGCCCTAGTCACAGGATCAACGGCCTGATCGGGCAAGGCACCGGCAGCATTGGCCATAGCGATCATGTCGCGCCAGTTTTCGGCTTTGATCGCGATCTCTCCGGTAGGGACGCCTTGCGCGTCAACATCCAGCTCTCCGGCGGCAAACAGGCGCAGTGCGCCCCACTTCATCTCGGCAAGACGCAGGTCGATATTCACCGGTTGTGGTCGGCTTTCCTCGAGTGCGGTGCGGTCCCAAGGTTTGTCGAACGTGGTCCGCATGTCGAGTTCCAGCGTCTCAAAAGCCTGAGGCAGCGTGGTGGCGGATCGCATCAACTCGCGCAGGGCATCTCCGGGCATAAACGCGTCAATCCGGGCGCTGATCATATACGTTTCGGGCGTGTCGGTTTGTTCCATGACCAAGGCGAGCGTATCGCCACCCGCCAAAGCTTCGGTATCATCGGCCACCGACCAAAGCCCCGCAGTCAGGGCCATTTTTTCCAACACCAACGCGACGCCGGGTTGCAACTGCAATTCCGCCTGCAAATCGCGCGCCTGAATGGTCGAAGTTTGATCGTAATACGAAAGACGCTGCGGCGTGTCGGCAAAGCGCAGGACCTGTCGACCGGGCCAAATTGCAGGGCTTTGGAATTCGATCCAGTCCGCGCTCCAGGCTGTCCCGTTCACCGGGTCGGCCAGTGCGGGGCTGCTCAGACGCGTCACGTGGCTGAATGGATACCCGGCAGTCGCGACCTCTGCGAAATCGGCCTGCCATCCCTGTTCCTGCTGTTGGTCGAACCACGTTGTGATCGCATTCCGCAGCCCGAAGCCGGCGATAAACCAGTAGGCACTCCAGATCACAGTTATGACAATGACTACTCGTATCAGACCGCGCATGGCAGTTGGCCCTTTTTCCCGCCTTGAATTTGATGTTTATAGGCCCAAACGGGCAAGGACCAGAGTTATGACGATGTGGGTTTTCGGATATGGGTCACTGCTGTGGAACCCCGGCTTCCCCGTGGCCCGCAGCGAACGCGCCACCCTGCACGGATATGCCCGCTCGTTTTGCATGAGTTCGATCCACCACCGCGGCACCGAAGACCATCCCGGCCTTGTTCTGGCGCTGGATGAGCAAGGCGATGCACATTGCAAGGGCTTGGCCCTGGCTGTCGAGGCCGGACACGAAGACCGGACGTTGCAAGAATTGCGTGAGCGTGAGCTGATTTCGTCTGCCTATGTTGAAAAGATGCTGGATGTTCAATTGGACAATGGCGAACCGGTCACTGCTGTCACATATGTGATCGAGAAGGATCATGTTCAGTATTGTGGTGGTATGCCGTTGGAAGAACAGGCCCAAATCATCGCCCATGCGGTCGGAGGGCGGGGTCCTAACACGGAATATCTCTATAATACGGCTGAACATCTGGCCGAGATTGGCTTGCGAGACCCTGATCTTGAGTGGTTGGCGCAACGGGTCCGCAGCTTAACCGCATAAACCCTTGGCGTAACCGGCGGATTTTCGCTAGATTCATCTCAGAGCAGATAGAAATCGGGAATAACGCGCATGGCGCAGGCACATCAGGGCGCGAGACCACATTTCTCGCAACCCATTCGTCAGATCGTAACGATGTTGGTTGCGATAGGTCTGGCGGGCTTTGGCGTTTTCATGGCGCTGCCATACGTATTGCCGGTTTTCTACGCGAACCCCTATCTGAACGGTTTCATTCTGCTGGTGTTTTTCATCGGTGTCCTGGCGTGTTTCTATCAGGTGACTCAACTGATCGGGTCCGTGCGATGGATTGAGGCCTTTGTTGGCGGCGTTGTGCGCGAAGATGCCCGGACACCCCAACTGCTTGCACCGCTTGCGTCTTTGCTGCGCGAGCGCGGTGCACGGTCGCAGATCAGCTCAAGTTCGACCCGGTCAATTCTCGACTCGGTTGCAGAACGGGTCGAAGAAGAGCGTGAGATCACGCGATATATCACCAACGTTCTGATTTATCTGGGCTTGTTGGGAACGTTTTTTGGTCTTGCAACCACCGTGCCCGCGATCGTCGATACGATCCGCAGCCTGAACCCTCAGGAGGGCGAAGAGGGGCTGGCCGTTTTCAACCGTCTTATGGTTGGGCTTGAGGCACAGCTGCAAGGTATGGGCGTGGCCTTTGGATCGTCTTTGCTGGGTCTTGCCGGATCCCTTATCGTAGGCTTGCTTGAGCTGTTTGCAGGTCATGGGCAAAGCCGTTTTTATCGTGAACTGGAAGAATGGCTGTCATCAATTACGCGGGTCGGATTTGCGTCGAGTGATGAGGGTGGTGCGGAAATAGCAGTGCTCACCCCGGTTTTGGACGCGATGTCAGAGCAGATGAACGCGCTTCAGGACTTGTTCGAAGCGCAAGAGGCCGACCGTGCTGCCGTATCTGCAAGGCTAGGGCAGTTGGTCAGCTCGATTGGTGAAATGAATATGCGCCAGTCTGAGACCGAAGGGGTGACAGCGGCGTTGGAGCGCGTGGCTCTGGGTCAGGATGCGTTGCTGGATCACATGCGCGAGCAGGGCACAGGTGAAGGCATAGACGCCGAAAGCCGAATGCGCTTGCGGTCGATGGACGTCCAACTGCTGCGCCTTCTCGAAGAGATGTCAGCTGGCCGCCAAGAAGCCCTGAACGAGCAACGCAAGGACTTTGAGCTGCTTGCCAAAGCACTCGCACTGCCACGGAGCGCTGTGCGCACCAGCCTGGACGGAGAATAACCTATGGCCCTGTCCAGGCGCACAGGTCAGCGGTTTCAGGGCTCAGTATGGCCCGGCTTTGTGGATGCGATCACAGGGCTTTTGATGGTTTTGACCTTCGTTCTGACCATCTTCATGGTGGTGCAGTTCGTACTGCGCGAGACGATATCGGGCCAGGAAGACGAACTGACAGCATTGTCTGACGAAGTCGCCGCACTTGCTGGGGCTTTGGGCTTGGAAGAGCGCGAAAACAGTCGCCTCGAAGCCCGGCTTGGCGCGCTGAACTCAACTTTGTCTCAGGTAGAGAGCGAATTGGTAGACGCGCAAATCCGACTGACGGATTTTGAAGACCAGGTTGCCGCTTTACTTGCCGATCAGGAACGGTCGCGCGGTGCGATCGCATCGCTGGAGTCGGAGCGCGAAAACCTGCTGAGTGAACAAGAGGCGTTGAATCTGGCACTTGCACAAAGCCGTGCTGAGATTGACGCTCAGGCTGAGGCTGCCCGGTTGGCAGCCGCTCGACGCGAGGCGCTGGAAGCGCTTGTAGCTGATCTGGAACAAAGTGGCACGGATCAGGCAGCGTTGATCTCGGACCTCGAAGCGCAGCTTTCTGCAGAAGAAGCCGCGCGTCTGGCTGAAGCCGCAGCAGCCGAAAATCTGCGTAATCGACTGCAGGACGCGGATGCAGAGCTGACGGCTATGACGCTTGCGCTTGAGGCTCAACGCCAAGAGGCAGAAGACACATTGACCTTGTTGGCCGCAGCACGCGCTGCGCAGGCGGAATTGGAACGCCAATTTGGTGAACTGAACACCGAAGAACTTCAAGCACAGCTCGAGGCCGCGTTGGCTGCACAGCTTCAGGCGCAATCCGAGGCTGATGAACAACGCACACTTGCTCAGGAGCGCGCGGATTTGCTTGCGGTTGCCAGAGATGCGATTTCGGCGGAGCAGGCGATTTCCGAAAAAGCGCAGCGTCAGACGGCATTGTTGAACCAACAAATGTCGGCGCTGCGTGAACAGTTGGGCGGGTTGCAGGCGCTGTTGGATGACTATGAAGAGCGCAATGCCGCTGCAGATATCCGTATCCAGACGCTGGGTCAGGACCTCAACGCGGCACTGGCGCGGGCTGCGTCGGAAGAGCGCCGACGACGCCTTTTGGAAGAGGCTGAACGCGCACGTTTGGAAGCCGAAGCCGAAGCATTGTCGGGCCAGAACGAGGAGCTGACCGCTCAGGCGGAAGACCTGCAGCGATATCGGTCCGAATTCTTTGGTCGTTTGCGCGACGTTTTGGGAGATCAGGAAGGTGTCCGGATCGAAGGGGACCGTTTCGTGTTTTCCTCTGAGGTCCTTTTTGACACGGGCTCTGCGATTTTGTCACCTGAGGGACAGCTTGAAGTGGCAAAGGTGGCCAACATCCTGCGGAGCGTGGCGGCCGAGATCCCGGCTGGGCTGAATTGGGTTATCCGGGTTGATGGCCATACTGACAATGTGCCTTTGGCAGGGACTGGTCGCTATCGTGACAACTGGGAACTGAGCCAAGGCAGAGCATTGTCAGTTGTCCTGTATATGGTCGAGGCATTGGGCATACCGCCCAACCGACTTGCTGCGAACGGGTTTGGTGAGTTTCAACCTGTGAACCCGGCAGACACACCCGAAGCACGTGCGCAGAACCGCCGGATCGAACTGAAACTGACAGAGAGATAAGCTCAGCGCACAGTCAGGGTCGTTGTCATGCGGCTGATTTCCGTACCTTGGCGCAACAGCGAGATCACTCCGGTATATGTTCCGACCGGCCAGGGCTCTGATTGGCGACGACGTCCGGCGGCACGAAAAACGCGGGCTTGGGTTCGGTCAAATACCGCGTCATGAGTTGTCAGCACCCCTTCGGGTCCGTTCACCACAAGGCGCATTATATCGCCGTCCTGAACTCCGAAAGCATGGCCGAACAATACCAGGGCAGGGGCTTGCGGTGATAGTGCGTTGGATTGTGCTGTGCCCGCCAGAACATCATCATATTCGGGCACGACATCCGAAAATCCGACAGAGACCAAGGCACCCGGGACATAATCCGGTACGTTATCCCACAAGGTGGACTCCGAAGGCGCGCATTGTGCCGCATCATCTGGCGTAAAAGGATCAACAACACGACCGTCTTTGCGCACGGACAAATGCAGATGCGGAAACTGGGTCAGGCCGCTAAGCCCAACCTGACCGATAACTGTACCGGCCTCCACGCGCTGGCCTTGCTTCACCTGCAAAGAGCCATTTTTTAGGTGGCAGTACTGAGTCTCCCAGCCGTCCTCGTGCGCAATGACGACACCGTTCCCGCATTCGCGGTTCGCAATTGATGCGGCTTGTTCCGGGTCGTAACGGCGATCAGCCATTCCATCACGCACTCCGCGTACAATACCCGGTGCTGCGGCCAAAACGTCTACGCCCGATGCCATGTCCGCCAATGACCGCAGCGCAAAGTCCGTACCTTTGTGCCCATCATAGCTGAGCGGCCCACAACGAAAGTCGCTCACGCCCTGCGTAGTGTCCTGATCAACGTAGTTCTGAATAAAACAGGTCTGGTTAAGCGTGCAGTCAACGGGGTGCTGCAAAGAGATATCGCTCGCTGCTTGGGCGGCAACGAGCGATAGAATGGCTGTCAATGCAGCCCGCACTTAGTCTGCTGTCAAAAGCGGAGGTTTGTCACCCGGTATCCGAGGCTGGTCAGGGCCCAGAATTTCCAGGTTCAGTTCACCCTTCTTGACCGATACGCGGACCACACCACCCTTCGCGAGTTTGCCGAACAGCAATTCCTCGGCCAGAGGTTTCTTGATGTGTTCCTGGATAACGCGACCCAGTGGGCGCGCACCCATTTTGTCGTCATACCCTTCGTCGGCAAGCCACTCGGCTGCTTTGGGTGTCAGATCAATCGTGACGTTCCGATCCAGCAATTGGGCTTCAAGCTGCAGCACGAACTTTTCGACAACCTGCAGAATGACCTCTTTTGGCAGCGGCGCGAACGAGATCACCGCGTCCAGACGGTTGCGGAACTCAGGCGTGAAGGTGCGTTCGATTGCAGCCGTGTCTTCGCCTTCGCGACGATCACGTCCAAAGCCAATCGCGGCTTTCGCCTGCTCTTGCGCACCTGCGTTCGAGGTCATGATCAGCACCACATTACGGAAGTTGACTGTGCGTCCGTTGTGGTCCGTCAACTCGCCGTGGTCCATCACCTGCAACAGGATGTTGAACACGTCGGGATGCGCTTTCTCGATCTCGTCCAGCAGCAGCACGCAGTGCGGATGCTGATCCACGCCGTCTGTCAAAAGACCGCCCTGATCAAACCCGACATAACCCGGAGGGGCACCGATCAGGCGACTGACGGCATGCTTCTCCATGTACTCGGACATGTCAAAACGCAGAAGTTCCACGCCCAGCGTATCAGCCAGTTGTTTTGCCACTTCGGTCTTACCTACACCAGTCGGACCAGCGAACAGGTAGTTCCCGATTGGCTTCTCAGGCTCGCGCAAACCGGCACGGGCCAGTTTGATCGCGCTGGACAGGGCAACGATTGCATCGTCCTGACCGAACACAACCCGCTTCAGCGACGCTTCCAGATCTTTCAGAACTTCGGCATCATCCTTGGTGACGTTTTTCGGTGGAATGCGCGCAATCTTCGCTACTACGGCTTCGATCTCTTTAACACCGATGGTCTTGCGACGCTTGCTTTCAGCAACCAGATGTTGAGCCGCGCCAGCCTCGTCAATCACGTCGATCGCCTTGTCCGGCAGTTTACGGTCATTGATATACCGCGCCGAAAGCTCCACGGCGGTTTTGATTGCATCCGCAGTGTATTTTATCTCGTGGTGTTTCTCGAAATAGGGCTTCAGACCACGCAGGATTTTCACGCTGTCTTCGACCGAAGGCTCATTCACGTCGATTTTCTGGAACCGGCGGCTCAGCGCGCGGTCCTTTTCAAAGTGCTGACGGAACTCTTTATATGTGGTCGAGCCCATAGTGCGCAGCTTGCCGCCCTGCAGGGCAGGTTTCAGCAAGTTCGACGCGTCCATTGCGCCGCCGGAAGTGGCACCGGCACCGATTACGGTGTGAATCTCATCGATGAACAGAACGGCATCGGGGTGTTCTTCCAATTCAGTGACGACCGCTTTCAGCCGTTCCTCGAAATCACCGCGATAGCGGGTGCCCGCCAGCAGCGCGCCCATGTCCAATGAATAGATGGTGGTTTCGGACAGAACATCGGGGGCCTCGCCGGCCACGATCTTATGGGCCAGACCTTCGGCTATTGCGGTTTTGCCAACACCCGGATCACCCACCAGCAGTGGGTTATTCTTGCGGCGACGGCAGAGCACCTGAATGCAGCGCTCAACCTCATCGCTGCGGCCGATCAGCGGGTCAACGTCGCCCGCGCGGGACTTGGCGTTCAGGTCGATGCAGTATTTGCCCAGAGCGCTTTCTTTTTGCTCACCCTCGCCAGCGCCGGCCTGAACTTCGTCTTCAACCTGATCTGCGCCGGAAACCGAGCGGTTTTCACCATAAGCGGGGTCCTTCGCGACGCCGTGCGCAATGAAGTTGACCGCGTCATAGCGCGTCATGTCCTGTTCTTGCAGGAAATAGGCCGCGTTGCTTTCGCGTTCGGCGAAAATGGCGACCAGAACATTGGCACCGGTAACTTCGGTACGTCCCGAACTTTGAACGTGGATTGCAGCGCGTTGAATAACACGTTGGAACGCGGCCGTCGGAACCGCCTCGGATCCGTCAATATCGGTGACGAGATTAGAGAGATCTTCGTCGATAAACTCGATCAAAGTGCTGCGCAGCTCTTCCAGATCAACGCTGCAGGCTTTCATGACGCGGATGGCGTCAGGCTCCTCCAACAGCGCCAGGAGAAGATGCTCCAGCGTTGCGAATTCGTGTCGCCGTTCGTTCGCAGCCGCCAGGGCCGCGTGAATGGCTTGTTCTAATGTGCTCGAGAATGAAGGCACGCGGGTGCTCCTCTATCTTGGGTCGGAAGGGGCGCGGGCTGTAGGCCGGATCCCCATCCCAACCATGTCCTCATACTATTAGAGTTTGGTTGATCATGGCCCGGCTTCAAGGGTTTTCTTTCACTTGACAGTCACATTTGTTGTGACCGTGACCGTGAAGTTCGCGAAATAGGCATTAAAAACGGTCTTTTCTAGATCGCACTTCCGCGAAAACTGACGCAGCGTCGGAATTTTCCATACCCAGATGGGCCTGAATCGCCGGATCTTCGGCTCGCAGAAACGGATTTGTTGCCTTTTCGAGCGCCAGTGTTGATGGAACCGTGGGCTCTCCGGCTGCGCGCGCGCGGTCAATATCAGCGGCTCGATTCTGCAACGCGACGTTGTCTGGGTCGACTGTCAGGGCGAATTTGGCATTTGATTGAGTGTATTCGTGACCAGAACACACCACCGTTTCATCAGGCAGGGCGGCCAGTTTGCTCAGTGATTCCCACATTTGAGGGGCCGTACCTTCAAACAAACGACCACATCCCAGCGCCATCAAGCTATCCGCGGTGAAGACAACAGCGCTCTGCGGCATGTAAAAAGCAATATGGCCGACGGTATGGCCCGAGACGTCCAGCACTTCGACCGGTTCGCCGCCGATTTCCAGAACATCGCCCTCAGCTACTTGCTGGTCCAAGGGCGGCAAGCGATGGGCGTCAGCTGCTGCACCAATCACTTTGGCCGAATACCGTTCCAGTATGCCGGGCAAACCGTCGACGTGATCGAAATGGTGGTGCGTCAGCAACACGTGGCTAAGCTTCCATCCACTTTTTTCCAACTCTGCCACTATGGGCGCGGCCTCTGGCGCGTCGATCAAAGCGGTATCGCCGCTCGCGGCGTCATGCGCCAGAAAGGCGTAATTGTCGCTGAGGCAAGGGATGGTGACCATCTCAAGAGGCATGGCCTTTTGCCCTTTCGTTGCTAGACTGCGTGCAGCTAAGCCGATTAACCGGGTGTACGCAATGCATCTTGATGTGCAGGATCTGAGGAATTTCTACTATCGCAGCACGCTGGGCCGTGCTGCGCAAGCAGCTATTCGCGGTCGGTTGATCGAGCAATGGCCAGAGGCCAAAGGCCAGACGGTTGTGGGATTCGGTTTCGCTGTTCCGCTTCTGCGCCCGTATCTGGCGGATGCGCGTCGTGTCATAGGATTGATGCCGGGCCCGCAAGGGGTCATGCCGTGGCCTGCCGGGATGCCAAACGTTTCAGTTCTGACCGAAGAAACGCTGTGGCCGATTGAGACAGGGCACGTAGACAAGCTGGTGGTCATGCATGGGCTTGAGACATCCCAGCGCCCAAACGAGCTTTTGGATGAATGCTGGCGTGTCTTGGGGCCGGGTGGGAAAGCGTTCTTTATTGTGCCCAACCGGGCAGGGCTGTGGTCACGATCCGATAGAACACCATTTGGGTTCGGAAGACCGTATTCTACGTCGCAGTTGGAACATCAGCTCAAGTCCCACCATTTTAACCCCGAAAGCCACTGCTCGGCGCTTTACCTGCCACCTTCGTTCCGGCGGTTCTGGCTGAAATCGGGGAACTTGATCGAAAAGACCGGCCAACGCATTCCGACGGTAATGGCTGGAGGTGTGTTGATGGTCGAAGTGACCAAGCACATCCGCCCACCCAGTGGAACCGTGACCAAAGACGCAGTGCGCAGGCCAATTCAGGCTTTGGATGGTTTGTTGAAACCTGCATAGCGCGATTGCCTTGATTTTGGGCATACCCAAATCGTGAAATCGCAGGAAATGGGCCACAGGAATCGTAAAAACCTACACTTTCGTAACATTTTTCAGCTGCCCTAACCGGATAAAAGGGTCGCACCCCGGCTAACGCGTTGTAATTAAACATTTTGTGGATAATACTGTTACCGCTATAGCGTATTGCTTGGTTGGAACACCTCTGCTACATCCCCGGTGATTTTGATCCCCGCCCTCTAAGGACGGGGTTTCCTCACGCCCCTAGGTAGCGGCCGCTACCCGAAATCGGGGCCTCAAATATCGGAAGGGTGGACGTGTCCGAACCAGCTTCGATTTCCACAGGCATAGCCGAGCGCTATGCCACGGCGATCTTCGAGATCGCGAAAGAGAATAAAGACCTCGCAGGTCTGGAAACCGGTATCAACGATCTGGCAGCAGCATTGGGCGAAAGTGCCGAACTGCGCGACCTAATCGCATCACCTTTGGTTTCGCGCGCTGAGCAAGAGGGCGCAATCACCGCAGTAGCTGACAAGATGGGTCTGAACCCGATCCTGCGTAACACGCTGGGTCTGATGGCACAGAAACGCCGCCTGTTCGTTGTACCGCAACTGGTGCAGGTGCTGCGTGACATGCTGGCCGAAGAGCGTGGCGAAGTAACCGCCGAAGTCGCGTCAGCAAAGGCGCTGACCAAGACACAGATGGATAAACTGTCCAAGACGCTGTCTGAGCGTGTGGGCAAGACCGTGACAATCAATGCGACCGTGGATGAAAGCCTCATCGGCGGTCTTGTCGTTAAAGTGGGCTCGAAAATGATCGATAGCTCGATCCGTTCGAAGCTGAACTCCCTACAGAATGCAATGAAAGAGGTCGGATAAATGGGAATCCAAGCTGCAGAGATTTCTGCAATCCTGAAGGACCAGATCAAGAATTTTGGTCAGGAAGCCGAAGTGGCCGAGATCGGCCGCGTGCTGAGCGTCGGTGACGGGATTGCCCGTGTATACGGTCTGGACAACGTGCAAGCGGGTGAAATGGTCGAATTCCCCGGTGGCATCATGGGTATGGCCCTGAACCTGGAAAGCGACAACGTCGGTGTCGTTATCTTCGGCTCCGACCGTGACATCAAAGAAGGTGACACTGTTAAGCGCACCAACTCGATCGTGGACGTGCCAATCGGTGACGAACTGCTGGGCCGCGTTGTCGACGGTCTGGGCAACCCGCTGGATGGCAAGGGCCCGATCAACGCCTCAAAACGTGGCGTTGCAGACGTCAAAGCCCCTGGCATCATCCCGCGTAAATCGGTGCACGAGCCGATGGCAACCGGCCTGAAATCGGTTGACGCGATGATCCCGATCGGCCGTGGCCAGCGTGAGCTGATCATTGGTGACCGTCAGACCGGTAAAACCGCCGTTGCTCTGGACACCATCCTGAACCAGAAAGTCTACAACGACGCTGCAGGCGATGACGAGTCGAAGAAACTGTACTGCATCTACGTGGCTGTTGGTCAGAAGCGTTCGACCGTTGCGCAGCTGGTGAAGAAACTGGAAGAGTCCGGCGCGATTGAATACTCGATCGTTGTGGCCGCGACCGCGTCCGACCCGGCGCCGATGCAGTTCCTGGCGCCGTACTCGGCGACTGCGATGGCCGAATACTTCCGAGACAACGGCCGCCACGCGCTGATCATCTATGATGACCTGTCGAAGCAGGCTGTTTCGTATCGTCAGATGTCCCTGCTGCTGCGTCGTCCGCCCGGACGCGAAGCCTATCCTGGTGACGTTTTCTACCTCCACTCGCGCCTGCTGGAGCGTTCGGCGAAGCTGAACGAAGATTTCGGTGCAGGCTCGCTGACCGCTCTGCCGGTTATCGAAACTCAGGGTGGTGACGTTTCGGCGTTTATTCCGACCAACGTGATCTCGATCACCGACGGTCAGATCTTCCTGGAAACCGAACTGTTCTATCAGGGCATCCGTCCTGCTGTGAACACCGGTCTGTCGGTTTCGCGTGTGGGCTCGTCGGCTCAGACTGACGCGATGAAGTCGGTTGCTGGTCCGGTGAAACTGGAACTGGCTCAGTACCGCGAAATGGCTGCGTTTGCGCAGTTCGGTTCCGACCTCGACGCCGCGACCCAGCAGCTGCTGAACCGTGGTGCGCGTTTGACCGAGCTGATGAAGCAGCCGCAGTACTCGCCGCTGACCAACGCGGAAATCGTCTGCGTCATCTTCGCTGGCACCAACGGCTATCTCGACAAGATCGAAGTGTCTGACGTTGGCCGCTATGAGGCCGGTCTGCTGGCGCACCTGCGCGGAAAGCATGCTGACCTGCTAAAGTGGATCACCGACGAAGATCCCAAGGTCAAAGGTGACGCGTCCGACAAGATCAAGGCAGCGATCGACGAATACGCCGCGACCTTCGCTTGATAGGGGGTTCCGATGCCTAGTCTGAAGGACCTTAAAAACAGGATCGAGTCGGTCAAATCGACCCGCAAGATCACCAAGGCCATGCAGATGGTCGCGGCTGCAAAACTGCGCCGCGCCCAGGAATCTGCCGAAGCCTCGCGCCCTTATGCCGAGCGGTTCAATGCCGTGATGGCGGGGCTGGCGGCGTCGGTCGGGGGCAGCGACAGTGCCCCCAAGCTGCTCCGTGGTACGGGCAGTGATGATGTCCATCTGCTGGTTGTAATGACAGCTGAACGCGGCCTGTGCGGCGGCTTCAACTCGAACATCGCCAAGCTGGCCCGCCAAAAAGCGGAAGAGCTACGCGGCAAAGGCAAGACGGTCAAGGTTCTGACCGTCGGCAAGAAGGGGCGTGACGCTCTTAAACGCGACTTTGCCGATCTGTTCGTTGGACATATCGACCTGAGCGAGGTCAAGCGCATTGGGTACACCAACGCGCAGGACATCGCCAAGGACATCCTGTCTCGCTTTGATGGGGCTGAGTTCGATGTTGCCACGATCTTCTACTCGAAGTTCGTCAACGTTGTGACCCAGATCCCGACGGCACAGCAGATCATCCCGGCCTCTTTCGAGGAAACCGAGGGTGACGACAGCGGTGCCATTTTCGACTATGAGCCCAGCGAAGAGGCCATTCTGGCCGACCTGCTGCCCAAGGGGGTCGCGACCGCGATCTTCTCGGCTCTGCTCGAAAACGGAGCGTCTGAACAGGGTGCACGGATGTCCGCAATGGACAACGCGACACGCAACGCGGGTGAGATGATCGACAAGCTGACGATCCAGTTCAACCGCTCGCGTCAGGCCGTGATCACCAACGAGCTGATTGAAATTATTTCCGGCGCCGAAGCGCTGTAGAGACATACCGGAGACGAAACATGGCGAATGCAAAAGGCAAAGTCACACAAATCATCGGGGCCGTCGTTGACGTGCAGTTCGATGATGCACTGCCTGAAATTCTGAACGCGCTGGAAACCACCAACAACGGCAAGCGCCTGGTGTTGGAAGTTGCTCAGCACCTGGGTGAAAACACCGTCCGTACCATCGCGATGGACGCGACCGAAGGTCTGGTCCGCGGCGAAGCCGTGACCGACACCGGCGCACCGATCTCGGTTCCGGTTGGTAACGCCACCCTGGGCCGAATCCTGAACGTGGTCGGCGAACCGATCGACGAAAAAGGCGACGTTGCTGCAACTGAAACCCGCGCGATCCACCAGCCCGCACCCGAGTTCGACGAACAGTCGACCGAGTCGGAAATCCTGGTGACCGGCATCAAGGTTGTGGACCTGCTGGCCCCCTACGCCAAAGGCGGTAAAATTGGCCTCTTCGGCGGTGCGGGCGTTGGTAAAACCGTTCTCATCATGGAACTGATCAACAACATCGCAAAAGTGCACTCGGGCTTTTCCGTGTTTGCGGGTGTTGGTGAACGGACCCGTGAAGGGAATGACCTGTACCACGAGATGATCGAATCGAACGTGATCAAACCCGACAACCTGTCGGAATCGCAGGTGGCCCTGGTTTACGGTCAGATGAACGAACCTCCGGGAGCGCGTGCGCGTGTTGCTCTGACCGGTCTGACCCTGGCCGAGCAGTTCCGCGACCAGTCCGGTACCGACGTTCTGTTTTTCGTCGACAACATCTTCCGCTTTACGCAGGCGGGTTCCGAGGTTTCGGCTCTGCTGGGTCGTATTCCGTCAGCCGTGGGCTACCAGCCGACACTGGCGACCGACATGGGCGCGCTGCAGGAACGCATCACCTCGACCAAGTCGGGCTCGATCACCTCGGTGCAGGCGATCTACGTGCCTGCGGACGACCTTACCGACCCCGCGCCGGCAACATCGTTTGCTCACTTGGACGCAACCACGGTTCTGAACCGTGCGATCTCGGAAAAGGGTATCTACCCGGCTGTTGACCCGCTCGACTCGTCGTCGCGTCTGCTGGACCCGGCCATCGTTGGTGAAGAGCACTACGCGGTTGCAACCGACGTTCAGCAGATCCTCCAGCGCTACAAGTCGCTGCAGGACATCATCGCCATCCTCGGCATGGACGAACTGTCGGAAGAAGATAAACTGACCGTGGCCCGTGCCCGTAAGATCGAACGCTTCCTGTCGCAGCCGTTCGACGTGGCCGAGGTTTTCACCGGTTCGCCGGGCGTTCAGGTTCCTCTGGATGTCACCATCTCGTCGTTCAAGGCCGTTGTGGCTGGCGAATACGATCACCTGCCCGAAGCGGCCTTCCTGATGGTTGGCGGCATCGACGAAGTGATCGCCAAAGCGGAAAAGATGGCCGCAGAAGCCGCCTAAGGAGTATCCCTGATGGCAAACACGATGCAATTCGACCTCGTCAGCCCCGAGCGGAGCCTTGCTTCGCTTGAGGCCACCGCGGTCCAGATTCCCGGCGCGGACGGGGACATGACGGCGATGCCCGATCATGCCCCCACCATCACCACGCTGCGCCCCGGTCTGCTAAAGGTTGAGGCACCCGCAGGAGCCAGCGAATACCTGGTCACCGGCGGGTTTGCCCAGATCAACGGCGACAGCATGTCGGTTCTGGCCGAAAAGGCCATTCCGGTTAGCGAAGTGACCCGGTCGCATCTGGATGACCTGATCGCAGAAGCCCGCGCCTCGCATGAGGCTGCGAAGGCTGGTGAAGATCAGACCATCGTTGACGATGCAGCCAAACTGCTGGCCGACATGGAAGCGCTTGGGACGCATATGAGCCTGTAAAGGCTTGTTGCAAAAGAAACATTAGAAACGGCCTCGTAGTGCGGGGCCGTTTTTTTGTCGTGATTTCATCAAAGTCTCAGATTAAGTGTTCGAGATTGATAGCAAAAGACAACAAAGATGAAGACGTTTCGAACCCATCCGATTGGCATCGACCAAGGTGAGACTGTTCTGTTCTCCGAGTTCACAGATGGAGGCGACATGTGGACAGGCAATGGCGCGCGGGAAAGGCGCACCGCTGTCGTTTTTAATCAACCGTTTCGCTCTACGCCTGTGGTTCAGGTTGGAATATCCCTTTGGGATGTCGATACCACCTCGGCCCTGAGAGCCGAGGTAAAAGCCGAGAACATCACACCACAAGGTTTCGAAGCAGTTTTCCGCACATGGTCAGACACGCGCGTCGCACGAATACGAGTGGCCTGGACCGCTATTGGCGACGTACCACACGAGGATGACTGGAATATTTCTTAAAGGGCTGATCAGTCGATCTCTGGCTCGATCATGTCCACGCGCGTTGCGTGCCGTCCGCCTTCGAAATCAGCACTCAGGAATGCGTCAACGATATCCAATGCCTGACCCTCACCGACAACACGCGCGCCAATAGAAAGCATGTTCGCGTTGTTGTGCTGGCGGATCATACGCGCCGAAAAAGCATCCGAGCATACACCGCACCGTATTCCGGGTACTTTGTTCGCGGCCATCATGATGCCTTGACCGGTGCCGCAAAGGACGATGCCAAGCTGACAATCCCCCGTCGCGACAGCCTCAGCCGCGGCTTTGCCATGAATGGGGTAATGCGTGCTCTCAGGCGTCTTGGGGCCGATATCCACCACATCCCAGCCTTGCGCTGTGATGTGCTCAGCTACGGCTTGGCGCAGCTCTATCGCTGCGTGGTCGCTGGAAAGAACGATGCGTTTTTCGGGTGTCACAGAAGCGTCCTGCTTTGAAGGGGAGTTGCAAAAGAAAAGGGCGGCACAGGATGCCGCCCGTTCGTATCAGTCCATGTGGTACATGGACTCGTAGATCGGCGTCAGGGTCTTATCCTCAAACAGTGAGGACACGCTGGTACCGTTCCAAATGTTCAGGATCGCCTGCGTAAAGATCGGTGCGGTCGGCACGATCCGGATGTTTTTGGCCTTCGCGACCTCTTTGGTGGGCTGGATCGTGTCGGTCAGAACCAGCGACTTCATCACCGAATTGGTCACGCGTTCGACCGCAGGGCCGCTCATGACGCCGTGGGTGATGTAGGAATGAACCTCTTTCGCACCGTTATCCAGCAGCACCTGCGCCGCTTTGCAAAGCGTTCCGGCCGTGTCGCACATGTCGTCGACGATCAGGCAAATCTTGTCTTTGACATCCCCGATCACCGTCATTTCGGCCACTTCACCGGCTTTTTCGCGACGTTTATCCACGATCGACAGCGGCGCTTCGATCCGCTTGGCCAGCTCGCGCGCGCGCGCCACACCGCCCACGTCGGGAGAGACCACCATGATCTCATCCATCTGATCTTTGAACTGGTTTTTCACATCCAGTGCGAAAATGGGCGAGGCATAGAGGTTGTCCACCGGAATGTCGAAAAAGCCCTGAATCTGTGCTGCATGCAGGTCCATGGTCAGGACACGTTCGATCCCGGCCCCGGTCAGCATGTTGGCGACCAGCTTGGCGCTGATGGGTGTGCGGGCTTTGGTCCGGCGATCCTGGCGGGCATAACCGAAATAGGGGATCACGGCAGTGATCCGCTGGGCGGACGACCGGCGCAGCGCGTCCGCAATGATCAGCAATTCCATAAGGTTGTCATTTGCCGGGTTCGAGGTTGGTTGGACGATGAACATATCCTCGCCACGCACATTCTCGAAAACCTCGACGAAAATCTCACCGTCATTGAACCGTTCGACCCGCGCGTCGACCAAGCCCTGGTCGACACCGCGATACAGGCTCATCCGGCGAGAAATAGATTCGGCAAGCGGTAGGTTTGCGTTCCCAGCAATAAGCTTGGGTTCGTGAAGTGTCGGCATCGGCTGAGGTCCCCGGGCAGCAAAGGCTATTGTGACAGATTCGTGATGTTGACACCGCTTAGCATGGCCTTACCGTCTCGCAAAGATTTTGCAGCGGAGAAAGTGAACATGGCCACAATTGACTACTATTTTGCGACGATCTCGCCCTTTACCTATCTGGCCGGGACCCGGCTTGAGGAGGTGGCGGCGAAACACGGCGCGACGATCAACTACAAACCGCTGGATATCATGGCCCTGTTCGGACGTACCGGCGGCACGCCCCCTAAGGATCGGCACATTTCCCGCATCGAATACCGGGCGCAAGAACTGCAGCGGCAGTCCAAGAACCTTGGGATCGACTTCAACATGAAGCCGGCGCATTGGCCGACCAATATGGCGCCGTCCTCTTATGCCGTGATCGCAGCGGCCAAAGATGGGTCGGGGGACGTCGGACAGCTGGTCCATTCCCTTCTGCGCGCCTGCTGGGCCGAGGAAAAGGATATCGCGCAGGATGATGTTATTCGCGACTGTCTCAGCAAAGCGGGGTTTGACCCGAACCTGGCTGACAGCGGTTTGCTGGATGGGGCAGACACCTATGCGGCGAATTTGGAAGAAGCAGTTGACGCTGGGGCGTTTGGTGCACCGTTTTACATCACCGAAGACGGTCAGCGGTTTTGGGGACAGGATCGTTTGGACGATCTGGACCGGCATCTGGCCGAAATGAAGGGATAAGTTACAAGCACGCTTGGACCGTCTGTTTCCAAACGGATAGTCGTGCCCGGCCAGACCTTGGCCGGGCACAGCTTATCAAAGCAAGTCGAGGAACCGGTCTATATCCCCTGCGCTGATAGACCAGTCACAGACCAGTCGGCAGGCCAGTATTTCGCCGTCGTCGTCGCCCTCAAGCTCGCCGCCCCAAAGATGATAGATCGCCCCGGCGGCGTGTAGCTGTTTGTGGCGCGCACGAGAGAACTGGGCAAAGATCATATTCGCCTGCGGCTCGTGCAGGAACGAGGCCCCCTTGACCCGCAAACCATCCGTCAAGCGCGCGCAGTTGGCGTTCGCCTGTCGTGCCATTGTCAACCACAGATCATCTTGCAAATAGGCGGCCATCTGGGCTGACAGATAGCGATGCTTGGAAAACAGATGCGCGCCTCGTTTGCGGCGCAGCTCGAATTCCCAGGCTTTGGTCTCGTCAAAGAACACGACGGCCTCGACGCCCATAAGCCCGTTTTTGGTGCCGCCAAAGCTTACGGCATCCACGCCCGATTTCCACGTCATCTCAGCCGGAGTGCAATTCAGGGCGACCAGAGCATTGGTGAAACGTGCGCCGTCCAGATGCACGGGCAAGCCATATTCCTTGGCCACGCCGCACAGCTCTTGCAATTCGGTCAGTGTATAGACGGAACCACGCTCGGTGACTTGTGTGATGGATACGGGCCCGCGTTGCGGGCCGTGTACGCCCCGCGTTTCCTCACCCAGAATGGACTGGCGCAACGCATCGGCGGTCATTTTGTCAGAACCCGGCACCAGTGTCAGTTTCGCACCTGTGTAGAATTCGGGCGCGTTGCACTCATCTTCGTGGATATGTGCCACTGGCGAACAAAACACAGTGTCCCAGGGGTTTGCCAATGTGGCCAACGCCAGTGAATTCGCCGCTGTTCCGGTCGCGACCAGGTACACCGCAGCCCCCGGTGCCTCGAATATCCCACGAATGCGGTCGCGCACTTCGTTCATCAGCGTATCGGCCCCATAGGCCATCTGATAGCCCTCATTGGCCGCATTCAAAGCTGCCATGACCTGTGGGTGGACCGGGCCGGAATTATCAGAGGCGAAGTACATCAGTTGGGCTCCTCGATGATATAGTCTTCCCACTCTTCGATGGGGGTTTCGAATTCGGACACAGTGCGCCCCTGTACCGATACCCCAGCGGCATGCACGCTGTCCGGTGTACCTGATATCAATGGATGCCAGTCGTAAAGTGGCTTTCCCTCCCACAGCAGCCGATAGGCGCAGGTCTGAGGCAGCCAATAAGCATGCTGGTCGATATTGTCGGGCTTCATCACGATGCATTCCGGCACGAATTGGTGGCGGATGTCGTATTGGGTGCAGCGGCAGCTCTCGTCATCCAGCAGGCGGCAGGCAACGCAGGTCAGGGCGACTTCGCCTGTGTCTTCGTCCTCAAGTTTGTTCAGGCAGCACTTGCCGCAGCCGTCGCACAACGCTTCCCACTCATGCTGGTTCATCTTGGTCAGCGGTTTGCGTTCCCAGAACCGGTCGGATAGCCCGCTGCGGTCAATCGGATCTTTGGTCATAGCGCAGCCAGAATGGACCGGGCTTTTTCGCAGTCAGCATCCATCTGGGCGATCAATGCGTCCAACCCATCAAATGTCAGCTCGGGTCGCAGATAATCGACCAACCCGACTGACAGTGTCGCGCCATAGAGGTCACCGGAAAAGTCGAACAGGAACGTTTCGATATTGGGGATTTCGCCATTGAACATCGGCCTTGTGCCAACAGAGGCCGCGCCGTGGTAGCTGCCCCTGTGTGGGCCGTCCAACACGTCGACCAACACCGCATAGACCCCGAATCTTGGTGGGTGGAGGCCTTCGATTGACATGTTCGCTGTCGGAAAGCCCAGTTCACGGCCGCGTTGTTCACCGCCGATGACCTCTCCTTCGATCCGGTGCCAGTGCCCAAGCATTGTTGCAGCGTCACGCGGGCGGCCCTCGGTCAATGCCGTGCGGATCGCAGTCGAAGAGACGACGTTTTCTGCCCGCTGCATCAGGGGGGCGATCGTTACCCCAAATCCCATCTCTTCTCCGAACTTGACCAGATCGCTCGCTGTCCCGGCGCGGCCTTTGCCAAAGCAGAAATCAGCCCCGACAACCACATGCGAAAGCCCAAGACCGGCACAGATCACGTTGTGTGCAAAATCCTCGGGGCTCAATCCGGCAAGCGCCGCGTTGAAGGGCAGTTCATAAAGTTTCTGCACACCCAGTTTTTCAAGGCGATGCGCGCGGGCATTGCCGCGCATCAGGCGAAAAGGAGGGGTGTCCGGCGCGAAGTATTCTCGCGGATGAGGCTCGAACGTCATCACGCCCAATGGCGCATCGGGGGCTGCATTCCGCGCGAGCTCGATCACCGACCGGTGACCAATGTGAACGCCGTCAAAATTCCCGATCGCGACGCTGGCGCCTCGGTCCTGAGGTTCGATGAACTGAAAATCCCGGATGATCCGCATAGCGTCTGCCTAGCGGGACTGCGAGACAGGTTCAAGCGCCTGTTTGCACGATCAAAGCGTCGGGTGTTCAAACCGGAAACGGGCAGCCCATTCCTGGTTCACGGAATCGGATAGCCTCGCCGTGGACACGGATACGTTTTTGATGACGGACGCGTCCTGATTAAGCGCATCCAAGACAGTCTTTAAAACACCCCGAGGGTCTTTGGCCAATTGCTCATATGTCAGGGGCACCGGAGTGATGTTTTGCTGTGCAAACCAACTCTGCCAGTCGCGGTTCAAACCTTCAAATTCGCTCATATGGGCAGAGATTGCGGCAGCATCGTACACAGGTTCCGCGGCAGGAGCCAACCGCTCAAGCTCGGTTCCGTCACTCCTTTTGTGCCATAGACCGGATTGCTTGGCCTTAACAAATGAGATCGCCTGATCCAGCGTGTTCTCGCGTGTCAGATACAAAAAACGCGTCGCCCCAAAAGCGGTTTCGATGCGGTGCAGATCGTTTCTTTCTTCAGGGTGCAATATAGCGAGTTGGCTCAGAAGGTATTTCAGACTGCGACCCTGAAGACGCAGGCCAAAAAAATCACTGTTTCCTTGCCCAAGTTTCTTGGCCTCTGAAAAGGCTGCGGCCACAGCAAATCTTTGACTATCGAATTGTGCATTTTCGAGCCCCAGGTACTGTAGCCACGCAAATACAGAAGGGTCGTGAAAATACGATTTCGGTCGGCCCGCCACACCAGTGTCGGTCAGCATCCGGCACAGCATTGTACTGCCACTACGTGGGGTGGTGCAGAGAATGTAGGTGTTAAAGCGGCTCATGAGCTTTTCGGCCCGGATAACCAAAGTGGTCGAACCATGCCGCTTTTATGTATCAATCCTGTGACTGGCTGGCGCGTTCCAGACTTCAAGCAGACTCAGCATAAGCGCCCGGCAGGTCAGTCGAATTTGCGAGACGGTGCCAGCACCATAGCTTCGCCAACCAAAACCTTTTTGCCGTCGACGGCGCAATGGCAATCAAGTTTCACGCGGCGCTTGGCAAAGTCGATATCCACAACCTTGACCTCGGCATAGACCATGTCGCCAGGGCGAACAGGGGCGAGAAACTTTAGCGATTGTCCCATATACACTGTGCCGTGGCCGGGCAGCTGTTCACCGATCACAGCCGAAATCAGCCCGGCCGTCAGCATGCCGTGCGCGATGCGACCTTGGAAAATCGTGTCGCGAGCATAGTCGTCATCCAAATGCACCGGATTTCGATCTGTTGATACCTGCGCGAACATCTCGATATCTTCGTCCGTAACCACTTTGCGCAGGTGGCGGGTCATGCCCATTTCGATGTCTTCAATGCAGATCGTTCCGCGTGGAAGGTTGTCCAACATGTCGCCCTCACTTAATTTCAAGGGGCAACAAAAGAACTACAGTTGCCCGTGTTGAGCAACTTTATTACTTTGCAGATGCAGAAAATCAAGACTTTTTTGACTAGCGTAGTTTGCCAATCGTATAGGTTGGATTGATATTTTCCCTTGCAATATAATCAGTTAGGGATTCGTGGTGCGGATGGTGCGACGTTTTGGTCTCGGCCGCGGCCAGCCCTCCGGAAATGAAAAGGGAATCAATCCCTTCGCCCATACCCCCCAGAATATCCGTATGAGGGCCGTCACCGATCACCAAGATATCGCCGTCCGGGATATCCTGACCCAATTCCTGCAACCTGCGTCGTGCCAAATCGTAGATGGGAGGGTGTGGCTTGCCGAAATACAGACTCTCGCCCCCCATTTCTGTATAAAGCTTGGCCAGAGCACCGGCACACCATTCTCGTATCTCGCCGCGGTCGACAACGATGTCAGGATTGGCGCACAGCAACTTCATTCCCTTCTGCTTGGCGTACAGGAAATCTGCGCGGTTGACGGAAGGATCAGCCATTGGATCAAATGGGCCGCAACAAACGATACCTTCGGCCTGATCCAAGGGAACGCGTTCAATATGGATAGGGTGGTGCAGGAGCTTTAGTGGCTCAAAGAACCCGGCATCACGTTCCCATTCCCCCATGAAATAGACTTTCTCACCCACCGCACCGCGAAACATGGCAGACCGGGCGGAGTCGCCGCTGGTGGCAATTGTGTCATAAGCATCCGCGGGCACGTTGAATTGTTCAAGTTGATGCGCCACACCTGCACGTGGTTTCGGAGAGTTGGTCACCAGAACAACAATACCACCCGCAGCCCGATACTCCTGCAGCGCAGCCACTGCCTCTGGGTAAGCGGTGATACCGTTATGCACGCAGCCCCACAGGTCGACGAAGAGCGCTTTGTAATGGCCAGAGACTTCGGACAATGTGTGGATGATCTGCGTCATGATAGGCCCCTGTTGGCACGGCTGAATGAATGCGTAAGCCTATGGCAGAGCCTGACCCGTTTGGCCAGTAGGGGGCTTTGCCCCCGCCGCCCGTTCCGGGCGACTCCCCCAGGATATTTGGGGCCAGATGAAGCAAGGGATCCTCTATTCATCTGGCTAAAAATATCCCGGAGCGCGAGGCAGAGCCTCGCAAAAAAAAAGGCGCCCCGCAGGGCGCCCTCTGTTTCTATCAAACCTTGAGGTTGGGTATGATCTGCTTTTTGCGGCTCATGATGCCTGGCAAGACTACTGCGTCGCCATCGACAGACGCGCCGAAGCTTTTCTCTGCAACGCCTTTGACCAGATCATTTGGAACCAGCAAAGTGGCTTCTTCGTTCAGGATGTCGACTACGAACAGAAGAACCTGATCTACGCCGTCTTCTTCCGCGACACCGACCATCGACTCGGCCAGACTCGCTTTGCGGTCCAGCACAACGCCCGGAGCAGTGGTTTCCAGAACCGAGACGCGGAACTTGGTGCCGTCGACTTCGTATTCCTTGCTGTCCATGCGGATCAGTTCTGCGTCCGAGAAGGACGAAACATCCGACTTTGCCGCGAACATGTCGGAGGCATAGCTTGAGACGTCGAGACCCAATTCGGCTGCCAGTTTCTCGGCCACTGCACGGTCATGCGCGGTTGTGGTGGGTGAGCGGAATTCCAGCGTGTCCGACAGGATGCAGGTCAGCGCTGCGCCCTTGACGGCGTCAGGCATTTTGGCGGCGTCGTCGCCCATCAGGTCAACCATGATCGTCGCGGTGCAGGCCAGTGGACGCACGGTGATGTCGATTGGGCCTTTGGTTTCCAGACCACCGACCAGTTTGTGGTGGTCAATGATGGCGCGGATGTCGGCGCTGTTGACGCTGGCGGGCAATTCCGCCGGATTGTTGGTGTCGACGATGACAACCGGTGCATCCGCATCTACGTCGTCAATGATACGCGGTTTAGGCAAGTCCCAGCGTTGAAGCATGAACGCGGCCTCGGTGTTGGGTTCGCCCAGCAGAACAGGCTCGGCCTGTTCGCCTTTGACTTCGTTCAGGTACCACGACCACAGGATCGGAGAGCCGGTGGAATCGGTGTCGGGGGATTTATGTCCAAATACGAGGGTTGTCATATCAGCGTCCTGAGGATGGTAAATTTGCGCGCCTTATAGGGCGCTCGGACACGCTTGTCACCCGCCCCTGCGTAAACTGCGACGAAGGGTGTATTTCGGCTTAGAAAGGCGCGCGTTCCAGCGTGTATCCTGCCTGCTGTAACTGGTTCAACAAGCCATGTTCACCGGCCAGATGGCCCGCTCCGACTGCGATGACAGCAGTTTGGTCTTCAAGCCCCAGAATGTGCTTCATCCAGTTGTTGTTGCGTTCGACCAAAAGTTGTTCCTCGAACCCGCCCCATTCTTCGTCGAACACCTCTTGCGTCAGGCCCGATGTCTCAAGCCCTTGCAGGCGCGCGAATTGAATGATCTCGCCGTGCTTTTCCTCAAGATAGGCGTTCAACATTGTCGCCAGCTGATCTTCACTGCTTTCAAAGGCGGAGGCCATTCTTACAAGAGACTGCACCTGCTTTTCCAACGGATGGTGGTCAAACATTGCCATCAGTTCATCGATTTCTTCCAATGAATACTGAGGGATGTTGTGCTCGGTCGCTAGGTCGGTCAGGCGCGCGTCCATGCCGTAGCTCGCGGTGTCGTCTTGCGTCATGCAGGGCGGTACGCCAAGCATCATGCTCAGAAACCACGGGCGCATCTTTGCGGCCATCCAGGTTGGAATGCCACGATCGGCCAGTCCGACGGACAGCGTTGCCCAATCTTCTTCGGACATCAGGTCAATCAATGTCGGGCCGGACGTGATTAAAACCGGGCTAAGATCCTGGGCCAACTGCTGCTCAAACGAATCCATCTTGTCTTGCGTCACTTCGAAATAGAACGCATCGGCATTGGACAGCGTCGGAGCCAGACCATCCAGAACGGCATCCATGCGAGGATCGTTGGTGTGCAGCGTCCCTATCAAATGCAGCGTCGTGTTGCCATTGGTCGCGATCCAATGGTTGCCTTCTGAAAAAGGGACGTTGGCCACAGCCCTGTCAATCTCTGCGCGCATTTCGGGGCTCAAATCGGGTCGGAGGTCTCGGCCTTGGCATGCCGCGTGGGCAGTGAGCGGCAGTAACAAGAACAAGGCGAAAGACAAGAAACGCATGAGGGCCATCCCGGTTAACTCAGTAAGTGACATATATATGTGTCGCGACCTTGCCTTGGCCAAGACCCCTGTTCAAGCACGTTACCTGTAGGACACGTTGATCTGTGTCTGGCATTCCACATCAAATTGCCTAGCATGGCCGAATGAAGCGTGAGCAGGATCTTTACCCGCCAATTAAGGCCTTATTCGAGCGTCAGGGGTATACCGTTAAAGGTGAGGTTGGAGCGGCAGATGTCGTGGCCGTTCGAGAGGGTGAAGAACCGGTTATCGTTGAGTTGAAATTGCGCTTTTCGCTGGCGCTGTTCCATCAGGCGATCACACGGCTTCGGGTGACGGATCAGGTCTATATAGGCGTTCTAAAACCCAAAGGGCGTACGGCACGTCGCGCTTTGAAAGATAATCTGGCGATGTGCCGAAGGCTGGGTTTGGGCCTGATTACAGTGCGCGAACGGGACGGCGCGGTTGAGGTGCAATGTGATCCGGGACCATATGCACCGCGCAAGAACCAGGCCAAATCCGCCCGGTTACTGCGCGAGTTTGATCGGCTTGAAGGGGATCCAAACGCGGGAGGCGCCACCCGGCATGGGATCGTCACGGCGTACAGGCAGGATGCATTGAAATGCGCGGCTTATCTAGCTGAAAGCGGTGCAACCAAGGGAGCCGATGTCTCAAAGGCGACTGGTGTCCCCCATGCAACCCGGCTGATGCGCGAAAACCATTATGGTTGGTTTGCTAAAGTAGAGACAGGCATCTACGCGCTGACGGAAGCGGGCCAAGAGGGCTTGAAGCACTGGGCCTATAGCTGGGATCAGCCTGATTGAGGTATTGGCGAAAAAATCCGGCGCAGCTTGTTGACTCGGGGTTTTAGACTCCCTAGCTATGCGTCGTTATCACTCGGCAAGCATGAGTGCTAACGCCCCGCCGTTTGGCGAGGGGAGGATTAACAAACTTTGAGCCCAAGGAGCTGCAAAGATGGCATTGAAACCGCTTCATGACCGTGTGCTGGTTCGCCGTACAGAAAGCGAAGAGAAAACCGCAGGCGGCCTGATCATTCCTGACAGCGCAAAAGAAAAGCCCAGCGAAGGCGAAGTCGTCGCAACCGGCGAAGGCGCACGCAAGGACAGCGGCGAGCTGATCGCAATGGCGGTCAAAGCTGGCGACAAGATCCTGTTCGGCAAATGGTCGGGCACTGAGGTTCAGGTCGACGGCGAAGAGCTGCTGATGATGAAAGAAAGCGACATCATGGGGATCATCGAGTAAGCCCGCGCGCTTCACTCTGATCTTCATTTACAACTTATTTCTCAAGGAGAAACGACATGGCTGCTAAGGACGTCAAGTTTGACACCGATGCCCGTAACCGCATGCTGGCAGGTGTGAACATCCTGGCCGACGCGGTAAAAGTGACCCTGGGCCCCAAAGGCCGCAACGTGGTGCTAGACAAATCCTTTGGCGCACCGCGCATCACCAAAGACGGTGTATCGGTTGCCAAAGAAGTCGAACTGGAAGACAAGTTCGAAAACATGGGCGCGCAGATGGTGAAAGAAGTCGCCAGCCGCACCAATGACGAAGCCGGCGACGGCACCACCACCGCAACCGTTCTGGCACAAGCCATCGTTCGCGAAGGTCTGAAGCAGGTTGCTGCTGGCCTGAACCCGATGGACCTGAAGCGCGGTATCGACCTGGCGACCGCCAAGGTTGTTGAAGGCATCAAAGCTGCTTCGCGCGAAGTCAAAGACTCGGCCGAAGTTGCTCAGGTTGGCACCATCTCGGCCAACGGCGAAGCCGAAATCGGCCAGCAAATCGCAGACGCGATGCAGAAGGTTGGCAACGAAGGCGTTATCACCGTCGAAGAAAACAAAGGTCTGGAAACCGAGACCGATGTTGTCGAAGGTATGCAGTTCGACCGTGGCTACCTGTCGCCTTACTTCGTCACCAACGCAGACAAGATGATCGCAGAGCTCGACGACTGCATGATCCTGTTGCACGAAAAGAAACTGTCCTCGCTGCAGCCGATGGTTCCGCTGCTCGAGCAGGTGATCCAGTCGCAAAAGCCGCTGCTGATCATCGCGGAAGACGTTGAAGGCGAAGCGCTGGCGACTCTGGTTGTCAACAAACTGCGCGGCGGCCTGAAAATTGCGGCTGTCAAAGCACCGGGCTTCGGTGATCGCCGCAAAGCCATGCTGCAGGACATCGCGATCCTGACCGGCGGTCAGGTCATCAGCGAAGATCTGGGCATGAAGCTCGAGTCCGTCACCATGGACATGCTGGGCACCGCTAAGAAAATCGAAATCACCAAAGACGAAACCACCATCGTCGACGGTGCTGGCGAGAAAGCCGAGATCGAAGCACGTGTTGCTCAGATCCGAACTCAGATCGAAGAAACATCGTCGGATTACGACCGTGAGAAGCTGCAAGAGCGCGTTGCCAAACTGGCAGGCGGTGTTGCCGTGATCCGCGTCGGCGGCATGACCGAAGTTGAAGTGAAAGAGCGTAAGGACCGTGTGGACGATGCTCTGAACGCGACCCGCGCTGCTGTACAAGAAGGCGTTGTTGTGGGCGGCGGTGTTGCTCTGGTTCAGGCCGGCAAAGCGCTGGATACTGTGGAAGGTGCAAACGCCGACCAGAACGCTGGCGTCAACATCGTTCGCAAGGCAATCGAGGCGCCTCTGCGCCAGATCGCTGAAAACGCGGGTGTCGACGGTGCCGTCGTTGCTGGCAAAGTACGCGAATCCGCTGACGCAGCCTTTGGTTTCAACGCTCAGACCGAAGAATATGGTGACATGTTCGCATTCGGTGTGATCGACCCTGCCAAAGTTGTCCGTACTGCTCTGGAAGATGCAGCATCGGTTGCTGGCCTGCTGATCACCACCGAAGCGATGGTCGCAGACAAGCCGCAGAAAGATGCACCTGCTGGCGGCGGTATGCCCGACATGGGCGGCATGGGCGGCATGATGTAAGCTGCCTTAGCCCTTGTGCTAATGGATGGGGTCGCCTTCGGGCGGCCCCGTTTCGTTTTAATCCCCCCAGAATGTGAGTGTGCAAAACACGTCGAACCCGCTATGCCGTTGTTATGCGTCTGTTTCTGCTCTCTGCCCTCACCATGTGCGCCTTTGCGGCGAATTCGATCCTGAACCGTCTGGCCATCGACAGTGGTGCCAGTGACCCTGCTGGATTTGCTGTCATACGTGTATTGGCCGGGGCCGTCGTACTGGCGTTGTTGGTTCGAATGAAGGGCGGATCGCTGCCTTTGTTGGACAAACGCCGGATCGCCGGGGCAGGGTCCTTGTCTTTGTATATGATCGGTTTCTCGATCGCCTATCTGACGCTGGACGCGGGATTGGGCGCATTGATCCTGTTTGGGGTCGTGCAGATCACCATGTTCACCGTCACCTCTGTAATCGGCGCAACCCCGAGCGCGCGTCAAATCGCAGGGGCGGCCCTCGCTTTGGCTGGACTTGCCTGGGTGCTTTGGCCATCCGGAGAAGTGCAGGTGAGCCCAATCGGCGCTGTCCTGATGACTGCGGCCGGGATCGGTTGGGCCATCTATTCGCTGGTTGGACGGTCTGAACCCGATGCGCTGTCTGGGACGGCCGCTAATTTCGTGGTCGCCTTACCTGTCACCGCATTGGCTTTGCTTGCGGTTGGCATCGATTGGAACATGACCTTTGCTGGCTATGCACTGGCGGCAATGTCTGGCGGCGTCACCTCAGGGTTGGGCTACGCGTTGTGGTATCGTGTGCTGCCACAGCTTGCGCCAACGACCGCAGCGGTGGTGCAGCTAAGCGTCCCGATCATCGCCATCGTAGGCGGGGTCATCCTACTGGGTGAAACTGCGGGGTTACGTTTGGTGTTCGGTGCGGCGATGGTTCTGGGCGGCATCGCATTGGCAGCGTTACGCCTGACGCCGCGCTAGGGGTTTTATCGCAGCGGGTTTGCGCTTATCTGGCCGCTATGAGATACCTGTTCGCCCTGATATTGTTCCTGGTCCCGACCTTCGCGCAGGCGAAGTGCGTTGTGCTGTTGCATGGCCTCGCCAGGACAGAGGCATCTTTCACGGTGATGGAGCAACTGTTCAAAGCCCACGGGTACACAGTTGTGCGTCCGGGTTATCCGTCGACCGACCTGCCTATTCAGGATCTTGCGAACCAGACGCTGCCTGAGGCCTTTGCCCAGTGCGGGACAGATACTGTAAATGTGGTCGCGCATTCAATGGGCGGTATCCTGTTGCGGTATTGGTTGCAGGACCACGATCACGAAAACCTTGGCCGGGTCGTGATGCTTGGGCCGCCAAATCAAGGCAGCCAACTTGTGGACGAATTAGGCGACTACGAAGTGTTCGGCTTGCTGCACGGGCCTGCAGGTCTGATGCTGGGAACCGGGCCTGAGGGGCTGCCACGGAAACTGCCACCCGCGGATTTCGAGCTGGGCGTGATCGCCGGTGAAAACTCGTTAAACCCTTTGTTCTCTTCGCTGATCGATGGGCCGGATGACGGCAAGGTTTCGGTTGAGACGACAAAGGTTGATGGGATGAGTGACCATATTGTCTTGCCCGTGACGCACACGTTTATGATGAACAACCCGCGCGTCATGGCGCAGGCTCTGCATTTCATCGAGTTTGGCCAGTTTGATCCACAGATTACCTGGCTGGACGGTGTGATGGACGTAATTGACGAGATTTGCATCGGACGTGATTGTTCGGAACCTGAATCGGAGCGTTCAGAATGACGGCACTGAACCTCACCCTAACCGGTGCAGAAGTCTTGTTGCCGGGACATGGTCTGCTGTCAGCAGAGCTGACGATGGCCGAAGGTGTCATCCAGACCAACCCAACTGCGCGCAAAGTCGACCTTTCCGGATACCTCGTTTTGCCGGGAATAATTGACCTGCACGGCGACGGGTTCGAGCGCCACATTGCCCCGCGACGTGGCGCAATGAAACAGATGGATGAAGGGATCCTTTCAGTTGAGGCAGAACTGGCCGCAAACGGGATCACCACCGCAGTCCTTGCGCAGTTTCATAGCTGGGAAGGCGGTGCGCGCGGGCCGGAATTTGCTGAGCAGGTGTTCCAGGCCATAGCCTCGGTCAGAGACCGCGTTGTGACCGACCTGATGCCGCAGTTGCGGTTTGAGACGCACATGCTGGACGACTATGACGCTTTGCCGGAACGTATTGCTGCGTGGCAGGTGCCTTACGTCGTGTTCAACGACCATCTTCCGCATGACCGTTTGTCCGAGGGGCGCAAGCCGCCGCGTTTGACCGGGCAGGCGCTCAAGGCCGGTCGTAACCCGGACGTGCATTTTGACATGCTACTGACGATGCATGCGCGTGGCGCAGAGGTGCCTGTGGCATTGGATGATTTATGCGCAACTCTGGCTGCGCAAGGAGTGCGTTTGGGTAGCCACGACGACGCGAGGGCCGAAACGCGCTCTGTCTGGCGAGACCGCGGAGCGCGGATCGCTGAGTTCCCTGAGACAATCGAAGCTGCCGAAGCTGCCCGTGCAGGGGGTGATCATATTATCCTCGGGTCGCCGAACGTGGTCAGAGGTGGTTCGCACAAAGGAAACGCCAGCGCGCTGGACCTTATTGCGATGGGTTTGTGTGATGCTTTGGCATCGGACTACCACTATCCCAGCCCACGGCGGGCGGCTTTGATGTTGGCCAAGTCGGGGCTGCTTGATTTTGAGGGGGCTTGGCGGTTGGTGTCCGAAGGCCCTGCGCAGGTGCTGGGGTTGCAAGACCGCGGCACACTTACACCCGGCAAGCGCGCCGATCTCGTAATATTGGACAAGCATACCTGCCGCGTCGCCGCCACGCTTTCCGCAGGACGGGTCAGTTATATGTCGGGTGATATTGCTGCCCGGTTTGTTGGCTGAATTACCGCGAAATCCGATTGAAGTGGCCCATCTTGCGGCCCGCCTTAACCTCGGCCTTGCCATACAGATGTAAGGCCACGTCGCCTTCTTCGGCCAGTGCAGGAACGCGGTCCATATCTTCGCCGATCAGGTTTTCCATCACCACGTCGGAATGCCGTTGCCCATCCCCAAGCGGCCAACCGGCTACAGCGCGAATGTGCTGTTCAAACTGATCCACAGCACACCCGTTCTGGGTCCAGTGACCCGAGTTATGAACGCGTGGGGCGATCTCGTTCACGATGAGGCCGTCTGGCGTCACGAAAAGCTCAACCCCCATAACGCCGACATAGTCCAGAGCGTTCAGGATATTAGCCGCCAGCAAAACAGCGTCGGTGCGTTGTGCTGGACGCAGGCGGGCAGGGACTGTGGTTGTGTGCAGGATACCATCCCGGTGCACGTTTTCACCGGGGTCAAAGCAGGCGACCTGACCGTCCAGCCCTCGGGTGGCGATGATTGAAACCTCGTGGCTGAAATCTATAAAGCCCTCAAGGATCGCAGGTGCCCCTGCCATGTCGGCCAGAGCGGTCTCGGCGTCGTCAGCGGTGCGCAGACGTGCCTGACCTTTACCATCATATCCAAATCGACGGGTTTTCAGAATTGCAGGTGCGCCAATTTGGTCAATCGCCGCATTCAGGCCGTCCAGATCAGTGATATCGGCAAACGGAGCGGTCTGCAGGCCAAGGCCCTGCAGAAACGTCTTTTCTGTCAGCCGGTCCTGACTGACGCGCAGTGCTTCGCGGCCCGGACGGATCGGGCAATGGGCCTCAAGCAGATCCAGCGCTTCGGTCGGAATGTTTTCGAACTCATAGGTGATCACGTCAACCGACTGCGCAAACGCTTCGAGCGCTTTCTGATCGTCATATGCCGCAGTGGTCACATGATGGGCCACATGACCAGCGGGGGGATTGGCACCCGGCTCGTAAATGTGTGTCGCGAAACCAAGCCGAGCTGCAGCAACAGACAGCATTCGGCCCAGCTGCCCGCCGCCAAGAATTCCAATCGTTGCGCCCGGCGCGAGTCTGTCGGTCATTCTTCCGTCTCCAACCGTTTTCCGATGGCTGTCAACGCAGCCTTCAGCGCGTCATGCGCGTGTCCCGTCTGCAGGCCTTGCGTCATTTGCAGGCTAAGCGTGCCATCGGTTGCAAGCGCGTCACGTTCTTCCGCCAATCGTCCCGCAGTACCAGTTTCCATGCTCGCCAAGAAACCAGCCAATAGCTGAGTTGTGTAAAACTCTGCACCATCCGCATCTCCGGTCTGTTCGGCCAGCCAACCGGCACCGGTTGCCATCAGGTCAAGAATTCCAGGAACCATAGCACAGATTGCGAAATGCGCGTTCAGCGCTGCTTCGTCAGCGACCTTGATGACCGGGTTTTCGGGTGCCAACAAATCCGCCAGCAAGGTGTCATTGCCAAAGGCGGCCATCGGGCATCCGCCCTGCTGTAAAAAGCCCAGAGGGATCGTTTGGACAAAATCCGATGCGGGCGCGCATAGCTGCGCCAGTTGCGATGCTGAAACGGCGGCCATCACCGAGACGATCTTTTGGTCTGCACGAAAGGTCAATGGGGCCAGTACCTCGGCCGCAACATGTGGGCGCAGGCACAGAAACACGATCTCGGACGCGTCTATGACGCCTTGAGGGTCCGTGACAGCCACACCTACTTCAGCCTTCAACGCGCTTGATACATCGGCATTTCGTTCTGTTACGGTGATCGTGTGTCCTTTGGCCGCAAGGTGGCGCGCAATGGGGGCTGCGATGTGACCCGTGCCGATTATCCCGATACGGCTCATCCTTGCGGCTCTTCAGGGATTGAGGCAGACAGCGCATCGCGCCATGCTTCAAGTCGCTGAGCAAGATCATCGTCCTGAAGCGCCAGGATACCGGCCGCCATAAGACCCGCATTTGCCCCGCCAGCGGCACCTATCGCCATCGTGGCCACCGGGAAACCCTTGGGCATTTGCACGATAGAATAAAGAGAATCGACACCGGACAGGGCGCGTGTCTGGACGGGGACACCGATGACAGGCACACGCGTTTTCGACGCCATCATGCCGGGCAAATGCGCGGCCCCTCCGGCACCGGCAATAATCACGTCCAAACCGCGTGAAACGGCCGTCTTACCGTATTCCCACAACCGGTCCGGCGTGCGGTGCGCAGACACGATGCGCTTTTCATAAGGTACGCCCAATTCATCCAGAATATCCGCAGCTTCTTTCATCGTGGGCCAGTCAGATTGGCTGCCCATGATGATCCCCACTTTCACGTCGCTCATTCGCTTGCGTCCCTGCCTGCCGAAAGAGCGCGCACTATAGCTAAATCCGCTTATGTGGCAATGCGCTAGGCGATGATATCCGGCGTCAGACGGTCTTCGATCAGCCGGATAATGTCTTTCAGCCGCAGTTTTTGCTTTTTCAGCCGTTTGATCGTGAGTTGATCCGAGGTTCCGGTTGCCTGCAGGGCTTCGATCGCCTCGTCCAGATCACGGTGCTGACGGCGGAAAACCTCAAGTTCAACCCGCAGAACTTCATCAGTTTTCATCGAAAGATCGGTGGGCGCATTCATGGACGACTCGGGGTTATTGTGGTGCTTAACACACAAGATAGTGTGTCTGGCTTTATCCTGCCAGACCTTGTGGACATCCGGTCATATTCCCATATTCTATCATACGCGGTTGCCAGAACGGGGCCGCATCACACGTCGCTTTGACAATAAAGGACGATATACGTGTCTAAACTTACTCTGGGCTCATACCCGCATCTTTTGGGGTTCGAGCAGTTGGAACGCCTTCTGGAACGGTCTGCAAAGGCCGGAAATGAAGGGTATCCGCCCTATAATATCGAACAGACCTCGGATTTTTCCTATCGCATCACCTTGGCCGTGGCCGGGTTCGCGGAAGAGGACCTGTCGATAACTATCGAGGACCGCCAATTGGTGATCCGGGGCCGTCAACGTGACGACAGCGAGGGGCGCATATTCCTGCATCGCGGCATCGCGGCGCGTCAATTCCAGCGCATGTTCGTGCTGGCCGACGGGGTCGAGGTGGGCGAAGCGATCATGGAAAACGGTCTGCTACACGTAGATCTGACCCGAGCCGTGCCGGAAACCGTGGTACAAACGATCAACATAAGAAAGGGGTAAGAGCAATGAATACACCGATTGAACTGAACGCTGAAGGCGACCGTATCGTCTATGTGAAAACGGTCGAAGTCGCTGATCTGCCTCGGGAAGTTCGCGAACAGGCGGGCGATCTGGATCAGATCTATGCGGTACACGATTCTGACGGACAGCAGCTGGCGTTGGTCGCCGATCGCAAGCTGGCCTTCAACCTTGCGCGCGAGCATGATTTCTCGCCGGTGGCCGTGCACTGACACTGCCTCAACTTACGTTTTCCTCGTGACATCTGCCGCCTGCCGGGCGAGATATGCTCTGCAATGGTCAAGGGCAGAGGGCACGAGGAATGAGTTGGTTTGACTTTGACTGGGTAGACGCATTTACCGACCGCGCATTTGGCGGAAATGGATGCGCGGTTGTGCACGATGCAGCGGGTGTCTCAGATGCGACCTGCATGGCCTATGTGCAAGAGACGTCTTTGGTCGAATGCACATTTACCGGACCCTCAGACATTGCCGACATCCGCGTGCGCTATTTTCTGGCCAGCCGCGAAATTCCCTTTGCCGGACATCCAACTATAGCCACCGTTGCGGCCATGCGGTCGCGTGGATTGTTTGAGGGCGACGCGCTGACGCTTGAGACAGGGGCGGGGATCGTCGAGATTTGCCTGAACGGGGATGAGATCGAGATGACTCAGGTCGCACCCCAATTCGGTGCGCAAGTGCCCGTCGATCTGGTCGCCGCGACGATTGATCTGCCTGAGGACACCATCATTTCCCCGCCTCAGTTTGTGTCTACGGGTTTGCCGTTTTGTATCACCGTGCTGCGAGACCACGAAGCGTTAAGGGCGGCTAAACTGGTCGAAGGACCATTGCGTGAAGTCGCGGCCAAAGCAGGGTTTTCCGGCTCAGACATGGCCGAGCCGTTTCTTGTAACGCTAAAGGGCGCAACCGAGGCGGGCGATACGTTTTCTCGCCTTTTGTTGGCGCCACCCAGCCCGCCCGAGGACCCGTTCACCGGATCCGCCACCGGGGCGATGGCGGCTTATTTGTGGAAGCATGGCTTGATGCCCAAAGACAGGTTTATTGCCGAACAAGGGCACGATATGGGCCGCCCGGGACAGGCAACCGTCACGCGGGTCGGTCCGATAGAGGCAATGACCGGCATCAAGGTCGCCGGACGCGGTCACGTACTGATGCGCGGTCAAGTCGATCTGCCGGAGGGGATCTGATGTCCGAACCCGCGATTGCCATCCTGCCTTATGGTCACCGGTTGGGACCGAAACTGGCTTTGGTCCCTTTGGCTGACCTGATCTGGCCCGAGGGTTGCCCGGATCGTCTGGTCGGAAAGACGATAGGCGATCTTGAGCCGACGGATCACCTGATCATGTATCCAAACTCGACAGTGCATCTGCGATTGCGTCGCGGGACGCGCGCGCAGATTTCACTTATGATGGGCGAGCCTTCGGCCATCCATGCCAAACATGACCGGATGCTGCGCTGGACGTGGCGGCGGTTTTTCCGGGTCCTGACGTTCCATGACGTCCTGCTGCAAGTCATTCCAAACGCAGTATTTTTACCCTATGGCGTTACCATGGTGCCCGAATGGAAAGACCTTTCGGTGGAAAAGACCAGGTCCTGTTCTCTCATAGCCTCGGCCAAGCGCGATCTTGTCGGGCACCAGCTCAGGCATTCGGTCATAGACTGGGTGCGCGAGGTCGGCGCGGACGTGGATATTATGGGCCGCGGGTACACGCCGTTTGATCAGAAATCCGACGGTTTGGCCCCATACCGGTACTCGGTCGTGATCGAGAATGTGCGAGAGAAGAACTATTTCTCGGAAAAGCTGACCGATGCGATCTTGTGTTCAACGGTGCCGATTTATTGGGGCTGCCCTAATATCGGCGATTTCTTTGACGTGTCCGGTATGATCCTCTGCGAGTCCGCAACTGACATTCAGCGCGCCATTCAGGCAGCGTCGTCCGAGGATTTCGCGGCGCGTCTACCGAAAATTCAGGCGATCCAACCAAAAGCGGCAGAGTTTGGCGACTTTGAAAGCCGCGCGGTCGCGGCTATCCGCGCGGAGCTTTAGGTACAAAAAAAGCCCCCGTCAGGCGGGGGCCTTTTATTAATTTGTCAGTGCTTAGGACGCTGCGATCAGGCCCATGCTCTCGAGCTTGAGCAGCACCTGATGGGCGCAGTTGTCGACATCGACATTCTCGGTCTCGACGCTCAGCTCAGGGTTCTGCGGCACGTCATAAGGGTCCGAGATGCCGGTGAATTCCTTGATCTTGCCTTCACGGGCGAGCTTGTACAGGCCCTTGCGGTCGCGGCGTTCGCATTCCTCGATGCTGGTGGCGACGTGAACCTCGCAGAAGGCACCAAACTGTTCGATCTCTTCGCGCACGGCCCGGCGGGTTGTCGCATAAGGCGCGATCGGTGCACAGATGGCGATACCGCCGTTCTTGGTGATCTCGCTGGCCACGTAACCGATGCGGCGGATGTTCAGATCGCGGTGCTCTTTCGAGAAGCCCAGCTCAGACGACAGGTTCTTACGAACAATGTCGCCATCCAGCAAGGTTACGGGACGACCGCCCATCTCCATCAGCTTGACCATAAGCGCGTTGGCGATGGTGGATTTTCCCGAGCCCGAGAAACCGGTGAAGAAGACGGTAAAGCCCTGCTGGCTGCGCGGCGGTTTGGTTTTGCGCAGCTCGGCCACAACCTCGGGGAAGCTGAACCATTCGGGGATTTCCAGACCTTCGGCCAGACGGCGGCGCAGTTCTGTGCCCGAGATGTTCAGGATCGTGACATTGTCCTTGTCTTCGATCTCGTCATTCGGCTCGTACTGGGCGCGTTCCTGCACATAGACCATGTGTTTGAAATCGACCATTTCGATGCCGATCTCGTCCTGGAATTTGCGGAACAGGTCCTGCGCATCGTAGGGGCCGTAAAAATCCTCACCCTGGCTGTTCTTGCCGGGGCCTGCGTGGTCACGGCCCACGATGAAGTGAGTGCAGCCATGGTTGGCGCGGATCAGGCCATGCCAAACCGCCTCGCGCGGGCCAGCCATACGCATCGCCAGGTTCAGCAGTGACATCGAGGTGGTCGAGGCCGGGTACTTGTCCAGCACGGCCTCATAGCAGCGCACACGGGTGAAATGGTCGACGTCGCCCGGTTTTGTCATGCCGACAACCGGGTGGATCAGCAGGTTTGCCTGCGCCTCTTTCGCGGCGCGGAAGGTCAGTTCCTGGTGCGCACGGTGCAGCGGGTTGCGGGTCTGGAACGCAACAATACGGCGCCAGCCCAGCTTGCGGAAGAAGGCGCGCAGCTCATTCGGGGTGTCGCGGCGCGCGCGGAAATCATAGTGGACGGGCTGTTGAATACCGACAACGGGACCACCCAGATAAACCTTGCCTGCCACGTTGTGCAGATAGTTCACGGCCGGGTGGGCATCGTCATCTGCACCAAAGACCTTTTCAGCCTCGCGCGCTTTGTCCGGGGTCCAGCGGTCGGTCACGGTCATGGTGCCAAGGATGACGCCTTCCTGGTCGCGCAGGGCGATGTCCTGACCCAGTTCGATACCGGCGGCAAAGTCCTCGCTGACGTCCAGCGTAATCGGCATCGGCCACAGCGTGCCGTCGGCAAGACGCATGTTGTCGACGACGTTGTCATAATCGGCCTCGGTCAGGAACCCTTTGAGCGGATTGAAACCGCCATTCATCAGCAGCTCCAGGTCGCAAATCTGACGCGGGCTCAGGTCCCAGCTGGTCAGGTCGGCAGCTTCTACTTTCAGTTTCTGGGCCGATTCATACGAAACATACAGTTCAGGGATCGGAGCCAGATTACTTAACATCGTCATCGGAATACTCTTGCGAAGGGTTGTTTTAACAGTGATTCAGGGGCGTTTAGGGGGCATTTGCCCCGACCAGAAGGTGAAGTCCATATACATTCATGAAACAAAGGACGATATGCGCGGTTTTTCCCCGGATTGGAAGGATTTTCCGGTATTGAGCGTAATTCACAACCAAGGTCCTTTTGACTGGTGGCAAAAGGGGCAGATTTAGGCTGAGTGTTCCTGTAATGCGGGTTCAAGGGACAAGGTCGCGGCCCGTACAACCGGTAAGGCGGGAATCGTTTTGGTCACACCGCGCAACCGAAAAGACTGTAGGCCATTTTGGCCTCCACCAAAGCCGGCGGCCTGCAAAAGATCTTCTGACACCAGCAGCTCGACGCCCAGACCTTTGGTTTCCGCTTCCAGGCGGCTGGCTACGTTGACGGCATCACCGATAATAGTGCGGGTTGCTGTGCCTGCGGCGCCGATTTCACCCAAGACCAGATCCCCTAGATGCAACCCCATGCCAATGCGGATCGGTGGGCTGCCTTCGGCTTGGATCTGTTTGTTGAAATACTCGAGCGCAAGGCTGACCTCGGCGGCTGCCTTCAAACCTGCCTTGGCCGAGCTTGCACTGTCGGCCGTTTCGAAAACCGCCAGAAGGCCGTCGCCCATGTATTTGTCGACCACGCCGTGCTCTGCAGTAATTGGCGGCACGATTGCATCAAAGAACCGGTTCAACAGAAAGACGATATCGTAAGGCAGCTGGCCAGTGGTGCGCGAGGTAAAGCCGCGCATATCCAGAAACAGAACGGCCAGCTGACGTTCCTGACCCTGACTGGCATGCGCGCGGCTGCGTCCGCCACCGGGGCGGAACATCCGAAAGGCCGTAATCGGTTCGGTCGGGCGGATTTGGCAGGCGAGCCGCGCACCCTTTGGCGCGCTGACAGCGGCAAGGCTTCGGGCTTCGACATCGCTTGGCGCTGGCAGCTGGGCTGCGCCGTCCTCGACGATCACGCGACAGGTGGTACAACGCCCCTTACCCCCGCAAAGCGCCGTGTGGGGGATGCCGTTAGCCTGCGAAATCTCAAGCAACGTCATGCCTTTTTCAGCGATGACTTCGGGGCCTTCGACATACTTGACCCGGACAGAGTGCCGACGTCGCCATAGTTTGCGAACAGCAAACACAGCGAGCGCAGTGCCCAGCGCGATCCAGAATGCCATCAAGGCATTTTCTCGGACACTAAACAGTGCCTGAAACTCTTCCGGTGAGGGCCAGTTGTAATACTCAAAATACTGTTCGCGCAAAAATGGGTCGCCGAAGTCGGCCCAGATACGCCGCCCTTCGGTCAGCAATCCGGCCAACGCGAATGAGGGCACGAACACCGCAAGCCCCACAAGATAAGGTGCCGTTCGCGACCACCAATCCGTCAAGCGCAGCCACATATGCAGGCCAATACAGCTGTGTATCCACACAACCAGTAACAGCAGGCTTTGCGTCCAGATTGCGCTGCTGGGCCACATCAGGGCGATGATATAGCCCATCTCGTCATTGACGTCGAAAACCTCGTGCGCATATCGCGTGTGGACGATGTGCGCGATCAATTGCAAGGGGATCAACAGGCCCAAAACCACTTGCAACGCCATGCTAAAGGGCATCCGCATCGTTCGGCGCTGACTGATCGAATACAGGGCCAGCCCGAAATGCACAAACAACGCCAAATACAGGATTACGCTGCCGATATCATGCCGCGTGACGGCGTGGCGACCGTCTTGCATCCCGTGCAGGTAGTCGGTGTGAAACAGGCCCAAGCCAATATTGACGAAATGAAAGAACGCAAAAGCAAACAGGATCAGCCCACTGCCGATCCTCAGTCGGGTCGTCCACCCGCCTTGCCATAAAACGCTGTTCACTCAGTTCACCTGTGATCGGTTTGCACGCGGCCCGAGTCTGGTATGCGGCCAGCCAAGGGTCAAGCCAAGGTTCTATAAACTGGAGCCCATGGTCGTGCGTCGCCTAACGTCCGCATAAGCTTTGGTGAATTCGAGAACAAAGCGACGTGACTTAGATCGGGACGTGTGCGCGAGCTATAGATCACACCATCGGCCCCATCGGCACGCGCCTTGTCCGAAAACCCCCATGTGGGGGAGGGCGTGCGTTCGGTTCGAAGGTCTTGCCATATGATCGAGGCTTGGCTGAGACCGCGCAGATCAACCAGTTGCGCACCTGTAATCATGAGTGACAGCAAGACGCGTGGTGGGTCGTCGGAAGACACATACCGGCGGATGGCGATCCCGGCACCCTCAGCGCTGAGGGATGCATAAAGGGCGAACTGTCCGGAATGGTGAAAACGCCCCTGTGGCGCCCGCGCGGGGGCCAAAGGAGCGATCACTTGTGATTGAAACAGAATTCTCCAGACCGGGCCGGAGAATTCCAACATGGCGTTAGTCCTGCTCAGCCAGGAAGCGCTCGGCGTCCAGTGCGGCCATACAGCCCATCCCGGCGCTGGTGACGGCCTGTCGGTAGATATGGTCCGTCAGGTCTCCTGCCGCGAAAACACCGGGAACCGAGGTTTCGGTCGAGCCGGGCTTGGTCACAACGTAGCCACCCATATGCGTCTCTAGCGTGTCCTTGACCAACTCGTTTGCTGGTGCGTGACCAATAGCAACGAAAACGCCCTTACACGGAATTTCCGAAATCTCGCCGGTTTTCACATTCTTGACCCGCACACCTTCGACGCCAAGCGGGGCATCTGTGCCAATGACTTCGTCCAGCTCATGGAACCACAGCGGCTCAATTTTTTCGTTTTTCATCAGACGATCTTGCAGGATCTTTTCGGCCCGCAGCTCGTCACGACGGTGAATCAGTGTCACCTTGCTGGCAAAGTTGGTGAGGAACAGCGCCTCTTCCACGGCGGTGTTGCCGCCCCCGATCACGACGATTTCCTGCCCGCGATAAAAGAACCCGTCGCAAGTGGCACAGGCTGAGACGCCAAAGCCCTTGAACTTGTCCTCCGAAGGCAGACCCAGCCATTTCGCACGGGCGCCGGTGGCCAGAATGACCGCATCAGCAGTATAGACCGTGCCACTGTCGCCTTTCGCGGTGAACGGGCGTTTCGACAGATCCAAATCGCTGATGATGTCGCCGATAACCTCGCAACCCATCGCTTTGGCGTGGTCTTGCATCCGGACCATCAGGTCCGGGCCCTGAACCTCGGTGTCACCTGGCCAGTTCTCGACCTCGGTCGTGGTGGTCAACTGACCGCCGGGTTCGATTCCCTGCACCAGAATCGGTTCCAGCATTGCCCGGCTGGCGTAGACGCCCGCAGTGTATCCGGCCGGTCCCGATCCAATGATCAGAACCTTCGTGTGACGTGTTTCGGCCATGGTACCCCCAACTCGATCTGCCTGATGTGGGCCTGCGGCCCCTTGGCGACTGGATATAGCGACCCCGTTCGGGTGCTTAAAGCCCCTTCCTGCCGAGAACCCGTCATGTGTCTGGTGAATATCGTTGATAAAAGAAGCTTGAGATAAAGAATATTGCGCAAGCGCGAAACATTATTGCGCATCTTCCGCCTGCTGATATAACAACCGAAAAATCAGGAGCATTTTATGGTCGCGACACGGCTGGATGAGATTGACCGCAAAATTCTGGCGGAACTGCAGGCGGACGGTCGCATGACCAATGTCGAACTGGCAAAACGTGTTGGTATTTCTGCTCCACCCTGTTTGCGGCGCGTCCGCACGTTGGAAGAATCCGGGCTGATACGTGGTTACCACGCCGAAGTAAATGCGCGCGAATTGGGATTCGAAGTTCAGGTTTTTGCCAGCGTGGGACTGGAAAGTCAGGCCGAGGCCGAACTTAGTGCCTTTGAAGAACGTTGTCGCGACTGGCCACTGGTTCGCGAATGCCACATGCTGAATGGCGAAGTGGATTTTATCCTCAAGTGCGTTGCACCCGACCTCAGCAGTTTTCAGCAATTCCTAACAGGTGAGTTGCTGACCACGCCGAACGTGGCCAGCGTCAAGACATCGCTTGTTATTCGCGGTGCTAAAGACGAGCCCGGCGTGCCCTTTGATGTCCTGGAAGAACGCATGAGCCGGATGGCGTAAAACGCATCCGTTTATGTGCTGAACAGCACGGCGGTAAAATCGCGGTAACGACTACGAATAGTAGCCAGCCAAAAATAATCTGCATAAAGCCCCCACTTTGCAGCACTGATGAAAATTTAAGCTGTAATGGCGTCCACCTCACCGTCTCCGGCGCGCGGCATCAGCAACGGACCAAAGTCATTCAGCGAATCGGCATGTGCAAAAAGGTTCAGGTAGATCGACCGCAATGAGTGGCTGATCATGCGAACCGCGTTGACGCCGGGGTGGTAGGTTTCGAACTGTAGCCCGTCGACCTTGATCACCGAATGGCGTTTCAGGCAGATGTGAAACAGCTCAACCGGGGTAGGGGGAAGGGTTTCGATCACGCTCATTCCGTCTTGAAATTCGTGCACGGGCGTCAGTACGGTTTCGTTTCCATGCAGGTGGCGCAAATGCGCGGGTGTGCCGACGAGACGCGCGGCGGGGCCTACGATGACGCCAGACATCGGCTTTTGCATGCCAAAAGTGTCGGGCATAATGCGCGTCAGAGGGCGGGTGCGACCGCGCGAGTCCTCACGTCCCGGAACCAAAGTCACTGAACCCTTCCACAGTACGGTTTGGGAAGAGCCATCCTGGGTCAGAACGGTGTCACCAGGCAGCAAGTCTTCGATCGCCAACGGCCCCGTTTCAGTCTCGACAAGCGAGCCGCGTGTGAATGCGCAAAAGGCGTCTTCGAACATCGGAAGCGCCGGAGCAATGTGCCGGGTCTGAGAGATGTCGCCATTTGGCAATAGCGCACTCACTTCATAGCGCCGCAGTTGCGCTTTGGGCTTTTCCGTCCCTCTCTGCGCGTCGCGCAGCATTGTTGATGTGTCTACGGCGTTTCTGGCCGCTCGCGATAGCGAATGTGGAATAGGCATTGTTATTCCGTCCCCTCTATAGTCCGCGCAGACAGGATGAGCCCTCCGTACAGGCCCGTCTGACCGGTCTTTTTCTTTGTTTTGAATGAAAGGGCGACCTCAGGGCGATCGTCGATACGACGTCGCAACGTGATGGAATTCCGCACACCTTTGGTCAACATTCTGACCCCCCAGACAAACTCACTAAAACGCAGGCGGAAATTGCCAGCGTACACAACGCCCCAAACCCTGTCCGCGCCAAATACCAGCGGCAGGTCACGCACCAGACCGGAGCACCCCTCTGATGCGCGTCTTGACCCGGGGAACCGGCAGCTTGGAACCCTGGGCATGTCGATCAGCCCCGACCCGCCAAGCGGCGGGCAACTCTGACCGAGTCACTGGAAACGCGCTTCCACGGCATCTCCAGTTCCTTGTCTTTGGTCGCCGCGATAACGGCGCTTAGAAAGCGAGATTTTACCTTCATGATTTGGTCCTGCTCTGCTGGGGTTCGAAGCCCCTTTTCCCTCTGGAATGCCAATCTGACGCCATATTGAGGCAGCGATAAGGCTGATCCGGGATCAATTCAGGACAAAATGAAGGTTGGCAGCTCCTCTTTCTTCATGTTGTCGCGCACTGCTGGAGCATTTGCAGATAAGCACCTGAGAGCGGACAATAAAACTCAATTTGTTACGACTCAGGTAGACACAAAGAATGTGGCGAAAAAGCGGCGAAACCGCCACAATTCAGCCTATCTTCATAATTTGATTGCGGAAATCAGGCGACCATAGTCCGCCTCTTTGGCGTGAGTGGACCGGCGGTAGGAATAGAATCGGTCCGGGTCAGAATATGTGCAGTGTCGGGTCCACTCAGCCTGGCCGATTCCAGCCCGGCGCAAGCGGTGCAGACCGTATGCTGGCAAGTCGAATTGCAGCCTGTCTCCCTGGCCGTTCGCAAAGAACTGCAGGTTGTCCGGCGATTCTGCCACGAAGTCGTCCAGAAATTCGGGACCGACCTCATAAGCGCGTTGCGATATCGTTGGGCCGATCACGGCAACGGTGTTCTCACGCTTGGCGCCAAGGCCCTCCATCGCGTCCAGCGTGGCATCCAGAACACCGTCCAAAGCCCCGCGCCATCCGGCATGAGCTGCGCCTATGACATTTGCATTTGTATCGGCGAATAAAACAGGCTGGCAATCCGCAGTCAGGATCGTCAACGCCAATCCCGGCGTTGCAGTAACTACGGCATCTGCCCTCGGCTTGTCGCCGTTCAACGGAGAATCAACGGCTATGACAGTTGGTGAATGGACCTGATGAACCCCGATCAGTGAGTCTGGGGTGACATCCATTGCCTGTGCAACGCGGCCGCGGTTGATTGCGACCACCTCGGTTTGATCCGATGACCCCAAACCACAGTTGAGGCCTGAAAAAATTCCGGATGACGCGCCGCCGTGCCGGCTGAAAAAGCCGTGACGAACGGGGGACAGCATGTCTGATGTGAGAATTTCCAGCGTCATGGTTCAAGTCCCGGTGGAGGTGAAGCGTAGGACGGGTAGAGGCCCAGCACTTTGAACAGGTTTCCCATTTCATCCGGATGCGTCAACCGTCGATGTGCAGCAATCAACTCTTCCAGCTCGGACCCGCCGAGTTTCTGCGACAGCGCTTGCGCGCGCGCCGTGATTCCGAGGCGCTCCAGAAACACTCCTTGCGGTGTCAGCCGGGAATGTCTGCACCCGGCGGCCTGAGTGGCTGACGCCAGCGGTTCAAAATCCACATGGGCCGTTAAGTCGGCCTGACCGGGGGATAATAATGGGTCCGTGCTTTCGTGGTCTTTCATGGCCTGGAACGTGTCGCCCAGAGAATGCCAGTCACCGTAATCTATAATCAAAGCGGCTCCGCCCTTTGACGCGATTTTGCCAGCAATCACGGTGATGATAGGTATCGCGGGCGCACACAGTTCCACCAGATCCCCGTCCTGCGTGTCCTCCAGCCGATCATTGAGCGCGACTTGGGCAGTCTGCGGACCCAGCCCATAGGTGAGCGTGTCGTCCTGTAATCCGATCAATCGTTCTCGCCACCCGTCCGCGTCCCGCGAGAATTGACGAATGGGCAGGGCGTCAAAGAACTCGTTCGCAATTAGAAAAAGCGGCGCGTCTGGTAATTCAGTGATCTGATCTATCCATTGGGGCGCGTACCCTTCCAATGATTGGGATTGCACCGCGCGCAACTCAGGCGATGCCTCTAACAACGCGACTTCAGCGGCGGTGTGAAAGCCCGGCACGCCGCGTGTCGCGCGTAAGGCATCCGCCATCAACGTTCCTCGGCCCGGTCCTAACTCGGCCAGGATGATCCGGTCTGGTCGACCTTGATCTACCCAGCTTTGCGCAAGGCTTAAGCCGATCAGTTCACCAAACATCTGGCTGATCTCGGGTGCTGTCGTGAAATCGCCCTTTGCGCCCAATGGGTCCTGCGTCGTGTAATACCCGTGGACCGGATGCAGCAGGCATTCGGTCATGTAATCGGCGATACTTATTGGGCCATCCTGCGCGATCCGCCTGCGCAACTGATCTGACAGGCTCATCCTTTTGCCCTTGCGCGTAACGCAAACCAAAGGCCCAGGGCGATCATGGGCAGTGACAACAATTGTCCCATTGTCAGCCCATACCCGCCTATTTGCCACGCCAGACCCAGCGGATTTCCAGGGGAAATGAACTGAGCGTCTGGTTGCCGGAAAAACTCGACCAGAAAGCGCGAGGCGCCGTACCCGGCCATGAAAACGCCCATGATCAAACCGGGCTTTTGGAAGGCCCGGCGGCGATAGGCCAGCCACAGCAGCACAGCGCCCAACACCAAACCTTCGAGCACGGCCTCATATAGTTGCGAGGGGTGCCGCGCGCACATCCCGGCCAAAACACCGGGGCAATCCTGTGCTGCCGGGCCGGGGAATATTACGGCCCATGGCATTTCGCTGGGTCTGCCCCAGAGCTCTGCATTGATGAAGTTAGCCAAACGCCCAAGCAAAAGGCCCGGCGGCACGGTATGTGCAATCAGATCGGCAAGCGACAAAACGGGGATCTGATGGCGTCGCGCAAACAGATAAGACGCAACCACAACCCCAAGCAGCCCACCATGGAAGGCCATACCGCCTTGCCAGACTTTCAGGATCTCGGCTGGATTGGCGAGGTAGTAACCGGGTTGATAGAACAAAACGAATCCGAGCCGGCCGCCTAAAATAACCCCCAGAATGATCCAAGTGATCAGGTCCTCTAATTGTTGAGACGTAAGGGGCGGGGTCTTATCAGGCCATAACGCGGGGTGCTTCAAGGCCATCACCCCAAGCCGCCATGCGATAAGAATGCCAGCGATATAGGCCAAAGCATACCAACGCAGTGCGAATTCCATCCCGAACACTGAGATCGAAAACAACTCGGGCGATAGGTCGGGGAAATTCAGAACAGCCTTCATGTGCGTCTCATTGCCCGGGGTTTGCAGGACAAGTCAACCTTGAGCCTGCCGCGATCATTCCCCATATAGAGACCAACCGCGATATCGGAGTAAAGCCATGCAAACCCGCAACAAGATCCTGGATGATGTTTCCCAATTGATGACCAATGCCATGGGCGTGGCGCAGGGCGCGCGGGATGAGGCAGAAAACGCGATGAAGTCGATGATCGACCGCTGGCTCGCCGACCGCGATTTCGTGACGCGCGAAGAATTCGATGCCGTTCGGTCTATGGCGCAGAAAGCGCGCGAAGAAAACGCGGCGTTGGAAGAACGGATTGCCGCATTGGAAGCCAAGCTGGACAAATAACAGCAATTTCCAGATTCGAAACAAAAGACATGCACCGCGCAAATCGTCGTCGATTTGTGCGGTGTTGTGCATCTTGCCGCCACTTTGGATTTAATCAAGGCAAAGCTGCACCGGGCGCCAATATTTTGATCGCCGTTGCCGACTGTCCACAACTTATTGCTGTTATCCCCAAGAATTAGGGTTGTCAGAGCGCGCCTCGCGGCGCACCATATTTAGTACAGGCCTAAGGGGGAAGCCCGGCTTGTAGAGCAGGCAACTAGCGCTGGGGCGCTGCCAGCCCCGAAATGCTAGAGATAAGTGAGGTGGCATTATGGCCCTATCCGAACAGTTTCTCGAAGAAGACCTTCATCCGATCGATATTGTTGAACACTTGGCTGAGCATCACGACTGGGATTTCGACCGGATCGGCGATGATCAGATCGCCATGGCCGTCGAAGGACAGTGGCGGACATATTCGATCACTTTGGCCTGGTCGAACTATGACGAAACACTCCGCATGGTGTGCTCATTTGAAATGGAGCCGCCGTCTGAGCGTGAGACCGAGCTCTATGAGCTTTTGAACAAGATGAACGATCAATGCTGGGCCGGGGCGTTTACCTACTGGCCGAACCAGAAGTTGATGGTTTACCGGTATGGTCTGGTTTTGGCTGGCGGCCAAACAGCCAGCCCTGAACAAATTGATACGATGATCACAGCGGCAGTCCTCAGCGCCGAGCGGTACTACCCGGCGATCCAACTGGTGACATGGGGCAACCGTGACCCCGAAGAAGCGATGCAAGTCGCCATTGCAGAGGCTTACGGCCGCGCGTAAAGCTTTGCCCCAAGCCTAGCGAGGGGAGGGGCAATTTATGGATATGTCACGTGTCGCCGAACAGGGGCTGGTTCTTCTGGGATGCGGCAAGATGGGATCGGCCATGCTGGCGGGTTGGTTGGATCACGGCCTGCCCGCTTCATCTGTTTGGGTGATTGATCCCTTTCCATCTGACTGGCTGAAGGCGCAAGGCGTAAACATCAATACCCCGCTGCCGGAAGCACCAGCGGTTGTGCTGGTCGCGGTTAAGCCGCAAATGATGGGTCAGGCGCTTCCTGCAATTACGGCGCTGGGCGGTGGAACAAGCCTTTTTGTTTCCGTCGCAGCCGGAACATCCATCGCGACCTTTGAACGTGTCTTGGGTGAAGGGACACCCATAATTCGCGCCATGCCGAACACGCCCGCAGCAATACGGCAGGGAATCACTGCAATTATCGGCAATGCAAAGGCCTCGGACGCCGACCTGACCTTGGCCGAAAGCCTCTTGTCTGCAGTGGGTGAGACTGTCCGGCTAGAGGACGAAGCGCAGATGGACGCTGTTACCGGCCTCAGCGGATCAGGCCCGGCCTATGTGTTTCACCTGATTGAAACGCTGGCCGCGGCGGGGCAGGCACAGGGCCTGCCGGACGATCTGGCGATGAAATTGGCTAAGTCCACCGTGGCAGGGGCGGGGGCTCTGGCGATGGCGGCCGACGAAGACCCCGCGCAGTTGCGTATCAATGTGACCTCGCCCAATGGCACAACACAGGCGGCGCTTGAGGTGTTGATGCACGCGGAAGAAGGGTTCCCGGACCTGCTGCAACGTGCTGTTAAAGCCGCCACCGACCGATCCAAGGAGCTGTCCCGTGAGTGAGATTACTTTCGACGATTTTCTCAAGGTTGATATTCGTGTCGGTGAGGTGATCCGCGCCGAACCCTACCCCGAGGCGCGCAAACCCGCGATCAAGATGTGGATAGATTTCGGGGATGAGATCGGCGAACGCAAGACCTCGGCCCAAGTGACGGCGCATTACGACCCGGCGTCCCTTGTCGGAAAACAAGTGATGGCTGTCGTGAATTTCCCCCCACGCCAAATCGGTAAGTTCATGTCCGAGGTTCTGGTGTTGGGCTTGCCGGATGAGAATGGCGAAATTGTTCTGATCGGACCGGACGGAGAGGTCCCGATCGGTGGAAGGATGCACTAAATGAAACTACTGATTACCCGTCCAATGACTGAGGCAGTCCTGGAACGCGCACGCGCGGAATTCGACGTTGAAATCCGCAGCGAAACTTCGCCTCTGACGCAGGAAGAAATGCTGCGTGCTTTGACGGATTTTGATGTGGTTATGCCGACCTTGGGTGACCTCTTTTCCAAAGAAGTGTTTGCAAAGGTACCCGATCCGCGCTGCAAGCTGCTTGCCAATTTCGGTGTTGGTTACAACCATATTGATGTGGACGCCGCACGGGCTGCGGGTGTTGCGGTGACCAATACGCCGGGGGCTGTCACCGCCGCCACGGCGGATATCGCCATGACGTTGCTGCTGACGACCGCAAGGCGCGTCGGCGAAGGGGAACGCATTGTGCGTGCAGGTGACTGGCACGGCTGGCACCCCGCGCAAATGCTGGGGCACCATGTCACCGGCAAACGGGTGGGGATTGTCGGCATGGGGCGTATTGGGCAAGCCATTGCCCGGCGCTGCCACTTTGGCTTTTCGATGCAGATATCTTACCAGTCGCGCAGCGAGAAAGAGTTGGATTTCCCGGCTGAGTTTGTGCCGGAACTGTCCGCTTTGGCGGCCTCGGTTGATTTTCTGGTGCTGGCTGTTCCGGGTGGAGCCGAAACACAACACCTGATCAACGCGCAGGTGCTGGAGGCGATGAATCCGAATGGCCTTCTGGTGAATATCGCACGGGGCGAAGTCGTGGATGAGGCAGCGCTGATCTCGGCCCTTCAGACCGGGCAAATTGCTGGTGCGGGTCTGGATGTTTACGAATTCGAACCAAAGGTGCCGCAAGCGCTGATCGAGATGGAAAACGTGACTTTATGCCCGCATCTGGGAACTGCAACTGAAGAGGTTCGCACCGATATGGGATACATGGCGCTCGACAATGTCGCGGCTCATATCGCGGGCCGCGATTTGCCCAACCCGGTTTAAGAACCGACAGCCTCGCGCCAATGTTTGCGGCAGAGCGAGACATAGGTCTCGTTCCCGCCGATCTGAACCTGCGCGCCTTCGGTGATCGTATTTCCGTTTTCGTCCTGACGGATGACCATGGTCGCCTTGCGCCCGCATTCGCAGATGGTGCGAACTTCGCGCATCTCGTCCGCCAGGGCCAATAGGGCGGCAGAGCCCGGGAACAGGCGCCCCTGAAAGTCCACGCGCAGTCCATATGCAAGAACAGGCACCTTCAGATCGTCGACGACGCGCGCCAGTTGCCACACCTGATCATCGGTCAAAAACTGGGCCTCATCGACAAAGATGCAGGCGACTTTCCCCTGTGCAAGCCGCGCTTCGATCATGGCAAAAACATCGTCTTCGGCGGCGAATGTATCCGCTTCGGCTGATATGCCGATACGCGAAGCTATCTTTCCCACACCTGCGCGGCCATCCAGTCGTGCGGTCATAAGATACGTGTCCATCCCGCGCTCGCGGTAATTGTGCGACGCTTGCAGCAACACGGTCGATTTGCCCGCGTTCATTGTCGAATAGTTGAAGTAAAGCTTTGCCATGGGCCCGGGTCTAATTCGACTGAAGGGCATGGGCAAGGGATCAAAACCTGCAATAGATGCGACGCCGCCGTTGTCGTTGTAAGGGTCGAGCGTAAGCTCATTGGGGATGGATACCCCCACGTCAACAACAGCGACGTCGTCGGCCAACATGCGGCCTGAACCGTGCGGGGCCAGAAAAACGCCCCGCGATCACTCACAATCGGCTAAAAACGCCGCCACTCACTCACAAAACCCCTGCATATCTGAGGGATAGTCAATTTATGGCATTTCAATTATGACTGGAGTATGGGAAATTTCCTTTCCCATTCCCCCAAAGGGGCAGGTGACGTGGGGACGCAGGTAGCAGGGGTAAGAATCATGGCTGATATCGGGGCCTATCTGAAAAAGCATACAGAAGCGTTGGTCAAGGATGTCGGGATCGAATCCGCATGTGAAATCACGGGTAAATCCAAGGCAACTTTGGGTCGATATTACTCGGACAATGCCGAGCATGCCGATCGCTTCATGCCCGTTGACGCCGTGGCCCGGCTTGAAGCGGTGTCCAACTTTCCGCACGTAACCTCAGCACTGGCGGATCTGAAGAACATCACGCTGTCCTATGACGGACGAAACAGCGATGTGCCGCGCACCGGTGGGGTGAATTCGGACGTCATCGCATTGAGCCAGCGTTTTGCGATGTTGATGACAGAATATCAGGCCGCCATCGAAGACGGCATCATCACCGTGAACGAGGCCAAGCGTTTGTTAAAGGAAACCAGCCTGCTGCAGCAGGTGCTGATCGAGATGAAGCTGCATCTGGAAGAAGAAAGCGTAAGTTAACGAAACGCTTGACTGAATCGCCGTCCTTTAGCGGTGGATGGAGACGCAGTGTTATCTTTACATACCCCTTCTTTACCCGATCCTTTGAACCTGGATCTAGCATCCCTTACCGGAGGCGGCTCCTGCCCAAGCCAGTTCTATGGCCAAACTCATGATGATCGTGAAGTCTATGTGCGTTACCGTGGCGGCCATCTAAGTGTGCAGATTGGTGTGAAACCCGGTGACGACGCTGTGCAAGCAGAGCCCATTCTAGAAGTCGACATTGGGCCGCGCTATGATGGTTCGATCACGGTAACGCAGTTTTGCAGGCTTTTCGGGGTAACGGTGTGCGGGGCAGTGCCACCTGAAAGGAACTCCAATGCCGATCACAATACGGACTTGTCAGGCAACACCACCTATTTGCGGGCGTATCTGGATCGCGTGACACCGCAAACAGCAGATTACGTCTTGAATACTGCTGCAGACTGTTTCCCTGATGCGCTTTTGGTGCAGCCTTTGGTGAACAAATGTTTCAAGCTGGAGTCGTGGGCCAAGGCCGTGATGGATGGATCAAGCGACATGTTTTGGCTGGTGGACGGTATCACCGACCCGTCGCAGATCAAGTCCACACAAGATCGGTTTATCCTGCCTGTCAAAGGACAGTTGCAGATTTTGCTGGGGTACACGCCATGGAAGTGGCCAAGGCCGCGCTATTCTAGCATGGCATTGGAGTGTGCGCGTGAGGAGTTGGGCAGACCTTTGTTCGAACCTGGAATACGGGGAGCGCCACCGGAGCATGAATTGATCTTAGATAGTTTTCAGATCAGCACTGCTTTTCCAACGGCCGATATTCGCAATCGTAAACGTCTCTCTGCATTTGGAGAACGGCTTGAAGCGATCTTCCCAAATACCAAGCTTGACCAAGTCAACTTAACCACTGGTCAGGTTATCGCTAGTATGACCCGCAGGCTTGATCCGGTTGTGACCGAATGGTGCCAGTCGGCGCCTGGTCGCTGGTACTCGATCCGAAAAGAGGGGCGCGAAGGGGACTGGATTGGTTTTCGCCCGGCTTGACGGTAGGGCTACCCACACCGCTTTACAATCACCGAACCTACCGAATACCCAGCTCCGAAGGAGCAGATCAGGCCGACATCGCCGTCCGTCAGATCGTCAGAGTACTTGGAAAACGCGATAATCGAACCAGCCGATGATGTGTTCGCGTAGTCTTGCAGAATATTGGGTTGCTCACCCTCAACGGGTTCACGCCCAAGAACTTTTTTGCCGATGAAGTCGTTCATCGTTTTATTTGCCTGATGCAACCAAAGGCGTTTGAGATCGGTGCTTTCGACGCCCTCGGATTCCATGTGGTCCGCGATGTGTTTGCTGACCATCGGCAGCACTTCTTTGAATACCTTCCGCCCGTTTTGCATGAACTGCATATCACGACGGTCAACCACTCCATCTGGACGCGAGCGGCGCAAGAAGCCGTTATTATTGCGGATGTTGTTCGAGAATGACGTCGCACAGCGGGTCGAGATGATCTCGAAATGCGGACCGGTGGCGTCTTCGATCCGCTCAACCAGTGTCGCGGTCGCTACATCACCGAAAATAAAGTGACAGTCCCGGTCGCGCCATTCCAGATGCCCCGAGCATATCTCGGGGTTGACCACTAGCGCGGATTTCACTGACCCTGACCGGATCATGTCGGCGGCGGCCTGAATGCCGAATGTGGCCGAGGAACACGCGACATTCATGTCAAACCCGAACCCGTTGATCCCCAGTGCCTGCTGAATTTCAATAGCAACCGCGGGATAGGCGCGTTCGTGGTTCGAAGCCGCACAGATAACCAGATCCACGTCTTCCGCGTTGCGCCCGGCCTGCCGCAGGGCTTTTTGGCAGGCATCCACCGCCATTTCGGTCATGATGCCCGGTTCATCGTCGTTGCGTTGCCGCAATAGCGGGTGCATCACGTCGGGATTCAGGACCCCGGATTTGTCCATCACATAGCGGTTTTCGATCCCGGATGCCTTGACGATGAATTCCTCGGACGAGTGCTGCAGAGGTTCCATTTCACCAGCGGCAATCGCATCTGCGTTTTCAGCGTTGACTTTGTCCGCATAGGAATTGAACGCTTCGACAAGTTCAGCATTGGTAATGACATTTTCTGGCGTGAAAACACCGGTGCCGGTGATAGCTGGCGTGTACATCTGAAACCCTGGGTTTTTGGATTTGCCCAAAATGCAGTTAACGGCGCGTTAGTTCAAGGTAGATTGACCTAAGGGAATGGCAAACTTGTCGACAAATGAGCTTCATTTCTTGAATAGTTCATTTTATGAAGTAAGTGAAAGCGAACGTTTCAGACTGGATTCGCCTAATGCCTCATGACGACAGCGCACTGATCAGCCGCCTCAGCCCCGAGATGCAAGCCATGATGGGGGTGTATGCCCTTTATTGGAAGCTGGAAGAAAGCTTTGACACCATCGAGGTCGAGCTGAGCCATCAGGAATGCCATATGGTGATCAAGCTGGATCAGCCCAAGAGGATGGGCGTCTTGGCCACGGACATGCTGACGGTCCCATCGAACATAACTTCAACCTCAGACGCGCTGGAAAAAGCCGGCTACCTGACACGCCAACGCGACCCGAATGATCGGCGCGCATGGTTGCTGGTTCTGACGGAGAAGGGGCAACGGATGCGGCAGATGCTGTTGGCTGAAGCAGGGGCATTGTTTCAACGCGCGTCCGGCTTGAACGTGAACGAAACGGCTGAATTTGCACGATTGGCCCGGAAAATCCGGGAAAACATATTGAAAACGGGAATTCCCGAGGGATTGAAGAAATGAAATTGTTCTCTGTACTGAGTGTCGCATTCGCCCTTTTCGCCACCGCGCCCATCGCCGAAGAAGCAGTGAAACCCGTCAAGCTGATGGTGGTTCAGGAAACCGCACCAGGCTTTTCGCGGCAGTTCTTTGGTCGGGTGGCGGCGCGCCAAACGGTGGACCTTGCTTTTCAGGTGGCCGGTCAGATCGTTGGAATGCCGGTGACCGAGGGTTTTGTTATTCCCAAAGGCGAACTGATCGCGAAGTTGGACCAAGAGCCGTTTCAACGCCGTTTTGACCGCGCAGTCTTGCAAAAGGATCAGGCTGATCGCACGTTGGCCCGCTTGTCCCGGCTTCGCGGAACGGCAGCCAGCCAGGTTGCGGTAGATGATGCAGAAACCGCGGCGCAATTGGCAGATATCGCCGTGCGGGACGCGCAGTATGATCTGGAGCAAGCGACATTGACTGCCCCGTTTGATGCGCTGGTGTCCAGTCGCGCGGTTGAATCCTTCACCACTGTTGCGGCTGGAACGCCCATTGTGCGTATTCACGACATGTCGGAATTGCGGATTGTTGTCGACGTTCCCGAAATTCTGTTTCAGCGGTCCGGGCAACAAGATGACATTACGATCACAGCAAAGTTCCCCGTAAGTGATGAGGTATTTCCCCTTGAAATTCGGGAGTTTGACGCCGAATCCTCAAGTGTCGGCCAAACCTTTCGCATCCAGTTCGGGCTGACGCCCCCGGAAGGGCTGCAAATTCTGCCGGGGTCTTCTGTCACGGTGAATGTCAAAGTTCAGGACCAGCGGACAGGCATTGTTGTCCCGGCCACGGCGATCGTCGCAGATGCAGAGGGGAACCTTGGGGTGATGGTGTTCACCCCACGTGGCGCGGATATCGGTACGATCCAACTTGTCCCCGTTACCATTGAGCCGACCGAGTCTGGGGATGTACGCGTTCTGAGCGGTCTGAATAGCGGTGACGAAATCGTTGTCGCGGGCGGTGGTGCTCTGACCGACGGTCAGACGGTGCGCCGGTTTGCTGGCTTCGCGAACTGAGGGACGAACAGATGAGCATAGCGCGCGCATCCATTGATCGCCCCATTTACACTTGGCTGATCATCCTTATTGCTCTTTTGGGCGGCATATGGGGCTTTTTGTCTTTGGGCCGTTTGGAAGACCCGGCGTTTACAATCAAGAACGCTATTATTGCCACCCAATATCCCGGTGCCACCGCCGAGCAGGTTGCGCTTGAAGTGTCCGAACCGCTTGAATCCGCCATTCAGCAGATGGGTGAGGTCAAGACGATCACTTCGGTGAACCAGCCGGGTTCGTCGCTGATCGAGGTCGAGATCAAGTCGACCTATGATGGATCGGAACTGCCCGAAGTTTGGACGAAGTTGCGTGCCAAAGTCCGCGACGCGGCCCGCGCATTGCCGCCGGGCGTTGGACAGCCGCTTGTGAATGATGGGTTCGGTGATGTGTTCGGCTTATTTTATGCTGTCACGGCCGAGGGGTACTCGGATGCCGAAAAGCATGAGCTTTCGACCTTTTTGCGGCGCGAATTGCTTACGGTTGAAGGTGTGGCAGACGTTGAAGTCATGGGGCTGCCGCAAGAAGCCATTTTTGTTGAACCGGACCTTGCTATTTCGGTGAACCAGAATGTGCCGCTGCAGGCGATCAATGACGCCATCGCAAATGCGGATTCCGTGAATTCTTCGGGCTCGCTACGCTCTGCGAATGACCGAACGACTGTTCTGACCGCCGAAGGCTCGGATTCTGTCTCTGCCATCGCTGGGCTCTCGGTGGGCTCACAAGGTCAGGTTATCAACCTTTTCGACATGTCCGACGTGTTTCGCGGCCGTCAATCGGACCCCGATGTCATGATCCGCTTTAACGGGACCGAGGCTTTCACGCTGGGGATTGCCGGTTTGTCGACTGAGAATATCGTCGAGGTCGGAAAACGCGCTGACGAGAAGTTCGCTGAACTGGATGCGCATATTCCCTATGGCGTCGAGATACTGCCCATTTACCAGCAGCATGTTGTTGTCGAACAAGCCTCGAACGACTTTCTGATGAATCTCGCCTTGTCGGTCACGATTGTTGTTGCCGTGCTGGCCGTGTTCATGGGCTGGCGCGCCGCTGTCGTCGTTGGAACAACTCTGTTGTTGACCGTGGTCGGAACGCTGTTGTTCATGGCGATTTTCTCAATCGAGATGGAGCGGATATCACTCGGTGCCTTGATCATCGCAATGGGGATGCTGGTCGACAATGCGATCGTGGTTGCTGAGGGTATGCAAATCGCCATGCTGCGCGGAAAAACCTCGCGCGATGCTGCGGAAGAGGCGGCATCGAAAACCCAGATCCCGTTGTTGGGCGCAACGATCATCGGGATCATGGCTTTTGCGGGTATCGGGTTAAGTCCGGATGCCTCTGGGGAATTCCTGTTCTCGTTGTTTGCCGTGATCGCTATTTCTCTGTTGCTCAGCTGGGTGCTGGCGCTGACAGCGACGCCCATGCTGGGTCACTATTTCTTCAAACAGGGCAAGGCGGGTGAGGTTGATGCGTATAGCGGCATCATGTTCCGCATCTACGGCCGAATCTTGCGCAGGGCGTTGCAATTCCGTTGGCTGGTTATCGCGGCGCTGTTCAGCGTGACTGCCGCTTGTTTTGTTGGTTTTGGTCTGGTCAAACAACAGTTCTTCCCGGACTCGAATACACCTTTGTTCCTTGTGCACTACAAACTGCCTCAGGGTACGCCGATCTCGCGTACCGCAGAGGATTTGGCAGTGTTCGAAGACTGGCTGACCCAGCGGGATGACGTCGTGTCCGTTGCAACGTTTGTCGGGCAGGGCGCAACCCGTTTCCTTTTGACCTACGAGGCTGAAAAGCCGAACCCCAGTTATGGGCACCTCATCATCCGAACGGAAACACTGGACGACATTCCACCGCTGAGGGCCGAACTAGAGCAGTTCGGTTCCGCCCAATTCCCTGAGGGTGAGTTCCGCACCCGGCGGATGGTTTTTGGCCCCGGTGGTGGCGACCCCATACAGGTTCGATTCTCGGGCAGCGATCCGGTCGTGTTGCGTCTGTTGGCTGAAGAGGCGGTTCAGCGCATGCGGCAGGCGTCTGAAAACGCATTGCACGTCCATCACAACTGGCGTGAAAAGGAACTGGCGGTGCAACCGATCTACGCGACTGAACGCGCGCAGACTGCCGGGGTCAGCCGTGAGGATATCGCTGCCACGCTGCAATTCTCGACCGATGGTATCACCGGCGGCGTGTTCCGCGAGAGGGACAGGCTGATCCCAATAATCCTGCGACGTCCTGCTGATGGTGCATATTCAATCGTTGACCAAGTCGTGTTCTCGGATCAATCAGAGCGGTTTGTACCGATCGAGCAGATGGTCGACGGGTTTGAATACAAAGCGCTCAACACGCTGGTGCATCGCCGTGATCGGGTTCTGACAATCACGGTTGGTGCTGATATCCCTGCAGGTTTCACTGCGGCTCAGGTCCATTCCGAGGTTCGCTCGGCCATTGAAGAGATGGATTTGCCCGCAGGTTACCGCATGGAGTGGGGCGGAGAGTTCGAAAATGCGGCCGAAGCAAACGAAAGCCTTGGTCGCCAGTTGCCGCTGAGCCTGCTGATCATGGTGCTGATCTCTGTTCTGATTTTCAACGCGATCCGTCAGCCGATTATCATATGGTTGTTGGTGCCGATGTCCGTGAACGGTGTCGTCATCGGCCTTTTGGGTACGGGACTGCCGTTCACCTTTACCGCGCTGCTTGGGCTGCTCAGCTTGTCCGGGATGTTGATCAAGAACGGCATCGTTCTGGTCGAAGAGATTGATTTGGTGCGGGAAACCGGTAAAGGGCTGCGCGAGTCGATCATCGAAGCATCAGTCTCGCGTCTACGGCCCGTGATGCTGGCGGCTATCACGACGATATTGGGGATGGCACCCCTGTTGACCGACGCCTTCTTTAAGTCGATGGCCGTTACGATCATGGGCGGATTGGCATTTGCCACGATCCTGACAATGGTCGCGGCACCCGTATTTTACATGGTTTTCTTCGCTCGCGAGGAACGACGCACGTTCAGACTGCAGAAGCGTAACCAGATTCTGCGTGAATGATCAGATCAATGGTATGAACGGCACGTCGCAAGCCGCAAGGCTTAGCGTTGCCGCAAGGGCCAGTAACACTCGCATGGGTTTTTCCTTTTGCTCGACACATCCAGAATGGGCGCGTTGCCGACCTATGGTCAACAACGCGTTTATTTCTGGTCATCACATGCGCGAGTTTTGGCTGGGCTTTCGTCCTAACCCTGCAGCGATTTCACCTCGACGTCGCCTTCCGCTTGGGCCTTGATGGCCAGAGCAGCGGCATGGCTTGCTGCGGCAGTCGTGAAGTAGGGGATTTTGTCGTAGAGCGCGATCGAACGGATGGCTTTGCTATCCTCGACAGCCTGTGCGCCTTCGGTGGTATTCATCACCAACTGCACCTGACCGTCTTTGAGCATATCGGCCACGTCTGGACGACCTTCGTAAACCTTGTTCACCACGTCGCACGCGACGCCCTGATCTGCCAGCCAAGACTGAGTACCCCGCGTGGCAACCAGCGAGAAACCTTGCCCGGTCAAGACCTGAGCCGCCTCAAGCATAGCTGGTGTTTTGTCGGCGTCTTTGATCGAGATGAACGCGCGGCCCTCAGACGGCAGCACCATACCGGCCCCCATCTGCGCCTTGAGGAAGGCGCGCGGGAAGTCGCGGTCCCAGCCCATAACCTCGCCGGTCGAGCGCATTTCCGGACCCAGAATGGTATCGACGCCGGGGAAGCGGGCGAAGGGCAGCACCGCCTCTTTCACCGAGAACCAAGGCATATCAGGGTCGGCCAGCGTCATCTGGTCGGCGATCTTGGTGTCCTGACCTTCTTTGTATGCGGGGCGCATCGGGAAGGCCGAGAGTTTCTCGCCCGCCATCACACGCGCCGCGATGGACGCAATCGCACTGTCGGTGGCTTTGGCCACGAACGGCACAGTGCGCGAGGCGCGGGGGTTCACTTCGATCAGGTAGATCTCATCATCCTTGATCGCGAACTGCACGTTCATCAGGCCGACAACGTTCAGCGCCTTGGCCAGTTTGAATGCCTGCTCTTTGATCTGTTCGATGATGTCCTTGGACAGCGAGTAGGGCGGCAGTGAACAGGCTGAGTCGCCCGAGTGTACACCCGCCTCTTCGATATGCTGCATGATGCCTGCCACATGCACGTCGGTGCCATCGCACAGGGCATCCACGTCCAATTCAACCGCACCGGCCAGATAGCTGTCGAGCAGCACAGGGCTGTCGCCCGAGACCACGACGGCCTCGTTGATATAGCGTTTCAGCTGCTCCATATCGCGCACGATTTCCATGGCGCGACCGCCCAGAACGTAAGAGGGGCGGATGACCAGCGGGAAGCCGATCTCTTCGGCAATCTCCAGCGCCTGCTCATCGGTTGCGGCGATGCCGTTCTTGGGCTGTTTCAGGCCCAGTTCGTTGACCAGCGCCTGAAAACGTTCACGGTCTTCGGCCAAGTCAATCGCGTCCGGCGTGGTGCCGAGGATCGGAATGCCTTCGGCCTCAAGCGCGTTGGCCAGTTTCAGCGGAGTCTGACCGCCGAACTGAACGATCACACCGTGCAGCGTGCCATTTTCCTGCTCTTTCGTCAGGATTTCCATGACGTGTTCAAAGGTCAGCGGCTCGAAATACAGACGGTCCGAGGTGTCATAGTCTGTCGAAACCGTCTCGGGGTTGCAGTTGACCATGATGGTTTCATAACCCGCCTCGGTCAGCGCGAAACAGGCGTGGCAGCAGCAATAATCAAACTCGATCCCCTGACCGATCCGGTTTGGGCCGCCGCCAAGGATGACGACCTTCTTGCGGTCGCTCGGCCGCGCCTCGCACTCAACCTCGCCCATCATGGGCGCTTCATAGGTCGAGTACATATAGGGCGTTTGCGCCTCGAATTCGGCGGCGCAGGTGTCGATGCGTTTGAAGACGGCATTCACGCCCAGATTGCGGCGGGCGCGGCGAACGTTGTCTTCGTCGCGACCAGTCAGATTGCCCAGACGCGCATCGGTGAAGCCCAGCATTTTCAGCTTGCGGATGCCGCCCTCGGTGACGGGTAGGCCGTCTTTGCGGACCTGACGCTCGGCCTCGATGATCTCGCGGATGCGAGCCAGGAACCACGGGTCGAACTTGGTAACGCCGAAGATCTCGTCATCGGTCAGGCCGTGACGCATCGCCTGTGCAATCGTGCGCAGACGGTCGGGCGTCTGCTGGCTGATCGCCTTGATGACAGCGGCCTTGTCGTCGGCCTCATCCCAAACACCCGCGTTCAGGCCGGGGATTTCGATCTCATCAAAACCGGTCAGGCCCGATTCCATCGAGGCCAGTGCCTTTTGCATCGATTCGTGGATCGTGCGGCCGATGGACATGGCCTCACCCACCGATTTCATCGCGGTGGTCAGGTAGGGTTCCGAGCCCGGGAATTTTTCGAACGCGAATTTCGGGATCTTGGTGACCACATAGTCGATGGTTGGCTCGAAGGACGCAGGCGTGACCTTGGTGATGTCGTTGTCCAGCTCATCCAGCGTGTAGCCCACGGCCAGTTTCGCGGCGATTTTCGCAATCGGGAAGCCCGTCGCCTTGGACGCCAGCGCCGAGGATCGCGACACGCGCGGGTTCATCTCGATCACGACCATGCGGCCATCAACCGGGTTGATCGCCCACTGCACGTTCGACCCGCCAGTCTCAACCCCGATCTCGCGCAGCACGGCAATCGAGTGGTTGCGCATGATCTGGTATTCTTTGTCGGTCAGCGTCAGGGCAGGTGCCACGGTGATCGAGTCACCCGTATGCACGCCCATTGGATCAACGTTCTCGATAGAGCAGACGATGATGGCGTTATCGGCAGTGTCGCGCACCACCTCCATCTCGTATTCTTTCCAGCCCAGCAGGCTTTCGTCGATCAGGATCTGGCCAACGGGCGAAGCGTCCATGCCCGAACGGCAAATATGGATATAATCCTCGCGGTTATACGCCACGCCGCCGCCAGTACCGCCCAGCGTAAAGGCAGGGCGAATGATGGCGGGCAGCCCCACGGTTTCAAGCGTGTCCAGAGCCAACGCGACACCCGCGTCGAGGTCTTTCTTACCGTCCTCACCCTTGGGCGCGGTCACAATCTCGGCCTTTGGGTTTTCGATGCCCAGCCGGTCCATCGCCTCGCGGAACAGGGCGCGGTCTTCGGCCATCTCGATGGCGTCACGTTTGGCGCCGATCATCTCGACATTAAACTTGTCCAGCACGCCCATTTCTTCCAGCGCCAGCGAGGTGTTCAGACCGGTTTGCCCGCCCATCGTGGGCAGCAGGGCATCGGGGCGCTCTTTCTCGATGATCTTGGCGACGACTTCGGGGGTGATCGGCTCGATATAAGTGGCGTCTGCCAATCCGGGGTCAGTCATGATGGTTGCGGGGTTCGAGTTCACCAGAATGACCCGGTAGCCTTCCTCGCGCAGCGCCTTACATGCTTGGGCACCGGAATAGTCGAACTCACACGCCTGACCGATAACAATGGGGCCCGCCCCGATGATCATGATCGACTGGATGTCGGTTCTTCTCGGCATGGCCACGTTCCTTTGATTGTTCGCGAGTCAGGGCACCCCCGAGCGCCCAAATTGTCCTGCGTTATAGGGACCGCGCAAAAAGGTTCAAGAGGTATCGGAAACAGGGATGAAATTGCCGCTTTCCCCTCTTCCACTTACCGCCGTAATCTCTATACCGCGCAGCACGGCAAATGGGGATGCAATTGCGTATTCGTTTTGATCAGGGTCCGGCCGGCCCGGGCACCTGTTTCGACCGGCCAGCCAAAGTGATCCGCGCAGATCGTGCGGAGGATGTGCCCCATGCGCTGGCGGCGCTGGACATGGCGCGCGCCGATGGGGCATGGCTGGCAGGTTATGCCAGTTATGAGTTGGGCTATGCCCTCGAGCCTCGCTTGGCACACAGAATGCCCTTGGACCGCCGCCTGCCTTTGTTGTGTTTCGGTGTCTACAATGCGCCGGGTCTTAGTGACCTACCCGAACCCAGTGGTGGTGTGACAAGTTTTGCACCACGCTGGGACGAGGCGCGATATGCGCGCGCCTTTCGGCAGGTGCACGATGCCATAGGGGCAGGTGACATCTACCAGGCCAACCTGACCTTTCCCATTGACCTCGACGTAGAAGGCGACAGTGCTGGCCTTTACGCAAAGCTTGCTGCCGGTCAGCCCGTAGGTCATGGCGCTTTTGTTCAGCAGAATGGTTTACCCGACCTGCTCAGCCGATCTCCGGAATTGTTCTTTCGTACGGACGCCGATCGCGTCATCGAAACGCGACCGATGAAGGGCACCCAACCCCGCAGTGAAGATATCGCTGAGGACACACGCCGCCGCGAATTCCTTTCAAGCGACGCTAAAAACCGGGCTGAAAACCTGATGATCGTCGACCTGTTGCGCAACGACATAAGCCGCGTCGCTCTGCCGGGTTCGGTCAAAGTGCCAGAGCTTTTCAAGGTTGAGACATACGCCACCGTGCATCAGATGGTCTCGTTGGTGCAGGCCCAGCTGCATTTGGGGGCCGAATTGTCCGATATTCTATCAGCCCTTTTTCCTTGCGGTTCAATTACCGGTGCGCCGAAGATCCGCGCGATGGAAATTCTGGCCGATCTGGAACCTTGGCCACGCGATATCTATTGCGGTGCGATTGGCTGGGCCGCGCCGGATGGACGGTCCGAGTTCAACGTGGCGATCCGCACGCTGATGGTTGAGGCTGGTAAAGCCACTCTCAATGTCGGGGGTGGGGTAGTATGGGACAGTACCGCCCCGTCAGAGTATGAGGAAGCCTTATGGAAAGCGCGCTTCGCCCGCCAAATGACCCTGACTTCCGCCTGATCGAAACTTTGGCTTTTCGGCCGGGGCAGGGTTTTGTGCGCCGCGCACTGCATCTGGCGCGCATGGAGCGCACGGCAGTTGCGCTGGGCTTGCCCTTTGATACTGAAAGGGCGGCGAGCACACTTGAGACAGCAGCGGGTAGTGAACCATTGCGTTGTCGGCTGACTATGTCGGTCGCAGGCCAGTTTGCTGTGACAACAGGGCCGCTTGCTGAAAACGCGCCGCATTGGAGTCTGGCGATTGCCAAGCAGCGTCTGGAATCTTCAGACATCTGGCTGCGCCACAAAACCACGCAACGCGAGATTTACGACACAGCCCGCGCCAACATGCAGGACAGTGTGCAGGAACTGTTGTTCCTCAATGAATATGACCACCTATGTGAGGGAACGATTACCAACATTTTCTTGGACATGGGTGATGGAGCATTGCTGACGCCCGATCTATCCTGCGGCCTGCTACCGGGGGTTCTGCGCCAAGAGCTGCTTGATAATAAAGAAGTTACCGAAGCCGTCCTGTCCTTGACCGACCTAGGAAATGCAGAAAGGGTTTTTGTGGGGAATTCCCTACGCGGCCTGATCCCAGTGGAGTTGGTAACATAGTAAGCAATCGACATGATTGGGCACTAAGCGCACCGCAGCAGACGCGGTTGCGGGTCGAATTCGCGTTGTTTTTCATCGTCGCGCCGATCCTGATCGCTGTTTTCTTTCCGCCAAGCTGGATGTTCTCGTCGCTGTTTGCATTCACCGGGCTTGGGATGGTCTTGCTACATCATACGCCGGGATTTGCATGGGCTGAGCTTCGGTACAACTGGCGCAATTGGTCATGGGTCGAGGTCGCGATCTTTGCAGTCGTGATGACGTTATTTTGTACGGCGCTTGTGATGATCGCGCGGCCTGGGGCTGCTTTTTTCCTTTTGCGCAACCGACCAGAGTTTCTGATTGTCATCTGGACGCTCTACCCGCTTGTGTCAGCATTGCCGCAGGAGCTGTTGTTTCGGTCCCTGTTTTTCCGCCGCTACGCCTCCATTTTGCCTGACGGTCGAGCGGCTTACCTGCTCAATGCGAGCGTATTTTCATTGGCGCATCTGATGTATTGGAGCTGGATCGTCGCCATCATGACCTTTGGTGGCGGGTTGTTGTTTGCGTGGGCCTATCGCAGACGAGGGTCGTTTTTCTACGCAGTTTTACTGCATGCGATTGCGGGCAACATCATCTTTGCCGCTGGTCTGGGGATCTATTTCTACTCTGGCAACGTGCAAAGGCCGTTTTGAACGGGATACCCGCCTTGACTTTCGTGGCCCAAAGGGGTGTATCGGCGCGACGAATTCTGCGCCCGAAGGGATATGATCCATGCACGCCTATCGCAGCCACACCTGCGCCGCTCTGAACGCCGCCAATGTCGGTGAAACCGTCCGCCTGTCCGGCTGGGTGCATCGGGTCCGCGACCACGGCGGCGTGCTGTTCATCGACCTGCGCGACCATTTCGGCGTGACGCAAGTGCTGTGCGACGGAGACAGCGCGGCCTTTGCCGAGTTGGAAAAGGTGCGGTCTGAGTGGTGTATCCGTATCGACGGCTCCGTCAAAGCACGTGACCCTGAGCTGGTGAACCCGAAACTGCCGACTGGCGAGGTCGAGGTTTACGTACGTGAGCTTGAGGTTCTAGGTGCCGCCGAAGAGCTGCCGCTGATGGTCTTTGGCGATCAGGAATACCCTGAGGAAACCCGCCTGCGCTATCGCTATCTGGACCTGCGCCGCGAGGCGATGCAGCAGAACATGACCCTGCGCTCGGACGTTGTTGCCTCGATGCGCCGCCGCATGTGGGATCAGGGCTTCCGCGAATATCAGACGCCGATCATCACGGCGTCCTCTCCCGAAGGCGCGCGTGACTTTCTGGTGCCCTCGCGCCTGCATCCGGGCAAGTTCTATGCTCTGCCGCAGGCCCCGCAGCAGTTCAAACAGCTGATCATGGTGTCGGGCTTTGACAAGTATTTCCAGATCGCGCCGTGTTTCCGTGACGAAGACCCGCGTGCCGACCGTTCGCCCACCGATTTCTACCAGTTGGACCTTGAGATGTCGTTTGTGGAACAGCAGGACGTGTTCGACACGATCCAGCCCGTTCTGACCGGCGTGTTCGAAGAGTTCGGTGGTGGCCGCAAAGTGGATCAGGAATGGCCGCAGATATCCTACAAGGACGCGGCCCTGTGGTACGGCAGCGACAAGCCCGACCTGCGGAACCCTATTAAAATGCAAGTGGTCTCCGACCACTTCCGCGGGTCCGGCTTTGCGATTTTCGCAAAGCTGTTGGAGCAGGAGGGCACCGAAATCCGCGCCATCCCAGCGCCGAGTGGTGGCAGCCGTAAGTTCTGCGACCGCATGAACGCATTCGCGCAGAAAGAGGGTCTGCCCGGCATGGGTTATATCTTCTGGCGCGATCAGGGCGAGGGGATGGAGGCCGCTGGCCCGCTGGCCAAAAACATCGGACCTGAGCGGACTGAGGCGATCCGTCAGCAGCTTGGTTTGGGGGTTGGCGACGCGGCGTTCTTCCTGGGCGGCAAGCCGAAAGCCTTCGAAAAGGTTGCTGGTAAAGCGCGTGACGTGATCGGCGAGGAATTGAATCTGACCGAGAAGGACCGCTTTGCCTTTGCCTGGATCGTAGACTTCCCGATCTATGAGCAGGACGAAGAAACCGGCGCGATCGATTTTGAACACAACCCGTTCTCGATGCCGCAAGGCGGGATGGAGGCGCTGAACGGCAACCCTCTGGACGTGCGCGGCTATCAGTACGATTTGGCCTGTAACGGGTATGAACTGGTGTCCGGTGCGATCCGGAACCACAAGCCCGAGATCATGTTGAAAGCCTTTGAATTGGCAGGCTATGGCGAAGACGAAGTGAAGTCGCGCTTTGGTGCGCTTTTCAATGCCTTCCATTATGGCGCGCCGCCGCACGGTGGTTGCGCTGCGGGGATCGACCGGATCGTGATGCTGCTGGCCGACGAGGCCAACATCCGAGAGGTCATGATGTTCCCGATGAACCAGCGCGCCGAAGACCTGATGATGGACGCGCCGTCTGACCCGACCTCAGACCAGCTGATGGAGCTGGGTCTACGGATCATCCCGCAGGATTGATGTTGAACCCGCTGCGCAACTCGCAGCGGGTTTTTTCGTTCTGCTAGTCCTGAATTTGCCCGCTTTGCCGCAAAGGGTCGGCCAATTTCGAACGCGCTGTTCTGATTTCGCGCGCCGTTGAGCGTGTCTGACGGTATATCCACACGCTCAGCAACGTGGCGGTCACGAAATAAGCGGTCGCCATGTCAGATGGCCTCGCGTTGATCCAGCCTGGCCTGGACAATGCCGGCCACCTGCGCGGCAAGAGCGGTAATGGGTGTACCATTCGCACGCGAGGCTGCCAGTTTACCAGCAGCGTCTGCCAGAATGATGTCATCAGCATCCCGCGCAACGCCCCTAAGGAACTGCGCCGCGTAGTCCAGTGATTTATGGTCGTTAGGACCTGCCAGAATATCCGCGATGTGGGCCATGTCGTCTTGATAGGCCATCGGGTCTGGGTGGATCACCTCATCCCGAACAGCGTGTAGGCTGTTGGGGCGGCGGTCTTCGGGAAGCCTGTCCAGGATTGATCTTTGAAAATAAGAAAGCGACTTCAGAGGTTTGGAGAGAAACCCATCTGCACCAGCGTGCATGGCGTCTTTTTGCCTATAGTCGTCGCCTGACATGCCCAGAATGGCCCCGATCCGCGGTGAGGCATCTGACAGTTCCGCGATCAGGTCCGCACCGGACCCGTCAGGTAACCCCATATCGACCAAAATCACCGATGGGCGATAGATCTGCAGGTGGCGCCGAGCAGATCTAAGGCAATCCGCGCGCCGAATGCGTGCGCCAGAGTGCAGACACATCAGCCGAATGGCATCACAGGCATAACGGCTGTCTTCGACAACCAAAATCGTTTGTCCCAGCAGCGGCCGCGTTGCCGTTGGCTGCGCGGGAGAGGCGAAGGGGCTCGAATCGTCCATGGCAGAACTCCTATTCAGCAGATGCCTCACGCTAGGAACTTCTGGCTAACACGACGTTAACGGCAATTTGGCGCACTTGTTCTTTTCCCGATCTCCGCCCATAAACGCCGCAACGCAGAATGGAGGAACGTTCTATGATTGGTCGTCTGAACCATGTTGCCATCGCGGTGCCCAATCTTGAGGCCGCATCCGAGCAATACCGCAACGCCCTTGGGGCCAAGGTCGGCGCGCCTCAGGATGAACCCGATCACGGCGTCACCGTGGTGTTCATCGAACTACCCAACACCAAGATTGAACTGCTGTATCCGCTGGGCGACGACAGCCCAATCAACGGATTTCTGGAAAAGAACCCCGCGGGCGGAATTCACCATGTCTGTTATGAGGTGGATGACATCATCGCTGCGCGCGACCATCTGAAAGAAACCGGTGCCCGTGTGCTGGGGTCGGGCGAGCCCAAGATCGGCGCGCATGGCAAGCCGGTTTTGTTTCTTCACCCAAAAGACTTTAACGGCTGCCTGGTCGAGCTAGAACAGGTTTAAGTTACCGTAAGCGAGGCTGCTATGACGATCACTGCTGCACTGGTTCTGTTTGCCGTCATCTGGTTCATGACGTTGTTGGTCGTGTTACCGATCCGCATCAAGACGCAGGGTGATTTGGGAGAGATCGTTCCGGGAACCCATGCCGGGGCCCCGGAAGTGCACCACATGAAAAAGAAAATGTGGATTACCACCGGAATCTCAGTGGTCTTATGGGCCGTTATCGCTGGGATTATCCTATCCGGCGTGATTTCTGTGCGTGATTTCGATTGGCTCAATCAGTTGGAACCACGCGGCTGATTAACTTGGCGTTTGCAGCGACAGCTTATGGTAGATGTGCGTGAATGTGGCTGCGCCGATGATCGGGATCACCAGGTTCACAAGCGGGACAGACAGTGGAATTGCCATCAACGTCCCGGCCAGCCAAATGGTAGCGGTGTGCTTGGCGCGTAGTTTTCGCGCGCCATCACGCCCGATGCGTCGCATTGCGGCGAGCGTGAAATATTCCCGACCCAAAAGAAAACCGTTCATCGCCCAGAAGATGAACGGAGCCAAGGGCGTGAATATCGCGTAAAGGATCAGGGCCAATAGGTTCGCCGTGATCAAAACCCCTAAGAACCCAAGCGCGTCACGCAGACTCTCGCTGAAGGGAATTCCGGGCACACGGGGTAAGCTGGGATAATGCTTGTCTTCAACAGCTTGCGCGACGTCTTCCAGAAACATCGAAATGATCGCCGAGGCGACCGGCATCATCAAAAATACGGGCAGTATCAAGACAACGAAAATGCCCGAGTAGTTCAGCACGTCATTCAACCAAGGCACCGCACCAACAAACGGCAGCGAGATTTCGTTGCCAGCCATTCGGTTGATCAGCCAGATCGCCACCGCACATGCCGCGATCAGCAAGGCAATTGTCAGACCTACGCCACGCAGCAGAACGGCCCTGAACCTTGGGTCGCCGATCTGACCTAACGCGGCGAAAAAGGCGTTCAGGATGATCATTCGGAAACCCATTCTGTGATCGCGGCGACATCGGGGCGAGGGCGCTCTGGCGGGCTCGTGCCCTCTGTCGCGATGTGGATTAGGCCTGCGATACGCTCGTTTTCCTCAAGCCCAAAGGCGCTTTGACAGAAGGCGCGGTCATGGCTCTGCCAGCCGGAAAGCCAGTTTGCACCCCAGCCAGATGCCAGTGCCGCGTTCAAAAGGCCAAGGCAGACTGCACCGGCAGAGTATGTCTGTTCTACTGCAGGAATTTTTGGCGAGGGTTTTTGAACCTCGACTACCGCAACTGCCAATTGGCCTTTGTCAAACTGGCTGCGGGCTTTATCAATATCGTCCTGTGTTTTACCCAGCCGCTCGCCACACTCTTGCGTCAAAGACGACAAACGCGGCATCGCGCCAGACTCCAAAACGATAAAGCGCCAAGGCTCCAACTTGCCGTGATCCGGGCTGCGTGCGGCCGCAGTCAGCAACGGAATTAATTCGTCGCGGGTTGGCGCTGGGGCAATCAACGTTTTCGCGGGGCGCGACCGGCGCGTTTGCAGAAACTCAAGGGCGGCCGGGTTCTTTAAGGACATATGTTAATTTCCTTTACATGGGCAATCTGTATCTGGTTGAGCGTCTGGCAGGATTCAAGGGCAAACGGCTGGACTGATGGGATCAATTCCATCCTATGCCGGACCGTGCAAGAGTGATTGGTGAAAAGGGGGCATGGATGGCCAAGCCAAAGCTAAGAAACTATCCCGACCTGAGTGATCTTGCGCGACCGGGGGCCGTTTTCGAGGTGAAAGTCACGCCAAAAGCGGCCGCTGACCGGATTTTTGTCAAAGACGAGGTCATTCGCATCCATGTCACGGCGCAACCGGAAAATGGACGTGCAAACAACGCGGTGCAGCAGGTTCTTGCGACGGCGCTGGGCGTTCCGGCGTCTTCATTGGAACTCAGGCGGGGCCACACGTCCCGAAACAAGCTGTTCGTTTACCAGCCCTAGTCCGGCGTTTCGTGAATTTGGTACACGCCTTCTGGCAGATCCAGTGCTGCGGCCAAATCCCGGACCTGCTCTGGCGACAGGGTAATTTTCTGGGTTGTATCGGTACGCGGGTCATATTGTTCCAGCGTCACGCACTCGGCGAAATTGTTGATGACCACGTCCTCTTGCAAAGGCTTTGTGCCCTCATCCACCAGAGTAATGATCGTCGAGTCGAATTCATGCTCAATCGAAAACATGTGAACAGAGTGCAGGGCGATTCACAGCATTGCAACCCGTTCTGATGTATTCACCCTGTGGTAGTCCCAATTGGACCGCGCTATGGTCATGAAAACGGCATGACCATTGCCTAAGGATAATCCATGCACCGTCTGATTTATCTTTTGCTGTTCCTGATGCTGGCGGCTTGTGATGCTGGTACCCTGCGCGTTCAAACCGTGTCTGATTGGCAGGAGGGGACGGGCGATTTTCAGGTTCAGGCCGAAGCCTTCCGTGAGATAAGCCGCAAAGTGGGACAGCAGGCGCGCGCTGAATGTGTGCGGCGGTCAGAGGTCAGGAATTGCGACTTCACGATTTTGGTCGATCTGAACCCCAAGGCGCAGGCAAATGCTTTTCAGACGCTGGATGACAATGATCAACCCGTTATTATCTTCACCCGGGCTTTGATCGAATCGGCGCAGAACGATGACGAACTGGCCTTTGTCATGGGGCACGAAGCCGCGCATCACATTCTGCGGCACATTCCCCGCCAATCGGTGAACGCAAGCGAAAGCGCGAAAATTTTTGGCGAACTGGCCCGTTTAGGCGGTGCTGACGGCGCCGCGGTCGAAGAGGCGCAGAAACTCGGCGCTCGTGTCGGTGCGCAGGTCTACATTCGTGATTTTGAGCTTGAGGCCGATCAACTGGGAACTGTCATCACATACAGAGCGGGCTATAACCCTCTGATCGGGGCCAAATATTTCGACCGCTTGCCTGACCCCGAAGACAGCTTTCTAAGCACGCATCCACCCAACGCGAAACGTGTTGAAGTTGTCATCGAAACATCGCGACAACTTGGACTGACGCAATGAGCACGCTCAAGCAACTTGGTGTCATCTTAACCGATCGCGGCTCGAAATATGCGGTCTCGGGAGCACCTGTTTCGTCCCGAGAGGATGTAGACAAAGTGCTGCAAGAGCTGAAAAGCGACAAAAGCTACGCCAAGGCAACGCACAACACTTGGGGGGCAATGTTACCGACCGGTGGGTTAAAGGCAGATGACGGAGAGGCAGGGGCCGGAATGGTCATTCTGCGTATGCTGGAACGTGCCGAACTGTCAGATCACCTTGTTATCGTAACGCGTTGGTACGGCGGCAAGAAACTGGGCGGAGACAGGTTTCGCCGTGTTCAGGATGCCACAAGGGCTTATCTGGATCACATCGGTGCCAAGGCTTGACCTGAGTCAAAGGCTTTAGGTGCGCCATCCTCTATCCTTTCCGAAAACGTGTCAGGGAAAGGATGCCGAATGCCCAGCCAAGGAACGTTGAAGATACACGCGGGCCTGGTCGACCAAATGGCCACGCGGGTAGGAGTAGACCTGGAAGAAGCGGCAATCCGCGGCGACGTATCAATTGATCAGATTACCGACGCTGTGCTGCGCTGTACGGGATGTTCGAACCCCACCCATTGTCAGGGTCTTCTGGACCAAGGTGCGGTGTCCAAAAGCACTCCGGAATATTGTCGTAACAAGGATTTGTTCGCGACACTGATCCCGGGCACTGACTCGTAATGCAAAGGCTTGGGCAACTCATGACCCATCTGCGGCTGGTGCTGCGTATGGGGCAAGCCACGGGCACTGATGTCGTGGCCGCTTATCGAAAGGGCCGGCTAAGTCACCAAGACTGGGCCAAAATGGTTACGTCATGCCAAGGCTGTGCTTGGGCGGCCAAATGCCCGGATTGGTTAGAGAAAAACGAAATTGTCGAATGTACACCGCATACCTGTCCCAACCAAAAGCGGTTCGCAGCGCTTAGAAAACAACAATTGCAGGATGGTTGATCGTGCGAGATATTCTTGGGGACGTTGAAAAGCATTTTTGGCTGACCCGGTCAGTCGCCAAATGCATGAATCTGTCGTTGACAGAGGCTATGGCAGACGGGCGGCTGGATGCCGACCAATACGCTGAATTGGTCACACGCTGCCGCGCGGCTAAATGCAGCGGTCAATGCATGGAATGGTTGGCAGAGCGGCAAGCACAGTCTGAAGCCGCTCCGGAATTTTGTGCAAACGCAGACTTGCTGAATGCGTTGAAGGTCTGATCACAGCTTGGAATGTGATCCGTCGCAAAGCGGCGACTTGGTGCTGTGTTTGCATCCGCAGAAGAACACTTTTTTGCTGGCGTCCGCTGTGTATTTGACAGGTTCAATGTCGGTGCCCTTGTGCGAACCGTCACAAAATGGCTGTCGTTTCGACTGGCCGCATGCACACCAGAAGTAGCTTTTGCCCTCGGTCACTTCGACTGGGTAGGGGGCTTTTTGCGCGATAATTGGGGCGTCAGACATTTGGCTACTCCGTGCTTGGCTTGTGTCTTTTGCTGAGTCTAGGGCATTGCCACGGAAACTCTAGGTGGCGGTCGAAATTCAATAAGAGAGCAAGGGTCCGCTTTTCTCACGTTTTTGTGATCAGCTTTATTGCATTGCTGCCGTCGAAGTCGTATTTTGAGACTAGCCCCGAATTTCTGGGCAATATCAGAAAATTAATAAAGGAAAGACGGACATGAAACTCAAATTTGCCGCCGTTGGTGCAATCGCTCTTGTTCTTGGTGCGTGCTCTCAGCAGGAAGAGCCGACTCCTGTTTTCATTACTCCGGAATATGACAAGGTCGGCAACCCGAGCTGTCCGGATGGTACAGTACTGGCCACGACAGAAGCTGGGCAGACGGTCTGTAATCCCGTCGTCGTAGAATAAATTATCCGCGGGTGGCCGGTTTCAGGCCACCCGCATCCATCGATCCACCGCCCTTTGGGCGGTTTTTTCTTGCCTGTCGAACCCGGATCGGGTTTCTGTCTGCTCTAGCGTTGCGCAGAGGGACCATGCGAAATTTTCTGACCCGCCTAAAGGATCGTACAGTTTGGAGCTGGCAAGGGCTGGCTGCGACATGGCGCGACGAATACTCTTTTCGCGTTTGGGGCTGGGCCAACCTCGTTTCGGTCGCTTTGGCACTGATCCTTCCACTGCCGGGTAGCCTGCGGGTGCTGATCATCGTCTTGGGTATTCTGGTGCTGGTGGCCGAGCTGTTCAATACGGCGATCGAACGCGCGGTCGATCACACCTCGACGGAACACAATGTTCTTGCCGGGCAAGCAAAAGACGCCGCCAGCGCGGCTGTTGCGCTGACGGCGATTTCTGCTGGTGTAGCATGGGTTTTTGGTCTGATCGCTTTGATCTGAGCGGATTACTTGATCTTGAATTTTACAAATCCGCGATGAGATCTATGGTGCTTGAAGCTGCGTCGTTTCGGCGAAGAAAACCCGTGATGGCTTTTCTTGAAGCCCTTGTATTTCGAGTACCCTTTGTACTTTGAGTAACCCTTGTACTTTGAATAGCCTTTGTACTTTGGGTACCCTTTGAATTTTGAGTGGTACTTCTTTTTGAACTTCACGGGTTCAACGTGGTCAGGTTTGGCTTTGAAGCCCGGCTCATGGTCTTTAGGTGCAACCTTGTGAACTTTGGGCGCGATATAGTGTTTGCGCACATGAGGTTTGGCCTTGTGCGGGATGCCAAATGAATGGACCCCAACCACCTTAACGTGTCCTGAGCTGGACTTAATGACATCTGCAGTGGCGGGCACTGCGAAAAGCTGAGCGACAAGAACCGCGGCCGCGCATTTCAGCGCGAAAGAACGTAGATCAGTCATGGTAACCCTCCTTCATGCGAGTTTGGTTCCCGTCTAATCTTGGTACAAAGATGCGCTTTCGCCAATAAACTTGACTCACGCTTGGACTATTTCGGGTGATTGGGGCCTATGTGCGCTTGCCCCAAAGATCGTATTCACCAGCCTCGTCGACTTCGACCGAAACAATGTCACCAGGCTTAAGATCTTGAAAACCTTCGTCAATGAAAAGGTTTCCGTCTATTTCCGGCGCATCTGACTTGGTTCGGCAGGTGGCGGCTTCGTCATCGATTTCGTCCACGATCACTTCGACGACATTACCGACTTTGGCTTCCAGTTTGGCCTCGGAAATCGCCTGTGCTTTCTCCATGAACCGATTCCAGCGGTCTTGTTTGACATCGGCAGGAACGTGGTCCGGCAAATCGTTCGAGCGCGCCCCGTCCACATTTTCATACTGGAAACACCCAACCCGATCCAACTGCGCCTCGTCCATCCAATCCAGAAGGGTCTGGAATTCAGCTTCGGTTTCGCCCGGGTATCCAACGATAAAAGTAGAACGCAGCGTGATGTCAGGGCAGATCGCCCGCCAAGCTGCGATTTCGTCCAAAGTTTTTGCCGCGGCGGCCGGACGGGCCATGCGCCGCAGAACGTCCGGGTGGGCGTGTTGAAATGGGATGTCCAAGTAGGGCAGCACATTGCAACCGGCATCTGCCATCAAAGGGATCAGATCGCGTACATGTGGGTAGGGATAGACATAATGCAGGCGCACCCAAGCATCCAACTGCCCCAATTCTCGGGCCAGATCGGTGATATGGCTGCGTACCTCGCGATCTTTCCACGGGTTCACGTCATATTTTCGGTCTAACCCATAGGCCGAGGTATCCTGGGAAATCACCAGCAGTTCTCGCACACCGTTGTCGACCAGCTTTTCTGCCTCGCGCAGCACCGCATGGGCTGGGCGACTGGCCAACTTGCCACGCATATCGGGGATGATGCAGAACTTGCACTTGTGGTTACAGCCCTCTGAAATCTTGAGGTAACTGTAGTGTCGTGGGGTAAGCTGCACGCTGGCGGCGGGCAAAAGATCTACAAACGGGTCAGGGTCAGGCGGAACCGCCTTGTGAACCGCATCCAAAACCTGTTCGTACTGATGGGGCCCGGTAACGGCCATGATGCGGGGATGGTGTTCGCGGATGTACTCGGGCTCTGCGCCAAGACAACCTGTGACGATGACCTTGCCGTTTTCAACAAGGGCTTCGCCGATGGCGTCCAGCGACTCGGCCTTGGCGCTGTCCAGAAACCCGCAGGTATTCACGATCACGGCATCTGCACCTGAATAATCGGGCGAAATCCCGTACCCTTCTGCACGCAGGCGGGTCAGGATGCGTTCGCTGTCCACCAAAGCCTTTGGGCATCCCAAGGATACCATGCCAATAGTTGGCTGGTTCGCGCGGGGCGTATCAGTGATCCGGGCTGCAGGTGCCAGGTCGGGGCGGAGGTTCGGCGGGTTTGTTGTCATGGCGGGGCATATAATCGGGAACGCTTCCCCTTGCAAACGCGGTCGAAGCTTTGAATGATCATTTAAACGCATGCCAAAAGGCGGAGAGCAGAAAAAATGAAATGGCTTTTGCGCATTCTTTTCCTATTCGTGGTCGTCATCGGGCTGATGGTCGGTGCTTTACTGCTGATGCCGGGTGACAAGCTGGCGACAATTCTGGCCGAGCAAGTGAAATCGCAAACCGGGCGGGATCTGAACCTGTCGGGCGATGTGCGCCTGTCCTTTTGGCCGGTTCTCGGGATGGAGACAGGGGCGGTTACCTTTGGAAACGCGCCTTGGGCCGGATCGCAACCCATGCTGAGTGCAGAGAATCTGGCGGTGGGGGTCGACGCGGCTGCGCTCATGTCGGGCGATCTGCGTATCCAACGGATCATCGCGGACAACCCGACCCTGCGGCTTGAGCTATCAGATGGGCGCGGAAACTGGGAATTCGACACAGTGGCCCCGGCGACGTCGAGCGGGACGAGCAATACTGCATCCACGTCTTCTCCGTCAGGAACGGTGACGCTGGACCGGTTGCAATTGACGAATGCTCGGTTGGTTTATGTTGAAAACGGCGCGGTCAAGTTTGATTTCTCGGATGTTGATTTATCAGCCAGTTGGCCTGACCCGAGCGCGCCGCTTGTACTGGACGCGCAAATGGGCGTGCCCGGGGGACAGGTGGATGTTGATCTGAAAATTCCAGACCTGCCCGCCTATGCAACAGGCGCCGTCACACCGATCGAGATCAAGTTGGTTGCGCCAGGGGGCGAGGTGGCGTTTGGCGGTCGTGTAAATCTGGCAGGCGAGATGGATGGCCAGTTGGATGTGCAGACCAGCGACACCGAGCGAATGCTGGCCGCCTTCGGTCAGGCAGGGGTGGGCGTACCATTGGGGTTGGGCCGCAAGGCGGATGTCGCGGGACACATGACCTATACGCAAGACGGTCGTATCGCGATGCGCGATATGGACGCGAAGCTGGACCACAACCGGATCACAGGAGAGGCGGATATACTCATCTCTGATCCGCCACAGATTACAGCGCGCTTGGACGGCGGCGATCTGGATTTGTCGCGGTACAACGCGGCCACAGGGGCGAGCGGAAGCGGATCCGCTACACCTGCAGACACCAACGCAGGCTGGTCAACCGAGCCAATCGATGCCTCAGCCTTGGCTTTAGCAAACGGCAATATTCGCCTGAAAGCAAAGTCCATTGCTGTTCCCGGTCTGACCTTAGGGCCAAGTGATCTGACGCTGAAACTGGACCGGTCTCGTGCGGTCCTGCAGATGAATCCCGCCACTTTGTTTTCCGGGCAACTCACCGGGCAAGTGGTTGCCAATAATCGCAATGGCCTGTCCGTTGGCGGTAATCTGACGGCTGATGGAATTGACATCAAGCAGGCGCTGTCGACGCTTGCTGACGTCGATAGGCTTTCGGGCACTGGAACCGGGTCGTTTGAGTTTCTGGGGGTTGGTCAGACAGAGGATCAGATCATGCGCTCGCTCAGCGGCAAGGGGCGTATCGATGTTGGGTCAGGTGTAATAGGTGGTTTTGACCTGGACCGTTTGATGGGGCGCAACACGGCGTCTGGCGGCACGACGGTATTCAACAGCCTTGCCGCCAGTTACACGATTGATCAGGGCGTGCTCAGGAATGATGACTTACTTATGTCTCTGGACAATTTCCGCGCCGATGGCGCGGGGCGGGTAGGCATCGGTGCCCGTGACATTGATTACCTGTTTACCCCGACGGCCCTGCGGGCAAATTCCGGGCAGGGCCTGTCTGTCCCAGTGCGAATCGTGGGCCCTTGGGCCAATCCGTCGATCAAGCCAGACTTAAGCAAAGTGATCGAGGCTGCCGCAGAAGGCAAAATTAAGGAGCTCGAAGACGATGCAAAGCAAAAGGTGCTTGAAAAGGTCGGTGATGAGCTGGGCACCGCTGTAACGGACAGTGAAACCCTGGAAGATGCCTTGAAGAACAAGCTTGAGGAAGAGGCCAAGAAAGGTCTGCTGAAACTGCTTGGCGGGAATTGAGCGGGGCGGCTAACCGCCCCTTCAATTCAGATTGTTTGGTCGTAATCGCCGACGCCGGGCTCAGTGCGGATAACAGCGTCGATATCAGCGAAAATCGCGCGCATTTCCTCTTCGCTCTCGCTGCTTTCGCAGACGACAACAAGGTTGGGCGTATTCGAAGACGCGCGAACCAGACCCCAGCTGCCGTTATCCAGAATGACCCGAGCACCGTTAACGGTGACCACTTCTTTGATCGCGCGGCCGGCAAAGGTTTCTCCGGCCTCTGACTTGGCCACCAGTTTTTCGACCAACCGTTCGAGGATGTCGTATTTTTCGGTATCCGCAGCGTAGGGAGACATCGTCGGTGTCGACCATGTTTTCGGTAGCGCCTTTCGTAAATCCGACATGCTTTGATCCGGGTTGCGATCCATCAGCTTGCAGATTTCCACGGCCACACGCATCCCGCAGTCATAGCCGCGGCCAATCGGTTCAGCCAGAAAGTAATGGCCCGATTTCTCGAACCCGGCCAAGGCGTTGATTTCCTTGACGCGGCGTTTCATGTGGCTGTGCCCGGTCTTCCAATAATCTGCCTTGACCCCGTGGGCCTGCAACTCGGGGTCGCTGGCAAACAAACCGGTCGATTTCACATCCGCCACGAATGTTGTATTGGGATATAGTTTCGCCAGATCACGGGCCATTATGACGCCGACTTTGTCTGCGAAAATCTCTTCTCCCTCATCATCGACAACACCGCATCGGTCGCCGTCACCGTCAAAGCCAAGGGCCAGATCGGCACCGCTGGATTTTACGCTGTCGGCCATGTCGTGCAGCATTTCCATGGCTTCGGGGTTGGGGTTGTAATGCGGAAACGTATAGTCGAGTTGGTTGTGGCTGGGCACAACTTCGACCCCCATACGCTCGAACACTTCAGGCGCAAAGGCCGAGGCCGTACCGTTTCCGGTTGCGCACACCACTTTCAGCGGGCGGGACATTTTGAAATCGCCAACCAGATCTTCGATATAGGCTTCCTTGACGCCATCAACGAACTCATAAGAGCCGCCTTCATGCGCGCGTCCTTCCCCGTTCAGGACAATGTCGCGCAATTCGGACATTTCATCGGGGCCGTGGGTCAGTGGGCGATCAAACCCCATCTTGACCCCGGTCCACCCGTTGGGATTGTGACTGGCAGTCACCATTGCCACCGCCGGGACATCCAGATGGAACTGGGCGAAATAGGCCATGGGGCTAAGTGCCGGGCCGATATCCTTAACCTGAATGCCAGCTTGCATCAGACCCAGGATCAGTGCGTTCTTGATGGCCAGAGAATAGTCGCGATAATCGTTGCCCACGGCGATGATCGGGGCGATCCCGCGCCTACGCATTTGCGTGCCCAAACCCAGCCCAAGCGCTGTCATGCCCGGTAGATTGATCTCTTCGGGGTACTTCCAGCGTGCATCGTATTCGCGAAAACCCGTGGGTTTGATCATGGGGTCTCGCAGAAAGCTCCAGGTGTTTGGTGTCACCTCAGGCAAGGGTTTGGTCATCACAAATCTCAATCGTTAAATCTGAATCGGGTTCTCTTTGGCAAGCGTATCAAACCGCATCAAGGTATCAATGAGTTTAGGCATTTGATCGAGGTGGATCATGTTTGGCCCGTCAGATGGAGCGTTATCCGGGTCTTGATGCGTTTCGATGAAGAGGGCTGCTGTGCCAATTGCTACCGCGGCGCGTGCCATGACAGGTGCGAACTCGCGCTGCCCCCCGGACGAGCCTCCCTGACCACCGGGCTGTTGCACCGAATGCGTTGCATCCATGACAACCGGATAGCCTGTCTGTGCCATCTGTGGCAACGACCGCATATCCGCGACCAGCGTGTTATAGCCAAAGGATGTGCCGCGTTCGGTCAGCAGGATGTTCTGGTTTCCGGTGCTTTCGATTTTCGCGACAATATTGGGCATTTCCCATGGCGCAAGGAACTGTCCCTTTTTGACGTTGATGACCGCACCCGTATTACCCGCGGCCAGCAGCATGTCGGTTTGCCGACACAGGAAAGCCGGGATTTGCAGCACGTCCACCGCCGCGGCTGCCACGGCACATTGCGCTTCGGTGTGAACATCCGTCAGAACGGGAATGCCCATCGTTTTGCGGATATCGTCCAGAACCTTCAGCCCGGCATCAATCCCCATTCCCCTTTTGCCAGACAGTGATGTTCGGTTCGCCTTGTCGTAGGAGGCTTTGAATACGTATTGCGCGCCCACTGCGTCACAGGCCTCTTTCATTTTGCCTGCGATCATTTGGGCATGATCGGCCGTTTCAAGCTGGCAGGGGCCGGCGATGATCGTCAGAGGCAGATCATTGCCGACCGTGAGATCGGAGATTTTTACATGTTTCATGTTGTCTTACGAGGATACCTGTTCACGAAGGACCGACGCGGTAAGCGAGATCAACAGGTAGATACCAGCAAACAACAGGAATGCCAAAATCGTATTTTCGAATTTACGCGGATAGGTCGGATCCTGACTTGGCACAGGGTTCACTGAAACAGTCAGATAGCGCACTTTTCTGTTGGCTTCTGTCCGGGTGGTCTCCATTTGCTCCATTGCGGTTTGCAACATTGCATCGCGGGCGACCAAATCAGCTTGGGCTGTCTGGATACGCAGGCTCAGCCGCGCCAGCGAATTCTCGCCAGCAGAGGCATCCAGCATCTCGGCATTTAGTTCATCCAGCACGACTTCCAGGCGCTGAATATCGGCGCGAACACCATCGACCTTGGCCTGGTTTGGGCGCAAGTTGTCCAGCAAAGCAGCCAATTGCAGCTCTTTATCCTGCATCTGAAGCTCGATGTTATTGATGCGAGCACGCAGGCCCGCCAGCACGTTTTCCGGGTCCAGAAGGGCGCCTTGCAATTGCAGTTCGATCAGGTCTTCTTGGGCTTGCCGACGGGCTTCCTGCGCCATTTCAAAGCTGGCGACGGCATCGCGCATCTGATCTTCGCGCTTCAATTCAGTCAGACCGTTGATCGTTTGTTCCGCATAGGACAACAGACGGTTTGATAATCCGACGGCCAGTTCCGGGTCAGGTGCAGACACTTCCATGCGGATAATACCGTCACTCGGATCATAGCCGATGACGACCATCCGTTTGTAAAGCTTATAAGTTTCCTCAAGGCTCGCATCTGGTGACAAGCGTTGGATCGGGTCGATCCAATCCTGCTTGAAGATCTCGGCGAAACCCATGTCCTGATTAAGACGGATCAGGGCATCCTTGGATTCCAGAAACTCTTGTGTCGCAACAGAATCCTGCGCCGTGGCGTACTGTGTCCCTGCAAGGAAACCACCAAAAGACGCGCCCCCGCCATCCGCTTGAAGAATGGAAAACGCCGAGTCGCTGGCGTACATCGGCGTTGCGTAGCGATAAAAGTAAACTCCGACGATCAATGTCGGCAGCATGACGAACGCCGCAAGTCTGGCAAAAAGCGCAAGCAGCTTTCGCCTGCGTCGACGCGCAATGTCGCGCTGCATCTCGCCGATCTCAAACGCGCGCCGCTCTGCCGGAGACATTTCCGGACCGGGCAGGTTCTGCGGTGCTTCTGCAAATGCCTGAGGCAGCTGTATTGTCACTTTGTCCTTTGCTTCCTCTTCCACGCGCTTTTTCTCGGCTGCTAGGTCCAGCAGGTTGGCGCGCTCGAACGGGTCGATCCCTTTTTGCCGCAACAAACGGACCGCGTCGTAATCAGAGGTCGCATCGAGGCCGTTTTTCTGCGCCAGTCGCCGGGCAACGCGCAGCTGCCTGCCGGTCAAACCTTCGCGTTTGATGTCTTCGATCTCGGTATTGGCCTGCGGTTCGTTGGCTGCCGCCGGGGATTGCGTTGCCTTGCGGATGCGCGAGATGGCATCCGCGCGGTCCCCAGCAGAGCCCGCGCCTTTGCGCTTTCGACGCAAGTTGTAGATGCTAGCCTTGGGTTTGGTAGTCATATAGTTGCTTTGCCTCTTCCAAGGTATCAAACATGTGTAGCTGGCCATCTACAAGCACGGCGGCCTGACGCGCGAACTTTTCCAAAACCGACGGGCTGTGCGACACGATCACCAGGGTGGTTGTTCGCAGTCTTTCCTGAAGGATGTCACCGGCTTTTCTGTTGAACTCGGCATCGGTTGTGGCGGGCATCCCCTCATCAATCAGATACATGTCGAAGTCCAAAGCCAGCATCAGCGCAAAAGTAAACCGTGCCCGCATCCCGGAGGAATAGGTTGCCATGGGCTGATCAAAGTATTCCCCCAAATTGCACAACCACTTGCAGTAGGCTTCGACATAGTCGGGGTCCATGCCGTAAATCTTTGCGATGTATCGCGCGTTTTCCAACGCCGACACTTTGTTTGAGACACCGCCTGTGAAACCCATCGGAAAGGAAACCCTGCAGGATTTTCTGATCACCCCTTCATCGGGTTTCTCAAGACCTGCCATCATATTGATAAGCGTGGTTTTTCCAGTCCCATTGGGTGCGAGAATTCCCACGGATTTACCCAGCTCAACCCGGAACGAGACACTGTCCAGGATCACCTTACGGCGAGTCCCGGTCCAGAAAGACTTACTGACGTTCTCGAATTCCAGCATTCAGGGCCTGTTGCTACTGTTTTATTGTTGCACCGCATGAGAGGGCGTATTCCCGAGCGGTGTATATTGGCTGCATTATGTCGAAAAGTGCAGCAGATGATCAATGCATTCCCTATCTCACTGTTGGCAATGTGACTTTTCCATCTGTTGGCGCGCGTGTTCGCGTTGACTATCTTTGATTGTGATCGTCAACCAGCTTGCGTCAGGAAACCTTGCGATCTCATGAATACGCTCGAGAAAGACATCGCGGCGTGCCGCATTTGCGCCGACAGGTTTGCGGCCACCGAAACAGCGCACGAGCCGCGCCCTGTGGTTTGGTTTCGCAAAAATACGCCTCTTTTAATTGCGGGGCAGGCGCCAGGTGCGAAAGTCCATGCCTCGGGCCGGCCGTTTACTGACCCGTCAGGTGATCGGTTGCGGGATTGGCTGGGCGTGGATGAAACGGTCTTTTACGATCGCGCGCGTGTTTCAATTGTGCCCATGGCGTTTTGCTTTCCCGGCTACGATGCCCGTAAGGCAGATTTGCCGCCGCCGCTGATTTGTGGCCAAACTTGGCACGATAAGGTCATGCAAACACTGGGTGCCGTCCCGTTGACGGTGCTGGTCGGAGGGCATGCCCACAAATATCACCTCAAGTCGCGTGGCTCTGTCACAGAGACTGTTCGAAATTGGCGGGACCATGCGCCGCGGGTCTTTGCCTTGCCTCATCCGTCATGGCGCAATACGGCATGGATGAAGAAAAACCCGTGGTTCGAGGCTGAGCTCCTTCCGGTTTTGCGCGCGCGGGTACAAGAGGTTCTGAATGACTGACGCGACAGCGCTGGACACCGCATATGCCGAGATGGCGGCCAGCCCGCAGGATGACGCTGCACGGCTAAGGTTTTTCGAAAGGCTGGCAGATAGTGAGCTGTTTCTGTTGCTGACCGAAGAAGCCCGCGATGAAAACATTTCCCCCGAACTGTTCGATGTAGCGGATGGGCGTTTTGTACTGGCCTTTGATCGTGAGGACCGGCTGGCAAAGTTCGCCGATCGGCCTGTGCCATATGTGGCTTTGTCCGGACGCGTTCTTTCAAACATGTTGGCGGGGCAGGGCATTGGTCTGGGCCTGAACCTAGAGGTGGCACCTTCGTCGATGCTTGTTCCATCTGAGGCGTTGAATTGGCTGGCCGAGACCCTTCAGCACGCCCCAGAAGAAGTGCAGCAACAATTGTCAGAGTTTTTGCCGCCGGTCGGTTTGCCCGAGGAATTGCTGAAGGCGCTGGATGCCAAGCTGGCAACGGCCATCGGCTTGGCGCAATCTGCCTACCTTGTCAGTACACGAACAGCCGAAGGGGGCAGTGGGCATCTTTTGGGTTTTGTAGGAACGGTCGACGGGGCCGAGGCCGCCCTTGCAAAAGCCGCCTCAGAAGCACTGACGTTTTCCGGGATCGAAGCAGGGGCAATGGATGTCGGTTTTTTTGCCGCACATGATGCCGCCGCGGCGGCCTTGGCAAAGGTTGGGTTGCGGTTTGAGTTACCTCAGCCCGAAGTTCGGGAAACTGCTCGCGTTGCACCCGGTAGCGATCCGGACAATCCACCCCTGCTGCGCTAAGCGGGCCCCACAGACTTAGCTGTGGAGCCTGCCGAGATCATTCCGCTGCAGCCTCCAGTTTGTCCTGCGTCCGGGTGTCAAAATCGCCCGCGTCATGGCGTTCATGCAATTGTGTGTGCTTCTCACCAAAAGAGCGGTTGACCATACGGCCACGCTGAACAGCAGGGCGTGCGTCGATTGCCTTAGCCCACCGCATGACGTTTTTGTAAGATTCAACGTCCAGGAACTCAGCCGCGCTATAAAGGCGACCCAACACCAGTTGGCCATACCACGGCCAGATTGCCATGTCGGCAATGGTATAGTCCTCACCCGCGATATAGGTCTTGTCGGCCAGTTCGCGATCCAACACATCCAACTGACGCTTGGTTTCCATCGTGAACCTGTTGATCGGGTATTCCCACTTTTCGGGCGCATAAGCGTAGAAGTGGCCAAACCCACCGCCAAGATAGGGCGCGCTGCCCATCTGCCAGAAGACCCAGTTCATCACCTCAGTCCGCTCGGGACCAGATTTTGGCAGGAACGCATCAAACTTCTCAGCCAGATGAAACAGGATCGAGGCGCTTTCAAACACGCGGACAGGGTCGTCGCCTGACCGGTCCCACAAGGCCGGGATTTTCGAGTTTGGGTTGGCGCCAACAAAGCCCGAGCTGAATTGATCCCCCTCACCAATATTGATCAGCCATGCGTTGTATTCAGCTCCTTCGTGACCCAACGCCAACAACTCTTCAAGCATGACCGTGACTTTCACACCGTTTGGCGTTGCCAGCGAATACAACTGCATTGGATGACGCCCGACCGGCAAATCCTTGTCGTGGGTCGCGCCAGCGATAGGGCGATTGATATTGGCGAATTGCCCGCCATTCTGGCTGTCCCACGTCCAGACCGCAGGGGGCGTATATGTCGATTGCTCGCTCATTTCTTGCCTTTCTCAGCAAAGTTCGGGTGAATTGTCCGTCCGGGACAACAGCTAATATTGCAAAGCCCAGAGTCCAACCCCGGTTGTACCGTTCATTTTGTAACAAACGGGGGGATTAGCCTCACGTTTCTTCATTCGACGTCACAGCGCCGCGAGCGGGACTGCCCAAAGCACAGGAATCACCTATCCTCTGATCAGCCCCGCACGACGGGCGACCCTTTCAACTCTGAGGATCAAGAGGATTAACCATATGAAACGCTTTGCCTTGACTGTTGCAGCAACGCTGGCCTTTGCAGTTCCTGCTTTTGCTGGGGACCAGTATGTAGATGGCACCGGATTTGCTGTGTCTGGCTATGATGTTGTCGCTTATCGCGATCTGGACCAATCGCCTGTTGGTAAGGCCCAGCCCAAAGGTGTCCGCGGAAAGGCGGATTACACCGCTGAATATAACGGTGCGACCTGGGCGTTTTCGAGCGCTGCAAACCGAGACAAGTTTCTGGAAAACCCTGCCTACTATGCGCCTCAGTATGACGGCCACTGCGCCTATGGCGTTTCGCGCGGCGGTAAGGTTCCAGCGAACCCCAACCTGTGGCGCATCGTTGACGACAAGCTGTATCTGAACATCACAGACGTTGTTGTTGGTTTCTTCGAAGAAGACATCCCGGGCAACATCAATCTGGCCGAAGGCAACTGGCCGGGCATCGAGCCTGCAAAAGCATCGACCGCAGTGATCCCAAAGTTTACCTCGAAAGGTCCGATCACCAACTAATTCCGGACCTTTAAGACAAAACCCGGCTGTACTTAGCCGGGTTTTTTTATGCAAAGCCTTCAGCTGGCCAATTCGAAATCGTTCTGTAGCTCTTGATCGGCTTCGAACCGGATGCGGACACTTTTGGCACCGGGGAATTTCCGGGCCATGATGGCCTCTGGCACAATCACCTCACCCGCGCCTGCATTTTTTGACTGAAAGCTGAGAACTTCGGTTTCGGTTTTGCGTACGCCCGCCAAAATCGACGTTGGCAACGCGACCCGATTGGCCCCTTCGCAAACTGGGGACGACACGAAATAGGTCAGGTTGCGACCGAAACATCCAATAGCTGTCGGAATATGATCCGAATCCACCTCTGGGCTGGCCGAACGGTCTGACTGCGACGTCTGCGCCAGATCCGGCGTATGCCCAAGGGCACGGTCCAACAGGGCACGGCAGGCCTCGATATCAGTGTCTTTCAGCTTGATGACACGTTTGCGCAGCTTTGGGCGTTTAGGTTTGCCGGGCATGGCGCCTTTGACGGTCAACCCTTCCTGCCGCAGCAGGTCATATGCGTCCTTTGCGCGAACAAAGCTATCGCAGTCATTGTCGGCGCGGTCGGGGTGGGCGTTGAAGGCAATCTCGCGCCAAGCGTTTCTGATATCATCCGAATTCGCGCTTTGATCCAGACCAAGCGCGGTCAGAGCGTCCACGCGCGCCTTGATTTTATCAAGAGGTTCCATACCCAAATCACTCACTAAACAACAACTGATCCCAGTGTCTGAATGGGTGGAATTTTGTCAAATAAGGCAGTTTTTTGACCAAAAAAGGAAAACAATCGCCGATTTGATCCGGCGATTGTTCTGTTGTCTGGGCTTTGATTGCGGCCTCGCGGCGGTCAAACCGACCTTTTGATCAGGCGACGTTCTGCAACTCGGTTTTCGGTGTAATCCCAAGCGCAAAGCAAACATCCCGTGTCAGCTCGGGCCGATTCAGTGTGTAAAAGTGCAGCTTGTCCACACCGCCTTCGATCAAGTCAGAGCAGAGTTCGGTGCAAAGCGCAGTTGCCAACAGATCTTCGCGATCATCCCGCACCGCTTTTTCGAACGCCTGTTCAACCCAAGTTGGAATACGCGTGCCGCAGCGTTTGGCGAAGTTACGCGCCCCCTTCCAGTTCTCGATCGGCAAGATGCCGGGGACGATGGGCTTGTCTATCCCGGCTTTCGCGCAGGCATCGCGGAAACGGAAGAACGTCTCGGCCTCGAAAAAGAACTGGGTCAAGGCTTCATCTGCACCGGCATCCAGTTTGGCCTTCAGCCAGTCGACATCCGTGCGTGCGCACTGTGCTTCGGGATGGATGTCGGGGTATGCGCCGACCCGAATGTTGAATTTCCCGGTCTCAGCCAGTGCGGAAATCAATTCAACCGAACTTGTGAAACCATCGGGATGAGGAACAAAACGGTCCTGACCCTTGGGTGGGTCACCGCGAAGGGCCACGATGTCACGAACCCCAGCCTTTGCGAACGTATCTGCGATTTCCAGTGTTTCGGCGCGTGTCGCATCAACGCATGTCAGATGGGCGGCGACCGGCAAACCGGATGACTTATGCAGCGTGGCCACTGCGTCGCGTGTCAGCTCTCGGGTCGTGCCACCGGCACCGTAGGTAACCGACACAAAACGGGGGTCCAGCGGAGCAAGCGTTTGGACCGTATCCCACAAGCGGAACGAAGCCTCTAGCGTCTGCGGGGGGAAGAACTCAAATGAAATCTCTGGCTTGGTCATAACGGCCTCAACTGTGCTTTACCTGACCCTTGTGCCAGTTTGCTGTATGTGAGACAAACTCATATTCCTCAAGAACAACATGAGTGACATTGGAATGCATATTGAATTCAGACATCTGCGCACCATCAAGGCAATCCATGAATGTGGCGGGTTGGCGCGGGCGGCGGACCAGTTGAACATCACTCAATCCGCGCTGAGTCATCAGATCAAAGGATTGGAAGATCAGGCCGGGGTCGAACTGTTCCTGCGACGCTCAAAACCGATGAAACTGTCGGCCGCCGGGCTGCGCCTTTTGCGACTGGCTGAACAGATCCTGCCGCAGGTAGAGGCGACGCAACACGAATTCACCTCGCTGCGCGAGGGGCGCACGGGTCGGATGCACATCGCCATCGAGTGCCACGCCTGTTTTGAATGGTTGTTCCCTGTGCTCGAAGCGTTCCGCAAGTCGTGGGGCGATGTGGATGTCGATATCCGTCCCGGTCTGGCCTTTGACGCTTTGCCCGCGCTGCAAAAGGAAGAGGTTGATCTGGTCGTCTCCTCTGACCCCGAAGACTTGCCCGGTGTAGAATTCATCGAGCTTTTCGACTACGACGCTGTGTTCGTCGCTGCATCAGCCCATCCTTTGGCCCAAAAGGAGTTCATTGAGGCAGAAGATTTCCGTGGTCAGACCCTGATAACCTACCCGGTCGAGCGTACCCGTCTGGACGTGTTCAGCCAGCTGCTGATCCCTGCAAGGGTCGAACCTGCAGCCATAAGGCAGGTGGAGCTGACGGCCGTGATCTTGTTGCTTGTCGCGTCGAACAGAGGAATTTCTGTCCTTCCGGATTGGGTCGTGCGTGAGGTCAAATACAACTCGGACTATGTAACCCGTCCGTTGACCAAAGACGGAATTACCCGTCGTCTTTACGCGGCAGTACGCACTGAGGACCTTGAAAAACCCTATGTGCAAGAGTTGATCCAACTGGCTGGGACCGAGGCGCGCAAGCTTCAGGCGCAATAGGCGCAAAACGCGGGTCTGCTATGCGCATCAAGCCTCTTGGCAAGGGCGCATTGCATCAGTATACGCGCGGTTTGACCGGACAGGAGCCTTTAGACAATGGTTGGCAGTGCAAACCTCAACATCATGATCAAAGCCGCGCGCAAGGCGGGGCGTTCTTTGGTCAAGGATTTTCGTGAAGTCGAGAACCTTCAGGTGTCGATGAAGGGTGCGGGCGACTTTGTCTCGAAGGCAGATATCGCGGCCGAGGCGATCCTGAAAGAAGAGCTGCTGGGTGCACGCCCGACCTACGGTTGGCTGGCCGAAGAGGGCGGCACAATTGCGGGCGAAGATCCGACGCGCCGCTGGATCGTTGACCCGTTGGACGGTACGACCAATTTCTTACATGGCCTGCCGCATTGGGCGATTTCGATTGCGCTGGAACACAAGGGCAAGATCGTTGCCGGCGTGATCTATGATGCCGCCAAGGACGAGATGTTCTTTGCCGAAAAAGGTGAAGGCGCGTGGATGAACGACACCCGTATTCGTGTGTCTGGCCGTCACCGCATGATCGAGTCGATCTTTGCCACAGGTCTTCCATTCGGTGGCCGCTCGGACCTGCCTGCAACTCTGCAAGACCTCGCGCGGATTATGCCGGTTTGTGCGGGTGTGCGCCGCTGGGGTTCTGCCGCGCTGGATCTGGCCTATGTGGCAGCCGGACGCTACGAGGGGTATTGGGAGCGTCGTCTGAATGCGTGGGACGTGGCCGCAGGCATCATCATCGTGAAAGAAGCGGGTGGTTTGGTTCAGGCGTTGAATTCAGAAGGCAGTATCTTGGAAGACGGTGAAGTCATCTGCTCGAACGAGCCGATTTTTGATCAGTTCTCCAAAGTGATCCGGGGCTGACCCAAGCTTGAATAAACTGACCGAGCGCGCCCCAGATTGAGGCGCGCTTTTTCTTTTTAAAGATACGCGCGCTGCGCAAGCCCAGCTTTTTCGGCCAACCGGGCCGCGACCGAAGCAACGGCGAGGTCCTGCAGGCCCACTCCGGTTCCGTCGAACAAAGTGATCTGATCTTCGGATGTGCGTCCCGGATGAGTTTTGTTTATGACCGCGCCGATAGGGTGGATGTCATCTTGTGACAAAGCACCTGAGCTTACGGCATGCTGCGCTTCACCGATTGTCACCGATTGTGCGACCTCATCGGTGAAAACCGTGGCCGCAGCAACCAGTGCAGGATCCACTTCCTGTTTGCCCTTGGTGTCGGTGCCCATGCAAGCCAGATGCGTACCCGGTTTGATCCAATCCTTCTGCAGCAATGCCTCATGGGCTGAGGTGATCGTGACAATTACGTCCGATTGGGCGCACAGTTCTTTCGGACTGACGGCCTGGATTGGCAATCCGATCTCTTCAGCAACAGCGGCAAGGCGGGGCAGCTTGTCCGGGCTGGGGTTCCAAGCCACAACTTTTTCAAAGGCGCGTTGTTCTGCTGCGGCCCGCAGTTGAAACGTCGATTGATGCCCGGCTCCGACCAGACCCAGAACCTTGGCATCTTTGCGGGCCAGATGGGCAATCGACACAGCCGAAGAGGCTGCGGTGCGTACGGCAGTCAAGTAATTTCCGGCGACCAGGGCCTTCAGGCGCCCGGTGTCTGGGTCAAAAAGGAAAACGGTCGACTGGTGATTGGTCAGACCTAGTTTCACGTTCCCCGGCCAGTAGCCGCCGGACTTGACGCCCAGAACCTGACCATCGCGGTCAAAACCAGACTTGAAACCATAGAGCGCGTCCGCGTGCCCCAGCGCCTCGCGTACGACGGGGAAGTTTCGCGCACCTCCGGTGGCCATTGCCGCGAATACGGCTTGCACGGCGTCGAAAGCCTGCTTGCGGTCAACCAATTTTTCGCACAGATCTTCGTTCACGACCAGCAGGCTGTCGTCTGTCGTCATCGCATCCCCCATCGTTTAGAACGCCTTTCCACGGGCTGACACGGGCCATAGTGTTTCGACCTTGCCGCCGCGCACACCCACATACCAGTCGTGGACGTTGCAGGTGGGATCACAATGCCCCGGCACCAAACGCAGTTTGTCGTTGATCTTCAATACGCCATTCGGGTCGTCAATCACGCCGTGCTCGTCCGTGCATTTCAGGTATTCGATATCATCGCGCCCAAAGATAACAGGCAGGCCGCTATCGACAGATTGTACCTTGAGCCCGGCGTCGCAGATGGCTTTGTCGGCCTTGGTGTGGCTCATGATAATGGTCAGGATGAAAAGCGCGTTTTCCCATTCGCCCCGATCGATGCGCTGACCATCTTTATCCAGAATGCGCCCATAGTCGGCATCCATGAAAGCGTAAGACCCGCACTGTAACTCGTTATAAACGCCGGAATTACTTTCAAAGTAATAGGACCCTGTGCCGCCGCCCGAAACCAGCTCGCACGTGATCCCCTCGGCCTTTAGTCCTGCGACAGCGTCCTTGACCATAGCGATTGCTTTTTCCAGTTTGTCCTCGCGCTCGGCATAGGTGTCGAGATGCTGCATAGCGCCTTGATACGCTTGTAGGCCCGTGAATTTAAGGTTCGTGGCGGCCTGAACAGCCTTGGCTATGTCGATGACAGCTTCAGTCGTTGAAACGCCGCATCGTCCGGCACCACAGTCGATTTCGACCAAAACCTCCAATTCGGTTCCGTGTCGCACCGCGGCTTCTGAAAGGTCGGCGACGTTGCCCACATCATCCACGCAGACAATTGTTCGCGCGCCCAGTTTCGGCAGCCGGGCCAAACGGTCGATTTTCAAAGGATCGCGTACCTGATTAGATACGAGGATGTCTTTGATGCCACCGCGGGCAAATACCTCGGCCTCGGACACCTTTTGGCAACAGACACCGACAGCGCCGCCCAGTCTTTCCTGCAATTTGGCGACATCTACCGATTTGTGCATTTTGCCATGCACGCGGTGACGCATCCCATGCTCTTTTGCGTAAGCCCCCATCTTTTTTATGTTCCGCTCCAGCGCATCCAGATCAAGGATCAGGCATGGCGTCTGAATGTCTGCTTCGTCCATTCCGATCGAGGCTGGAATGTCAAAGCCGACCTCGAGACTATCGAGGTTCACAGGTTTGTTCATGTCACTCTCCCTTATTACGTTAGCCAAGGCAGGCGGTCCAAATCGACATTGCCACCTGTGATGATCACCCCGATACGTTTGCCTTGAAACACCTCAGGGTTCTTCAGAATGGTCGCCAGAGGCACCGCCGACGAGGGCTCGATCACCACGCGCAGGTGCTTCCATGTCAGTTTCATAGCGGCGACGATTTCCTCCTCGGAAGCGGTAAAAATGTCCGTCACGTTTCTGGAAACAAAGTGCCATGTGTTTTCCTTCAAGGGTACCAGTAACCCGTCAGCGATCGTTTTTGGTGCATCGTCAACAATAGTATGACCCGCTTTGAAAGACCGGTACGCGTCATCGGCTTGCGCGGGCTCGGCTGCATAAATCGCTGTCTCGGGGGCTAGATTCGATACGGTCAGGCATGTTCCCGATATCATGCCGCCTCCACCGATTGGCGCGATGACCGCATCCACGCCTCCGGTTTGTTCCAGCAATTCAGCCGAGCAGGTGGCCTGTCCGGCAATGACACGTGGATCGTTATATGGATGGATGAATTCGCCGCCAGTTTGCGCTTGAACCTTAGCAAAGGTTGCTTCGCGTGATGAGGTCGAAGGATCACATTCGGTAATCGTGCCGCCATACCTGCGTACCGCAGCCTTTTTGGCTTTGGGTGCTGAGTGCGGCATGACGACGTTGCAAGGAATACCCCGGCGACCTGCGGCATAAGACAGGGACAGCGCGTGGTTGCCACTGGAATGAGTGCACACACCCTTGGCCGCCTTTCTATCATCCAGCCCGAAAACGGCGTTGCAGGCACCGCGTACTTTGAACGCCCCGGCTTCCTGCAAGTTTTCACACTTAAAGAACAACTGTGCGCCGCATAAGCCGTTGAGGTGGTCGGACGTCAAAACAGGCGTGCGCCGAATATAAGGTTTGATCCGCGCATGAGCCGCGTACACATCCTGAACCGACAAGTCCGCTGCGGGTATGTGATCAAGCATAGTCATACTCCTTAGGCAGCCGCTTGATGGCGACCGGGCGCGCCTGTGCGATAGAAGTTCTGGGCGGCGGCCACACCACGGCCCAGATCAATGGGATAGTTCAGATCGACCATCGCCATCTCGATGGCGCTGAGGCCGGACAAGACCATCACATCCGTAAGGCTACCAAGGTGACCGATCCGAAATGCCTTGCCGTTCAATTGGCCCAAGCCAATGCCGAAAGATACGCCATAGGCATTGAAGGCGTGGTCGGTCAGGGCGTTGCTGTCATACCCGTCGGGGACATAGATCGCACTGACTGTATCCGAATAAAGATCCGGACCATCCGCAACCAGCTTCAGCCCCCACGTATTGACCGCGCGCCGAACGCCTTCGGCCAGTCGATAATGGCGGGCATAAACGTTCTCCAACCCTTCCTCGAACAGTATCTTCAGGCTTTCGCGCATGCCATAGATTAGCTGCAGCGGCGGCGTGTAGGGGAAACCGCCCGACGCGTTGGCGGCCATCATGTCCTTGAAGTCAAAATAGGTGCGGGGCAATTTTGCCGACGTAGCAGCGTCCAGCGCTTTTGAACTGACGCACAAGATGGCCATGCCCGTCGCCAGCATGAAGCCTTTTTGCGAACCCGATACCGCAACATCGACGCCCCATCTGTCAAATTCAAAAGGCATGGATGCAAGGGAGCTGACGCAATCCACAAACAACATCGCTGGATGGTTTGCCCCATCTATAGCATCCCTTACGGCATCGATATCCGATCGTACCCCGGTCGCCGTTTCGTTATGCGTCACCAGAACCGCTCGAATGTCATGTCGTTTGTCTGCGGACAAAACGGCCTGAAACTGTTCAGCAGGTGCGCCGCTGCCCCATCGGCAATCGATCACCTGAACTTCAAGCCCATGCCTTTCGCAAAGGTCGATCCATCGGTGACTGAATACCCCGTATCGCGCGACCAGAACCTTATCGCCGGGGCTGAGCGTGTTGGTGATCGCAGCCTCCCACCCTCCGGTGCCGCTGGAAGGAAAGGTAATGACCTGGCCAGTTTTGCTGCCAAAAACCTTTTTGGTGTCTTCCAGAACAGGCGCAAATGTTTCGACGAAATCAGGCGCACGGTGGTCTTGGGTCTGGACCTGCATCGCCAACCGCAGGCGGTCGGGGATGTTGGTGGGACCGGGAATGAAAACCGGGTTTTGGCTGGACATTACTTATTCCTCCGCTTTGGAGGTCAGTTTCAAGAATTGTTGGCTGTTGTGCAATTTTCTTGAAAAATATTTTCATTTTAATGGTAAAATATGTAACCAATTAACTTTGAATGGTTTTTCGTTTTTCAGTTTTGAGCGGCGGAAAATCGACCGAAAAAAATGTCAGGACTCTGAAAGGTCGCGGAAATGGAAAAGCAAAAAAGGCCTCGGGGCAGGCCAAAGTCGTTGTTCAAGGAAAGCTCGGCCGGCACGATGCAGTCGCTGGACAGGGCGTTGGGCGTTTTGACCTCTGTCGCGCAACTCGAGAGGGCGGCTCTTAGCGACCTCGCGCGCGAGGTCGGCGTGCCAACTGCAACGACGCATCGCATTCTGATGACATTACAGAAGCACGGGTTTGTCGTTTTTGATGACGACCGGCAGGAATGGATAATCGGGGTCGAGGCCTATCGGACGGGCGCATCGTTCCTGCGCCGAAACAGTGTGATAGAAATCGGGCGTCCAATCCTTAGACGGCTGATGCAGGACAGCGGCGAAACGGCAAATCTGGCGGTTCCGGATGGTGCGGAAGTGGTCTTTGTGGGTCAGGTGGAAACGGCCAACCCGATCAGGGCTTTCTTTCCGCCCGGTGCGCGGACACCGATGTATGCGTCTGGCACAGGCAAAGCCATACTCGCTGCCATGTCTGAGGGTGCTTTGACAAAGGCGTTGGGGAATTCGGGACCGACCGTGTTTACAAAACACACCCAATTGCCGGGCAAAGGGTTGGAGGACGATATTGAGCAGACCCGCGCGCGGGGGTGGTCGCATGATTGCGAAGAACGATACGAGGGGATGTCCTGCATCGGTGCTGCAATCTTTGACGATCGCGCAGAGCCTTGCGCGGGAATCTCGGTTTCAGGCCCTACCGTTCGATTTAACGCGGCGCGCTTGGACGCATTGGGGGTTATGGTGCAGGTCGCTGCAGAAGACGTAACGCGGCTGAGCGGTGGTGAATTACCGCCGGGGTATCCGCGGAATGCGGGATTGTGAAAACTTATAGTGATGTTCCGGGTGCGGGGGGTGGCCGTCTGTTCGGTTCCAGTATCGAATACCGCCGCGTCTAATCCATAAGGGGATAGACAGCACCAGACCGACCAAAAAGCCTCCGGTATGGGCCCAATATGCGACCCCACCCTCGTCGGGATTGCTGGACAAGCTGCCTAGGAACTGCATCCCCAACCAAACGCCTAGCATGATAAACGCCGGTATCGTGAAGATGCGAAAATAAACCACGATGATTAGTAGGATATCCACGCGCGCTTTGGGGAACATCAACAGATAGCCGCCCATGACGCCAGCGATTGCACCAGACGCGCCGATTGTTGGCACAAGCGAGGCTGGTGCTGTGACGACATGGATCAAACCTGCGCCGAGCCCAGACAAGATGTAGAAAAGCAGGAACCCGACGTGGCCCATCTCATCTTCCATATTGTCGCCAAAAATCCATAGAAACAGCATATTCCCCACCAGATGCATCCAACCCCCATGCAGGAACATCGATGTAAAAAGCGTATCGTATGAAAACCCTTCGGTAATGCGCGCGGGGATAACCGCATAGTTGGAATACAACTGACTGATAATGCGTTCATTGCCCATATCGCCGACATAGCTCAGAAAGATCACGATATTGGCTGCCATCAATACGTAGACGACAAAAGGTGTGCGCCCCGAAGGGTTATGATCTCGGATCGGAAACATGGGGGGGACGCTGGTCTTTTCCAGCCTAAGGGTCAAGCCACGACCTTGCTGAATTCTTTGAAAATGTTTGATCAATGGGGCTGTCGCCTCAATTCATCTGGCGAAATTCAAGCAGGGAAAGCCAGCCGCAGACCGTATTTACCGTGTATCTTATTACGCTGCTGTCCCAAGACCTTGGATGCTTATTGACAGGTCGCCGAGGGTAAGCGCGATCCGCTGGATTCATGGACACTCAAGAAGAACTGACCTCGGGTGGGTTGACGAAGCTCTGTCTGATGTCACCATTGGACGATGAAACAGATCGTCTTCTCTGCCATTCTTCTTGCCTTTTCCACAGCCGTACAGGCCGAAGAATGCCCTGCCGCGCCAGATCACAGTGCCGACGTAAGCGGCGTGATCGAACGGATTCAGCAAGCGGCAAACGAACAGGCCGCGCGTGAGTTGTCTAACCAATTATGGGAACTCTGGACGGATGCACCCGATGACAGCGCGCAGGCCGTGTTGGATCGCGGGATGACGCGTCGTAGCCAGTGGGATCTTTTGGGGGCGATCGAAGATTTCAACAAGCTGATCGAGTACTGCCCGTCTTACGCCGAAGGGTATAACCAACGCGCCTTTGCCTATTACCTGCAACAGGATTTTCAGGCGGCCTTGCCTGATCTGGAAAAGGCGATTGAGCTGTCGCCGAACCACGTTGCCGCAATCAGTGGTCGGGCCCTTACCTTGCTGGGGCTGAAACGTGTTCAAGAGGCGCGCGAGACGTTGCGCGAGGCATTGGGGCTGAACCCTTGGTTGTCGGAAAGACACCTGTTGGCTCCGGGCGGGCCCTTGGCACCAGTGGGCGAGGATATCTGAATAGAAAAACGCCCCCGAAACAGCTGTTCCGAGGGCGTTTCATTTGTGTTGTTAGCCAACGAGGCCGTTATCAGCGCGTTTGATGGCAATCACGGCCGATCGCGGCGTGCCGCCATCCGGCCAGTTGCTGCCGGGATGCTGAATGCCGACAAACATGGTGCGCAGGTCTGTGGACCACGCCAAACCTGTAACCTCACAGCCATTCGGACCAGTCATGAAACGAACGATCTCGCCGGTGGTGGGGTCGCCAACCAGCATCTGGTTGTTACCGTTGCCGGCGAAGTCTTCTTCGTTTCCATCGTCACCATCGGTCTGGATCCAAACCAAGCCGGTTGAATCGATCACCATGCCGTCGGGCGAGTTGAACAGGTTGCCCTCGTTCACGTTTGCCGAGCCTGCGCGGGCGTCCGAATGAACAGTCGGGTTGCCCGCCATCACGTACAGGTCCCAATCGAAACCTTCGGCTGCGTGGTCGTCATTGGCAGGGCGCCAGCGCACGATCTGGCCATACTTATTGACCTCACGCGGGTTGGGTGCGTTGACCGACGTATCGTCACCACCTGCATTGGGCTTAACACCGCGGTTCTTGTTGTTGGTCAGGCAGCAATACGCTTCGACAGCGACAGGGCTTGAGGCCACCCATTCCGGACGGTCCATCGTGGTGCCGCCAGCCTTTGATGCAGCCATACGCGTGAAAATACGGATTTCCGCATCTTCCATGCCCGTTGTTTCCGGCGTCAGCGGCAGCCACTCGCCAGTTGCGTCATCGTTGAACTTGGCCACAAACAATGTGCCGTCATTCAGCAGGCTCTCGGTCTCGCCACCCGGTTGGTAGGTTCCGTTCGAGACGAACTTGTACAGATACTCGCCCCGTTCATCGTCGCCCATGTAAACGACGACACGACCGTCCGCTGCCAGTGTGACTTCGGCATTCTCATGCTTGAAACGTCCCAAGCCGGTATGTTTGACAGGGGTGCTGTCAGGCTTAGTCGGGTCAATCTCAACGATCCAGCCCGCACGGTGCGGCTCGTTGGGGTTTTTCGATGTGTCGAAACGCGGATCGAACAGCTCATAGCCGTTCCAGCTTTCGGCTTTGACGCCGTAGCGTGCGAACCCGTCTGCGACGGCCTGTTCGTAGGTTGCGTTTTCGTCAGACGATCCGAAATAGCCGTTGAAGTTTTCTTCGCAGGTCAGATACGTGCCCCAAGGCGTTTTACCAGCGCCACAGTTGTTCATGGTACCCAGCGAAGACGTACCGGTTGGGTCAGCGGCGGTTTTCAGCAGGTCATGGCCTGCTGCCGGACCAACGATTTTCATCGGTGTGTTGTGGTGGATACGGCGGTTGAACGGGCTGTCTTTAACCACAGACCAGCCGTCGGGGCCTTCGGCGATTTCCATGACCGTTACACCTTGAATGTTTTGAAACTTCAAGACGTCACCGGCGCTGGCGGGAACACCTTCCTGCGACGCGGGCAGGTTGATCTTGCGGTTCGGATACTCGTGGTTGATGGCGATCAGCTCGTGGCCCTGGAACGAGAATGTTTCCATGCCATCGGTGTTCTCGCCAAAGATACGGTCGGATTTATCGACAGGACCACCATCAGCGACGTCATAACCGTCGGCGTCCGAGAACAGCGGATCACCCCAGCGCATCATGACCTTCCACTCGTAGCCTTCAGGCACATGAACGGTGCCATCGGTCTGAGCCGGGATCGGCTTGAATGCAAAGCGCGACGCTTCAGCGGCTTGCGCCGAGGTCGAGTTCAGCAGGCCCGCGCCCATCACTGCAGCGCCGGAACCAAAGGCCAGCACACCGCTCAGGAAGCCACGGCGGGAAAGAGCGCTTTCAACTACGCGGTCAAAGTCGTTTTCTTCGGGACGCGGGAAATGCAGCTCGTCCCAGTCGTCAGCGGAAAGTGTGGTGTTGTCGACGTCTTTCATGGATGGCTCCTGGCTATGAAAAGAAAGTTGATGAACGCGATGTAGGGAGTCTTTGTGACAGGTATTTAACAGCGCCATTAAAGTCGCTGATTGTTCTTTGGAGAATAGATTAATTTTTGATGCACCAAATTGCGCTTAACCCTGCCTATGCAGGGCAGTCGGGGTCTTTGAGCCGGGTAAGCAGTCTGATCACATCGTTGTGAAGACGTTAACGCAGCCGCTGCCCATCAGCGTTGAACCTATACGCCTTTTCGGGCGCAAACCCAAGGCGCAGGTCCTGTCCTTCGGCTATCGCATGTTGCCCAAACAACCGCGCCGTCACCGAGTGATCCTGCACCGTTGCAATAACGTTGGTATCTCCGCCCAGCTTCTCGACATGGCTGACACGCGCGGCCAGGGGGCCGTCATCCGACAGAAACAGGTCTTCTGGTCGAATGCCAATTGTGTTCGCGCCCTGATCAAGAAGGCTTTCGGGTAAGAAGTTCATCGACGGCGCACCCAGAAACCCCGCAACAAACTGGTTGGTGGGGTTGTTATACAGCTCCATCGGGGTGCCGATCTGTTCCACCCGCCCATCGCGCAGAACGACGATCTTATCGGCCAGTGTCATCGCCTCGGTCTGGTCGTGGGTGACATAGATCATCGAGGCATCGAGCGCCCTGTGCAGGTTTGCGATCTCAAGCCGCGTGTTCATCCGCAGTGCCGCATCAAGGTTCGAAAGCGGCTCGTCAAACAGGAACAGCTTCGGTTCGCGCACGATGGCGCGCCCGATGGCGACACGCTGGCGCTGACCGCCGGACAGCTCGGACGGGTAGCGATCCAAATAGTCTTCAAGGTTCAGCATCCGGCTGGCCGTGGCGACGCGTTCTTCGATCACCGCTTTGGATTGCTTTTCCTGTTTCAGCGCCAGCGTCATGTTCCCGCGCACGTTCAGATGGGGGTAGAGCGCATAGCTTTGAAAAACCATCGCGATGCCACGTTTGGACGGCGGCACCAGATTGACGGTCTGACCGTCAATATTGATCTCGCCCGAGGACGCATCCTCTAACCCCGCGATAACGCGCAGCAGGGTGGATTTGCCACAGCCCGAGGGGCCGACGAAGACGACAAACTCACCTTCTTCCACCTCAAGCGTAATGTCTTTCAGGACATGCACCTCGCCAAAGGATTTATTCACATTGGTCAGGGTCAGAGCGGTCATGATGCGGATTCCTGCAGAGAAACGGGCTGGCCGGTGCGGATGCTTTCATCGGCGGCCAGACAAATGGCAAGGGATTGGACGGCGTCAGTCATGTGGCGCGTCAGGTCGATGTCCTCTGCGATGGCGCGCAGCATGTAGGCTTGCTCGGCGTCGCACAGTTCCTGATGGCCGGGCTCATCGGGCATCTCAACCGTACGGTCACCGCCCGGAGTGTGGATCAGTAGACCACCAACCTTGGTATGGCCGTCGATATCCGCCGACGCGCCCTTGTTGCCATCGGTGATCGAGACCGAGCCATTGGGCGAGACGATGTCTTTCACAAAAAACGCGGTTTCGGACATCATCGGGCCCCATCCGGCCTCATACCAGCCGACCGAGCCGTCCTCGAAAATGACCTGAAACTGGCCGTAATTGTACATGTCCTTGGCGATTTCGTCGGACAGGCGCAGGCCCATGCCATGCACGCGGACGGGCTGCGCATCGGTGATCTGGCACATGACGTCCACATAGTGCACGCCGCAATCTACGATCGGAGACGTGGTCTGCATCAGCGCCTTATGCGTCTCCCACTCCGCGCCCGAGGATTGCTGGTTCAGGTTCAGGCGGAACACGTATGGCCCGCCCAGATCGCGTGCCTCGGCGATCAGGCGCATCCACGAGGGGTGGTGGCGCAAGATATAGCCCACGACCAGCTTGCGGTTCAGGCGGGTGGCGGTTTCAACGACACGTCGCGCGTCAGCCACGTTGGTGGCCAGCGGTTTTTCGACAAACACATGCGCGCCAGCCTCCATGGCCGCGCAGGCGAAATCGGCGTGGCTGTCGGAATAGGTGGCGACGACCACCAGATCGGGTTTGGTTTCAGCCAGTGCGATCTGGAAATCCGAATAGGCGGGATATTGGCCCAGCTCGGGGTGATCCACACGACCGGACCGGTTCACCAGCCCCACAATCTGCGCGTCGGGGTGGTGGTGATGGGCCAGCGCGTGGCTGAGGCCCATATTACCAAGGCCAGCGATCAGAACTTTTGTCATTTGACAGCTCCGGATGTAATGCCGCGGATCAGCTGGCGTGAGAAGATGACATACAGCACCAGCACCGGCAGGATTGCCATCGACAGCGCCGACAGAACCGCGTTCCAGTCGGTGACGAATTGCCCGATAAAGACCTGACTGCCCAGCGTGAGCGTCTTGGTTTCCTCAGCCGGGGCGAGGATCAGCGGGAACCACAGATCATTCCATATCGGGATCATGTTGAACACCGCCACGGTTGCCATAGCGGGCCGGACCAGAGGCAGCACCAGCCGGAAAAAGATCGTGTATTCCGACAGCCCGTCGATGCGGCCCGCGTTTTTCAGATCGTCACTGACCTGCCGCATGAACTCAGACAGGATGAACACCGCCAGCGGCAGCCCTTGCGCGGTGTAGACCAGTATCAGCGCCCAAAGCGTGTTCACCAGCCCGGTGGCCACCATCATCTCAAGGATCGCCACTGTGCCGATGCGGATCGGGATCATGATCCCCAGCGCCAGATACAGCCCCATCAGCAGGTTGCCCTTGAACTGATATTCCGACAGCGCATAGGCCGCCATGGCCCCGAACAGCAGGATAAAGAACAGCGACGCCACCGTGACGATCATCGAATTCTGGAAATAAAGGAAGAAATCCCCCTGCTTCATCACCGTCTCATATCCGATCATAGAAAAACTGTCGGCATTCGGCAGCGCCAGCGGTTCGCGAAAGATCGCGCGGCGGGATTTGAAGCTGTTGATCAGGATCACAAAAACCGGGAACAGGGCGATCAGCGTGTAAAGGATCAGCGCCCCGTGCATTGCGGCGGTATTCAGCGGGTTATGGCGTGCTTTGTTCATCGCTGGACTCTCACATCTGATACCGACGCATCCGGGTCTGGATGCCGAAGAGGTAAATACAAACGCCCACAAGGATGATCGCGAACATGGCCCCCGCGATGGCCGAACCCATATGCGGATCACCCAGTTGCAGCTGGAAGCCAAAGAAGGTGCGATACATGAACGTCCCCAGGATATCGGTCGAGAAATCCGGCCCTGCCAGCGCGCCTTGGGCGGCATAGATCAGGTCGAATGCGTTGAAGTTGCCCACGAAGGTCAGGATCGAGATGATTCCGATTGAGGGCAGGATCAGCGGCAGCTTGATCTTCCAAAAGGCCGAGGCGCCGGTGATGCCGTCAATCTCTCCGGCCTCAAGAATTTCCTCGGGGATGGTCAGCAAGGCGGCATAGATCAGCATCATCGGGATGCCGACGAATTGCCAGACCGAAATCAGCGCCAGCGTGGTGAGCGCGTATTCCTCTTTGCCCAGCCACGGCGCGAACAGGGATTTCAGACCCACGGCGTCCAGCATCGACGGCGCGATGCCCCAGATGGGTGACAGGATCAGCTTCCATGCAAAACCAACGATCACAAAGCTGAGGATCGTTGGGATGAATATCGCTGACCGATACAGGGCCGAGAACCGAAGGCGCGGGTGGCTAAGCAGCGCCGCCAACGCGATCCCGATGGGGTTCTGCACCAGCATGTGGATCAGGAAGAACCAGAAATTGTTGCCCAAAGCGTTCCAGAACTGCTCAGACCAGATGGGGTCGAAAAACAGGGTTTGAAAGTTCTGCAAGCCCACGAACACACGGCTTTGGTCCACCTCGGAATAGAGCGCCAGCCGCAGCGTGTTGAACAGCGGGAAGATCATCACTGCCGTATAGACCAGCACAGCGGGGGCCAGAAACACGACGATATGCCAGCGGAAGCGGGGGCGGTTCATGGGTCAGCTTTCAAAGGGGTGTCGGGTGTACCCGGGCGGGCGTTTCCGCCCGGGTAGGTGGTCAATTTACTGGTGCGGAGCGTACCAGGAGGCCAGGCCCTCTTGCAGTTCAGCGCCCAGTTCCTCGGGCGATTTGGCGCCTTTGATGGCGGCAACAGATGCGCCCCAGGTCTCATTCTCAAGGTTCGGGGTGCCACGCGACAGAATCTGATAGGTCGAACGGATGGTCGATTCACACTCATCCCGCCAGCCGACGATTTCTTTGGCCAGCGGATCCTGCAGCTCGACCGGGGTGCTGGACAGCGGGAAGAAGCCGGGCAGGGCGTTGCCGAAGATTTCCGCAAACTCGGGGCTTGCGACCCAAGACAGGAACGTCTCAGCCGCTTCGGGGTTCTCGGTGGCGGCGTTCATGCCGATGCCAATATCAGTGTGGTCCGAGATGTAACAAGTGTCGCCCGCATTCTGGACTGGCGGCTTGAACGCACCCATCTCGAAGTCCGCCTGCGCGTTGAAGCCTGAGATTTCCCATGATCCGGCCGGATAAACGGCAGCGCGACCCAGTGTAAAGATATTCTGGCTGTCGGGATAAGTCTGTGCCTCGTACCCGTCGCCCATATATTCGCCCCAGCGGGCCAGCGTGGCGTAGGGTGCGGTCCATGCCTCATCGGTCAGCTTCTGCTCGCCCTTGATCAGGGCCTGACGACCTTCTTCACCTTTCCAGTAGTTCGGGCCGATGTTGTTGTAGCCCATTGTTGCGGCTTCCCACTGGTCGTTGGTGCCCATGGCCAATGGGATATAGGTGCCGTCTTCTTTGATCTTGTCGAGTGCAGCAAAGAACTCGGCTTCGGTAGTGGGTACTTCGATGCCCAACTCGTTGAACGCATCCTTGTTATAGATGAATCCGTGGATGACCGAGGCCATAGGAACGCAGAAGCTGACCGCGCCATCGTCGGTTTGCCAAGCTGATTTTGCGACGTCCGAGAAATTGCTCATGGCTTCTACGCCGGACAAATCGGTCAGGTGTCCGGCCTCATACAGTGCCAGAGATGCGTCGAAAGGACGGCATGTGATCAGATCTCCGGCAGAGCCTGCATCCAGCTTCGAGTTCAGGACAGCGTTGTATTCAGCCGGGGCGGATGGGGTGAACTGAACTTTGATGCCGGGGTTGGCGGCCTCGAATGCCGGAATGATCTTGTCCTGCCACAGGGTCAGGTCATCGTTGCGCCAGCTTTCGATGGTTAGTGTAACGTCCTCGGCATAGGCAGCTGAGGCCATCAGGGTCGTGCCCAGTAATGCCAGTTTCAGACTCTTGTTTGTCATTCTTGTTTCTCCCAGTTGGTTAGCAGTTATTTTTCTTGCGCCAAGGCGGCGTCCAGTCGTCCATCGGTTTCCCGCAGGCGCGCGGTGGCATTGGTGAGCGAAAGGCCCTGCGTCGCTATCAAAACTGCGGGTTTTACTTCGCCATTTGCTTCGTTCAGTGCGTTTCGCGCTGTGTGTTCATCCACGCCGGCAATGCGCGCAACGATCCCGGCGGCCCGAGCGCGCAGCTTGTCATTGTCGGCGCGCACGTTGACCATCATTCCACCGTGCACATGGCCCAACTCCAGCGCCATCAGCGTGGACAGCATGTTTAGCGCGATCTTTTGCGCCGTTCCTGAACCCATCCGGGTTGAACCCGAAATCAGCTCGGGCGGGGTAGGGAGCAGTATTGCAATGTCGGCCCCGCGCAACAACGGGCTGCCTTCGTTGTTGGCGATCGCGACCACTGTTGCACCGCGGGTCTTTGCGATCTCTAGCGCGGCCATCGTGTAAGGCGTTGAACCGCTGGCTGAGACTGCGATCACGGTGTCTTTGCTCGTCAACGAACCCAGGCTGTCTTGTAATCCGGCATCCGCGTCCTCCGCGTTGCCCGGCATCTCAACGCCGGTTGGCATGCCGCCCGCCATGTGAATGCGGATGTGTTGCGGGGATATGGAAAACGTGCCGCCCAGCTCAAGTGCATCTGCGGCCGCCATCAGCCCCGAGGACCCGGCGGCGACATAATGCAATACGCCGTCCGCCTGTAGGGTCTGAGCCATGGCCATTGCGCCCTGCGCAATTTTGTCGAGGGCTGTGTTCACCGCTTGCGCGGCGGCAATCTGGCCTGCGGCAAGCGCCTGCGCCGAGCGAACCATATCGCTTCGTTTCAGATGGCAGGCATCTTCATGCAGTTGTTCAGTCGACGGCAGCGTCAAGAGAATCCCCCATTAGTTCCCCTTACAATACCTATGTAATACCACTTGTCTACGGTTTTCTTTGATATCAATATTTTTGAGAGTTTTTTCAACTTTCTTAGCCAGATTGGGCGATATTGGTATGTTTTAGACTTCCCAGAAGTAAAAAGGTATTATAATGGTATTGTCATGACTGAGTCTCGAGACAGTGCCATTTTAGCCGTGGATGGTGGGGGAACGCGATGCCGGGTGGCCTGCGAGGTCGGCGGTATTTTGTATTCCGCAGAGACTGGCGCGGCCAATGTCTCAACCGACTTTGAGGGTGGTGTGCGTCACATAAGGGCCGGTATAGCCAAGGTGGCGGAAACGCTGAACAAGACTGTCGAAGAACTGGTTCAATATCCCGCCTTTGTCGGTTTGGCGGGTTTGACAGATGAGACCTTGGCATCGCGTCTGCGTTCAGCTTTGGGGCTTGCTAAGGCGCGGATTGAGGATGACCGGCCTGCCGCATTGCGCGGTGCCCTCGGTGATAGCGATGGCATTGTTGCGCATTGCGGTACTGGGTCCTTTTTGGCGATGCAGGTTAACGGTGTGATGCGCTTTGCCGGTGGATGGGGGCCCGTTTTGGGTGACGAGGCCTCAGCCCAGTGGGTTGGGCGTCTGGCGATGGCTGAAACTTTGAATGCTGCCGACAAAATTCACGCGCATACAAAGCTGACGCGGGACATTCTGGAACGTTTCGGGGGGACGGCTGGCATTGTCGACTTTGCGGGCAAAGCAACCCCTAATCAGTTTGGTACCATCGCCCCCGACGTCACCGCGGCTGCAGATGCAGGGGATGTGGTTGCGATCAAAATTCTGCGCGCGGGCGCGGATCACATTGCCGAAATGTCAAAGCTATTGGGTTGGCGGGTTGGTCAGTCCTTATGCCTGACAGGCGGGATTGCTCCTTGCTATGCCTCGTACCTGCCAGCGGAAATGCAATCCTCCGTACACCCCCCGCTGGGTGAACCAATGAGCGGAGCGTTGGCCTTGGCGAAGGAGGTTCGTGATGAGCATCGCTGATTTCCTGCGCGCAGACCTCTGGCTTTCGCCCGAAAATGGGCCTCGATACGTACAACTGCGCCGCAGGTTGCAAGAAGGTATTGATACGGGCGTGCTGGCGCCAAACTCCTCTCTGCCGTCCGAACGTGAACTGGTTGAGATTACGGACCTGTCCCGTGTCACCGTGCGTAAAGCGATTCAGGAACTGGTGCAGGAAGGGGTCATTGAGCAACGACAGGGTTCCGGCTCTTTTATCCGCGAGCGGATACCGCGTGTTGAGCAATCTCTGACGCATCTGACCTCTTTTACAGAGGACATGTCGACCCGTGGAATGCAGACCACGTCAAAATGGCTGGAGCGGGGCGTCTTTGCCCCGACAGAGCAGGAGGTTTCCTCGCTGAACCTTGGCGAGGGGGAGCAGATCGCTCGAATCTATCGCTTGCGCGAGGCCAATGGTCGTCCGTTGGCCTTAGAAAAGGCGGCGTTGCCGCTGGATATTCTACCCAACCCGATCGAAGTGACGACCTCTTTGTACGAGGTTTTGGATGCGTTGGGTCACCGCCCGGTTAGAGCGGTTCAAAAGATATCAGCCCTTAACCTCGCGGCACGCGAAGCGCAGCTTTTGGGGGTGCCCGAAGGTGCTGCAGGGCTGAATATCGAACGTATTTCATTTCTCAAAACCGGGCGGGTCGCTGAATTGACGCGCTCTCTCTATCGCGGTGACGCCTATGACTTTGTCGCCGAACTGCGCCTGTAATCGGAAGGATCCGAACCCGATGCCCGAACACTCATCCAAGATGCGTCAGGAAATTTTGGAAATACCTGACGCGGTCGAAAGGCTGCTGAGCGAAGGCACTGCCAATGTTCAGCATGCGGCAGGGCTGGTTCGGGATGCCGATCCGCGGTTCCTTATCTCGGTGGCGCGGGGATCTTCGGACCATGCGTGCACTTATCTGAAATACGCAAGTGAGCTTTTGCTAGGGTTGCCGGTGGCATCTGTCGGGCCTTCGGTCAGCTCAATTTACGGTGCGGAATTGAATGCCAAGGGCGCTGTTTGTGTCTCAGTCTCTCAGTCCGGGCAAAGCCCGGATATCGTCGGATTGACACGATCCCTGCGAGCCTCGGGCGCAATTACTTTGGCAATCACCAACAACGGAAACTCACGGTTGGCCGATGTTGCCAATGCGGTGCTGCCTTTGCATGCGGGGCCGGAGCTTAGCGTTGCAGCAACCAAAACCTTTGTGACCTCTTTGGTGGCGGGGCTTTGGCTATTGGCCGAGGTCAAGGGGGACGCCGATTTGATCAACGCGATCCAAGCGCTGCCGGGGCAATTGGAACAGGCCGCCTTATGCGATTGGTCCTCCGCCGCATCTGCCATTACCGGACGGTCGCTATTCACATTGGGGCGCGGGCCGTCCTTTGCGATATCGGGTGAGGCTGCTTTGAAAATTAAGGAAACCTGCCAAATTCACGCGGAAAGCTATTCCGCGGCCGAGGTTCTGCACGGGCCGGTTTCCATCGTCGACGAAGGCTTTCCAACGATTGTTTTCGCAGCAGCAGACGCGGCCGAGCACTCAACCGCGCAGTCTGCCGACGCCTTGGCGGATAAAGGCGCCTTGGTCTTCGCGACAACAGACAAAGTCGCACGCGCCGAGCCCCTGCCGGTGGTTCGGACAGGGCATTGGATCACCGACCCCATCATAACGATCACATCGTTTTACAGTATGGTCGAGTCCGTTGCCGGCCTGCGGGGAATTGATCCCGACACGCCACGCCACCTCAAGAAAGTGACCGAGACGGTATGACAACGCTGAATCTGACCTTTCGAAACGGCCCAATCTTTGATGGCACACGGTTGATCCATGATCATGCGCTGGTCTTTACAGACGGGCAGGTGGGGCAGATCTTGCCGGAATCAGAGGCCCCTTCGACGGGCGATATCGTTGATCTTCAGGGGGATATCCTAAGCCCTGCTTTTGTAGATTTGCAGGTTAACGGCGGCGACGGGGTGATGTTCAATGATGATCCGTCCGTCGAAACCATTGGGCGAATAGTGGGGGCGCATCGTCGATTGGGCGTCGGGGCCTTGCTGCCAACGCTTATTACGGACACTGCCGAAAAAACGACTGCCGCTATTGCAGCGGCCATTCAAGCGGTGCGTGAGGGTGTTCAGGGTGTCGCGGGGCTTCATCTTGAGGGGCCGCACCTGTCTGTTGCACGTAAAGGGGCGCATGACGCAAACCTGATCCGCCCAATGACCGACGCGGACCTTTCGATATTGGTCAAAGCCGCCCAGCAACTGCCATGCCTGAAGGTTACGATCGCGCCGGAATCTGTGTCCGAGGCGCAGGTCAAGCAATTGTCCGATGCGGGTGTATTGATTTCGCTGGGCCATACAGACGCCGATTTTGCAACATGCCAACGCTATGCAGCTGCTGGCGCACGGTGCGCGACGCATTTGTTCAACGCCATGAGCCAATTGGGCAATCGAGAACCTGGCCTGGTTGGTGCGACCCTTGCAAACGGTGGGCTATCTGCTGGCTTGATAGCCGACGGTATCCATGTGCATCCTGCAACCATGCAAGCCGCCTTGGCGGCCAAGTCAGGGCCGTCGAAGATTTTTCTTGTTAGTGATGCAATGGCCGTGGCTGGCACAGACCTGACCGAATTCGAACTGGAGGGCCGACGGATTACGCGCACTGACGGCCGGTTAACGCTGGAAGATGGTACGCTGGCGGGCGCCGATCTTGACCTGACCACGGCTATTGGTGTTCTGACACAACAGGTCGGTGTTTCACTGCAGGATGCTTTGACTGCCGCAACAACCTATCCTGCAGGACTCATTGGTTATTCAAAGCCAGCGGCCCTAAAAATCGACAATGTCATCCGCATTTCTGCAGCCTTCGACGGCTGCACTTGGCTGACCAATTCCGCGCAATAGAGATCACCTTTCTGGCGCACGAGACACCAGAGAGAAAATTCGCGAGGAAATTGAAAGCCCGCACCGAACGGCGCTTGACGGCGTCTGGTGCATCGCTTAAACCGACCTCCGCTGAGCGGGCGTCGTATACTGGCTATTACCTCAGCCTTCCAAGCTGATGAAGCGGGTTCGATTCCCGCCGCCCGCTCCAAGTCAGCCCGAGAATATGCGTCAAAAGGCCCATCAGGGGCGTTTGATTTCGCAGTCTCGCTTGACCCTGCCTGTCGCTAGCTGCAAGAAGCTGTGACTTAGGTATTCAGACGATGCAAAGGCCATCCATGGCAGACACCGCCCCAGCCCGTCCAACAGGAAAGCCCGCGCCCGGTGCCACCGAGGAACGCGCAAGGTCGCGGAAGATTGGTGTTCTGTCGTCACTTTGGCCGTTCATGAAACCCTATCGTCTGCTGATGATAGGGGCGACGTTAGCCCTGATCCTGACCGCCAGCATGACATTGACTTTGCCGCTGGCGGTGCGTCGCGTTGTTGATAATTTTCGGATCGAAGACGGTGAGTTGCTGGATTGGTACTTTTTGGCAGCGCTGGGCATTGCTGCGGTTTTGGCCGTGGGGACCGGCATCCGATATGCGCTTGTGACTCGTTTGGGCGAACGGGTTGTCGCTGACATTCGCAAAGCCGTGTTCGACCGTGTTATCGGTATGAGCCCGGAATTCTATGAACGTATCATGACCGGTGAAGTCCTTAGCCGGATCACCACGGATACGACTCTGATCCAGTCGGTTCTGGGCTCGTCGGTTTCTATCGCGCTGCGAAACATGTTGATGTTCCTGGGCGGTCTGGTCCTGATGTTGCTAACCTCGGCCAAGTTGACGGCAATGGTCCTGTTGCTGATCCCGTTGGTCGTTGTCCCCATTCTGGTGCTTGGGCGGCGTCTGCGCGCAATCAGCCGCGAGAATCAGGATTGGATCGCTGCGTCCTCCGGTAACGCGGGTGAGGCGCTGGGCGCCGTGCAAACCGTTCAGGCGTTTACGCATGAACAGGCCAGCCGTCACCAATTCGGCGAGATGACCGAAACATCTTACGTTGTCTCGTTGCGCCGGATTCAGACGCGGGCAGTTCTGACAGTCATCGTAATTTTTCTGGTGTTCTCGGGGATCGTTGGTGTGCTTTGGATGGGCGCCAATGACGTCCGAAACGGGGTAATGACCGAAGGCGTCCTGATCCAGTTTGTTATTTACTCGATCATCATGGCAGGTTCGGTCGCGGCCCTTTCTGAAATCTGGAGCGAGCTTCAACGCGCGGCAGGCGCAACGGAACGCCTGGTCGAGCTGCTGAACGCGGAAGATACGGTCAACGATCCCACCGCGGCAAAGGCGCTGCCTGCGCCTGTGCGCGGTGAAATCCGGTTTGACGAGGTCACGTTTCACTACCCGTCGCGTCCGGATATTGTGGCGTTGGATCAGCTGTCATTGACAGTCAGCCCGGGGGAAACGGTTGCTTTTGTCGGGCCATCGGGGGCTGGGAAAACGACCGTCATTCAAATGATCCAGCGGTTCTATGATCCTGATGCGGGGCACGTCAGTCTGGATGGCATTGATCTGCGCGACCTTGACCGCGCCACGTTCCGCCAGCACATGGCTCTGGTCCCGCAGGACCCGACAATTTTTGCAGCTTCTGCGCGGGAAAACATCCGTTTTGGCCGACTGGACGCGACAGACGCCGAAGTCGAAGCCGCCGCCCGGGCTGCCGCTGCGCATGATTTCATCTCCGCGCTGCCGGATGGGTATGACAGCTTTGTGGGGGAACGTGGGGTCATGCTGTCGGGTGGCCAAAAGCAACGCATTGCCATTGCGCGCGCCATCTTGCGCGACGCGCCGGTTTTGTTGCTGGACGAGGCCACCTCGGCCCTGGATGCAGAAAGCGAGAGGGCAGTGCAGGGTGCCGTAGACCAGATGCGTGCTGGCCGCACGACCCTGATTGTTGCGCACCGATTGGCCACGGTGAAAAAGGCGGACCGGATCGTTGTTATGGATGCCGGACGGATTGTAGCGCAGGGCACCCATGACGATCTTGTATCGCAAGACGGGTTGTATGCCCGTCTGGCGCGTCTGCAGTTCACCGACGGTGTTGCCGCCGAATAGCTTGACGTATGGGCAAGTGATTTCGCGCCGCTGCGTAATCCTACAAAATTGCTGCATTCTTGGCTAAGCCGTCGCTTGCACATGCGCGGTTTTGCTTTCATCCTGCATTGGAGGGACAAAAATAACCCGTGCATGACACGGGAGCCGATCAGGGAGGAGCCACATGGCGTTTGTGGGATTGGAAGACAAGGCGAGAATGGAGCAGGAGATGTCGTGGGAAGACCGGGATGTCCCGGTCACGTTCCACCAGTTGCTGTCGCGTACAGCAGGCAAATTTCCAAACAGTAATGCGATCAGCTTTCAGATTTTTTCAGGTCCGACGGACAAGGCCGAAACGCTGACCTGGTCCCAGCTTTTGGGCAAGGTAAATCAGGCCGCGAACCTGTTTCGGTCCTTGGGTGTGGGGGAAAAGGATGTGGTCGCCTATATCCTGCCCAACTGCAATGAGACGCTGATCACAATGATGGGCGGCGCGGTGGCCGGTATCGTCAACCCGATCAACCCGCTGCTGGAGCCAGAGCAGATCTCGGCCATCCTGCGTGAAACCGGCGCACAGGTTGTGGTGACGCTGAAATCCTTCCCGAAAACGGATGTCGCGCAAAAGGTCGAAGAAGCGGTTCGCCACGCACCCAAGGTCAACACGATCCTTGAAATTGACCTTAACAGCTACCTCACACCGCCGAAGTCGTGGCTTGTACCTTTGCTGCGCCCCAAGATGGGCAACAAAGAGCATTTGGCGCATGCGGACTATAAGAACTTCAACGTAGAACTGGCAAAGCAGCCCACTACGCTGACGTTCGAGGACTCAAAGGAAGACCGCGTTGCGTGCTATTTCCATACGGGTGGTACGACAGGGATGCCCAAAGTGGCACAGCACAAGTATTCGGGGCTGATATACAACGGCTGGCTGGGTGACACTCTGCTGTTCTCGGAAGAGGATGTCGTGATGTGCCCGCTGCCGATGTTCCATGTGTTCGCGGTGCATGTGATCATGATGGCTGCGGTGTCTTCGGGGGCGCATGTGGTGTTCCCCACTCCGCAGGGCTATCGCGGTGACGGTGTGTTCGACAATTTCTGGAAGCTGATCGAACGGTGGAAAGTCACCTTTATCATCACCGTTCCCACGGCCATTGCCGCCAAAATGCAGCGCCCGGTGGATGCAGATATCTCAAGCGTGAAAACGGCCTTTTCAGGTTCGGCCCCGTTGCCGGTTGAGTTGTTCCGCCGGTTTGAAGAAGCAACCGGCGTGACCATCGTCGAGGGGTACGGGCTGACCGAGGCCACCTGCCTTGTGTCTTGCAACCCCGTGGACGGCGAAAAGAAGATCGGCTCGATCGGAATTCCTTTTCCGTATACGGATGTGAAAATCCTGCAGGCCGGGCCTGATGGCCCCACAGAATGCGCGACCGATGAGATCGGCGAGATTTGTATCTCGAACCCCGGTGTTTATGCAGGCAATACTTATACCGAGGCCGACAAGAACGTGGACCTCTATCACTACGACAAATACCTGCGCACGGGCGACTTGGGGCGGTTTGATGAGGACGGGTATCTGTGGATCACTGGTCGCGCCAAGGACCTGATTATCCGTGGCGGTCACAACATCGATCCCGCCGAAATCGAAGAAGCGTTGCTGGGCCATGATGCCGTCGCTTTCGCCGGGGCAATCGGGCAACCCGACGCCTATTCAGGCGAGGTACCTTGTGCCTTTGTTGAGCTGGTCGACGGCGCGTCAGTGACCGAGAAGGAGCTGATGGAATATTGCGACGTGCATGTGCACGAGCGCGCGGCGCAGCCCAAACACATGACGATTCTGGACGAACTGCCCAAGACTGCGGTTGGCAAGGTCTTTAAGCCGGAACTGCGCAAACAGGCTATTACGCGCGTTTACAATGGCGCTCTGGAAAAGGCTGGCGTGGATGCGCGCGTTGTCTCGGTCATGGATGACAAAAAGCGCGGTCTCGTCGCACAGCTTGACGCGAACGGCGCATCCGAGGACGATGTTGCCAAAGTGCTGGGATCATTCACCCGGCCGTGGGAGTGGGCTGCCTGACCTGGAGGGAACATGGATTATGAGCGTCTGATTGATGAAGAAACCTGGGCGTTCATAAGACGTACGGCGGAAAGCTATCCCGATGACGCGGTCGAGATGTCGATCGAGGATCAGCGTCGTGTTTACGATGCGATGTGTGACGATTTTCGCCAACCACGCCCCGAAGGCGTTGAAACAGAAGACAGGCAGGCCGACGGCGTGCCTGTCCGCATTTACAACGCCGGCGTGCCGACCCGAACCGTTGTCTATTTCCACGGAGGCGGCTTTGTCGTTGGTGGTCTCGAAAGCCACGATGACGTGTGTGCCGAGATCTGCGCGCAAACCGGGTATCGGGTTGTTGCTGTCGATTACCGTTTGTGTCCTGAACACGTCTTTCCGGTCCAGTTTCAAGACGCTTGGGCGGCCACCAACTGGATCGCGGCTGAGTTTGGGGATCCGCTCGTCCTGGCTGGAGACAGTGCAGGGGGCAACTTGGCGGCGGCCGTTTCGCACTATGCACGTGGTCGCCTGACGCAGATTCTTGGGCAAGTGCTTGTTTACCCGGGCTTGGGCGGTGACCGGACCCAAGGTTCGTATGTCGAGCACGCCCATGCGCCGCTGCTGACGTTGGAAGACATCGTGTTCTATGAACAAGTTCGGTGCGGAGGTTCTGCACCTGAGCGTGATCCAACATATGCCCCGCTGGATGATACAGATTTCGCAGACCTGCCGCCCACCGCAGTAGTTACGGCGGATTGCGATCCTCTGCGGGATGACGGGCCGGTTTATTGCGCTCGGATCACCGAGGCGGGGGGCAAGGCGTATTGCATCAACGAACAGGGGTTGGTGCACGGCTACCTGCGGGCGCGAAGCTCGGTCAAACGCGCCGCAGACAGTTTTGAGCGCATCGTTGTGGCGATCGAAGCACTAGGCCAGCAAATCTGGCCGTACGACTAAGTCACGACAGGAACGGTTCGGCTTTCATCGTCTCCGCCAGCGGCGCCCCCATGCGGTTCAGGATCGTTGGCGCCAGTTGTAACTGGTCAATCACATCATCAGCTTCGGGGCCGGTTGCGTCACCAAAGTAATACAGCGCGGTTTCCTGCTGTAACGGGCTGCGTCCACCATGATGGCCGCGTTCATCCTGCCCGTGATCTGCCGTCACGATGACCTCGTAACCCAGTTGCCGCCAACGAGGGATGAAGGGGGCCAGCATCTCGTCAGCGACGAAACAGGCATGGTCCATTTCCTGACAATCGTGGAAAAAACGGTGACCCATACTGTCCAGCGTGCATGTGTGAAGGATGCCGTAATCCAGACCAAACCGCAGGCACAAATTGGTCAACGTTGCGTACAGATCTACGTCCGACGGCGTCATCTGGTTTGTCTTGTTGTACCCTGTCATCGAGTGGAAGCGACCATGATTGATCGTGGCGCTTTCCGGCTCGTCATATTCCACGTCGCGCACGTAGTCGAAGGGATGGCGATTGAAAAACTGCGACCAATAGCTGTGGGTGACCGCCCCGGTGATGCCTCCTGCCTCGCGAACCTGACTGAACACGTCCTTGTGGCTCAGGCGGAATACGTTGCCGTTGCCGGTGCACCCGTGCTCTTGCGGGGAAACGCCGGTATGGATCGAGGCGTAGCAGCTGGCAGAAGTCGATGGCAGGACCGACCGTAGCTTCCAAACCCGGGTTTCTCCGCTGTCGACCCAACCTTCGAGGTTTCCAAAAAGACGTCGGAAATTGCGCCACGGGACGCCGTCGAGAATTATCAAAAGCAGTTTGCGGTCCATGTCTTAACCTTTTGCGGGTATTTTGGGCGAGCCTATTGGACGTCGTGGTTTAAGGCCGCCTGTTCGCGCCCCCAATAGCAAAATCCCGACACGAATGTGCCGGGATTTCGAAACTTCATAGAACTGTCATCAAAGGGTCAGTTCCCCGCACTTTCCATCTTGCGGTTGGCGACAACCTCTTCCAGCCAGCCCAGATGCATTTCGGGCACCGAGCTGAGCAGCAGATCGGTATAGTCGTCGAACGGTGGCGTCAGAACATGGCTTTTCGAGCCATAACGCGCAACGCGTCCCTGATACATCACGGCAATACTGTCACTGATCGCACGTACCGTTGCCAGATCGTGGGTGATAAACAGGTAGGCCACATCCTCGATCTTCTGAAGGTCCAGCAACAGTTTCAGGATGCCGTCTGCCACCAGCGGATCCAACGCCGAAGTCACCTCGTCGCAGATGATCATCTTGGGTTTTGCAGCCAGCGATCGGGCGATGCAGACACGTTGCTTTTGACCACCCGACAATTCGGCCGGATAGCGATCAATGAACTGTTCACCAAGTTCGATCTCATCCAGCAATTCGACGACCCGCTTACGCTTTTCCGCGCCGCGCATGTTGAAGTAAAACTCCAATGGTCGGCCAATGATCGTACCGACGGTCTGACGGGGATTCATCGCCACATCCGCCATCTGGTAAATCATCTGCAACTCGCGCAGATCTTCGCGTGACCGCCCCTTGAGGTCGGGGGACAGCTTGCGCCCGTTGAACGTGATCTCGCCATCGCGCGGTGGCAGCAGGCCTGTGATGACACGGGCCAGCGTCGACTTGCCCGAGCCGGATTCACCCACAACGGCAAGTGTCTGACCGGGGTGAACCTCGACATTGACGTTGTGCAGGACGTCAAAGTTCAGGCCCTTATAGCGGGCTGTAATTCCATCAACGGTCAGAACGGGTTCCGAGGTCGGTTGCTTTTCCTCGTGCTCGATAGAGCGGACCGAAACCAACGCCTGCGTATACTCTTCCTGTGGGTTGTTGATGATCTGGTCGGTGGTGCCATACTCGACGGTGTCCCCCATTCGCAGCACCATGATGTCGTCGCTGACCTGCGCCACGACCGCAAGGTCATGGGTGATATACAAAGCAGCAACGCCAGTGTCGCGAATGGCTTCCTTAATAGCCATCAGAACGTCAATCTGGGTGGTTACATCCAGCGCAGTCGTTGGTTCGTCGAACACAACCAGATCGGGTTCAGGGCAGAGTGCCAGCGCCGTCATACAACGCTGTAGCTGACCACCCGAAACCTGGTGCGGATACCTGTCACCGATATTGTTCGGATCGGGTAAGCCCAGTTTGGCGAACAGTTCTCGCGCGCGCGATTCAGCCTCTTTGCGTGAGAACTTTTTGTGCTCGACCGCTGCTTCGACCACTTGATCCATGATCTTCTTGGCCGGGTTAAAGGACGCTGCCGCAGATTGAGAGACATATGCCACCTCACCCCCGCGCAGATTGCGAATATCGCCGGGCGACGATTTCAGGATATCGCGCCCGTTGACCCAGACCTCACCCCCGGTGAGTTCCACGCCACCCCGGCCATACGCCATCGAGGCGAGGCCGATTGTCGATTTACCCGCGCCGGATTCGCCGATCAGACCCAGAACCTTGCCGCGTTCCAGGTCGAAATCGACCCCGTGTACGATTTCGATGTCATGGGGCTTTTCGCCCGGCGGATAGACGGTCGCGCCAATCTTTAGGCCACGGACCTTGAGAAGGGTATCGTCGCTCATCCCCGGCCTCCTTTCAGCGAAGTTGTACGGTTCAGAACCCAGTCAGCCACAAGGTTGACCGAGATGGCCAGCGTCGCGATAGCGACGGCGGGATATAGCGCCGCGCCGATACCATAGACGATGCCGTCCTTGTTTTCCTTCACGATCCCACCCCAGTCGGCCAGCGGAGGCTGCACGCCAAGGCCCAGGAAGGACAGGGTCGAGATGAACAGAACCATGAAGATGAACCGCAGTCCGAACTCGGCCACCAAGGGCGACAAGGCGTTCGGCAGGATTTCCCGGAAGATGACCCAAGCGCGCCCTTCGCCGCGCAGTTTTGCTGCCTCGACATAGTCCATGACGTTGATGTCCACAGCAACCGACCGCGACAGGCGATACGGGCGTGTTGCGTCCAGCAAGCCCATGACCAGGATGAGGATCGGAACGGTGACAGGAACGATCGCAAGGATCACCAGCGCAAGGATCAATGTGGGGATCGACATGATCAGGTCCACGGTCCGGCTCAGCGCCTGATCGGCCCATCCGCCCAAAACAGCGGCGAGCAAACCCAGTGACGTACCCGTCAGAAAGCTGAGGATCGTGGCGGCGGCGGCGATAAAGATCGTGGTGCGCCCGCCATAGATCATGCGCGTCAGCAGATCGCGTCCGATATTGTCGGTGCCCAGAAGATGCTCCGCGCTGGAAGGCTCCCACACATCGCCGACCACTTCGGCCATGCCATAGGGGGCGATCAGCGGGGCGGCAAAGGCCACGAAGAAATACAGCCCGGTGAAAAACAGACCGATCATCGCCGAAATAGGGATATTCTTCATCATTTCGGATGCCTCAGTCTTGGGTTGGCAAGGATCGAGACGATGTCGGCCACCATGTTCAGCCCGATATAGACGGCGGCAAAGACAACGCCGCAGGCCAGAACAACCGGCACGTCGCGTTTTGTCACCGAGTCGACCAGATACTGGCCCATGCCCGGATAGACGAACACCACTTCAACAACGACGACACCCACGACCAGATAGGCCAGGTTCAGCATCACGACGTTGACGATGGGCGAGATCGCGTTGGGGAAGGCATGACGCGCGATGACCTGAAAGTTCGACAGGCCCTTTAGCTCAGCCGTCTCGATGTAAGCTGATTGCATCAGGTTCAGGATCGCGGCGCGAGTCATGCGCATCATCTGCGCCAGAACCACCAGCGTCAGCACGAAGGCCGGAAGGGCGATTGCGTTCAGTTTTTCGCCAAACGACATCGAGTCGTTGATCATTGCCAGCGATGAGAACCATCCCAGTTTCACCGAAACGAAATAGATCACCACGTAACCGATCAGGAATTCTGGTATCGAAACCGTGGTCAGGGTGATCGCAGAAATCAGTTTATCCGGCCAGCGATTGCGGTACCGGACGGCCAGAAGGCCCAGGAAGATAGCAAGCGGGACAGATACGATTGCAGCAGCGCAGGCCAGGAACAAGGTGTTGCCCAGACGCTTGCCGATGCTTTCCGCGATATCCAATTTGTTGGTCAGCGATTGTCCCAGATCGCCTTGCAAAATGCCCCCAAGCCATTCGAAATAGCGGGTCAGGGCAGGGCGGTTAAGGCCCATTTCCTCGCGTAGGTTTGCCAGTGCCTCAGGGGTTGCGGACTGCCCCAGGACGGCTTGCGCGGCGTCTCCGGGAAGGGCTTCGGTCAGACCAAAAATCAGAGCCGAAGCGCCGAGCAGCAACAGGAGTCCCAGCGCAACGCGCTGGGAAACCAATTTGACAATAGGATGCATGATCCGTGGTCCCTATCAGGCGAACCACATCTTACGCGACATCTGGCCGTTCATCAGCTCTTGGGTCGGGTCGGTTTCCCAACCTTCCAGCTGATTGCTGACGCCTTCGACAAAGTCGTTGAACATCGGGCAGATCAGGCCGCCTTCGTTGCGGACCATCTGGCCCATCTGGCTGTAGATGTCTTTGCGTTTGTCAGTATCCAGCTCGGCGCGGGCCTGGAACAGCATCTCATCAAAGGCCGGAACCTTGAAGCGTGTGTCGTTCCAGTCGGCGCTGGACAGATACGCGGTCGAGTACATCTGATCCTGCACCGGACGGCCACCCCAATAGGATGCGCAGAAGGGCTGCACGTTCCAGACCTCGGACCAGTAACCGTCGTTGGGCTCACGCTTGATTTCCAGCGGGATACCAGCCTGAGCGGCGGTTTGCTGGAACAGAGCGGCGGCATCCACGGCACCGGGGAAGGCACCATCGGCCACGCGCAGAATGATGGGTGAGCCATCATGCCCGGACTTCTTGTAATGCTCGGCCGCTTTTTCGACGCTGAACTCACGCTGCGGGATCGAGCCGTCGAACAGCGGGTAGGCCGCGTTGATCGGCATGTCGTTCCCGATCGAGCCATAGCCACGCAGAACCTTGTCGACCAGTTCCTGACGGTTGATCGCGTATTTCAGCGCGGTGCGCAGTTCGTTATTGTCGAACGGAGCGGTGTCGCAATGCATGATGAACACATAGTGCCCGCGACCAGCGGTCGAATGCACGGTCAGGTTGGGCGCCCGGCCCAGCAGTGCAGCAACCTTGGGCTCAACGCGGTTGATCGCGTGGACCTGACCCGATTGCAGCGCGGCGGTACGTGCAGTTGCGTCGTTGATCACGACGACCTCAACACTGTCGAAATTACCGAAATCGCTGTTCCAGTGGTTGGCGAATTTCTTGAACACGTGGCGCACGCCCGGCTCATCTACCTCAAGCTGGTAGGGGCCAGTGCCGATACCGGCAGCCGGGTTGTCCATACCGCCATCAGGCTGAATGATCAGGTGATAGTCGGCCAGCAGATAGGGCAGGTCGGCATTTGCCTCGGACAGCGTGACCTGGAAATACTCGCCATCGGCCTTCATCGACTCGATGCCCTTCATGATGCCCAAGGCACCGGACTTGGAGTCTTCGTTCGAGTGGCGCTCCATGGTTTTCAGCACGTCTTCGCTGGTCATGGTCTTGCCGTTGTGGAATTCCACGCCCTGGCGCAGTTTGAAGGTCCAGACCTTAGCATCCGCGCTGCCTTCGACACTTTCCGCCACGCGCGGTTCGATCGAGCCATCAGGTGCTACTTCGATCAGTGTGTCCCCGAACTGCTTGCCGTTGGCAAATGGAACCGAGCTTGCATAGGTTGCCGGGTCCAGCGAGTTGGTGGATTCGCCGCCCTGCAGACCCAGCTTCAGGTCGCCGCCTTTTTTGGGTCCGGCCGCGCGTGCTGCATCGGCAAAGATGGTGCTGGCCGTTGCCGCTGCGACACCCAAGGCTGCCGCTTTCCCCATGAATTCGCGGCGGGTCAGCTTGCCAGCTGTAACCTGTTTGGCCATGTGAGTGAGTTGTTCGTTCATCCAAGGATCTCCCAGTTGATTGGATTTCAGCCCTTGTCGGGCTTTTTATTGACGCATTAGTCAAGTTAGGCGTATTTCGTCGCGCCGGGCAAGCGCAAATGTGGCATCCGAAGGGGTTCGGGCCTCACATGTGATTGCGCGGGATGGTATCCTCCTGTTGTTTCGAGAAGACCATTTCGCTGCCCTCATACGCCTTTATTTCAGCGCTAAGGTAAAAGTTTTCCGCGTCAGACCACATCTCGCAGCTTGTCTCTGTTCGCAGGTTGATGTTGTCGCGGCTCATCTCTTGCGTCCACGAACACTGCCCGCGTGCAGATAGCGGGTCGTCTGGATGGATGGACCAACGTTCGAACGCTGTGCTGCCATGCGTCAAGCCGTGGTGATTATCGGTCACCAGACCAAAATCGTCTTCGATGATCAGGTGTGTCTCACCGGAATTCATGTCCGTTTCCACCCGCCGCGTGTTCTTACTATCGCGCAGGACCGAGACGTCGCGGGGTGTCTCGGATTCGGGCGGTTGAAACACCCATTCATCCTCGGATGTCGGACGCGTTGGGATGTCAATCTCGCCACCGGTCAAGTGCAGCTCAGTCGTCTCTGGCGATGGCCAGATCAGGGGCCAATAGGCACTGGAAACCGCAACCCGAAAGCGATGCCCTTTGGGTACGCGATAGGCAATGTGATCCAGATCCAGCGTCACGTCATAGGGCGTTCCGGGCTCCATCGGAGAGGGGGTCGCATGGCTGTCGCGATGAGAAAGGTTCAACACACCGTAAGTCACGCGCGTTGAGGCCCCATCCGGATGCACATGATTCAGACGGACCGCGATTTGGGCCTGCGGTCGGCTGGACGCCACGCGCAAGCGAAGGCGCGGCGCCCCGACGATATCAATATCTTGTTTCAGCGGTTCGGTGTCAAAGCATGCCGATAGGGCATCGTCTGTCCGTTGATCGCCGGGCATGTCCGGGCCCAACCAGATTGCGCAATACTCGCCACCTTCCATACCGCATGTCTGAGGGGACGCGATGCGTTGATCCAGCCCGCCTGTCTCACCAAGGCCTGCGTTTGACATGGACAACGTTTGAACGGGCAGATGAGCCGTCGCCCCGGTGTCTTCGGCAAGCCAGCGGCCCGAGCGTTCGCTATACCAGCGATAGGGGCGCACCCCGTCCATCAGATAGGCGCGGTAGTCCGGATCTCTGTCCACTCCGGTGTCCAGACCTTTCAACCAGTGATCCCACCAGCGCAAGGCTTCCTGCAAGAACCCGATCCTTGGTTCTGGAACCGCAAAATGCGGGTATTTATGAACCCATGGCCCCACAATGCCCTTAGCCGGCGCGTCCAGCTGTTCGACCAACAGCGGCACTGTGTTCTTGTAGGCATCACCCCAACCGCCAATGGCAAGTGTCGCGGCGCGGATCGCACTGAAATCTTCGCAAACCGAACCGTGCCGCCAATATGCATCGCGGGTCTGGTGGCGCAGCCAAACTGAAGGAAGGAAGGGCTCATTTTCCAGCCTTTCGAGCCACAAATCACGCCAATCCGACCGCAGGGCAGGGTCTGGCGCGCGTGAAGAGTACGACCACATGGTCGCGCCCCAGCCCAGGTTTTCATTCAGAAGACACCCACCTTTGTAGTGGATGTCGTCCGCATATCGATCGGCTGTCGAGCATAAGGTGATGATGGCCTTTAACGCCTCGGGCTGCATTGCGGCGACTTGCAGAGAATTGAAGCCGCCCCAGCTGATGCCCATCATCCCGACGTGACCGGTGCACCATGGTTGCCGGGCCAGCCAAGCGATGGTGGCCACTGCATCATCCAGTTCCTGTTGGGTGTATTCATCCTCCATCAGGCCTTCGCTGTCGCCATTGCCGCGCATGTCGACGCGAATACAGGCGTAACCGCGTTTGGCGAACCAAGGATGGGTCAGCGCATCTCGGGTCGCGGTGTTGTCGCGCTTGCGGTAGGGCAGGAACTCAAGAATAGCGGGGACAGGGTTCTCATCGGCGTCCACCGGTCGCCAAACCCGCGCCGACAAACGGCACCCGTCTGGCATGACGATGCCCATATCGGGCAGGTCTTCGATGTCAGACAATGCGTTGGGCTGGCGAGTCATAACCGTAGTCTCTGGAGCTTTTGATTTCAGGGTCAGGGGAAAATCGTCAAATCAGTCGCGAATTACGACAAGCAGGTCCATCACGTTGGTCCCTGTGGGGCCCGTCACCAGCAAAGCACCTTTGCGGTCCAGATAGCTGCCGCTATCAGCGTTTTTCAGCGCCTCATCTGCCCCATCCCCCCAAGTGGACCCGTCTACGATACCACCGGCGGCTTGTGTCGGGCCATCGGTTCCATCGGTGCCCCCGACGACGACTGTGATACCTTCCATCCCCGCAATCTCGCGCGCCAGAGCAAGTGCCAAAGCTTGATTGCGCCCGCCGCGTCCGGGGTTTTCCGGCAGGATCACCGTTGGTTCACCGCCAAAGACCATAACGCCCTTGGGCATGTCGCGCAGGCGCTGTCCTACAGCGACCGCTACGTTTCTGTAGTCGTCGTGCAAGCTTTCCTCATCCGCAAGCACGGTCTCGCCTTCGCTCGCGGCCTGGTCAGCCGCTGCCGCGCGTGCGTGTGCATTGGATGCCACAATCTGCGCCGAAGCTTCAAAGTCATGGGCCAGTGGCAACGCACCTATACCTGAGCCGACAACATTCAGATCGTCACCGGGTACGTCCGAGATCGCCAGTACGCTGGCCTTGCGCCCCCGGAAGTGGCTTAGCAACCCACCGCCCTTGATACGTGAAATCTTACGACGTTCAGCGTTCATTGCAGTGATGTCCAACCCTTCGGCCAACAACCTTTTGTTAAGTGCTTCGAGGTCTGAGAGCGTTTTATCCCCCATAAGATCTTCGGCCAGCGAAGACGCGCCGCCCGAGACCAGCAGCAGCAAATGCGATGTCGACCCCATCGCTTCAACCGTTTCTCGCAGGGCTTGCCCACCCATGAGGCTACGTTGATCCGGCACCGGGTGGGATGCTTCAATCAGTTGGACGTGATCTGGCAGGTCGCGCCCGTGGTCATCCTTGGTCACCACCAGTGTCGGTACGGGGCCAAATCGTTCCAGTGCTGCGCGCGCCATTGCGGCGGCAGGCTTGCCGACCGCCAGAATTTGATCGGGTGCCTCAATACCTTGCAGTGCGCCTTTGGTTGCCGCGTGCCCGCCGACTGCGTCGACTCCGGCTTGCCAGATACGAATTGCCTTTTGTTTTTGATCCATCAACTTTCCATCCAGATTGTGACCGGCCCGTCGTTGAGCAACTCTACGGCCATATCGGCCCCGAATTGACCCGTTTCGACGGGCACGCCCAAAGCGCTCAGGGTTTGGGCGAAGTGTTCGTATAAGTGTTTGCCAACCGCCGGAGGCGCGGCCTCGGAAAAGCCGGGTCTGTTCCCGCGTGAGGTGTCGGCCGCCAACGTGAACTGGCTGATCACCAGCGCGCTGCCTTGTATGTCCAGAACGGAACGGTTCATTTTGCCCGCGTCGTCCTTGAAAATCCGCAGCTTGGCAATTTTGGCGGCAAGCTGTTCAGCAGCCGTTTCGTCATCTTCACCCATAGCGCACACCAGAACCACCAATCCGGGGCCGGTGCGCCCAACAACCGCGCCATCGACCGAGACCTGCGCGTGTGAGACTCTTTGGACAACTGCTCTCAAACTCTGCTCCGTCCGTTTTCAGCCGATCCAGTCGACGAATGCATCTGGCGCATCGCGCTTGGTGCGAAACCCGTTCGCCGGGTGATCCGTATCCGCATATCCGAACGAGATCGCACATAGGATCAGGCGGTCATCGGGAATGTCGAAATATCGATGCAGGAACGGGCTGTAGCTTGCCAAGGCCGCTTGCGGGATCGTCGCAACTCCCAATGCTTGCGCCGCTAGGGTAAAAGCCGTCACGAACCCTCCGCAATCCAACGCGCCATAGGGACCAAGTTCAGCCGGGCTGGACACGATTGCGCAATGCGGTGCGCCAAACAGGGAAAAGTTCTCCATCATTTGTTTGGCAGAGGCGGCGCGGTCACCGCGTTCAACACCGACAGCTTCGTACAGGGCCCAGCCACACTCACGACGGCGATCGCGGTAGACGCCCGAATAGGACGTTGGAAAAGGTAAGTCGGGCGCATGTGCACCAGTCATCGCCTCATTTTGCATCGCCGCGCGAAATGCATCGGTTTCGTCGCCGCTGGTAATCGTGACATGCCAAGGTTGTGCGTTGCACCAACTGGGGACGCGCGATGCGCTTGTCAGCATTTGCTCGATCAGATCTCGCGGCACAGGATCAGCAAGAAACGCACGGCAGGAATGGCGACCAATCAGCAACTTGTTCAAATCGGATAATGCCACACTAGCCCCCCATGGCGTCGACGTGGCGCAGGATGACGAGTGACGCAGGGATGTTCAAGCGCTAAAGCAGTGAAATTGTTTGCGGTATCATTATTGCCCGGTCGCCATCACATACCCAACCCCGGCGGCGACCAAAAGTCCCAGCACCACCGCGATCGTTATTTTGATAGCCGACCAGGGACGTTCGCCCTGAACCTGACCCGTTCGGCCGTTCACAACGAACCTATAGGTCTGCCCACGATACTTGTAAGCCGCCATCCAGATCGGCAGAAGGATGTGTTTGAACGTCACATTTCGTACGTCTGTATCGACCGCGTGGATACGTTGACGATCGCCGCCGATGTCAAAGCGAACGTCCCGCTCAATGACGCGGGCCATATGCCCTCGGGCCTCGGTATACCCTTCCTGCAGTTTGACGGTGTAAGCTTCGGCGCGAAAACCCGCCAGATATTCAGGTTGGTAAGGCTCAAGTGCAGGCAGATCCCAAGGTTGTAATGCATCGGTGTATTTCTTTGGCAGAGACTGCGAGGCAAGCACGAGCACATCATCGAAAAAGCGGGCCACGCGACCTGACTTTGGCGACCACCGGACTTTGGCCACCCGTTGCTGCACCCGTTTGCCATCCCGCATCACGGTTCGGGTTTCGTAGTAAACAGTGCCCCGTTCACCGCGATATGAGGATTTTGTATCAGCATCAAAGGTCCAATAAGGGACGTAGATGCCCTGCATCTTGCGCCCTTTGCGCGCGTATTCCTTCAAGCCATTTGGGGCAAACCACAGCCGGCCCAGCCAGCTTTCCATCGCTTTGTGCGCAGATCGTTCGTCCAGTGCAAAAGGCAATACGCCGCGTGGTTTGATGTGGCGATTTACGCCTGTATCCGTCACCACCGGCGTCGCACAAAATGGGCATTCCGCTGCGTGGGTGTCGGGATCAAATTCCACCTGGGCGGCGCAGTTCGGGCAAGACAGAACGCGCGTTTCCTCAATCTCGCTATCAGGCAGGCGGTCGGCAACGGCCGCGTCAAAATCCAGTTCCTTGAGGCTTGCACCGCCCCAAGGACCAGCGCCAATCGACTCTGAATGACCGCAGTGATCGCAGGTCAGGGCGCCATCCCCGGGGTTGAACCGATAATCGGCCCCGCATTGCTCACAGGGAAAGCGGTGTTCGGCCTGATCGGATTCGGAAAGCTGTGTCATCTATAGCTTGAGACCTGAGATGCAAAACTGAAAATGAGCCGCCCTGAAAGGGCACGCGCGGTGGTCGGCCCGAGGCGCTGATCACGCCCCTGGCGGTGGTGGCGGCAATATCGTGAATAGCTGCGCCAGTTCCTGCACGTCGCCCGCTTTTTTCCAACCATCCTGGCCCGCTGTCCAAACATGGGTGTCTCGCGTGATTTGACCCTCCGTGGCCATGCGGCCCATTTTGGCCTTTGAAAACGGACCGCTTGTCTGGCCATCCACAGCGATATGCCACACATGCTCAACGGGCGGAGGGGGCGGCGGTGCCGCATGCGCGGATGGTTGCGGGGCAGCGAGGGCGGAACTGCCCCAAGGGCCGCTGGGTTGACCCGCTGCCATGTTCGACATTTGTTGCGCCATCGCCATTCCCATACCCATGCCAAGACCAGCGCCCATACCACCGCCTTGGCCCGGATTGTTGGCAGCCGCAGTCATCGCCTCGGCGGCTGAATATTGTGTGAATTTGCCCAAATCTCCGGCTAGACCCATCGACGTCCGTTTGTCCAGTGCCGCTTCGACGGCGGGCGGCAGGGAAATGTTCTCGATATAGAACTCGGGCATTTCCAGCCCATAACCGTCCAGAACCGGGGATACTTCGGCCGCGATCAGCTTGCCCAGATCAGCGGTGTTGGCGGCCATGTCCAGAACGGGAATACCGGATCCAGCGATGACTCGGCTGAATTCCTGCACAATGATGTTGCGGATCTGGAAGCTGATCTCGTCCATGGTGAATTCACCATCGGTGCCGACAATCTCGATCATGAACTTCGCGGGATCCTTGACCCGGATTGTATAGGTGCCGAATGCCCGAATGCGCGTGGGCCCAAACTCAGGGTCGCGCAACATGATCGGGTTCTTCGTCCCCCATTTCAGGTCATTGAACCGGGTCGTATTGACGAAATAAATCTCGGATTTGAACGGTGACTGAAAACCGTGATCCCAATGCTGCAATGTTGTCAGGATCGGCATGTTGTTGGTCTCAAGCATGTAAAGACCGGGCGTAAATACATCCGCTAACTGCCCTTCATGCACGAACACGGCCGATTGACCTTCGCGGACGGTCAGCTTGGCTCCGTATTTGATCGCATGACCTTCGCGTTCAAAGCGCCAAACCATCGTGTCACGGGTGTCGTCGACCCAGTGGATGACATCAATAAATTCTCCGGTCAGAAAATCAAAAATACCCATTGGGGTCTCCTTTCTGCGGGCTCAGAGGGACTGGCCCATCAATTCACGAGCAATAATACGTACAACAGGGCGGGCGTCTTCAACCGTCACTCCGGGTTGCAGGCGCGGGTCATACAGCATCTCCAGCAGTTTCTCATCATGGCTGGTCAGCAAGGCAAATTCGTCGTCATCATTAAAGATCGACGGGCGGGCTGCACCACTGTCGTTCGAAAGGCCCAGTCCCTGCGCCATCTCTTCATGAATGCAACTGCGCCGCAGCAATTCTGACAATTCCGCCCGGATCAGAATTACCGCCCGGACAAACTGGTTGGGCGATTTGTTTGTTGGGGACGCGATGACAAAACAGTCGATATTTGCGCGCGGGTTGGCAATGAGGTCAAGCGACGGTTGGCTGATCCCCGGAACAAGCATTTTGATCCGCGATACGACATAAGAGCTATCGTCTTTCCCGGCAAAGACGACGTGAAAGTTGGCCTTTCGACTGACGACAGAAATCGGGTGATCGGTCAGTCTGGAGAGCCTTGCGGTAAACGCCTCAACCTCGGCCGCATCCTGTTCGCGCATCTGGGGCGAAACAGTTGGGGCAAACTCGGTCTGTACGCGAATGGGCACGGCCCATCGGCTGAGCTGCCCTTCGGTTTCAAAAGACGTGGCTGTTACGGCGTGGTCAGGGTATTCGCTGTAAAACGCGATGGCCTCGAAATTGCGTTCCAGATCGCTCGCGTCATAGGGGGTATCAGGCCCGCCGCCATCGGTCCTCAGCAAGCCCCTCGTAACAAGGTCGCGTTCGACCCGTTCGTAGAAACGCGCCAGATCCTGACTGGCCGCAGAGGGCTGAACATAAGCATTCGGTGCCGGCACCGGTTGCGCGGGCCGGGGTTCGGGTACGACAGAGGACGTCAAGGCGTCGTCGCAATTGGCCAAGGCCAAAAGCGCGACACCGAGAAACGCAAATTTTGAAATCCGCCAAGCCTTCACAGTGTCAGCCCGGAACTGCTGTTCCGGCATTGTCGCCGATACCGTCCTTACGTGCCTTGGCTGCTGCCAGCGTGTCGCGAAGCTCAGCTTCCATTTTCTGCAATTCCACCTCGGCGGCTGCGCGCTTGGCTTTACCTTCATCTGCTATGGCTAGGCTCTCATTGATTGTGCCGATCAGATCGGCGTTCGCCTGTTTGACGGCTTCTATGTCGAATACGCCGCGTTCCATTTCTTCGCGGATCATCTTGTTCGACTCGCGCAGGTTCGCAGCGTTCGACGTCAGGAGTTCATTTGTCAGGTCATTGGCTTCGCGAACCGCTGACGCCGCCTCGGCGCTGCGTTGGATCGTGACGGCCTGCGCCAACTGCGTTTCCCACAAGGGAACCGTGTTGACGAGGGTCGAGTTGATCTTGGTCACCAAAGACTTGTCGTTTTCCTGAACCAGACGGATCGAGGGCAGGGATTGCATGGTCACCTGCCGCGTCAGTTTCAGGTCATGCACCCGGCGTTCCAGATCGTCGCGGGCTGCACGCAAATCGCGCAGCTCTTGGGCTTTCATGACTTGTTGATCTTCGGGGGCTGCCTGAACGTCGGCTTCTTTTTCCGGAATGTCATGGCTGTCCAATTCCGTCAGTTTCTCTTCGCCCGCCGCAATGTAAAGCGCCAGTTCGTCATAAAAGCCGAGCGTTTTATCATACAGGACATCAAGCGACTTGATGTCTTTCAAAAGCGTATGTTCATGCGCCAGCAAGTCATCCGTTATGCGGTCAATCTGGCCCTGAACTTCTTCGTATTGCGCTGTGAATTTGGCGAAAGGGGCTGCTTTGCCAAGTAGTTTTTCCCACCAGCTGCGTTCGCGGCGTACGTCCAGTTCACTGACTGAAAAACCACGGATTGTCGTCACGATGTTCCTTAGGCTGTCCCCGGCAGGACCAACATCCTTGTTGCGTACGTCCGCCAGCATGGCCTGGCTGATTTCCTGCAGCTCTGCCTGGGCAGAAGACCCAAATGACACGATTGAGTTGGTATTGCCCATGTCGATCTCGGCCATGCGCTTACGTATTTCGGCGCCAACCGGTTCATCGGCTTCCTCAAGCGAAACGACTTCGGCTGTGGGTTCCGGCAGCGTTACGGCCGTCACTTCCTGAACGAGTGTTTCGGCCTCAACCGCCTTGTTCTTGACTTCGTCGGACATGGGGAAATCCTTTCTAAAAAACCGGTCAGTCCAACCGGACGCCTTCGCGCTGCAATCGTTCACGCAGCACATCAATTTCAACCGTCAGATCACTGCGGTCATCCAAAAGCATTTTGCGGGTGCGGGCCGCGAAATTCTGCTCCAGATCATCCAGCAAAGCCGAATAGTCTGACAGCGCCTGCACATCCCGTGTTCGTGCATAAACGTCTGCGAACTTGACCGTCGCATCCCGCGCGCCCTGCAAATAGACCGTCAGGTACTTGCGCGCACCCGCCAGATCGCGCGGATCTTCTTCGACCGTTCGAAACAGTTCGCGGGCGGTGTCTTGAAAGCGTTCGACGCGGGCTTCGATCGTGCGGTCGCCTGCGCGTTTGATCGCGTCTGTCATGTCCCTAAGATGCGCTTCGGCGTCGTCAACCACGCGGGCGACGCGGTCTTGTTGAAAGGTGTCGATACCTTCCATCCCTTTGTCCTTTAGCGGATCCAAGCCGAAGGATAGGGAATGCAGGACCGTTGCAGCCGCACCGAACAAAATGGGCGCAATAAGACTGACTTCGGTGGCAGAGGCAGCCCCGACATATTCGGTTCGGTATGATGCCAGTGCCGCACCTAATCCGGTCAGAGCGCTTGCGAATATTTTTCTGGGAAATGCGGGGCGGCGGGCAGTGCGGCGCGCGTTATAAGCCGCCTCGGCCCGCAAGCCTTCGCGCAATAAAAAAGCAGCAGCGGTTAGCAACCCGGCCGCGACAAGGCCAATTGTCATTCCAATGGCGCCGTCGTTCAGCGAGAGGAAAACCAAAGGGATGGCGGGCGCAAACAGAAGGTTTGCGCGTGCGCCCGCTGGTTCCACGCGCGCGCCATCGAACTGCCCGCGCTTTGGGTGATCCGTTGGTTCGCCGTTCCCCTGTGGGCTGTATTTCCCGCCAAAGCGTTTGGCCATGCGCCTACAGGCCCCCCAACAACCCGGTGCACACGCCAAAAAGCAGCACCAGAAGGGCCGCATAGGCCAGTTTTTGTACACCAGTCCCGGACATCACGCCTCCCAAAGACTTTCTTCACGGAAAATTTAGGGCATGAGGGCGTCCGGCGCTAGGGGGAAGGTTGCTTAACCCACGTCACTTGCGAGATTTCTTGCCGATCGGGGGCCGTTTTCTTTGGGGGCGAGCGCCGCGCTTGGGTGTAGCCTCTGTCGCGGCGTCCAGACCCAGTTGGTCGCGCATGACACGACGGCGGATTTCTTCGACCTCACCCTGCTTTAGATTTCCCAGCTGAAACGGCCCGTAAGATACGCGCAGCAAACGGTTAACAGCATAACCGATATCTTCCATCGCCCGACGAATTTCGCGGTTTTTGCCTTCGCGCAACCCAATGGTCAGCCACGCGTTTGCGCCTTGCTGGCGGTCCAATGAGACATCCATAGGCAAGAAACGCTCGCCTTCGATCACCAAGCCTTTGCGCAGGGGTGCAAAATCCTCGTCTTTGGGGCGTCCGTTCACGCGCACGCGGTATTTGCGCAGCCATCCGGTAGAGGGCAGTTCCAGCTTGCGCTTGATGCCGCCGTCATTGGTGAGCAGCAGCAACCCTTCTGAATTCAGGTCCAGTCGCCCAACGCTCATGACGCGGGGCATGTCCTCAGGCAAATTGTCAAAGATCGTCGCGCGGCCTTTTTCGTCGCGGGTCGTCGTCACCAGCCCCGGCGGTTTGTGATAGAGCCACAAGCGCGAGGGTTCGGGTTCAGACACGGGTTTGCCGTCAACGGTGATCTTGTCTTTTGCGGTCACGTTTAAAGCCGGGCTGTCGATGGGCTTGCCATTGACGGTCACACGACCTGCTTCGATCATGCGTTCGGCCTCTCGGCGAGAGGCGATGCCTGCGCGCGCAAGCACTTTGGCGATCCGGTCGCCGGGAGGAGGGGTTTTGGTCATCCGCAGCCCATAGCGCATCCCGCCGCCTTGCGAAAGACAGGTTTCTGATGCAGTCAGAGGCATGGAGTTCAAGTCGTATATGAATATCGCGTTGGAGCAGGCGCGCGAAGCAGCGGATCGCGGCGAGGTGCCAGTCGGGGCCGTCATCGTGGCGGATGGTCGAGTCGTCGCAGCCGACGGTAACCGCACGCGCGAATTGAACGACCCCACCGCGCATGCCGAAATTCTGGCCCTGCGCGCAGCATGCGCCGAAGCGGGGTCAGAACGCCTGCCGAACCATGATCTGTACGTCACGCTCGAGCCGTGCGCGATGTGCGCGGCTGCCTTGTCGGCTGCGCGAATACGGCGCGTTTACTATGGTGCGGCTGACCCGAAATCCGGCGGTGTTGCCCATGGTGCGCGGGTGTTTTCGCACCCCCAGTCCCACCATAAACCTGAGGTGTTCGACGGCATAGCCGCCAAGGAATGTGAGGCCCTGCTGCGCGCGTTCTTTGCGGAAAAAAGGAACGGGACTTGAATGCGTTCGTGGATTAGGTCCCGACCCAATCCAAACGATAAACGGTCTGGTGCCCTCCAAACCCTTTCAGCGAGACGGATGATGGGGAACTGAAACGCAACCCTTCTTCAGCTCCCACAAGCAGGCGGGTAACGTCAGTGACGTGGATTTCATTCGGCCCACTGATATCTGTGACGCGGGCTGCTTTGTTGACGACCGACCCGAAAAAGTCCTCGTCCCGCTGAATGACGTCGCCGGTATGAATGCCAACCCTGAGTCCCAACGGAATCCCTGAACTGGTTTCGGCGTTTTTGCTTTGCAGTGCGATCGCGGCTCGCAGCGCATCTTGCGGCGCAGAAAAAATCGACATCGTGCCGTCGCCTAGAGATTTGACCAGCCGCCCGCGATGGTTGGTGATTAGATGTGTAGCCAAATCGAAATGTTGGGAAATGACCTCGATCCATTTGCGATCTCCTATTTGCCGGGTGATCGCCGAGGATTCCGCAATGTCGGTGAACATCACCGAAGCGGTGCCCTCTTCCTGATCTTGTTGGAATTCCTGTCGCGCAGCGTCGATCAGGGCGTTTAGCGCGGTATGCTCGACACCGATTTTTTCCATGTTCGAAGTCGGGTTGGATACGTGCATCTGCACGAATTTCCAAATCCCATCCTCAAGATTCAGAACAAAGGTAAACCGATGAAACGCTGAATTCCCGTTCGACGCAAAGCGCAAGGTGGCTGTGCAGTGGGCCCAGCCTACGTTGCCGCATTCGAACGCCTCCAGCGAGTGTTCGTCCCAATCATAGTCGGGAATTTCTTTGGTATGTTCCGCAAAGCCTCGCCGGAAAACCTGCCCGGACCACTCTTCGTTTTCCGCCGATCCCTGATAGCGCAGATGCTCGGATGCGGACAGCATATTGACCAGAGCCGCACGGTCCTTGAAGCGCACGGCATCGTTCCACCGCCGAACAACGGCGACCAATTCGGGTGATGGAACGATCCCGTTGCTCATCCGCTTCCTATAGTTTGATCGCCTGCATCACCTGCGGTTCGATCACCTCCACCCCGGGCAGTGCGTCGATCAGAGCCTGGGCGGATTGTTCGAGGATCGGGAATGTCTTGTAGTGGCAGGGGATAACGGTTTTGAAATTGAAATACCGCTTGGCCGCGTATGCCGCGCCCTTCATATCCATTGTGAAATGGCCACCGGCCGACAGGATGCCGATGTCGGGTTTATAGTAATCCCCCATCCAGTCCATATCCGCCATAATGTCCGTGTCGCCTGAAACATACAGCATGTGCCCGTCGCCAGCGATCATGAACCCGACCTCGCTTCCGCCCGTGCGCAGGCCGTCGGGGGTGGAAAAGGTCGAACTGTGCGAGGCCGGCACCATCGACACTTTGACACCGTTCAGGTTCACCGTGCCGCCCTTGTTGAAACCGACAGTCTCCAATCCCTCAGATTCGCTCCAGTAACCCATCAGGTCATACTGGCCGACCACAGGGATTTTCAGATGTTTGGCAAGTGAAACAACGTCGGCCACATGGTCGAAATGCGTATGCGTAAGAAGGATATGTGTCGCACCGTCCAGCGCAGCGTCATGCTGATCTTCGGGCAGCACCGGGTTTCCCGTTAGCCAAGGGTCGATCAGCAGAACCTGACCTTCGGTTTCGACGCGAAAGCTGCCGTGGCCCAGCCATATGATTTTCATGAAAATTCCTCCTCACCGGTCTGTTGGCTTTACCCTAGCATCGCTTATGTAAAAGTTCATGGATTGGTTTCGGGAAATTGATGGCTATTGCGAGCGTTTATCGCCCGCCTATTGGGCCGAGCCGATAAACGCCGTGACAAACGTAGCGTTTCTGATTGCTGCGTTGATCATGTGGCGGCGTGTGCGCGGGCAGGGGATGCCATTAGCGCATGCCTTGGTTGCGATCCTTGCTGCTATTGGCATTGGTAGCTTCTTGTTCCACACCCATGCCCAAGTGTGGTCGGCGATGGCAGATGTTGTCCCGATACTGATGTATATTCTGGTCTATATCTTTGCGATAAATCGTGATGTTTGGGGTATGAAACCCATTATGGCCGGGGTCGGAACAGTATTGTTCATGCCTTACGCCGCCGCCACGATACCGGTTTTTCAGTTTGTGCCGGGGCTTGGGGGATCTGCTGCTTATGCGCCGGTGCCGCTACTGATCCTGATTTATGCGTTTTTGTTGCGACGCCGGGTGCCCGACACGGCCAGAGGGCTGGCCATAGGTGCCGTGATTCTGATCGCCTCGATCACGTTTCGCGCTTTGGATGCCCCGACATGCGGTCATTTTCCAATTGGAACGCACTTCATGTGGCACATCCTGAACGCAGTGATGCTGGGTTGGATGATCGAGGTTTACCGACGGCACATGGCGCTCAGGTCTCAGGCCTGAAACGCGCTTGCAAGGTCTTCCGGCAGGTCGAACTCTTTCAATACCCGCGCGCGACCCTCGGCTGACATCTTGCGCGCGGTTTTTTCGACAATGCTCTGGATTTTCTCGGGCGAGTGCTTGGCGGCGAATGGTGCGAAATACCATTTGAGAAACACAAAGCAGATGACATCTTCCAGCGCCTGCACCTCATCATCGCGTTTGATACCTTGTTTGCGCAGCATCCGCCCGACGGCCTCGACGTCTTCGGCCCCATATTCCGCAAGTTCCATAAAGCCCGCGACAGTCTCGGCATGGTGCACACCCTGCGCTTTGCGCCAGGCAAGATAACCGGCGCGGCCTTCGGGGTATTCATCGCGTGCCAGCTTCCAGCGTTCCACATGCTGACCGCGCGCCGCAATTTGCAGCGGGTCTGATGCGTCGGGAAACAGCCGCTCAAGCTCGGCGGTCATGCGCTGACCGTAAAGCAGCGCGGCGGGTTGGCCATCTTCCAAGGTTGGATCTTCGGCGTTGGCCGCATCTATCGCGTTTAATACTGCTTGCTTGCGCGCGCTCATTCTCTGCTCCGTCTGGTAACTGGTGTGGCGGAATGCTTCCTGAATGCCATGGTAACGAGTCGGAATGCTAAGCGCAGCAAGCAATTGCACAATTTCCGGGTCGGGTGAGGGGGGGACCCGACCCGGACGAAGTGGATCGTTAATTGCCCAACTTCGCTTTGTCTTGAGAAACCGGCTCGGGGGCGGGTTCAGGGAAAGTCATGTCGGGGATCAGGTTGTCCATGGTTGGGCCAAAGGCCTGCGCCTGAGCTGCAAGAACTGTTGTGGCCAAAACAAAGGCTGTCATGAACGTTTTCATTGGTTTTCTCCGGTTTAAGGCTGTGCCGTGTATCATGAAATGAACTGTTCAGTTTAATTTTTCAATATCAAAAATGAACTAATTAGTTTACTTTTTTGCATATGCCCTATGCATTTTTGAATGGCGACGAAGCGGGGCTAATGGGCAGGCTTGTTCAACAACCGGTCGGCGCTCTTGCGACCCGGTGCCCAGACGGGTAAATGCCCCATAACGTATATGAGGTTTTCCGATGTCGATTGACCAAAGCACCGCCGCCAAGGTGGCCAAACTGGCCCGGATCAAGGTCGAGGATGACGCGCTGCCCGCGCTGGCGTCCGAGTTCAACACCATCCTTGGGTTCATCGAACAACTGAACGAAGTGGATGTCGAAGGCGTCGAGCCGATGGTCTCGGTCGAGCCGATGCACCTGAAACGTCGTGAGGATGTGGTCACCGACGGAAACCAGCAGGACAAGGTTCTGGCCAACGCCCCCGACGCCCGCGAAGGCTTTTTCGCAGTCCCCAAAGTGGTGGAGTAAGACATGAGCGATCTGAACAAACTGGGGCTGGCCGAGGCCCGCGATGCGCTGCGCAAGGGTGATGTGACCTCGGTCGAGCTGACCGAGTCCTGCCTCAAGGCAATTGATGAGGCCGACGCGCTGAACGCTTTTGTCCACAAAACGCCCGAGATCGCGCTGGAACGCGCCAAGGCAGCGGATGAGCGGATCAAAGAGGGCGACGCGCCTTCCATGTGCGGCCTGCCGATTGGCATCAAGGATCTGTTTTGCACCAAGGGTGTGCCCTCGCAGGCTGCATCCAAGATTCTGGAAGGTTTCAAACCTGAATACGAATCCACCGTCTCGCAGCAATTGGCTGATGCGGGTGCGGTGATGCTGGGCAAGCTGAACATGGACGAATTCGCCATGGGGTCGTCCAACGAAACCTCGACTTACGGCAACGCTGTCAGCCCGTGGCGGCGTGGCAATGACGATGCGCAACTGACACCGGGTGGTTCGTCGGGCGGGTCGGCCTCGGCTGTGGCGGCTGACCTGTGTCTGGCCGCAACCGGCACCGATACCGGCGGTTCGATCCGCCAGCCTGCCGCCTTTGTGGGCATTACTGGCATTAAGCCTACATACGGTCGCTGCTCGCGCTGGGGCATTGTGGCCTTTGCGTCCTCGCTGGATCAGGCCGGTCCGATGACCAAGAACGTGCGCGACGCGGCGATCATGCTGGAAACCATGTGTGGTCATGACCCCAAGGATTCGACCAGCACGGAACTGGCGGTGCCCAACTTCGAGGCGATGCTGACCGGCGACATCAAGGGTAAAAAGATCGGTATCCCGAAGGAATACCGTATGGATGGCATGCCCGCCGAAATCGAAAAGCTTTGGGCTGACGGCGCGGATATGCTGAAAGACGCAGGTGCCGAAATCGTCGACATTTCCCTGCCGCACACCAAATACGCGCTGCCGGCCTATTACGTGATTGCCCCGGCCGAGGCATCCTCGAACCTAGCCCGCTATGACGGTGTTCGTTACGGCCGCCGCGCACAACTGGCGCAGGGCGATGGCATCACCGAGATGTATGAGAAAACCCGCGCCGAAGGCTTCGGCCATGAAGTCCAGCGGCGTGTCATGATCGGCACTTATGTGCTGTCTGCGGGTTTCTACGACGCCTATTATAACCGCGCGCGTAAAGTCCGTACCCTGATCAAGAAGGACTTCGAGGATGTCTTTGCGGCAGGTGTAGACGCGATTCTGACCCCGGCGACGCCGTCTGCGTCCTTCGGTCTGGGTGAAATGACCGAGGCCGACCCGGTGCAAATGTACCTGAACGACGTCTTCACTGTAACGGTGAACCTCGCCGGTTTGCCGGGCATCTCGGTGCCGGCAGGGCTTGATGCACAGGGCTTGCCATTGGGCCTGCAGTTGATTGGCCGCCCTTGGGAAGAGGGCGATCTGCTCAACACAGCTTACGCGTTGGAAAACGCCGCCGGATTTGTGGCCAAGCCGGGGAAATGGTGGTAAGCCTCACGGTAGGCAAGACAACAACTGACGGAGCAGCTGGATGCGCTTTACGCTTGTAATCCCCGCAATCGGGTTTATGGCCGCCTGCAACACGGTGGCGCCTATTCAGGGTACGGGTTTTAATACACCGTCCTATCAGGCGCAGCGCGAGGCGGAATTGTCCGGTCAGGGACTTACAGGAAATCCGCTGCTTGGCCCAGTAGACGTGTCCGAACAGCAATTGGGTGCGCCGGGTGCGGCGCTTCCCCCAACGGGCGACAACGCCGATCTGGCCTCTGCAACCGCAGCCGCTTTGGCGGGTACGTCAAGTTCCAGCGTTCCGGTACAAGAGCCAATTGGCGCGCCCGCGACGACCGCTGCGCCGATCCCCAGCAACAGCTCCATTTCGGATGAACAGGATTTCGCAGCCGTATCCGACCGACGCACCATCGAAACAGATGCGGCGCTGATCGAACAAAACCGTCAGACCTACGAAGTCGTTGCGCCAACGGCAGTCCCTCAGCGGGGTTCAGATGGCCAGCCGAACATCGTTCAGTACGCGCTCAGCACGTCCAACCCGGTGGGAACGCAACTTTACAGCCGCGCGGGTTTCAACCTGCAGGCCAAAGCACAGCGCAACTGCGCGCGTTTCCCTTCGGCCGATCAGGCGCAGATCGAGTTCCTTTCCAACGGTGGTCCGCAAAGGGATCGCAAGGGTCTGGATCCTGATGGGGACGGCTATGCCTGCAGCTGGGACCCAAGCCCGTTCCGCAGTGCCGTCAACAACTGATATACAGCCAATTTGGCATCCATCTCCAAACTTTGGTGAGCGACGGGGCGGATTAAAACCGTCTCTGATCGTTCTGCACTATACCGCGATGGACAGTGCGCGCGCTGCACTTGATCGGCTTTGCGATCCCGCCTTCGAGGTGTCGGCGCATTTCCTGATCGGGCGTGACGGAACGTTGTGGCAATTGGTGCGCGAAGATGATCGCGCCTGGCACGCCGGAGCAGGGGAGTGGTGCGGACAAAGCGACATAAATTCTCGTTCGATTGGGGTCGAGCTGGACAATGCCGGTACACACCCGTTTTCCGAACCCCAGATGGCCGCGTTGGAAAACTTACTTTCCGCGCTGATGCAGCGATGGGAGATTGAACCAAAGGGCGTCATCGGCCATTCCGACATGGCCCCGGGCCGCAAAATTGACCCAGGCCCCCGGTTTGACTGGCAGCGCCTCGAAGCCCAATACCTAGCTGCCAGCCGTGGAACTGATGCGGGATCGCAAACCGCGGATACGCAAACATTCCAAACACTTGCGCACGCTGCAGGGTTCACGGCGCAAACGGATGATCAAACGCTTCTGTCCACAGTGCGGCTCAGATATCGTCCATGGGCGACCGGCCCGCTGACGAGCGCCGACTTGGAGGTGCTTCAGCCAGCCACTGCGCGCGGCTGATCCGTACTTCATCTGGCCAAAAATATCCCGGGGTTGAATTGGCCGAAGGCCAAGAAGGGGCTGGCCCCTTTCAATCGCAATCCAGACTTGACGCCGCAGGACGCACAGCCTAACCACGCCACGCGCGGAGGGCCGGATGGCCGCTGGGGCCATGGCCCGAGAGGAAAGTCCGGACTCCACAAGACAACGGTGCCGGGTAACGCCCGGGCGGGGCAACCCGACGGAAAGCGCCACAGAAATCAGACCGCCTGAGATTTCGGTCAAAGGTAAGGGTGAAACGGTGGGGTAAGAGCCCACCGCGCCGCTGGCAACAGTGGCGGCACGGCAAGCCCCACCGGGAGCAATGCCAAATAGGGTCCCCGCGCGGGCAGGTCGGCGTCAGCCGATACCGCCGCTAAGCCTGTCTTGGCCCAGAGGGACCGGGTTGGCAGCTTGAGCCGCGCAGCAATGCACGGCCTAGAGGAATGGTCATCGAAGGGGGCAACCCCGGAACAAGATCCGGCTTACAGGCCCTCCGCGCGTGTACTCCAAGTTATTTTCCGGGCGGCGTGTAGGCGCCGCTCAGCTTCGCGGCCTTTTTGGTGATGGCGACAAAGTCCTTCGCGGTCCACGCGCGCACAGTCTCGATCCGTGTAACTGCGCCCGAGGCCGCAACCGCCATGCCGACGGCCACAGCGTCAGTGCCATCCGGAGCTTCACTGATGACGACGACGTCGTTTTCGCCCGTGGTCAGGTAAAAGGCCAACAGCTTCCCTCCCACCTTTTTCAATAGGGCCTTTACCGGCGCTGTCCGGTCCGAAGGTTTCTTGAGCATACCTTTGACACCGTCCTGTGAATAAGACGCATAGGTTATGAAAATGGGCATGGGACCCTCCTTTGGTTAAAAGAAAATCTGAACCTCTATGCGGCCGCTGCTTGAGATCCAAGGATCGCCTTAGCCAGCGACCATCCAAGGGGCTGCAATCAGCCAAACGCCAAAACCGATCAATGCGATGCCGGTCAGCGGTGCAATCCAGACCGCGCGCGGCAATAGCTTTTCCAAGGCGACGTAAACCGCAATGCCGACAATCCAGTACAGGTTCATCACGCCGCCGACGAACAGCAACAGCATCAATGCCCAGCAGCACCCCAGGCAATACGCGCCATGCAACGCGCCAGTGCGGAACGCCCCATATTTGCCAGGCCTGTTGTGATCGGCCAAAAACTGGGCCGGGCTCCGGCAGTGGCGAAGGCACGCTGATTTCAAGCTGGATAATTGGTACAGACCAGCCATCAACAGAACCGAGCCGGCAAATGCCTTGGACCGGATCGTCATCATCGGCCCGTCCGACAGGCCGACCCATTCCAAACCCCACTGCGCCCCGGTGGCAAGCGCACTGAACGCCGCCCACGTCACAAGGTAACCGCACAAAAACAACAGGCTGAGCTGTGCGGCCACCGCCTTGTCGGGCCCAATGCGCTTTAGCGCGGAATACAAAAGAACCGTCGGTGCCGCGCTCGGCGTCATCATGGCGATCATCATCACCCACCACATCAGGAAAATCAGAACGACATAGGACGCGGTCCATTCGACACCGCCCGGCATCTGCATGGGTTCCCCGACCGGTCTGGCCATCCGGGTCATGTCGAGCGCGGACATATTCATGCCCACGCCCGCGATCGTGTACCACGCAGCCCCGATCACAATCAGGAAGACGCAAAACAGGACAATACGCCCGTCACGCCGAAGCAGACGGTCAACGGCCCCCATTGGGAAAGGGTCTGTGCTAAAACTCATGATTGCACCGGGCTATGCGCCCAAAACACCATGACCAGAGATGTTGAGATGTGCGAGATGCGCGTGGGTTGCGTCGAAACTCAGGCTGATTTCGCCACCGGTCGTTCTGGTGGTACCGGATGCCGCTTCAGCGTGACGGTACTCGAACCCGTTCGGTAGCTGAATCGAAGCCCGGTGCGGTTGCCCGGATACGATGTGGGGGATGGGTTGAACCTCAAGGTCGAAAACGCCATTGATTTTTGCGAACCCCGTCCTGTCCTCACGTGACCAATTCAGGTCAATGGGCAGGAACAGCGTCTCGTGCTTGGTCGGTGCCATCGCGCTGTAGACGAACCAGAAGGTCGCCATTTCATCGGTGTCTTCGCCCGTCATGATTGCCTGAAGGGCGGCCCTTTGATCGGCTGACGCTGACGCATCTATGATCAACTGCATTTGGCCATTGCCTTCGTGAATCGGGCCGGGCCAATAGTACACGCCCGCCGCTTTCACACCGGCAAGGTCGGTATCTCCGTAATGTCCGCTTTGAATGTCATAAACAACGACGGCTTCGCAGTTGCCATGCGTCGGTAATACGCTGAACTGGCACGGACACCCAAAGTTGCAGTTGCAGTTCGCCAGTTCTTCGGCCTGAATTTCCCATTCGGTCATGATAGCCCCCAAAACAAATGGTACGATAAAATCGCGCCGCTCACGTGTTTTGCCTGCGAAATAAGCCTCGTATGTAGGGCCCGTTTGGGGCTTCTTTCTCTTGTCCAGTCCGCAGACCATATCACGGAACCGTGAAGTCTCCAAATTGACCGGGTTATTCTGAAAGCCGGTGTCGTGGAATTGTGTGCGATATACGCCGATTCCGGTTGACTCGGCTGCGCGACCGGGTAAAAGCGCACGCTCATAGGAATTCAACCGAAAGGCCCCTGCCTTTCCGGACGCAGGAGATAACCATGGCGAAGCCGACGACAATCAAGATCCGTCTGAACTCGACCGCGGGCACGGGCCACTTCTACGTGACCAAGAAAAACGCGCGGACCATGACCGAGAAAATGACCGTTCGTAAATACGACCCGGTCGCTCGGAAGCATGTCGAGTACAAAGAAGGCAAGATTAAGTAATCTGCCATCCGACTGGAAATTTGGAAAGGGTCTCGTGTTTTCGGGGCCCTTTTTGCATGGAATTTTAGTACCTTTGGCGATGATTTCGGTCAGCAAAACGGCCCGTCTGCAAATCGGGCCGTTGCAACGACGCATCAGCCTTCAGCCTATTCGTTTCGACAGCGGGTTGCTTTTTAAACCACCTTGCATCTACGCTTCAGCTAACCGTTCCAAAATGTTGGCCGTCATGAAAAAAATCTTGTTATCCACAGCTACCGTTCTGGCCCTTGCGGCTTGTGAAGATCCACTGAATCGCCAAGGTGTCGGGTTTACAGGCATCGATGGTGAGCCTCGGACTATTTCAGATGTTCCGGGTGCCGTCGCCTTCCTTCCGGACGCGACAAATGTACCGGCTGAGCTGGCCGTACTACCAGCCATCCCAGTGACAAGCGCCGAGACTGATCCCGAGAAGCTTGCGCGGGCTGCAATCGACAATGGCGGGCGCAACGATTTGAACTCGGTGGTTCTGACCGGGTCGGATATGAACATGTACCTGAGCACTGTCAGTGTAAACGGCACGCTGTATGGCGTTCTGCGCACCGAAAACAACAGCACAAAGGTAGACAACAGCATCGGTTCCGCCTTTGGCGCCAATACTGAGCAGTTCACAGGATGCCTGCCTGCAGGAGATGTGTTCCGCAAAGGGTCATCCCAGCGTAGCTCGGGTTTTGCGGTTCCACTGAACTGTAGCTAAGCGCAGCTTTACTGAAGTTAGAAAAATCCCCGCCGGAAAGGCGGGGATTTTTTTTGTGCCCAGGTTTTGTTGACCACGATGAGTGCCTAAAAAGAAAAGGCGGGTCACATGGACCCGCCTTTTCAGCTGTATGAAACCGGTCTTATTCCCGGTTGCCGAACAGTTGCAGCAGGAACATGAACATGTTGATAAAGTCCAGATACAGGCTCAGAGCACCCATGATCGCCGCTTTACCCAGCCATTCCTGATCGCCCGAGTGGGCCATCTGGAGGTAGGTGGTTTTGATGTTCTGCGTGTCATACGCGGTCAGACCAGCAAAGATCAGCACGCCGATTACGGAGATTGCAAATGCCACGGCCGAAGACGCAATGAAGATGTTGACGATCGAAGCCACGATCAGGCCAATCACACCCATGATAAGGAAAGTGCCCATCGCGGACAGGTCCTTTTTGGTGGTGTAGCCGTAAAGCGACAGACCGGCGAATGCGATGGCTGTGATCAGGAATACCTGAATGATCGACTGGCCGGTGAAGACCAGGAAAATCCAGCTAATCGACACGCCCATAACTGCAGCAAACAGGTAGAAGACCGTTTGCGCGCCAGCGGCGGAAAGACGGTTGATCGCAGCGCCAAAGCCAAAAACAAAGGCGAGGGGGGCGAACATTATGACCCATTTCAGGGGTGACGCAAACAACGTGTACCCAAAGGACGTCAGATATTTATCCGCGCTCAGCTGTGCGGCTGCGGCGGATGGGTCCGTCGTCGTTGCAAGGCCCGAAATCGCCCAGGCCGCTGCAAATGTAATCAGCATGCCGACGGACATCGTGCCGTAAACTTTGTTCATGTGGGCGCGCAGGCCCTCGTCAATCTGGGCAGCGCGCGCGCCGGCCGCCGTCCGGATCGTGTCAAATTGTGCCATTAAAGGGTCTCCCTTCGCATGTTTTTCTCGCGCCCTGAAATCAGTGCACGTTCCCCGCAAATATCGGCAAGTGCGGGCTGCGTTTCAAGGGTTTAACGTCGGAAACTGGCTAAAACACGCAACAAAAATGGCGACCTTGGGGTATGGGCCGCCATTCATTGAAAAAAGATGCAGGTTAGATTCATTTTTGCCAGAATTCCGGCGCATCCCAGACGGATCGTGCGGCTTCAGCCTCGGCCTCAGCGCGCGTTACACCGATATCCTGCAAAGCGCGATCATCCAAGCGGACCAAACTGCGGCGTTGACGCCGCAACGATAACACCTGCCAGACGGTGCTTATTGAAAATCTGCGGCGCAGCTTGCGGGAAGATGTTATTGCTATTTGGGTCATAATTTATGTCCTTTCGTGAAAAAGAGATGATTTAGCTCCATCTCATCAACTTCCTTGATTTATATGGACTGCTATGACACATTTTGAAAATGAATGTTTTTGAAGTGATGCATAAGGAATCGTGAAGATGCGAAATCTCGACATTACGACTTTGCGCTCTTTCGTGGCGGTAGCAGATCATGGCGGCGTGACACGCGCAGCCGGATTTTTGCATCTAACGCAATCGGCCGTTTCGATGCAGCTGAAGCGATTGGAGGAGCTGTTGGGGCTGGAACTGCTGGATCGTAGCGGCAGGACAATTGCCTTGACCGCCTCGGGCGAGCAGCTTTTGGCATATGCCAGACGTATGATCGCTTTGAACGACGAGATTATCTCAAAACTCACGGATCAAGCCTTTGAAGGCGAGGTTGTTCTGGGTGTCCCTCATGACATCGTCTACCCGGCCATTCCACGTGTATTGCAGCGTTTCAATGTCGAATTCCCGCGGGTGCGTGTGCAACTTGTGTCTTCTTACTCGTTGCAATTGAAGGAAATGTTCAAGCGTGGCGAATGCGATCTGATACTCACGACCGAAGCGACCGTCGGCGAAGGGGCCGAAACGATTGCTGAATTGCCGCTGCGCTGGATCGGTGCCCCTGGTGGGACAGCTTGGCGCAAACGTCCGATTCCTTTGGCTTTGGGACGAAGATGTCTATTCCGGCCTCAGGTTATTGCGGCGTTGGACGAAGCTGAAATCCCGTGGGAGTTGTCGGTCGAAACTGAGAATGATCGCACGATCGAGGCGACCGTCAGCGCTGATCTCGCGGTGCACGCGGTGCTGGATGGCACCGAAGCGGCCCATCTGGAGCAGATTGACGATGGGGGTACGCTGCCTGAACTGCCCGCGCATATGATTAATTTGTACGGCGGTGAGTCGGGGCGTGACGATGTTGTCGACGCTCTGGCAGCGCTGGTGCGGCAGAACTTCCGTATGTTGGGTGGCACTCAGTTAAAAGCGGTTGTCGGGTAAATCTGCTCAGATTGAAATGACGACCTTCCCGGTCGCTGTTCGATCTCTGAGCATTTGCAGACCTTTCTCCGCTTCGGCCAATGGCAGCACGTTGCTGATATGAGGTTTGATGCGGCCTTCGCCGTGCCACTTGAACAGGGTTTCAAAGCTCTTTCTTACGATCTGAGGCCGGAAGGTCAGATACCCGCCAATGTATAAACCGATTACGGTCAGGTTTTTGACCAGCAGATGGTTGGCAGGGATTTGCGGAACGTCGCCGCCTGCAAATCCAATTGGCAATAGGCGGCCTTCGGGATTGGTCGCGCGAAAGGCGGCTTTGAAAATATCTCCGCCGATTGCGTCATAGACCACATCTGCGCCGCCGAGTTCCTTAACGCGGCTTCGCAGGTCTTCGCTGGCATCGATCAGGTGATCCGCACCTGCCTGCTGCGCCACTTTCAGTTTTTCCGCCCCGCGCGCCTGCGCGATGACTGTGGCCCCCATCAATTTACCAATTTCGACGGCGGTCAGACCCACGCCACCTGCAGCACCGGTTACCAAGAGGGTTTCACCCGATTGCAGACGCGCGCGGTGATCAAGGGCAATGTGGCTGGTGCCGTATGCGATCTGTATTGCCGCGGCGTCTTCGAAACTCATCGAATCGGGTATGGCGATGGTGCGATCTGCATCAAAGACACCGTACTCGGCCAACCCACCTTGGCCGGAATAAACAGCGACGCGATCACCTGCTTTCAGGCCCGAGACATCGATACCGACCTTATCCACGACCCCGGCAATCTCCATGCCCTGCGTAAAGGGCGTAGTGGGTGTATCCTGATAGGTGCCTTTCTGCATAAGCAGGTCGGCAAAATTCAAACCGCAAGCCTTGATCGCGACCCGCACCTGACCGGAACCCGGCTCAGGAACCGCTATCTGGCACAGTCTGGGAGGTGTTCCTGTCGCTTCTAGTCGAAAGGCCTGCATACTGTTGCTCCTTGGTTGGAAGCATAGGTTCGCGTTGACCGCAGATTGTCAATTGTTTACCCGGCAGCACAAGAAACAGTGGGCCCGAATGCGTTAAAACATAATAATATGCTTAAGTAGTGTTGTGATCGGAAACACAACTTAAAGCCAATGTTTTGGCAGGCTGATTCAACCCGCTTGAAAAATTAACAAAAAAGAGCAATATTGCGCTATGGTGCTGATTTGGGGGCATGTTCCGAATTCGGGAGTGTTTAAAGGCTGTTCGCTCGTGATGCGGTCGTGATTCGCGCCGTGCGCCCTTGTCGTTGTGTGTAGTAGAGGAGAATACCGATGACCCATCACGTCGATGTCCACGTGGGCAAACGCGTACGGCATCGCCGCTGGCTGATTGGGATGACCCAGCAGCAGTTGGCGCAGCAGGTTGGTATTAAGTTTCAACAAATCCAAAAATATGAAACCGGTGCCAACCGTATCAGCGCGTCTCGACTGTGGGATATCGCCGAAGCTTTGGATGTACCCGTCAGCTTTTTCTTTGAGGGTCTGGAAGAGGCCGAAAAAGAAAGCGCAGGCAAAAAGTCTGTTCCCGCCGATCTTATGGGGGACAAAGAAGCCTTGGACCTTGTTCGGTCCTACTACGCGATTCCCGAAAACCAACGCCGCCGCCTGTTTGAACTGGCGCGTGTTCTGAGCGACGTTGCCTGATTTAGCGGGTTGACTCTGAAGCCTGCGAACCCCACGGGTAGCGCATGCAAAAGACTACGCTCAGTGACCGGAATGTAGCCGAAGAAATGGCCGACGCGGCGCGTCAGGCCATTTTGCCATTTTTCAGACAGTCCAATTTGGAAACGACGAACAAACTGTCAGAGGGGTTTGACCCTGTGACCGTCGCTGATCGCGCGGCCGAAAAGGCAATGCGTGCTGTGTTGGCCGAGCACCGGCCAGACGACGGTATTCTGGGAGAAGAGTTCGGCTCGGTCGAAGGGCGCAGCGGTCGTACCTGGGTTCTTGATCCGATTGACGGCACCCGAGGCTTTATTAGTGGAACGCCGACTTGGGGCGTGTTGATCGCGCTCAGCACATCCGACGGACCGGTGATGGGGGTCATTGACCAGCCTTACATCGGTGAGCGTTTCATAGGCTCCGCCGACATATCTGAGGTAACGGGCCCGACAGGAAAGACGACGCTTAGGACGCGCGCGACCACATCCCTGAGCGAATCGATTCTGTTCACCACTTTCCCCGAGGTGGGAACCCCTGACGACCGCGCCGGGTTTGAGGCAGTGTCCCGCCAAACGCGCCTGACGCGATACGGAATGGATTGTTATGCCTATGCGTTGTTGGCCGCTGGGCAGGTCGATCTAGTGATCGAGTCCGGCTTGAACGCCTACGATATTCAGGCGCCCATTGCCGTGATCGAAGCGGCAGGTGGCGTGGTCACGGATTGGCAAGGCGGGCCTGCACATAATGGTGGGCGCGCACTTGCCGCGGCAAACGCCGACCTGCACGCAGCCGCATTGGATATCCTGCGAAACTACTGAATCCTGTTGTCGGGTGTTTGCCGGTCGGCTAGGTTTACCCCGGCTGGTTCTTGAGCCCGTTTTCCGCCAGCTACCGCGCTCCATGCATGAAACGGGTCTGTGCAAGGAGGGCGAGATGCAAGATATCCTGATAAAAAACGCCGATACTGTCCTGACGATGGACGATGATCGTCGGGAATTGGCGGGTGCTGATATCTGGATTCGAGGGGGCCAGATCGAGCAGATCGGCCATGACCTGTCAGTGGACGCCGAAATTCACGATGCAGCGGGCTGTGTCATCACCCCCGGTCTCGTGAACACGCACCACCATTTGTATCAAACCCTGACACGCGCGGTTCCGGGCGGGCAGGATGCATTGCTGTTCGGATGGCTCAAAACGCTTTACCCGATCTGGTCCCGTTTTGGCCCCGAAGAAATGTATGTCTCGGCCCAAATTGGGCTGGCCGAGCTGGCGTTATCGGGCTGTACGCTGAGTTCAGATCATCTGTACCTGTACCCAAATGGCGCTCGTCTGGACGACACGATTGCCGCTGCGGCTGATATCGGGATGCGATTTCATCCCACGCGTGGTGCCATGAGCATCGGGGAAAGCGACGGAGGGCTACCGCCCGACACGCTGGTAGAAGCCGAAGCTGCGATCTTGGAAGATATGATACGCGTTGTTGATGCGTTCCATGATCCGTCTGACGGTGCGATGTGTCGGGTGGGGTTGGCACCTTGTTCGCCGTTTTCCGTAAGCCGCGACCTGATGCGGGATACTGCGGTTCTGGCGCGCGACAAACGGGTAATGCTGCACACCCATCTCGCTGAAAACGAAGAGGATATTGCCTATTCCCAAGCCCAGTTCGGATGTCGCCCCGGGCAATATGCGGAAGAGCTGGGTTGGACCGGCTCAGATGTCTGGCATGCCCATTGTGTTAAGCTGGACAGTTCCGAAATCGACATGTTCGCCCGAACGAAAACCGGGGTGGCGCATTGCCCATGCTCGAATTGTCGTCTGGGGTCGGGAATTGCTCCGGTACGGGCGATGCGGGATCAGGGTGTGCGGGTTGGGATCGGTGCAGACGGTTCGGCCAGCAACGACAACGGCAGCCTGATCCTCGAGGCGCGTCAGTCCATGTTGTTGCAACGCGTAGCCAACGGAGCGGACGCCATGTCATCGCGCGAAGCGCTTGAGATAGCAACGCGGGGTGGGGCGGATGTACTGAACCGCCCTGATTGTGGCCGTCTGGCACCCGGGAAACGCGCGGATATCGCAATCTGGGACACGCGTTGCATCGAAAGTGCAGGCAGTTGGGATCCCGCGGCCTTGCTGCTCGCTGGTCCGATGACAGTGAAACACTTGTTTGTCGAAGGCCGTCAGATCGTACGGGACGGGCAAATCACAACTCTGGATCTGCCCCGCGTGATCGAACGGCAGAACCGACTGGCGCAGGCCTTGCGGTCTTAAACGTTTGCCCGCTGACCGGCGATCCAAACCTCTGCGATCGCCCGGTCGTCGCCCATCATGATGGTGGGGAAGATGGCTTCCCACAGATCATTTGCACAGGCCTCACGTTGGGCAATGGCGGGGGTCGATGCGAGGTTGAGCACGACAAGATCCGCCTCCATCCCCGGCGCCACATTGCCGATCTGATCATCCAGTCGCAGCGACCGTGCAGAGCCAACCGTTCCCAGCCAAAGCAGTTGCGCTGCGTGTAAGGGCGCCCCGCGGAGCTGACCGATCTCATAAGCCGATGCCATCGTGTGCAGCATAGAAAAGCTGGAGCCGCCACCTGTGTCAGTGGCCAGCCCAACCCGGTGGCCATCTCGCATCAGTCCGGTCATGTCAAACAGGCCCGAACCGATGAACGTATTCGATGTCGGGCAGTGGATCAGCGCAGCATCCATTTCGCGCAAACGGTCACGCTCGCGGGCTTCCAGGTGAATAACGTGACCGTAAACGCCGTGCGACCCCAGCAGGCCGAATTTTTCGTAAGTGTCCAGGTAATCGCGTGCCTCGGGGAATAGCTCGCGGACCCAGGCGATTTCGTCGGTCTGCTCGCTCAGATGCGTTTGCATCAGGCAATGCGGATGCTCGGCCCAAAGAGCGCCCATCGCTTCCAGTTGCTCGGGCGTCGAAGTCGGCGAAAATCGCGGTGTGATGGCGTATGTCAACCGATCCACACCATGCCATTTTTCCAATAAGGCTTCAGACTGGTCATAGGCAGTTTTGGGCGTATCGCGAAGGCCTTCGGGGGCGTTGCGGTCCATACAGGTTTTACCCGCGACCACGCGTTGGTTCCGTTTCTGAGCCGCGGTAAAAAAGGCGTCTACGCTTTCAGGGTGGATTGTGCAGAAACTGCACATTGTTGTTGTCCCATGCGCGGCAGTCAGGTCCAGATAGCGGTTGGCGATCTCAGCCGCATATGCCGGATCGCCAAACTTCATCTCTTCGGGAAAAGTATAGGTGTTCAGCCAGTCAATCAGGCGTTTGCCCCAACTGGCGATCATGGCGGTCTGTGGGTAATGCACATGGGCATCCACGAACCCGGCCATAATAATTTGGTCACGATGGTCGATCACTCGGGCGTCTGGGTTAGCCACCTGCAGAGTGTTCGCATCGGCAACCGCTGAAATGCGCCCGTTTTCTATCAAGACCGCTTCGCTGATTTTGACGGCGTCGGTGGGCTCACCTTCGAATGGTGAGCCGGTAAAACTCAGGACGCGCCCTTTCAGCAGCGTTTTTTGCGCCATTTTCATTCATCTCCGCCTGTATGGGACTGCGAAACAGCATAAGGGTGGGAAAGTTGTCGGTAAATCGGCGCATTGTCATTGTTTTCCTGTAGCTGCTTCTTCTAATTAGGGGTCAATGACCGATACGTACGGGGGCAGAAATGACGACAGGTTTTGATGAACCCGTAAACGAGGCAACCAGCGACGACGACGTTTATGCGTTGGACCGCAAGACCGTAGCGGCCATTCTCTATGCCGTTGATGTAGATGATCGCGAAAAGCTGGTTGAGTTGATGGAGCCGCTTCATGCGGCTGATATCGCGGACCTTCTTGAGCAGATAAACCCTTATGATCGCGCGCGCCTGATCCGGCTGTACGATAAGGAATTTGACGGCGATATCCTGTCCGAACTGGACGAAGCCGTCCGGGAAGAGGTTATCAACGTTCTTCGCCCTGACGTTCTGGCAGAAGCCGTACGCGACATGGAAAGCGATGACGTCGTCGACCTGCTGGAAGATCTGGAAGAGCCTCAGCAAGAGGCTATTCTGGATGTACTGGAAGACTCTGAACGGATCGCGGCAGAGCAGGCGCTGTCATACCCCGAAAACTCGGCCGGGCGCCTTATGCAACGCGAAGTGGTCATGGCCCCTGAACACTGGACCGTGGGGCAGGCCATCGACTTTATGCGGGCCAATGACGACCTGCCAGAGCAGTTTTACCATGTTGTGCTGGTGGACCCGCGTCTGAAACCAAGGGCGCAGGTCACTTTGGGCAAACTGATGGCGACGCGGCGTGAAATCCCCCTGCATGACATTGCCGAGGATGAATTTCACACCATCCCGGTCGATCAGGATGAAGAGGACGTGGCTTACGCCTTTAACCAATACCACCTGATCTCCGCCCCAGTCGTTGACGAAGACGGGCGTTTGGTCGGCGTCATTACGATCGACGATGCCATGGTGGTTCTGGATGAAGAGCATGAGGAAGATATCCTGCGCCTTGCCGGGGTTAGCGACGAAAGCTCAATCTCGGATTCGGTGGCTGCAACCAGCAGACGGCGATTGCCGTGGCTTGCAGTCAATTTGTGCACGGCGATTTGTGCGTCACTTGTGATTTCTCAGTTCGAAGCGGCGATTGATCAGCTGGTAGCGCTGGCCATTCTGATGCCAATCGTGGCCTCAATGGGCGGGAATGCAGGCACGCAGTCGCTGACGGTGGCAGTGCGTGCCCTGGCGACGCGCGACCTGACTGGGTCGAACGTGATGCGTGTTATCCGGCGAGAGCTTTTGGTCGGGGTATTGAATGGCCTGTGTTTTGCAGTCGTGCTGGGGACGGTGGGGATGATGTGGTTCGACTCGCCCCTATTGGGTGTCGTGATCGGGTCGGCCTTGGTCGTGAATATGGTGATCGCCGGCTTTGCAGGTACGGTAGTACCGGTCGTGCTGGACCGCTTGGGTGTAGACCCTGCGCTGGCTTCGGGAACTTTCGTGACGACAACAACGGATGTCATGGGGTTCTTCATCTTTCTTGGGCTCGCCAGCGTGGTGTTACTGTGATCGACCTGACCGAAATCAAAGCCGCCGCCCGAAAAGAGGCGTTTGCGCGACGCAAGGATGCGTTCAACGCGCGCCCGCCGGGGGCTGCAGGGCGTCTGTCCGAAGTTCTTGCTGGTCATCGCGGGGTGCCGTTGTCGGGCTATATGCCCATCCGCACAGAAATTGACCCGCTACCGGCCATGGCCGAGGCTTCGGCTTATGGCGCGGTGGGCGTGCCGGTCATACAAGCCGCCGGGCAACCGTTGAGATTTTCGCGCTGGACGCCCGAAGGGGCGCTGAAAGACGGGCCATTCGGGGCAAAAGTGCCCGAGGTCGACGACTATTTTGACCCTGAAATCCTGATCGTACCGCTGGTTGCATTCGATGCGCATGGGGGGCGGCTGGGCTATGGCGGCGGCTTTTATGACCGTACGCTTGAGGGCTTGCGCGCAAAACGCCCGACCTTGGCAATCGGGTTCGCGTTTGACGCGCAAGAGGCAGAAGAACTGCCGCTTGAGCCAACCGATCAACCCTTGGACATTGTCATCACGGAAAGTCGGGTGCTGACCTTCTGAACCTGCTTAGCCGGTGTGATTTTCCCGGAAGTACTCCCACGCGTCCACTTCGCGCCCATCGGGCAGGGTGCAGGCGCCTGTTTGCCCGTCAGCCCCATCCGTTATTTCGTAGGTTCCCCCGCTTTCGATGCAGAACGTAGCGGCAGGGTTAGCCAGCTCGGCGGATTGATCCGGGGCTGGATCACAGGCCGCCAGAGGAGTCAAAAGAAGGGCGGGAATAAAGAAACGGGTCATAAACTTCTCCTGTCCAATGCGGTTTTGCACTTTATGGTGTCAGTTTAACCACTTGTGCTTACCTATTGCCACACTTAGGACGGTTTGTATGAGGATACTGTTTCTAGGTGACGTCATGGGCCGCAGCGGACGCGCGGCCGTTCAACAGCATCTGCCACGCCTTCGGGATGAGTGGCGGTTGGATTTCGTCGTGATCAATGGTGAGAATGCCTCGAACGGGATGGGCCTGTCGGAAGATCATGCAAAGCTGTTGCTGGATGCAGGGGCGGATTGTCTGACCCTTGGCGATCATGCGTTTGATCAGAAGGATATGCTGCAATTCATCGAATCTGAGCCGCGCATCGTGCGGCCGGTGAATTTTGCCAAGGGTGCGCCGGGGCGGGGGCACCGTCTATACACCGCGCCCGGTGGTCGCAAAGTGCTGGTGGTGCAGGTGTTGGGACAGGTCTTTATGAAACGACCCTTTGACGACCCGTTCTCTGCTATCGAGCCTATCCTGAAATCGCATCCCCGTGGTGGCCAGGCGCAGGCGATCATTGTCGATATGCATTGCGAGGCGACGTCGGAAAAGATGGCTATGGGCCATTATTGCGACAAACGCGCAAGTCTGGTTGTGGGGACGCATACCCATGTGCCAACGGCTGACGCGCAAATCCTGCCGGGTGGAACGGCTTACCTGACGGACGCCGGAATGTGCGGCGATTATGACTCGGTCATTGGGATGGATAAGGTCGAGCCGATGCGCCGGTTTATCACTGGAATGCCAAAGTCTCGATTCACCCCCGCTAATGGCGAAGCCACCCTAAGCGGGGTGTTCGTCGAAACCGACGACCAGAACGGGCAGGCAAAATCTGTGCAAATGGTACGCATTGGTGGGCGTCTGCTGCAGTCAGGACCGCAGTAAGGCTTGCTCTGGCCTGCGCAATGCGTGAAACTGCGTGACGGGCGCGTTTGCCAAGCCAGGGTTCGGACAGAATACCAAGAATGCAATTCCTTCAACTGACAGAAACGGGCAGCGCGATACTGGCGCTGATGGTCGTCGCAGGCATGTTCATCATGTTCCTGCGCGAGGTCTACCCGACCGAGGTTGTCGCCATTGGTGGCGTGGCCGTCATGTTGGTGACAGGCATTTTACCCTATCAAAGCGCGCTTGCGGTTTTATCAAACCCCGCGCCTTGGACGATCGCGGCGATGTTCATCATTATGGGGGCGCTTGTGCGAACGGGTGCGCTGGACTCGTTTACGGCGACAGCGCAAAAGCAGGCTCAGGTGAACCCACGCGTTGCGATCGGATTGCTGATGGGGTTCGTGTTGTTGGCCTCGGCGGTCGTATCCAATACTCCTGTGGTCGTGGTCATGATCCCGGTCTTTGTTCAGATTGCGCGTACCCTGAACGTACCAGCCTCAAAACTGCTGATCCCGCTTAGCTATGCAGCCATTCTGGGGGGCACGCTTACGTTGATCGGAACATCGACGAACCTGCTGGTCGATGGTGTGGCCCGGGCGCAGGGGATGAAACCGTTCACGATTTTCGAAGTGACTCCGCTGGGCATCGCGCTGGTCATCTACGGGATGTTCTACCTGCGCTTTATCGCGCCGCGTCTGTTGCCCGAGCGAGATAGCATGGCATCCCTGCTGTCTGATCGATCCAAGATGAAGTTCTTTACCGAGGCCGTTATCCCTCCGGAAAGCAACCTGATAGGGCGTGAGGTCACGGGTGTGCAGTTGTTCAAACGCCCGGGCGTGCGGTTGATCGACGTGATCCGGGGCGATGAATCACTGCGGCGCAACCTCAAAGGTGTTGAACTGCGACTGGGGGATCGGGTCGTTTTGCGGACCGAGATGACCGAATTGCTTAGCTTGCAAAGCAACAAGGAATTGAAACGCGTCGATCAGGTATCGGCCGTCGAAACCAAGACGGTTGAGGTTCTGATTACGCCGGGATGCCGCATGGTTGGCCGAACACTGGGCGCAATGCGCCTGCGCCGTCGGTACGGTGTGTACGTTTTGGCGGTACACCGCAGAAACCAGAATATCGGGCGGCAATTGGATGAACTGGTCGTTCGCGTAGGGGATACGCTGCTGCTAGAGGGCGCGCCGGGCGATATTCAGCGCTTGGCCGCTGATATGGAGATGGTGGATGTCACGCAGCCGTCGGCCCGCGCGTTTCGCCGCAGCCATGCTCCGATCGCCATTGGGTCATTGGTGGGTATTGTTGCTTTGGCCGCGCTGGGCGTCGCACCTATCCTGCTGCTGTCCATCATTGCGGTTGCGGTGGTTCTGATCACCCGATGCATTGACGCTGACGAGGCGTTTTCGTTTGTCGAAGGCCGATTGCTTGCGCTGATCTTTGCGATGCTGGCTATTGGGGCCGCTCTGGATAAGTCCGGTGCCGTTTCATTGATCGTTGAGGCCGTCGCACCGGCGCTTGGAATGCTGCCGCCTTTCCTCATCGTGTGGGCGGTCTATCTGCTGACATCCGTCTTGACTGAACTGGTTTCCAACAACGCTGTTGCCGTTGTCGTGACACCAATTGCCATCGGCCTTGCGCAAGCGGTGGGTATTGATCCGCGTGCATTGGTCGTGGCGGTGATGGTTGCCGCATCGGCGTCATTTGCAACACCGATCGGGTACCAGACGAACATGATGGTGTATGGTCCGGGCGGGTATCGTTTTACCGATTTTCTCAAGGTCGGGGTGCCGTTAAACTTGACTGTCGGCTTGCTGGCGTCGCTGTTGATCCCGCTGATCTGGCCGCTGTAAGAGCGGCGCGTAATCGCTCATCCCTGACCTGCGGTCTTGTAAACGATGATCCAATAACAATCTTTTGACCAAAGACATATGCGAAAGGACGGGAACATGCCTTTTCCCAAACTTGGACAAGCGATCGTATTGGGTGCCGTTCTGATGGCATTGATTGGCACGGAAAGTCATGCGGGTTCCGTCTCGGGCACGGCTACCTACCGCGAACGCATTGCGGTGCCACCGGATGCAACGCTTTTGGTTGAGCTGCAGGATATTTCCCTGGCAGATGCGCCAGCAATCACATTGTCGGCCAAACGCTACGCGTTGAATAGTGTACCGGCCGAATTTGAGTTGACCTATGATGATGCCCTGATCCGGGACGGGCTGACTTATGCCGTTCGAGGTGCGATCTATCGCGGTAATCAGTTGCTCTTTACCACTGACACCGTCCACCCGGTTCTGACCAACGGGGCTGGCAATTCGACAGACTTGGTTTTGGTACAGGTGGGCGGCAGCCAAGATACCCCGTCGCTGGAAAACACGACATGGACGGCTATCGGTATCAATTCAGAGGTGCTGAACTCGAAACGCCCACCCCAGATATCCTTTGAACAAGGCGGAGCATTCGGTGGGTCCGGCGGTTGCAATCGTTTTTCCGGTCAGGCCAAGGTGGACAATGGAAAACTTGAGTTTCCCGACAACATGGCCGCCACACTCATGGCGTGCCCGCCCGAGCTGGAAGAGGTTGAGGATCAGTTCTTTGCCGCCTTGCAAAAGGTCGCCAGCTATGCGGTTGCCGGCGACAGCCTTGTGATGCTTGATGCCGCAGGCGAGCCGGTTCTAAAGTTTATTCGCGCGCAGTAATCAGGCAACGGCCCGAGATCGACCGGCATTGCGCCCGGAAAAGATGCAGCCGCCTAGAAATGTGCCTTCCAGCGCATTGTATCCATGATATCCACCGCCGCCGAAGCCCGCGACCTCACCGGCGGCGAACAGGCCCGGAACAACTGTGCCCTCGGCGCCAATCATCTGGCTGTCCAGATTGGTTTGCAGACCGCCAAGTGTTTTTCGGGTCAGCACATGCAGCTTGACCGCGATCAGAGGACCATTGGCGCGATCGAGGAACTTGTGCGGCTTTGCCGTACGGATCAGCCTGTCCCCTCGGTAGTTTCGAGCGGCCAGAATGGCAGCCATCTGGGCATCTTTTGTAAAGGGATTGTCGACCTGAGAATCCCGTGCCTCGATCTGGGCGCGCAGATGTGCTTCGTCAATTAGCCCACCGCCAAGCTGGTTCATGCCACTGACCAGCTCGGTTAAGGTATTGGCGACAATGAAATCTTCGCCATGCTCTTTGAAGGCTTCAACCGGTGCTGTGGCCTTAGAGCCGGTCAATATCCGTTGCAGCAAGACTTCGCGCCAGCCGCCTTCGGTCATATCGGGGTTTTGTTCGGAACCCGACAGGGCGAATTCCTTTTTGATCACCTTTTGGGTCAGCACGAACCAACTGTATTCATGTCCGGTCTTCAGGATTTCCCGCAAGGTTCCCAGTGTATCAAAGCCGGGCAGGCATGGCGGCTTTAGGCGATTGCCGCGCGCATCAAACCACATCGAGCTTGGCCCGGGTAAAACGCGGATGCCATGCGATGGCCAGATCGGGTTCCAGTTTCTGACACCTTCGGTGTAGTGCCACATCCGGTCGCCGTTGATCACATGCCCGCCCGCCTTTTCGCTGATCGCAATCATGCGGCCATCCACATGAAAGGGTACACCTGCGACCATGTCCTTGGGCGGTTCACCCAGACGATCACGCGGCCAGTTCTTTCGCACCATTTCGAAATTACCGCCAATCCCCCCCGAGGTCACAATGACCGACGGGGCGTAGACTTCAAACTCGCCCACCTCATCGCGGTTGGTCTTGGCACCGTGCGCTGCAGTGTCGTCAGCCAGAACCTCGCCGGAAACACCTTTGGCGCAGCCATTCTGCATGATGATGTGGCTGACCTGATGGCGGAACTTTATCTCAATCAAGCCGGACGATATGTGTTCACGGACGCGGCGAATGAAATGTTCCAGAACACCGGGGCCGGTGCCCCATGTGATATGAAACCGTGGGACTGAGTTGCCGTGGCCATCGGCGTAAGATCCGCCACGCTCGGCCCAACCGACGATTGGGAACCAGCGCAGGCCCATTTCGTGCAGCCACGGGCGCATTTCTCCTGCAGCGAACTCGACATAGGCTTCGGCCCATTTGCGCGGCCATGTGTCCTCATCCCGGTCAAATTGCGCGCTGCCCATCCAATCACGCAGCGCCAGTTCGTGGCTGTCGCGAATACCCATTCGGCGTTGTTCGGGTGTGTCGACCATGAACAAGCCGCCAAGGCTCCAGAACGCCTGACCACCCAGAAAGTGCTGCGGTTCCTGATCCAGCACGATCACTTTCTTACCGCGATCACCCAGTTCGGCGGCCGCGGCCAGACCCGCCAGTCCGGCCCCGACAACGATTGCATCTGCTGTGTTCTTGGTCATCAAGGGTCCTTTCAGCGGCTGCGGAACCAAAGGATAAACGGCGTGGCAACCACATACATCGTGATCCCGTACACCGCTGCGGGCACCGCCAATGGGCTGAACCCGGTGGTCGTGCCCGTAATCAACGCGGCCAGCGTAATACCAAGTGCCGAGTTCTGGATACCTGTTTCAATCGAGACGGTCTTAGCTTCGTTCCATGACAGATTGGCAAAGCGTGAAAGGCCCAGACCTATCAGCAAAAGCGCGATGTTCAGCAGCACCAAGGCCGTGCCGATGGAGCTGAGGTTCTGAATGAAGAACTGCCAGTTTCCAGCCAACGCGGCCAGCACGATAAGCACAAATAGGATCGCCGCCAGTTTGGATAAAGGCGCATCTATCCTAAGGGCAAAGTCACGTGCGAAATGGCGCAGGCTGACCCCTATGGCAACAGGTAGGGTGGTGATGAGAAACAGAGCCGTGGCCAGTGAGCCGATCGACACTTTGGGTGCGGTTTCTCCCATAAAGTGAGCAATGGACCACGCGGCGAGGATGGGCACAGTAACGATAGACAGCAAGCTGATCACGGCGGTCAGGCTGACAGACAGAGCGACGTCGCCCTTAGCGAATTTGGCAAGGATATTGCTTGTGACACCTCCGGGACAAAAGCTCAGCAGCATGACGCCGACGGCGATCTCGGGGGGCAGGCCAAACAGTTTAACCGTCGTGAACGCGGCCAGGGGGATCAGTAAAACCTGACTGATCGCACCAATGGCAAAAGGGTACTTTCGGCTGAGGACACGGCGAAAGTCGGCAGCCTCAAGCCCGACACCCAAAGACAGCATGATGATGGCTAGCGACAGGGGCAGGCCGACATTTATGAGAAAATCCAAGAACAACTCCTCCCAAAGTCGTTGAAGCCAACCTAAGCGAGGGGCGACCGATCAGGCAACAGCGCCGTTGGGTCACGCGTAACGTTCTGCAAATCGGCGAAGGATTATGGCGGGTTGCGTGACATTCGCGGCATGACAGATGTCGATCAGCCTTTGGGCGTCCTCGGGCGGGAAATAGCCGTGGTGTTTATAGATATTGATACGCTCTTCAAAGTCGCGCGCATCGGCTTCGGGATGGAATTGCGTGGCGTAAACATTCTGACCCCACCGGACCATCTGAAACGGGCAGGGGTCTGATGACAACAGGTGGGTACAGCCCTCGGGCAGCGCCTGAACGGCCTCTTTGTGGCCGACCAAGGCGTCGAACGCTGGTTCCAAGCCTGCGGTCAGGGGGTCTTGTCGCCCCGCGTCGGTCAGGTGGCAGGTCGATGGTCCAACCGGTTCGCTGTACCGTTCCTTGCTGACGTTGCCGCCCAGATGTGCCGCCAGAATACCCAATCCGTAGCAGCAGCCCATGAATGGGTGATCGTGGGCTGTGATCTGGGGCATCAGGCCCATGATTGCTGCCTCGACCCGGGTATCTATGGCCGATTTGGTAGCAGGGTCATCGCTGACACAGCCCGGACCGCCACCAACGATCACTCCGGCGTAGTCCCTGACATCCAGGCCATCCGGCAGCTCTTCGCAGTCCAGCCGGATACGGAGCGTTCGGTCGGGTGTCAGGCCGGTTTTGTGCAGGATTGATGCGTATTCGGCATCCGAGGCGTCGGTCTCGGGGCGTAGTTGCAAAATCAGAAATCGTTTCATGAGATGGGTTTTCACATCACAGCGGCCAGAACACAAGAATGGCAGGGACCGAGACCGCGACGATCAGGATTTCAAGCGGCAATCCCATGCGCCAGTAATCGCCGAACCGATAGCCGCCGGGTCCAAGAACCAGTGTATTATTCTTGTGCCCTATCGGGGTCAGAAAAGCGGCCGAGGCGGCAACGGCAACGGTCATGAGGAAAGGATCTGGCGAAACGTCCAGACTGCGCGCCATCTGTATCCCAACGGGTGCCGCCACAATCGCGGTCGCCGTGTTGTTCAGCACATCCGACAACGTCATGGTCACCACCATCAAGACCGTGAGAATGGCCCAGGCGGGCATTCCGTTCGTGAGGTGGATCAGGCCGTTCGCAATCAGCTCGGTCCCACCAGAGTTTTCCAGCGCGCTCCCCAATGGGATCATCGATCCGAGCAGAACCACCACAGGCCACTCAATATGGTTGTAGATATCGGTGATCGGCATGATCTTGGTCAGCACATAGGCGACCACGACCAATCCCAGCGCGATGGGCAGGTATATCAGCCCGATACTGGCGGCGAGTACGGCAGCGGCGAACAGACCAATGGCCAATCCGGCCTTGTCATTCGCCGTAACGTTAAGCCCCCGCTGCGCGAGGGGAAGGCATCCCAACCATTCGGTCACATCGACGCTTCGGTCGCGCGGGCACAGCAGTAGAAGAATATCACCGGCTTCAACCTCGGTCTTACGAACCTGCTCGGTGATGCTGCGGCCCTGACGAGAGATGCCCATTAGAACCGTGCTTTGCCGCCACGCAAGGCCCAAACCCTGAGCTGTGCGCCCGGTAATGCGCGCGTTTTCCGTGGCGACCACCTCGATCACTTCAAGCCCGTCGCCCTCGGCAGTCAGCAGTTCCTGACGCCGGGTGTCCGAAAAATCCAGGTTCAGTGCGGCGCGGAATTCATCCAGCGCTTCGGGGCGGGCTTCAAGAACCAGGGCGTCTCCTTGTTTCAGCGTGGCATGGGCAGATCTGCCATAACGCCGCTTCCCGTCCCGGATCAGGCCGATGATGGCGACGTCGGATTTTTCGGCGTCTTCGTACAGCTCGCCCACCCGTTTTCCGATCTGCGCGGATTCGGGTGGTATCGTGAGTTCCGCTATGTATGCCGCCAACGCCTCAGACGTTTCGGTCTGGGGTCCACGGTTGGGGATCAAACGCCACCCGACCAGTGCGACAAAAGCCAGACCGGCAAGCGCGGCAACCCCGCCAACGGGGGCAAAATCGAACATGCGAAACGGTTCACCCAGTGTTTCTGCCCGGATCGAGGCGATGATGATATTGGGCGGCGTCCCGATCAGCGTCACCATCCCGCCAAGAATGGTGGCAAAGCTTAGCGGCATCAGGCTCAGCCCCACCGACCGACCCGCTTTGCGCGCGGTCTGTATGTCCACAGGCATGAGCAGCGCCAGCGCTGCAACGTTGTTCATGAAAGCAGACAGAACCGCACCGATCCCACCCATCAGCGCGATATGGGCGCCAAGTCCGCGGGACGCATCCACAAGCGAGCGTGTGATCAGAAACACCGCGCCGGAACGGACCAGACCCGCGGATACGACCAGTACCAATGCGACGATGATCGTTGCTGGATGACCGAAACCCGCAAAGGCATCGTCAACTGGCACCACTCCCAGAACGACCCCGATCAGCAGGGCGGAAAACGCGACAAGGTCGTATCTGAAACGGCCCCAAAGAAGCATTCCAAAGACTGTAGCGAAAAGGACAAAAAGAATGATTTGATCGGTCGTCATGCCGCCACCATACCTGCGAACGGCTTTCGGGCAAGCGGCTCTCTTGATCATGCCCCCTGCAAACGTCTATATGAGCGCCGAACACGCAATCACGATGACGAGGACGCACCATGGCAGGCCACTCCAAATGGGCCAATATCCAGCACCGCAAGGGACGTCAGGACGCCGCGCGGTCCAAATTGTTTTCCAAACTGTCGAAAGAGATCACAGTCGCTGCCAAGATGGGCGACCCCGATCCCGACAAGAACCCGCGCCTGCGTCTGGCCGTAAAAGAAGCCAAGTCGAACTCGGTTCCCAAAGATGTGATTGATCGCGCGATCAAGAAGTCGGTTGCAGGTGAAGGCGACGAATACGAAGAAATCCGGTACGAGGGCTACGGCCCCAATGGTGTGGCCGTGATCGTTGAGACGATGACCGACAACCGCAACCGGACGGCCTCGACCGTGCGGTCGACCTTTTCCAAGAATGGCGGCAATTTGGGTGAAACCGGCTCGGTCGGGTTCATGTTCGATCGCAAGGGCGAGGTGGTTTATCCCGCTTCGGCAGGCGATGCTGATACCATCTTTGAAGCGGCTATCGAGGCCGGCGCAGAAGATGTCGAAAGCTCGGAAGATGGCCATATCATCTGGTGTGCGGATACTGACCTGAACGACGTTTCAAACGCACTGGAAGCAGCGCTGGGTGAAACCGAGTCGACCAAACTGGTCTGGAAACCCACGACCACGACCGAATTGGGACTGGAAGATATGCAAAAGCTGATGAAGCTGGTGGATGCTCTGGAAGACGACGATGACGTTCAGCGCGTTACAACTAATTTCGAAGCATCCGATGAGGTTATGGCGCAGCTTTAAACTGAGCCAATAGCGCAATTGCAAAACCCGGCCTATTGGCCGGGTTTTTTTGTCCGCCGTGCAGACATTCAAGGCTGCGACAGCAACAGGTTCAGACCGTTCGGGATCACTGGCACTTGGCCGCTCAATCCTGACTCGTTAAGGTCTTGGCAATGCCCAGATCATTCCGGAGGTTTAGCGATCTGTGACGGAACTTGATCAGAAACAGGGCCTGAAGAACGCTGCAGAAGCTTCTGAAAAACGGAATTTTCCTGTTTTGGCCGGGCAGGGTATCTTGTCTCAGGTTGCTTGGACACTTGGAAGCCCGTCGATCGTTCTGCCATTTCTTGCCGTTTCCCTTGAATTGCCGATGTTTGTTGCCGGGGCGCTGGTATCGGTGCGTATGGCCGGCAGCATGATTTCCGATGTTTTTCTGGCGCGCCCGCTTTCAGCGCAAAAACGAAAGAAACGCGGTATTGCGCTGACCGAGATCGCCATCGGGATGTGTCTGTTGGTGGCATTAGCCATGGGAACAACAGGTATTGTTCCTTTGATTGCAGTGGCTTTTGTGGCGATGTTCTTTGCGATTGGTTTGATCGAAGAAGTGCAAGAGCTTCTGTACACAGACCTCTTGGGGGATCATGTCCAATCCAAGTCACGGATGATCATGCGTTACCTGCAACTGGGTGTCGGTGGATTAGGGGCAATTGGCTTGGCTCTTTTGGTGCATGAAATCACCAAAGAGAACCCGCCATTCTCTCGTCACTCGGCGGTGATTGGCGTTTCGGTGACGTTTTTCATTCTGTCTGGCCTGTCAATTTTGGCGATGTCTGAAATTACGCGTGACGAAGCCTCAGATGCGATAGGAACGTCTGCTAAGAAACGAAAGTTCAAGGAAAATTTCACCGATATAACATCGATGTTCAAACAGGCTTGGTTCCGTCACTACATGGTGATGCGGTTTCCTTTGGTTGTCGTGTCACTGTCGGTTCCGTTCTTTGCCCTGATCGCGGCCGAGGCGCATCATTCTTCCGCCAAGGGTCTGACGGCGATGATCGTGTCCTCTGCGTCGGGGTATCTTGTCTCAGCGCCGTTATGGCAGTTGGTCAACATGAAGTCCCATCGCGCTGTGATGGTGACGGGGACCTTGATGGCCGCAGTGACGGGTACAACGCTTTTGACATTTCATTTTCTGCACTTGGATCATGACGTTCACTTGCACGCTATTGCCCTGTTTGTGGTAACCGTGGCGGTGACCGGCATTAACAGCGCGCGCAGATTGTATTTCCTTGACGTCGCGCCCAAGGATCAGCGCGTAAAGGGTGCAGCGGCAGTCAAAAGTATCTGCCGTGTCACCGGTGTTGTTCTTTCAGTGATGCTTGCCGCTATCGCGCATACGCAAGAGGTCGCCTGGGCGATCGTCTTCATCGTTCTTGTCAGCTTTTACGCCGCGATTACCTGCTATCGCGTTGTCGTGCCCCAATCTGCCAAGACGGTTCAAACCTAACCGTCGCAAGCCCGCAAGGACTGTTTCGCGCTGTCTTTTACAGCTTTTGTCAGTGAACCAAGGGCGGGCGCCAATATGCGGCTGACCTGCCATGTCAACGGCACATCGTAGGGGGCATCGGGCACTAACACGGACAGCCTTCCTTCGGCTACGGCCGCATCCACCAATTGTTCGGGATTCATTCCCCATCCCAAGCCAACCTCTGCAGCATCGACAAAGCCATGTGACGACGCAAGGAAGTGCGAAGGTGGCGAAAGCTTGCGCCCCGTTTGTTGTGTAATCCAAGCCTTTTGCAGGCCGTCCTTACGGTTGAAGGTTAAGCAGGGGGCATTGCTAAGACTGTTTTCGTTGACGCCGTCCTTGAACCATTTTTGCATGAACTCCGGGCTTGCGGTCGCCAGATACCTGAACGCGCCCAACGCAATCGCGTCACATCCCGAGACTGTTTGGCCCCCTACGGTCACGGCGGCGCTGACTTCTCCTCGGCGCAGCCAATCGGCGGAATAGTCCTGATCGTCGATGACAAGATCAAACAGCATATCATCTACTTGCGCCATGGCATTAATGAACCAGGTCGCGAGGCTGTCCGCAGGAACCGCGATCCGAATGCGGGCCGGGCCAGATTTGCGGTCAAGCGTCAACTCGCGCGCCAGTTTGGCTTCGAGCAGGCCGATATCCTCCGCATGTTGCGCAATACGAAGGCCCATCGGGGTGGCAGTGCACGGTACGCCACGATTGATCAAAGTCGCTCCAACACGGTCCTCTAAGGCTTTGATCCGTTGGGAAATTGCAGAAGGCGTCACCGATAGATCAATCGCGGCAGTCTCAAAGCTGCCGTGTCGTAGAATTGCGGTGAGCGCAGATAGATGGTTGGGATCCAGCAGCATTAGGGAAACTAATTCAGAGTGAAGATCTTTAATTTGATAGCGGTGCCCGATGGTCGTAGTCAACGCGTCCAACTGTAGGAGGTTTCATGTCTGCGTCGCTTTTCGCTGGTTTTGCGTTGGGTTTTAGCCTGATCCTTGCGATTGGGGCCCAGAACGCCTTTGTCCTGAGGCAGGGTTTGCGGCGCGAGCACGTATTTCCCCTTTGCCTGACATGTGCTGTATCTGACGCGATCCTGATTGCTGCGGGCGTGGCGGGATTTGGTACTCTGGCGAAAGCTTTGCCGTGGTTCGAAATCGTTATGCGGTATGGCGGGGCTCTTTTTCTGACGTGGTATGGCATCCGAAGCCTTCAATCCGCCTGGCGCGGTGGATCGGCCTTGGAGGTCGGTGAAAGCAAGGGCGCCAGTCTGAAGTCCGTATTGCTGACCGCGTTGGCTTTTACATGGCTGAACCCGCACGTTTATTTGGATACGGTGGTTCTGATCGGGTCTATATCTGCCCAATACGAAGACCGGTTGTTCTTTGCTTTAGGAGCGATGACAGCCAGCTTTGTTTTCTTTTTTTCGCTGGGATACGGCGCCGGGGTGCTGTCACCAGTATTTGCAAGGCCGCGTGCGTGGCAGGTACTGGATGTACTGATTGGATTTGTGATGCTGGCTATCGCAGCAAAGCTTGTGATGATGTGAGGGGTTGTCCCCGACTGACATTCGGTGTTGAACCGTTAACATGACAAGTTTAGCCGCTTCTTCTCGCCCCATCGCGGGGATGTTCTGGATGTTCTCCGCTGGGATTTCCTTTGTGGTGATGACGGCGCTGGTCAAGTCATTGGGGTCAAGCATGAACCCCATTCAAGCTGCGTTTTTGCGGTTCGTCTTCGGTTTGGTTTTTCTGCTGCCCGCATTAAAACTGATCCTTGCAACTCATATGACCCGTCATCACCTGGCGCTGTTCGGGGTGCGGGGCATTGTTCACGCCGTCGCCGTGATGATGTGGTTTTTCTCGATGACCCAAATCCCGTTGGCCGAGGTGACGGCCATGAACTACATGACCCCCGTGTATGTTACGCTCGGGGCCGTACTGTTTCTGGGTGAAAAGCTGGCGTTCCGGCGTATTGCGGCCATTGGCGTGGCGTTGATCGGGGTCGCGATCATTCTGCGCCCCGGATTTCGCGAAGTCTCGATGGGTCACCTGAGCATGCTGGTGACATCCCTGATGCTAGGGGCCTCGTATCTGCTGGCCAAGATGCTGGTCCGAGATCTGCCGCCATCAGTTGTGGTGGCGCACATGTCGATTTGGGTAACTATCGCCCTTGTTCCGTTCGCAGTCGCTGTCTGGACATCTCCAAGCCTCTATGAGCTGGGCGTTCTGTTTCTGGTGGCAAGCTTTGCGACGTTGGGCCACTACTTCATGACGCTTGCCCTGCAGGCTGCTCCGGTGGCTGTGACGCAGCCCGTGACCTTCTTGCAGCTGATTTGGGCCACGTTGATGGGCGCTTTGGTCTTTCATGAAAGCGTCGACATCTGGGTGGTCGCAGGCGGTACCCTGATTCTGTCTGCGGTCAGCTTTATCGCATGGCGCGAGGCCGTGCTGAACCGAAGCAGCCTGACCACGCCCAGTATCGCACCCAAACTTTGAACCTTTGTCTGTTGTGAAATTCGTTGTTGATTGACGGATCAATAAAAACCTCCTAGCGTTTTTTCGTAAACCGCGGGTGAGGGTGCAAGAATGCCAAAACTGGGAATGGAGCCGATCCGCCGGGATGCGATTGTCAAGGCGACGATTGCCGAACTCGGGTCGAAAAAATCCCTTGACGTGACTGTAAGTCAGATAGCCAAACGTGCTGGCATGTCCAGCGCGCTGGCGCATCACTACTTTGGCGGTAAGGACCAGATTTTTCTGGCGGCGATGCGACGTATCCTTTCGGATTTCAGTGACGAAGTTCGGCTTGCACTCCGGTCCGCTGCGCCGGACGAGCGGGCACAGGCCATCATACGGTCCTGTTTCGCGCCATCCTGTTTTACGCCAGACGTCATTTCTTCATGGATGACTTTCTACGTATTGGCGCAAACGAATGAAGAGGCGCTGCGTCTTTGGCAGGTTTATCAGGCGCGTATTAGGTCGAACCTCATCCACGCTTTGCGCCCGTTGCTGTCGGACCCCGTAGAAGCGGCCGAGGATATGGTCGCCCTGATTGACGGTTTGTATATCCGCGCCGCCCTCAGCGCCCCGGAAGAGCCGCAGCTGGCTGTTAACCACGCGATGCGGGTGCTTGGTACGTTCCTCGAGGCAGAAAAATGACACAACCCAATATTTTGATCCTGATGGTGGATCAACTCAACGGGACCCTCTTTCCGGACGGTCCCGCGGATTGGCTTCATGCGCCGAACCTCAAGAAGTTAGCCGCGCGTTCGACGCGTTTCGCCCATGCCTATACGGCATCACCCCTTTGTGCACCGGGGCGTGCCAGCTTTATGTCCGGTCAACTGCCGTCGCGCACAGGCGTCTACGACAACGCCGCTGAGTTTCGCAGTGATATCCCGACATACGCGCATCATCTGCGGCGCGCGGGCTATTACACATGCCTGTCTGGCAAAATGCACTTTGTGGGCCCGGATCAGTTACATGGGTTCGAGGACCGCCTGACCACCGATATCTATCCAGCCGATTTCGGCTGGACACCGGACTATCGTAAGCCCGGTGAGCGGATTGACTGGTGGTATCACAATATGGGCTCTGTCACAGGTGCGGGGATCGCCGAAATCTCTAACCAGATGGAGTATGACGACGAAGTTGCCTATAACGCCAAAGCCAAACTTTATGATCTGGCCCGCGGCAAGGACGAGCGCCCCTGGTGCGTGACGGTCAGTTTCACCCACCCACACGACCCGTATGTCGCGCGGCGGAAGTACTGGGACCTCTACGAAGATTGCGAACATCTGCTGCCTGCCGTTTCAGACATCGGGTACGACAATCAGGACCCTCACTCACAACGTATTTTCGACGCAAACGACTGGCGTAGCTTTGACATCTCGGAAGATGACATTCGACGGTCGCGCCGCGCCTATTTTGCGAATATCTCGTATCTGGACGACAAGATAGGCGAAATTCTCGAAGTGCTTGAGACAACCCGCCAAGAGGCGACTATCCTGTTTGTCTCGGATCACGGCGACATGCTGGGTGAACGTGGTCTGTGGTTCAAGATGACCTTCTTCGAAGGCTCGTCGCGGGTGCCGCTGATGATTTCGTCACCTGATCTTCCGGCGGGGCGCATAGATACCCCGGTTTCGACTGTCGATGTGACGCCAACGCTAGGGGCTTTGGCGGGCGTCGACATGGCCGAGATTGCGCCATGGACCGATGGCCAAGACCTTGTGCCTTTGGCAAATGGTACAGAACGGACCGCGCCAGTCGCGATGGAATACGCGGCCGAGGCGTCCTATGCGCCGTTGGTTTCTTTGCGTTATGGCAAGTGGAAATACAACCGCTGTGCGCTGGACCCGGATCAGCTCTTCGATCTGGAGGCCGATCCACATGAATTGACCAATCTCGCCGGGCGGCCGGAACACGCGGGGACCTTGCAAACCCTGCGTGCCAAGTCTGAGGCGCGTTGGGATCTGGATGCCTTCGACGCGGATGTGCGGGCCAGTCAGGCCCGTCGTTGGGTCGTCTACGAAGCTTTGCGGCAGGGCGGGTATTACCCGTGGGATTATCAGCCGCTGCAAAAAGCGTCTGAACGGTACATGCGCAACCACATGGACCTGAACATCGTCGAGGAAAGCCAGCGCTTTCCACGCGGAGAGTAACTCAAGAATTAGCAATACCCCTTCGGTCTCATTTGTGTCTTTCAGCGGAAAGCCGGGGCCATGGGCAATGGAGTGCCTTAAATGGAAGCAGATTTCGTCATCGTCGGCGCAGGTTCCGCAGGCTGCGCGATGGCATACAGACTTAGCGAGGCAGGGGCCTCGGTTCTGGTGATTGAACATGGTGGCACGGATGCTGGCCCCTTTATCCAGATGCCCGCCGCGCTGAGTTATCCGATGAACATGGCGCGATACGACTGGGGTTACCAATCCGAACCCGAGCCGCATATGAACAACCGCCGTCTGGCTTGCCCGCGGGGCAAAGTGATTGGCGGTTCGTCTTCGATCAATGGGATGGTCTATGTGCGGGGTCACGCGCGTGACTTTGACACCTGGGCCGAGATGGGGGCCGACGGTTGGTCGTATGCCGATGTTCTGCCCTACTATAAGCGGATGGAGACATGGCACGACGGCGGCCACGGTGGAGATGCCACATGGCGTGGAACAGATGGGCCGCTGCATGTCTCGCGCGGGCCGCGTACGAACCCTCTGTTTCAGGCCTTTGTCGATGCGGGCCGGCAGGCGGGATACGAAGTCACGGGCGACTACAACGGCGAAAAGCAGGAAGGCTTTGGGCCGATGGAGCAGACCGTCTGGCAAGGGCGGCGCTGGTCGGCGGCAAACGCGTATCTGCGACCCGCGCTCAAGCGTGAAAACTGCGAATTGGTGCGCGGCCTCGCGACACGCGTTGTGATGGAAGACGGTCACGCAAGGGGCGTTGAGCTTATCCGGGGCGGAACCACGGAAGTCATCCGTGCTCGCCGCGAGGTTATTCTTGCAGCTTCGTCCATCAACTCTCCCAAGTTATTGATGCTGTCCGGAATTGGTCCAGCCGCTCATCTGGCCGAGCACGGAATAGATGTGGTCGCGGACCGACCGGGAGTGGGCGCAAACCTGCAGGATCACCTTGAACTGTACATCCAGCAGGCGTCCTTGCAGCCGATCACACTGTACAAACACTGGAACCTGATCAGCAAAGGGTTGATCGGTGCGCAGTGGCTGTTCACCAAGACCGGGCTTGGGACTTCGAACCAGTTCGAAAGCGCGGCTTTCATCCGATCGAAGCCCGGAGTGGAATATCCGGACATTCAGTACCACTTCCTTCCGATCGCGGTACGCTATGATGGGCAGGTTGCGCCCGAAGGGCACGGGTTTCAGGCGCATGTGGGGCCGATGCGGTCCCCGTCGCGTGGAGCGGTGACCTTGCGGTCGGCCCGACCCGAAGATGCGCCCGTGATCCGGTTCAACTACATGAGCCACGAGGAAGACTGGGAAGACTTCCGCACTTGCATTCGCCTGACGCGCGAAATCTTTGGCCAGGACGCGTTCAAACCCTTTGCAGGGAAAGAAATCCAGCCCGGCGCTGATGTGCAGACAGATGAAGAACTGGATGCCTTTGTCGCCGAACATGCCGAGAGCGCTTATCACCCTTGCGGAACCTGCCGAATGGGCCGGGCGGATGACCAAAATGCTGTGGTTGACCCCGAAGGTCGGGTGATCGGAGTGACAGGCCTGCGCGTTGCAGACAGTTCGGTTTTTCCACAGATCACCAATGGCAACCTCAACGCGCCGTCGATCATGGTGGGCGAGAAGGTGTCCGATAGCGTGTTGGGCAAAGACCCGTTGCCAAAAGCGAATGATCAGCCCTGGGTGCATCCGCAATGGGCGACGGCACAGCGTTAATTTGATCCGCGTCAAAGCGGGGTGTGCGAAACATCTTTAGACCTGAATCGTAACGACCAATTTAAGGAGCGAACAGGAATGTCCCACACCCCGCATGAACTGGCCGAAGAATTCCCGGACAAGGTTGAACTGATGAGCCAGCTCAAGCAATCGGACGCGCATTTTGCGCGTCTGGCGGATGAGTATCACGAGATCAACCGCGTCGTGCACCGCGCCGAAACCAATGTCGAGCCGATGGAGGAGTTGGCCGAGGTTGATCTGCGTAAGAAGCGTGCGGCGCTCAAGGATCAGATCTGGTCGATTTTGTCCAAAGCGTAAGTTACAGGCGGGGGCTCTGCCCCCGTCGCGGCAAGCCGCGACTCCCCCGGGATATTTTTTAGCCAGGCGAAGATCAGGTCACTTCGTAGGGCAGGGTCCCGCGGATATGGGCGTCGATGGCCAGGCGTCTTTCTAAAGGCGGGACAGAGCGTTGGTGGCAATTTTGCCGTTCGCAAATTCGGCAAGAAATTCCGATGGGTTCGTAGGCGCTGGCGTTGTTGATGTCGAGGTTGTCGGCGTAGACAAGCGCCTCGGCGTGACGGACTTCGCATCCCAGGGCTATGGCATAGCGGCGTACTGGCGCGCCGAAGGACCCACCTGATTTCGAAACATCCCGTGCAAGAGAGATGTATTGCACACCGTCAGGCGTTTCTGCCAACTGCCTCAGAAAGTGACCCGGCGTTTCGAAGGCGCGGTGCACGTTCCACAAGGGGCAAGCGCCACCGAAACGGGCAAATTGAAGTCGCGTTGCCGAGTGGCGTTTTGTGATGGTGCCTGCCTGATCCACTCGTACAAAAAAGAACGGTATACCCTTGGCGCCCGGGCGTTGAAGGGTGGATAAGCGGTGCGCGACCTGCTCGATCGAGGCACCGAAACGGTTGCTGAGCAGCTCAAGATCATGGCGGCAGTCCTGCGCTGCTGCGAGAAACGCACCATACGGCATCAGGGATGCGCCGGCGAAATAATTAGCCAATCCGATCTTGGCGATTGCCCGGGCCTCTTCGGTTTGGAATTTCGCGAAATCCAGTGTCGCCTCAAGCAGCTTGTCCTGATTGAGAAGGGCGACTTGCAGCAGCAGTTGGAACACCTGTGTTGGCGGTGCGCTGCGCGAGGATAGCAGCAGCGTTTTGCTTTCATCATCATACTTCCGGGTTTCGGCAATGTCGGCCAGTTGAACCCGGATGTCCTGTTCTCCCAAGTTGTCGATCGCCGCGGCCCGGATACCGCCTTTTTCCTGCGCGCGGTTTGCAAAACGTTCTGCGGCGCGATCGACGGCGTCAATGTAGTTGTCGCAGTAGTGGAAGAAGTCCCGCACCTCTTCCCACGGGCTGGCTTGTATCTGGGCGTCTTCGCGCCCCAGCGCTTCGTCCAAGGAGGCAAGCCGTTCATGGGTTTGGCGATAGGTTCTGTGCAAAGCGATGAATGCCCGCGCCAGTGCGGGTGCGTTCGAGGCTGTCAGGCGCAGATCGGCCAGCGGGGGAATTGCGTCGTCGAAAATCGGATCGGCAAATGCCTCGCGCATATCGGACACAAGGCGTTCGCTGTCACCGGTACTAAGCTCGGTCACGTCCATGCCGAATTCTTGCGCCAGGGCCAAGACAACCGTTGTTGAAATCGGACGGTTGTTATTCTCCATCTGGTTAAGGTAGGGCAGGGAAACCCCTAACTTTGCAGCGAATTCTTTCTGGGTCAGCGTCAGCCGTGTCCGCATTTCACGCAGTTTCGCGCCAGCATAGAGCTTTTGGGTCGCCATGTCGGGCCTTTGCAATTATTCGGGTGGGGCAAGCTAGCTTTGCAAACCGCCTGACGCAAGAGTCTTACAGGCCCAATTGTCTTTCGCGGCGGATCACCGAGGTGATGGCGAGGATCGCAAGCAGGGCGGTCGTCAGCATGAGCCATAATAGCGGCATTGCCCCGGTGTCGTGTGTCAGCAGGTTGCCAGCCAGCGCGCTGAGCCCCGCGCCGCCGCCCAACATTATCGCTCCGCTCAAACCGGAAGCGGTTGCGGCCAGGTGCGGACGGACAGACAGGGCCCCAGAGGTCGCGTTTGGAATGGTCATGCCGTTGCCAATTCCGACGAAGGTCATGAACCCAAAAAAGCTTAAGGCAGTCCCGAAGCCTGTCAGGAAAAACAGTGAGGACAGCAGGACACCTGTTGCGTTCATCACGCAGCCCCAAAACACCATGCGGTTGACGCCGAAGCGGACCGAGTACCGACCACTGATGAAGTTACCAAGGAAATAGCCGACGGCGGGGGCGCCGAAATAAATTCCAACCTCTGCAGCGCTCAGGCCGAAAAGCTCTGTGCCGATGAAGGGTGCGCCACCCAAATATGCAAAGAAGGCACCAGAAGAAAGCGCTGAAGACAGCGAGTATCCCCAAAAGCGCGGAGAGCTAAGCAGCTCAGGGTACTCGCGGAACTGTTGAAGCAGAGTTTTGCCGCTTTTGGATGATGTCTCACCAAAGTCCGAGTAGGTCAGGGCTAAAGTCAGCACACCCAAGGCAAAAGGCAGCCAGAAATTCGCTTTCCAGCCGAAGCTTTCCTCGAGAATGCCGCCAATGGCAGGGCCGATCATGGGGACGACTGCCATGCCCATCGTGACATAGCCGATCATCGAGGCCGCCTGGTCCTGATCGAACAGGTCGCGCACGGCGGCCCGGCTAAGGACCATCCCTGTCACGACGCAAGCCTGACACATCCTGAAAAGAAGAAACGCTTCGGCGTTGGGCGCATAGATGCAGCCGATCGTTGCTATCAGGAACAGCGTAAGCCCCCACAGCAGCACTGGCCTGCGGCCCATGTTGTCGGCGAGTGGTCCGATTAAAATCTGTAGAATGGCGCTAACCAGCAGGTACAAAGCGACAGAAAGTTGCATAACCTTGTATTCGACCTCGAAGTACAAAGTCATGTTGGGCAGGCTGGGTAGGAACAGGTTCAGGCTGAGCGCAGAGAGCCCCGACAGCAAAACAAGGGTGCCAATTTTGGGAGGCGTACGATGCGCCGAAGAGGAACTGAACTGCATGGTTCACATGTATAAGCGTCGTTCCAGCAATTGCCATCCATATGGATGGCAAAAATCGATACTTAGCAAATTTACAGTTTTCCAAACAAATGTTGCCAAAGATTTGCAAATTTGCCGAAAGTTGCTTTGGCGTTGAGCCATATGCGTATAGGGTCCCGCAAAATTCAATAGGGGATCATCGCCATGAAAGACATCCTGACCGAGCTTGAAGGACGCCGCAATAACGCCCGTTTGGGTGGTGGACAAAAGCGGATCGACGCACAGCATGGGCGCGGTAAGCTGACAGCCCGCGAGCGGATTGAGCTGTTGTTGGACGAAGACAGCTTTGAAGAGTTCGACATGTTTGTCAGCCATCGCTGCACTGATTTTGGTATGGAAAATCAGAAGCCTGCTGGCGACGGTGTTGTCACCGGTTGGGGTACGATCAATGGTCGGATGGTCTATGTGTTCAGTCAGGACTTTACGGTTTTTGGTGGATCACTGTCCGAAACGCATGCGCAGAAAATCTGTAAGATCATGGATATGGCAATTCAGAACGGCGCGCCTGTGATTGGAATCAACGACTCGGGCGGCGCGCGCATTCAGGAAGGCGTCGCATCTCTGGCCGGGTATGCCGAAGTTTTCCAGCGCAATATCATGGCTTCGGGTGTGGTGCCACAGATCAGTGTGATTATGGGGCCGTGCGCTGGTGGGGCTGTGTATAGCCCGGCAATGACAGACTTTATCTTCATGGTCAAAGACACCTCATACATGTTCGTAACCGGACCCGACGTGGTGAAGACTGTCACCAACGAGGTTGTAACCGCCGAAGAACTGGGGGGTGCATCAACTCATACCAAGAAATCGTCGGTTGCAGATGGCGCCTTTGAAAATGACGTTGAGGCGCTGGCCGAGGTCCGCCGCCTCGTGGATTTCCTGCCGCTGAACAACCGTGAAAAGCCGCCCGTGCGCCCGTTCTTCGATGAACCCGACCGTGTCGAAACCTCGCTGGACACGCTGATCCCCGACAATCCGAATACCCCCTATGATATGAAAGAGCTGATCACGAAGATCGCGGACGAGGGCGATTTTTACGAGATCCAGGAAGACTACGCCAAAAACATCATCACCGGTTTTGTCCGGCTTGAGGGGCAGACGGTGGGTATCGTCGCCAACCAGCCGATGGTTCTGGCTGGGTGTCTGGACATTGACAGCTCACGCAAAGCTGCGCGGTTCGTGCGCTTTTGCGACTGTTTTGAAATCCCGATCCTGACGCTGGTCGATGTGCCGGGCTTTTTGCCGGGGACGTCGCAGGAATATGGCGGTGTTATCAAACACGGCGCCAAGCTGCTGTTTGCATACGGCGAAGCGACGGTTCCAAAAGTCACCGTTATTACCCGTAAAGCGTATGGTGGTGCCTATGACGTTATGGCGTCAAAGCATTTGCGGGGCGACTTCAACTATGCGTGGCCAACGGCTGAGATCGCCGTTATGGGCGCAAAAGGTGCGACCGAGATCATCCACCGCGCAGATCTTGGCGACGCAGAAAAGATTGCCCAACATACGCAGGACTACGAAGACCGTTTTGCCAACCCCTTTGTCGCCGCCGAGCGCGGGTTCATCGACGAGGTGATCATGCCGCAGTCGACGCGTCGGCGCGTGTCGAGGGCATTCGCCAGCTTGCGGAACAAGCAGCTGAAAAACCCGTGGAAAAAGCACGACAACATTCCGCTCTAACGCGCGGGCAGGGCTGGGTTTTCAAAGCTCGCCCTGCAACGGCGAATAGGTTGGTTTTTTTCCCAGGGCAAATTTGACTTTGAGGGTAAAGCTGGTAAATGAGTGCTCTTATCAGAGATAGAAAAGCGCGGGCCAAAAGCCAAGCGCGCGCAATCCCGGAGAGAGGAGCTCACCCTAGGTGGGTCCGGGATTGCGCCTTTATTCTGTCGCTGCTGGCGCTGTCCACTGCTGCTTTTCCCCAGGCTGAAAACCTATTGCCTGTCCCCTCTGGTCAGCCCGTTCATCTCACGGATGTCTTGCTGGACAATAACCCGGGTGAGCTATGGGTGCGTTTTCGTTTCATCGCGCCAAAGATCGGATCTGACGTCGGACGCATCGGGTACGATGTCGCCTCGATAGACATGGAGCACCTGTGTCAAACCTTGGCCGTTGCGTATGTCGCGGAATACGAGCTGAACCCTGCCAGGGTTGTCATATCGCTGTCTGATCGTCCGATAGAATTCGGGCGATCCGCACCCGACGCAACACAGTTCTTCGAAGCCTACCGGTTGGAACAATCGCAGTGTATCTGGGAGGGGCTCTGACAATGAAACCCGGTTTTCAGACAGGCAGAGCGTTTCAGTTCAGAAATGCGGCTTTGGAGGTACGCGATATGACCTCATCCTTCATCGGATGTGATTTGTTTTACTCGGGATGCGTCGACACGGGCGAGGGATTGCCATGTTAAAGCATCGTGGTTTTCCGGGCCGTCTGGCCGGTACAGACTTTCAGTTTACCATCCGCCGGGCAAATCCCAAGGGGGTTACACCGCTGACCACCCGAGAGCGTTTTCGTGATCGCAAACCTGCCGACCGTCGTGCAGACACCGCCTTCATGGAGGCGCTGTGGAACCATTTTGGGGATCAGCCCTTTGAGCGCGGAAATCTCGACGCGGGTCGTCTGAGCTGGCTGTTCGGACGCGAGGTCGTTGCTGCCGAGGATCCGTTTGATCCGGCAAGTTACGATGCGTTGCTGGTGATTGATTTGGATGTCGCGAAGGCGTCATTCCCTGACATCTTCGATGGTGTACGCTGAACGTGGATAGGGCGATTGCATATCGCAGTTTTGGGTTCAGCCCAAGTAAAGCCCTGCCCCGTGGGGGACAGGGTCGTGATATGCGATCAGAAGTTCAACTGAGCCGCAAGCTGAACACGGCTTGCGTCGAAGTCTTGCCCCGAGATCACGTCGTTCCGCTCGCCGTAGATGTATTCGGCGCTGAGCGTCAGCGTTTCGGTTGCCTGGTAGAACGCGTTGACGTGGATCGTCTCAAGCTCGGTGAAGGCCAGCGTGCCGGTCGAGGTCGGCAGGTCGTAGTCTTCGTAACCGTAGGCGATACCGACGTTCCACTTGGGTCCGATATCCTGACGCAATTCAACGGTGAAACCGTCAACGTCGTTGGCTTCGCCGCCAACAATCGCGTCGCCGACACCAATCAGCCAGGGGCCAAGGGCCTCACCGGTAACGTAGTTAACCTGGAACAGGCCACCTTCCCACAGACGCGCCGAGCCGGACAGGGTCAGACCGGTCTGGTCAACCTCAACACCACCGTCTTCCGCTTTACCGTAGAGAACAGCGCCGCGGGCAACGTACTTGCCGTCGTTGTATTCAGCAGACGCGGTCAGAACCGGATCGTCCGAGTTCGAAGCGCTGACGTTTTGTTCGATCGATACAGCGAATTCAGCATTCGGCGAGAACGCGTTGGTGTAACGGACCTGCGGAACACGGGCGAAGGCGATACCAACCGGACCGTTAAATTCGACCGAGGTCGGGTAAGTGTCCAGCGGCTGGAAGTTCGTCCAGAACTGACCGATCAGCCACTGATCGCCGATCCGGATGTTCGCGTGACGCAGACGCAGTTCGGCAGTGCCGTTGCTGGCGAACAGGTCGACTTCCAATTGTGCGCCAAGATCGCCGATGGCGCTGGGCGTATTGGTCAGCAAGCCGATCCGCGACTGACGAACGGTCGTACCGAAAGTACCGCTGGTGGCATTATCAGGCTCACCAACAACGTTCACGAAGGCGGTGTCGCCTTGCTCGAAGTCAAAGTCATAGAAAAAGTCAGCTTTGATATAGCCGTAGACGTCCAGGGTCGTGTTGCCGATCCTGAACTCGCCGGGGGTGGAACCTGGTCCCTGAGACTCCAGAGCTTCGATCCGGAGACGCAGGTTCTCCAGCTCGGACTGTGTGTCTGCATCCTGGGCATAAGCAAGCGTGCCTGTCACACTAAGCGCAGTGGCAGCGAGCAGAGATGCCGTTTTTCTCATTGTAATCATTTGGATGTTTCCTTGTGTGCGAGTGTGCACGCGCAAACTTCCACGCACGAGGTTTTGTGGGAAATCACGAAATTGGGACTTTGGGACGTCGATCGCTCAAGAAAAATTGCGAAAAAATCGCCGCGAAATCACACGAAGGTGAACCGATCGGTTAACCTTATGAACTCAGTGTTTTTTCCATTCGATATCGCGTGTGCAAAACGTGATGCCGCACCTGCAACATCCGTGAATGGTCGCGAGGTTTGTAACGACAACGTGACAGATTCTGAGGGGTTGGTACGTGAATATGCACGGATCCGCATCGGCGCATATTTGCGCGACCTTGCGCTGAATGGGCAGAATCCAGCCGGAATAATTCGTAGGCCAGAATCCCGTTTTGAAGTTGCAACCACTCCGTGCATGTTGAATGGGCCGTGCGGCTCTACTTTGCCTGCGTCGCACATGCACCTACTATTCCGTACCCCTTCCTTACGCGGGCAGGTTTGTGTTTCTCACAAAACCCTGCCCGCGCTTTTCTTTGCCCTAAAGGCGAGGGTAAAGCGGCATAAAACTGCGCAAAACAGCAATATTAGCCGCTTGTTATTGAATAGCAGCCGCGAAAATCGGCATTTGCCCCCGAATGCATCAAAAAACCTGAAGGGGCAGAAAACATGCGATTCTCGAAACTCGTTCTTGCAATGGCGACCTGTGCGGGCCTTGCCGCGTGCGGTGATACGACAGGCGAACAGGCGCTGCTTGGCGGTGGGGCCGGTGCAGTCGGCGCTGCGGTCGTCAGTGCCGACCCGTTGTTTGGCGCCGTCGTCGGTGCAGCGGGCAACGTCCTGTATTGCAAGACGCAGAACAACTGTAGGTAACAAGATACCCGGAGCGTTTGTCGCTCCGACCGTCATCGCGCAAAACGCCGTCGTGGGGTCATCGCCCCGCGGCGGCGTTTTGCGTTTCCAGAACACCAAGACAAAGGACGTTCCATGTTTAGCAAGATCCTGATCGCCAACCGGGGTGAGATCGCCTGCCGCGTTATCAAAACGGCCCGAAAAATGGGTATCGGCACTGTTGCCATTTACTCGGACGCCGACAAGAACGCATTGCATGTGTCGATGGCGGATGAAGCGGTGCATATCGGCCCGCCGCCTGCCAACCAATCCTATATCGTGATCGACAAGGTAATGGACGCCATTCGCCAAAGCGGCGCGCAGGCCGTGCACCCTGGCTATGGCTTCCTGTCTGAAAACTCGAAATTTGCCGAAGCCCTGGATGCCGAAGGCGTCGCCTTTGTTGGCCCGCCGGTCGGCGCGATTGAAAGCATGGGTGACAAGATCACCTCGAAGAAGATCGCGCAGGATGCGGGGGTTTCGACCGTGCCTGGATACATGGGTCTGATCGAGGATGCGGACGAGGCCGTGAAGATCTCGAATGATATCGGCTATCCCGTCATGATCAAAGCCAGCGCCGGGGGCGGCGGCAAGGGTATGCGGATCGCATGGAATGACGACGAAGCGCGTGAAGGCTTTCAGTCATCCAAGAATGAGGCTGCGAACTCGTTCGGGGATGACCGGATCTTCATCGAGAAATTCGTGACCCAACCGCGTCACATCGAAATTCAGGTTCTGTGCGACAGCCACGGGAATGGCATCTATCTGGGCGAGCGGGAATGTTCGATCCAGCGCCGGAACCAGAAGGTCGTGGAAGAAGCTCCGTCGCCTTTCCTTGACCCCGAGACACGCAAAGCAATGGGCGAACAGGCCGTCGCTTTGGCCAAGGCCGTGAACTATGCCAGCGCCGGGACCGTTGAATTCATCGTTGATGGGGAAAAGAACTTTTACTTCCTTGAGATGAATACACGCCTGCAGGTGGAACACCCTGTAACCGAGTTGATCACCGGCGTGGATCTTGTGGAACAGATGATCCGCGTGGCCGCGGGTGAGAAACTGACGATCACGCAGGATGATGTAACACTGACCGGCTGGGCGATTGAAAACCGCCTTTATGCCGAAGACCCGTATCGTGGATTTCTGCCGTCGATTGGCCGCTTGACACGTTACCGTCCTCCGGCGGAAACGGCTGCGGGGCCAATGCTGGTGAACGGTAAGTGGCAGGGGGATGCACCCACAGGCGAGACAGCGGTCCGTAATGATACCGGCGTCTATGAAGGTGGCGAGATCAGCATGTATTACGACCCGATGATCGCCAAGCTGTGTACTTGGGCTCCGACGCGTGATCAGGCGATCGAAGCGATGCGCGTGGCGCTGGACAGCTTTGAGGTCGAGGGCATCGGGCACAACCTGCCTTTCCTGTCTGCGGTGATGGATCATCCGAAATTTATCAGCGGCGACATGACCACCGCCTTTATTGCCGAGGAATACCCTGACGGTTTTGAAGGGGTCGAATTGCCTGAGGCGGACCTGCGCCGGATCGCGGCCTCTTGCGCGGCCATGCATCGTGTGGCTGAAATTCGCCGCACGCGCGTGTCTGGCCGGATGGATAATCACGAACGCAAAGTGGGTTCAGACTGGGTTGTGACGCTGCAAGGGCAGGAATTCGCCGTTGCGATTGATGCGGACCGTGATGGGTCAACAGTGACATTCTCAGACGATACCGCGATGCGCGTCACCTCTGAGTGGACGCCTGGTGATCAATTGGCGGTTCTTGATGTCGATGGCAGCCCGCTTGTGCTGAAAGTTGGCAAAGTGTCCGGCGGGTTCCGCATCCGCAATCGGGGGGCGGACCTGAAGGTACATGTGCGCACGCCACGCCAGGCCGAACTGGCCCGGTTGATGCCTGAAAAGCTGCCGCCTGATACGTCCAAGATGCTGCTGTGCCCAATGCCCGGTCTGGTCGTGAAGATCGACGTCGAAGTCGGGCAAGAAGTGCAGGAAGGTCAGGCGCTTTGCACCATTGAGGCGATGAAGATGGAAAACATCCTGCGCGCCGAAAAGAAGGGCAAGGTGTCCAAGATCAATGCCGGCGCTGGCGACAGCCTGGCGGTTGATGACGTGATCATGGAATTTGAATGATCATGACCGCTCGGTGGTCATATCACTTGGCGCTCTCGGCTTCGGTCGGGGGCAGCGGGTATGGCCGGGGCGGTTACCCGCCCTCGCGCCGTTCGCGAATTTCGCGTTCGCGCAGGGGGGTCTTGTCGATCGAACGTCCAATCTCGCGCACGCTCCAAGGGCTGGGCTTGCGCAGTTTCACGACACCATCCTTGTCGACGAAAACCATCTGGAACCCGCGCGGGCGCAACTGCGCCCGGATCGGGGATCGGGCCGATGGATCAGTATCCGTCAGCACAACGACGTCGCGGTCGCGCATGGCGTCTTCGCCTTCCGTCAGCATATCGATCTGCTGCTGGAACCGCGGATCCGCTGGCGTATCCGCAAAGACGATTATGGGCCGGTTGACCCATAGGAATTCGTCCAGCTCGCTGTCGCCAACGGGACGTACGAATTCATCATCCGCAGGTGCGGACCCGTCAGCAGCCAAAACGGCCAACGGGAATAGTGCCGAAAAAACAAAGGCAAGCGTGCGTGTCATGGGGCCTCCTGTTCAATCGAATATAGCCCCTGTTCAAACGAATGCGACCGGCGAATTGCCCGGAATGCTCAAAATTTCGCGCTTTGGCCCTGTTGGGTGGGCTCAGCGCATCAACTTAACGCGACGGTCAGCACCGGTCGCGATCCGAATTGACGAGAGGAAATCGAAATGACCAACACGAAGGACTGGCAGGCGCTGGCGGAAAAAGAGCTGCGCGGAAGGCCGTTGGACGATCTGACCAAAGAGACGCTGGAAGGCATCGACGTCAAACCGCTCTATACAGCAGAGGACACCGCAAGCCTGCCGCATATGGGTTCGATGCCCGGCTTCGGACCGTTCACACGCGGTGTAAAGGCCACCATGTATGCGGGCCGTCCCTGGACGATCCGGCAATATGCGGGTTTTTCGACCGCCGAGGAATCGAACGCCTTTTATCGTCGCAATCTGGCGGCCGGTCAGCAGGGCGTGTCAGTGGCCTTCGATCTCGCCACGCACCGGGGCTACGACAGCGACCACCCACGCGTCGTGGGTGACGTGGGCAAGGCCGGTGTGGCCATCGACAGTGTAGAGGATATGAAAATCCTGTTCGACGGCATCCCGTTGGATAAGGTCTCGGTCTCGATGACAATGAACGGCGCGGTGATCCCGATCCTGGCGAATTTCATCGTAGCGGGTGAAGAGCAGGGGCATGACAAATCCGTCCTGTCCGGTACCATTCAGAACGACATTCTGAAAGAGTTCATGGTGCGTAACACCTATATCTACCCGCCTGAACCGTCGATGAAGATCATTGCCGACATCATCGAATACACTTCGAATGAGATGCCCAAGTTCAACTCGATCTCGATCTCGGGCTATCACATGCAAGAGGCCGGGGCGAACCTGGTGCAGGAGCTGGCCTATACGCTGGCCGATGGCCGTGAATATGTGCGCGCTGCGACGCAGGCCGGGATGGACGTGGACAAGTTCGCAGGCCGTCTGTCCTTCTTCTTTGCCATCGGTATGAACTTCTTCATGGAGATCGCCAAGCTGCGCGCTGCTCGTACGTTGTGGCACCGCGTAATGACCGATTTTGGCGCTAAATCTGAGCGGTCTAAGATGCTGCGGACGCACTGCCAGACCTCGGGCGTAAGCCTGCAGGAACAAGACCCTTATAACAACGTGATCCGCACCGCCTATGAGGCGATGAGCGCGGTTCTGGGCGGCACCCAGTCGCTGCACACCAACGCGTTGGATGAGGCGATCGCGCTGCCCACCGATTTCTCGGCCCGCATCGCGCGGAACACGCAGCTGGTGCTGCAGGAAGAGACTGGCGTAACCGATGTGGTCGATCCGCTGGCAGGCTCTTACTACATCGAAAGCTTGACCAACGAGCTGGTCGAAAAAGCCTGGGCCCTGATGGAAGAGGTCGAGGAAATGGGTGGCATGACCAAGGCAGTGGCCTCGGGCATGCCCAAGCTACGCATCGAAGAAAGCGCCGCGCGCCGTCAGGCCATGATCGACCGGGGCGACGAAGTGATCGTCGGCGTCAACAAGTACCGCAAGGAACAGGAAGACCCGATCGACATTCTGGACGTCGACAACGTGGCGGTGCGCGAAGCACAGGTCGCGCGGTTGGAGCGTATCCGCTCAACCCGTGACGATGCCGCGTGTCAAAAGGCGCTGGACGCGCTGACCAAGACCGTCCAAGAGGGCGGAAACCTGCTGGCCGCCGCCGTTGAGGCCGCCCGCGCCCGTGCATCCGTAGGAGAGATCAGCATGGCTATGGAGAAAGAATTCGGCCGTCACCGCGCCGAAGTAAAGACGCTGGCCGGTGTCTATGGCGCGGCCTATGAAGGCGACGAAGGCTTCGCCGCAATCCAGAAATCCATCGAAGACTTCGCCGAAGCCGAGGGCCGCCGCCCGCGTCTGCTGGTGGTCAAGATGGGGCAGGACGGTCACGACCGGGGTGCCAAAGTGATTGCCACGGCCTTTGCCGATATCGGCTTTGACGTGGATGTAGGCCCATTGTTCCAGACCCCTGCTGAGGCTGCGCAGGATGCTGTGGACAATGACGTGCATGTGGTCGGTATCTCTTCCCAGGCGGCTGGTCACAAGACGCTTGCTCCGCAGTTGGTGGAAGAGCTCAAGAAAGCCGGGGCCGAGGATATCATCGTCATCTGCGGTGGTGTGATCCCCCAACAGGACTACCAGTTCCTGTATGACCACGGCGTCAAAGCCATCTTTGGGCCGGGCACGAACATCCCCGAAGCCGCGCAGGATATTCTGAGACTGATTGGCGAAGCAAACGGCTGACCCGACTTTCTGGCGAAAAGCACTTGTTATCCGGTGCCTTTGGCGAAAACATGCGACCAGACCAGCAAAGGTCTGGTCGCAATTCGTTGGAGAGCGCACATGTTGCTGGATCACTTGGCCGTCGCAGGCGAAACCCTTGAGGACGCGGCAGCTCATATCGAACAGGCCTTGGGCGTTCGGTTGCAAGATGGGGGCAAGCACGAAAAGTTCGGCACTTATAATCGCCTGCTGGGATTACGGGATGGCCTGTACCTGGAGGCCATTGCCATTGACCCGCAGGCCCCCAATCCGGAAAAAACCCGATGGTTCGACCTTGATCGGTTCGAGGGGCCACCACGGTTAAGCAACTGGATTTGCAGCGTTCCCGATATCCAGGACTCTCTGTCCGTTTTTCCCGATGGGGTGGGGCAGCCGATAGACCTTGCGCGTGGGGCATTGCGGTGGCAGATGGCGGTTCCCCCGAATGGGCGTTTGCCGTTCGACAACCTGTTTCCCGCTTTGATTCAATGGCATGGTGATCTGCACCCGGCAAGGATGCTTCAGGACAGCGGGTGTCGTCTGAGCCGTTTGGTGGTTTTCCACCCCGAGGCGTTGCAACTGGCACAGTTGCTAGGTGATCTGGATCTGGTGGTCTTTGATACCGGTCCGGCGGCACTGCGGGCCGAGTTTGAAACACCACATGGCCCACGCGTGTTGGAATGAACATCCGTCCGGCGCGTGTTGCTGATGCCATCGAAATCGCAGCAATAACAAACGCCTTTATCCGTGATACTCTTGGCACGTTCACGACAGTTGAACGGAGCGTTGAAGATATCGCCCATGATATCAAAACACGCGGTCCCGCGTTTATTGTAGCGGAACAGGACAATCTCGTAGCAGGCTTTGCGACATACGGACCGTTCCGTTCGGGTCCGGGCTACGCGCAATGCCGCGAGCATTCGATCCAGTTGTCGCCTGAGGTGCATCGCAAAGGAACGGGTCGGGCTTTGATGGCGGCTCTGGAGGATGCCGCGCGGGCCGAGGGTATTCATGTCTTGGTCGCCGGGATTTCGTCTGCGAACCCTGGCGCTGTCGATTTTCATCTGGCGCTTGGTTTTGAACAAGTCGGATGCATGCCCGAAGTGGGTTTCAAGTGGGGTCAAAGGCTGGATCTTGTGCTGATGCAGAAAATTCTACCCGTTGACTGATTGGTTGGACCTGACATGGGCAATATAGGGCGCTAAGGTGCTGATATGTCGATCTGGACCCGAATATCAGACGCGCTGAGTGCGCTGGCCCAAGGCGAAAGCCTGACAGCTGTTTTTGAAAAACTGCGCACCCCGCCGGAACGCTCGGTCGCGTTCGCGATTGCCGTTGTTGCGCTGGGCGCAAAGATGGCAAAGGCCGACGGTCAGGTCACCCGGGACGAAGTGACCGCATTTCGGGATGTATTTCAGATCGCGCGGGAAGACGAAGCAGGTGCTGCGCGGGTTTTTGACATGGCTCGCACCGATGTCGCCGGATACCAGGAATACGCCCGCAAGATTGCGCGCATGTTTGCCGAAGACAGCACAACCCTTTGCGATCTTATGGAGGGTCTTTTTCACATCGCAATGGCCGATGGGTTTTATCACCCCAACGAAAACGAGTTTTTGGAAGAGGTAAGCCGGATTTTCGGCCAAACCGAAGCTCAGTTTCTGGCGTTGCGCGCGCGGTTCGTACCAGATGCCCCAAATGATCCCTATACCGTTTTGGGGGTCCCGCGGGACATGCCCTTGCCAGACATCCGCAAGGTATGGCGCCAACTTGTTCGTGAAACCCACCCGGATGCGATGATGGCGCGTGGCGTGCCCGAAGAAGCAATCCGATTGGCCGAGAAAAAAATGATCGACATAAATCGCGCGTGGGATGAAATAAACGGCGCACAGGTCTAAGGACGGTGCGGCTGGCGACCTACAATATCGAATGGTTTGCCAATCTCTTTGACCGCAAGGACAATCTGATTTTTGACGATAGCTGGTCCGGACGGCATGACGTGACCAAGGCGCAGCAGGCCGAAGCGATCGCCAAAGTGCTTTCGGTTGTTGACGCAGATGCAATGTTGATCGTCGAGGCCCCAAATACCGGCAAATCCCAGAACACCATCCGTGCTTTGCAACGTTTTGTTGAAACCTTCGATCTGCGCACCAGCCATGCGGTTATGGGCTTTGCAAACGACACGCACCAGGAACTGGCGTTGATTTACGACCCGCAAGTTTTGTCAGTACGGCATGATCCAAAAGGCCGGGATACCGAAAGCGCCCACGCACCACGGTTTGATGGTACGTTCCGGATTGATCTGGATATCGATGCGACTGAGGATCGCGTAGTGTTCTCGAAACCCCCGATGGAGTTGGCCGTCAAAACACGAAACGGGGCCGAGTTTCGTTTGATTGGCGCGCACCTCAAGTCCAAAGCCCCGCATGGTGCGGAAAGCCGGGACGAAGCAATTCGCATCTCAATTGCCAACCGCCGCAAGCAGCTTGCGCAAGCGATCTGGCTTGCACGTCGCGTCAAAACACACATTGCAGACGGAGATCAGGTTGTTTTGCTGGGTGACCTGAATGACGGGCCGGGTCTGGATGAGTTTGAAAACCTGTTTGGCCGTTCGTCCGTCGAAATATTACTGCAGGCCGGGTTGTTTGATCCACATGCCGTGACGGCATATGGCGAAAACAGCAGCAAGGCCCCTTCGACGGCCCGATTTGCGCGACCCAAGGAAGGCGGACATCTCGAAGCCTTGCTGGATTACATCATGGTAACTGAAAATTTGCGCGAAAATCAGCCGCAATGGCGGATTTGGCATCCGTTTCACGATCCGGCTTGTTTTCAACAAAAAGAGGTGCATCAGGCCCTTCTGACAGCCTCGGATCATTTCCCGGTTACGTTGGATATCGACCTGTGACCTTTCATCGGAAGCGCGCGCGGCTTATATTCAGTTTTATGAAACAAGTCCTTTTGATCTGTGCTTTCGCAGCGACCGCGGCTCTGCCAGCAAAGGCAGAGGAGGAAACGCCCCCATCTCTGATGGAGCAGGGGTTTGAGCTGTTTTTCGAAGGGCTCCGCCAAGAGATGGAGCCTGCTTTGGGTGATTTGCTTGGGTTGGCGGATGAGTTCGGCCCGGCGATGATGTCGTTTTTCGAAGAAATGGGACCAGCTTTGGCCGAGTTGGTTGAAGAAGTTCAGGATTGGAGTGCCTATGAGGCCCCCGAAATCCTGCCGAATGGCGACATCATCATTCGAAAGAAGCCTGAGAACCCGGAACCCAAGCCCAAATTGCCGGAAGAGGTTCCGGAAGGGTTAACCGATATCTGAGTTCATCCCTTCGAGATGACACGCGTGTCCGATTTCAAAGCGCCTGCCAACGAGTTCAGCCGCGCTTCGGCCACTTCGCTGAAAAGAAGGCTCGCTGATTGGGGCAGGATCAGTTCCAACTGATGCTTTTTGGGAAAGTAGCGCAAGCTGCCCATTTTTGCGTCGCGCTGCATCCAAAGCATGGCGCCAAACCGCATCGCTTTGCCCAGAATCTCGGCCTGCTTTTGGTCTTTCTCGTCCAGCAGTTCGTATAGCGGAGCAAAGCGATTGTCTTCGCGTTTGTTGCGATAGCGATGCTGCAAAGCCAGCCCGATAAATACCCGCTCGGAATGTTTTAAACCACCAAGATTGGCGCGGGTGACGTAATCAAAACAAGTCTCGGCGCGGTAATCGGGATGCGCGCGCCAACTGACGTCGTGCAATAAGCAGGCGGCCTTGATCAATCGCACGCGGGCAGGCGGAGCGGATTTAAACAACGGCATCACGAATTCGAACAGATGTTTGCCAAAGCCAGGCAGTCTGGCGTCCTTGGCCTCGGAAAACCGGCTGGCTTCGATCAATGGATCCCGGTCGCGCAAGGCTTGCGGCATTTGCTCGTATAGCAGGCCTTCGCGAATGCCATAGCTTGAGATCGCGATGTCTTTGGGCTTGAACGTGCGGACCAACCGGGCCAGCACGTCCATGGCATGAGGGATCAGCGCCATACGCGATCCGGAAACACCGGCCTGACTGCGCAGCTTTTCGGGGTCGCCTTTTTCGATGAACTTGATGGTTTGATGCACCTGCTTGGTCGTCATGCGGTATTCATGCAGCACGTTCAGCGGATATCCCCTGCGCAGCATGTCCAGACGCGCAAACGCGCGCCAGCTGCCGCCGACAAGGAACAAACGATCCCTTTGCGGCCCCAACTGGTCGCGCAGGTCTTCCATTGTGGCTTTGATATGAGCCTTCCGCGCACGGCGACCGCCTTTGATGTCGCGCAGTTTGAGAGGGCCCAAGGCCGAAGTCAGGCGTCGTCCAACCTCGCCCCCGCCGATCTCGGCCAATTCCATCGACGAACCACCAATATCGCAAATCAGACCATAGGCACCGGGCCAGCCCAGCAAGACCCCCTGCGCAGATAGTCGGGCTTCTTCTCCGCCATCGATGACCGAGACCGTCAAGCCGGTTTCGGTAAGCACCTCGTCACAGAAATCGGGGCCGTCTTCGGCCTCACGCACCGCGGCCGTTGCCACGACATGCAGGCCGGGCAGCCCAAGATCGTCAGCCAACTGAGCGAAACGGCGCAGTGCCGCCAGCGCGCGCAAGCGACCGCGTGGGTTCAGCCGTCTGGTTTCAGAAAGGCCGGCACCCAACTCGCACATGACTTTTTCGTTGTAGAAATAAGCCGGGGATCGCGCTGCCCCGTCAAAGATCACCATCCGAACCGAGTTTGATCCGACATCAACAACGCCAACGCGCGACAGGGCGCGCACTTCGGGGTTGTCGAACAAGGGCTTTCCGAAGGGTCCCCAATCGGGGATGTCGATGTCGACGGTCTGATCCATGTCTTTTCCAGATATTCCGAGGGCAGAATGCGAAATCGCTGAGGTTGGGTCAATTCCCTGATTGGGTCTCGTTCAGTGCCGAGTTCAGGACCCGCACGGCCAGCGCACGGGTGATGTCACGTTTTTCCGACAGTGCGAGCTGGTCCAGCTGCGCCACAACGGACGCAGCCGTTTCAAAGCGACGGTCCATGTGTTTGACCAGATAGGCAATGACGTCCGGGCCCGGGTACAGTTGACGATCCACGAAAAGCTTGGCCAAAACAGCGCCCAGCAGCGCGTCATCCGGCGGGTCCAGCGCCACATGGTGCGCGCCCTCGATCCGGCTCTGAAGGTCGGGCAAGGGCAGGTCCCAAAATTTCGGTGCCAAGCGCCCGGTCATCAACAGGGAATTGCCTTCGGCCAGTACCAGATTGTGCAGGTGGAACAGGGTGGTCTGTTGCTCGATGTCGTTCGCTATCATCGGCACGTCTTCAACGGCGACGTGTGTCTGCGACAAGGCCGGGACGTCATCGTGTTTCAGCTCTGCCGCCCGAATGATGCGCCCGCCTGTTTCTGCCGCCCAAACATGCGCCAGATGCGTTTTACCTGACCCCGCAGGGCCGCTGAGAACCAGTTTGTTCCCCGGCCAAGAGGTGGCCGAGATCATCGCCACGGCCAGAGCGTTCGCGGGAGACACGAAAAAATCTTCGCGCCCCAGCGCAGTTTTCGCCGGAAGATCAAAGCTGAGCTGAAGTGCCATTTAGTCGTCGTCCTGCTGCACACCTTCAAGGCCGGTATAAAGCCGACTGTCCAGATAGATGGACGTCGCAAACCGTGCCAGAACGCCCAGTGCAGCGGCAACCGGAACGGCGATCAGCATCCCGACGAAACCAAACAGCGCCCCAAAAACGGACAGGGCAAGCAGCAGCCAAACCGGATGCAGGCCGACCGAGTTGCCAACCAGTTTGGGGGTCAGGAAGTTGCCTTCGGTCACTTGGCCCAGGGCAAAGATACCCGCGACCAGCCCGACATGCGCCCAGTCACCCCAGAACTGAAATAGCGCCAAACCGATAGCCAGCGTGCCGCCGATCAAAGCCCCCAGATAGGGGATAAAGGTCACAAGACCTGCGATGAAGCCAACGATCAACCCGAACTGCAGGCCCACCACCATCAACGCCACGGCATAGTAGGTTCCAAGGATGAGGCACACAGTCCCCATACCGCGCACGAACGAGGCCAGAACTGCGTCTATCTCACCGGCCAGACGCTTGATCGTTGGGGCGTGATCCCGTGGCAGCAGCTCACCAATGCGGGCGATCATGCGGTCCCAGTCAAGCAACAGGTAGACGGCGACGACAGGCACGATGACCATCAGGACTACAACATTGATAGCCGATCCCAACGACGCCGCAACGGATTGTAGGACATCCCCTGTTTTGGATTGCAGGGTCTCGCCCAGTGACACAAGAAACTGGTGCGAACTGGATTCGCGATCCAACAGAGATGGGAATTGCTGTTCGATGAACCCGCGCAGTTGCTTAATAAGGCTAGGCATGAAATCGACCAGATCGACCAACTGTGTGATCAGGGCCGGAACCACCATCAGAATCATCAGGACAAAACCCAGCACGCCGACCACGGTAATTATTCCCGTCGCTGCCATACGTGACAGGCCAAGGTTTTCGAGGCGATCTGCGATTGGATCAAGGAAATAGGCGATTGCGCCGCCGATCACAAACGGGAGCAAAACATCGCCAAGTGCCCATAGCAACAGCACAAATATCGCCGCGGCGATGCCCCAGTATCTGAGTTGATCCTTCACCGGCAAAGCCATGCCTGTCCCCATTTGATCGGTACTTGCACATGTTCTTGGCGCATGCGGCCTTATGATGCAAGCGGTTCATGGTCAGGGGAATTGCCGGGTCTTAATCGCTCAGCGTTCCCAGTTCCGGGGTGGCTGCGTCGGCGTGCTCGTCCGGCCAGTTGGTGCGCCAAATCTCGGCGGACCAGTGGCCGCAATGCACGGGCGGGCGGTCAAAGCCGGGCAGGAGGTCCAGCAAAGGCGCGACCACGACGTCATGGCGCGGAACGGCGAAATAGGGGAACGAGTACCGCTCGCGGCCCGAGCGGTTGACCACCCGGTGCGGGGTGGATTTCAGGCGACCGCCTGACCACAGCTCCAGCATGTCGCCGATATTGACGACGAATCCGCCTAGTGGGCAATCCGGGGTGATCCAACCGCCATCGCGGGTCTGAACCTCAAGCCCACCGACGGGATCGGGCGCGATGATGGTCAGCGCGTCGGTATCTTTGTGCGGATGGATGCCATAGCCGCCCTCATCCGGGGCCTGCGGCGGATAATGCAGCAGGGTCATGTTGGTCATCGGATCACGGAAGGCATCGCGCAGCGTTTTCGGGGCCAGGTTGAGGCCGACCTCAAGCGCGCCCAGCAGCAGATCGGCCACCCGATCCAGTTGCGCCCAATAGGCAAGGATCGTCTGCGCTGCCTCGGGCACCTCGCGCGGCCAGATATTCGGACCGTAAAGCGGGCAGTCTGCGCGGATGGAGGCGTCAGGCGCGGTTTCGCGATGCAGCTTGTAGCCCTCGTATTTGTCGGCCTTGCCCGAGCCGTCATTGGGCGTGAAGAATCCCATGGGAATGAACCCGCGATAGTTCTCGCGGGTAATGGCCTGATCCCATTTGGCGCTTTCTTCGATGTCAAAGATTGCCCGTACACAGCTGCGCACCTGATCGACCGTTTCCGGCGGAATGCCCGTTCCTGTGATCGACAGAAACCCGATCCCAGTGCAGGCGTCCATGACGTGCCGGACGGTCAGGTCATAGTCGGGATGATCGCGATCACACAGCGGCGAGACGTCTATACTAGGGATTTGCTGCATCAGTGAATCCTCACACCCTGCCGATCCAATTCCTTGTGAACGGGTGCGAGGTTCAACTCATGCACCTCTTGGTTGCTTTTCAGCGACAGCGCGGCGGCGATGCCTGCGCCCTGACCCATGACTGCGCAGCAGGCCATGTTGCGCGTGGCCGCATGGGCCACCTTGTCGGACCCGTGCGAGCGGCCCGCAACCAGCAACCCCTTGATCCCCTTGGGCAGCATCGAGCGATAGGGGATTTGCATATACCGCCCGGTCGTGGGCAGGATCAGAATGCCATAGCCGTCTATGAATTCGGGGTAGATGCCGATCGTATCCTCGAACCGGCCCTGATGGCGGGCGTCGTCTTCGGTCATGTTGTACACCGCGTCGATCTTGCGGGTGTCGCGAATGCCGATGGTCATACCGAAATTCCGTAGCCGCGCGTTTTCGCAACCGGGCATGAAGCGGCGCAACGCCTCGATGGCCAGCATCGACTGACGGCGGCCCTCGATCTCGCCCTTTGTCAGGCTGTCAGGGTCAGTGCCGTCGATTTCGGCCAGATGGATGAGGTTCATATAGGTCAGCTCACCCGTGTCGTGCATCGCGCCCCAGGTGCCCGCGATGGTGTTCAGATGCGCCGGGATCAGGCCCGCATCAATCGCCTGCTGGAACGGTTTGTGCACAAATGGCGAGAACATGTCGTCCTCTTTGCCCGAGGTCTCGATGTTCCATTCACCGCCGCCGCCCCAGTCCTTGTAGGTCTGCGGATCGGCCTTGACGCCCTCCATGAAGGCGCGCTTGTCGACACCGGCCAAATGGAACATGACCGAGGCGGCCATCATATCCTCGCGCGCGGTCTTGTGAGTGGGGGCGCCCGCGCGATGGGCCACGTCGGCGTCGCCGGTGGCGTCGATCACCACGCGGGCCAAAATCGCCTCGCGCCCGGCTTTGGATTCGGTGATGATGCCGGTGATCCGGTCGCCGTCCATAATGGGGGCCACGAACTGACGGTGCAGCATCGGATGCACGCCCGCCTCTTGCACCAGCTTGTCGGCCACCAGTTTGAACCCCTCGCTGTCCAACTCATAACTCAGCGACTGGCTTTCCGGCACGGCTGCGCCCATGTCCTTGGCGCGGGTTTCGAACTCCATGCCGATCCCGCCGGCCTCGACCGTTTGTTCGTGGCGATACCAAGCGAAGCCTTCAACCCCGACGGCGGTGATGTTGCCGCCCATGCAGCCGAACCGGTCGACCAGCGACACCTCGGCCCCGGCACGCGCGGCTGCCAACGCGGCGGCCAGCCCGGCGGGGCCAGAGCCGACGACCAGAACGTCTGTCTGATGGATGACGGGAATCTGGCGGGCGGGTTCCTGAATGGTCTGCATCGGTGCCTCTTGGGTTTTACATTTCTGTCACATTTGAAAACCCTGATCGGCGGGTCAATCAAAAATCCGACTGACCCGAGGTCGCAAAAACGCCAATGCCCGATTGCCCCCGGCGGGGCTTTGGCATAATCACCTTTCGAGTGAACTTTCACCTTTAAGGTTACAATATGCGCCTCAGCCGTTACTTTCTGCCCGTTCTCAAGGAAAACCCCTCCGAGGCTCAGATCGTCAGCCACCGGCTGATGCTGCGCGCGGGGATGATCAAGCAAGCATCCGCCGGGATTTATTCCTGGCTGCCGCTGGGGTTCAAAGTGCTGCGCAAGCTGGAAAACATCGTGCATGAAGAACAGGCGCGGGCCGGTCACATCGCCATTCAGATGCCGATCCTGCAATCGGCGGACCTGTGGCGCGAATCCGGGCGCTATGACGATTACGGTCAGGAAATGCTGCGGATGCAGGACCGTCACGGGCGGGACATGCTGTATACGCCCACAGCCGAGGAACTGGTGACGGATATCTTCCGCGGCCATGTGAACAGCTATAAAGATCTGCCGCTGACCCTTTACCAAATCCAGTGGAAATTCCGCGATGAAATCCGCCCGCGTTTCGGCGTGATGCGGGGGCGTGAATTCTACATGAAGGACGGCTACAATTTCGACCTGACCAAAGAGGACGCGCTGCACGCCTATAACCGCCATCTGGTCAGCTACCTGCGCACTTACGAACGTATGGGCCTGCAGGCTATCCCGATGCGCGCCGATTCCGGCCCCATCGGTGGCGACGACACGCATGAGTTTCTGGTCTTGGCCGAAACCGGTGAATCTGAAGTCTTCTATGACAGCGCCGTCACCGATCTGACCTTTGGCGATCGTCAGATCGACTATGATGACCGCGCACAATGTCAGGCCATTCTGGAGGAGTTCACCTCAAAATACGCGCGCACGGATGAAACCCATGACGAGGCGCTGTTCAATCAGGTGCCCGAAGACCGTCGCCGGGTGGCGCGCGGGATCGAAGTGGGGCAAATCTTCTACTTTGGCACCAAGTATTCCGAGGCGATGGGCGCAACCGTTCAAGGCCCCGATGGCAAACCGACGCCTGTTCACATGGGCAGCCACGGGATCGGCGTCAGCCGCCTGATCGGCGCGATCATTGAGGCCAGCCACGATGACAAGGGCATCATCTGGCCCGAGGGCGTGACGCCGTTCCACTGCGGGATCGTCAACCTCAAGCAAGGTGATGAAGAGGCGGACGCAGCCTGTGACAAGCTTTATGGCGCGCTGACTGCCTTGGGGCTGGAACCGCTTTATGATGACCGCAACGAACGGGCCGGGGGCAAATTCGCGACCATGGACCTGATCGGTCTGCCGTGGCGCATCACTGTTGGCCCGCGCGGCCTGAAGAACGGTGTGGTCGAACTGACCTGCCGCCGCACCGGCGAAAGCGAAGAGTTGAGCCCCGAGGCCGCCGTGACGAAGATCGCCGAGATCTATGAGCAGATCGGCTGACACTGACACGCCGCTGATCTCGGTTATTACGGCGACACATAACCTGCTGTCCCAAGGACGGCAGGACAGCTTTCGCGAGGTGGTCGCGTGTATGGCACGCCAAGGCTGTGATCGCGCTGAGCACATTATACAAGATGGGGCCTCGACGGACGGCACTCTGGACTTTTTGCACGAGGTGACCGCCGACGCCCCGCGAACTCGCGTAATTAGTGAACCCGACACGAACCTCTATGACGCGATGAACAAGGGGGCGGCATCGTCAGGCGGTCAGTATCTGTTGTTTCTGAACTCAGACGATTCACTGGCTTCTGATGATATCCTCAATGGACTGGCAGACAGGCTAACCGCGACACGACCCGATTTCCTTTTTGGGTCGACATTGCGCCGGTTCAAGGATGGTACGGAAAGCCGCGAAAAACGCATGTCGCTGACAGCTATCCTGCAACGCATGCCGTTTTGTCACAATTCGGTATTGCTGCGGCACGATGTCTTCGATGCGTTAGGGGGGCACGATACACAGTTTCGCGTCGCCGCAGACTATGACCTGATGCTCCGGCTCATCACCGAAGGGTATGAGGGTGAGCGTACGGATGACCCGATTTCGATGTTTTGGGGGCGCGGTGCCAGCGATAATGACGACATAACCGCGCAGGATTACGCGCGTGTTTGGTTGAAATACTATGCAGGTTTCAACGCCGCCCGGAATCTGACACAGGACGATTTCGTCCGGTTCTACCACCGTGGGCATATGCCTGCAGCGCTGGTTCTGGAACGCTTGCTGAAAATGGGGTCATGCCACGGCATAAAAGCTGCGGCGCGCCACAGCCTTTGGAAAACGACGCGACGATCCGTGCAGTTCTGGCGTCGTTTCTAAGCGCCGCTAACCGTTGGTCGGGCAGACAGAAGATCACCTGTCTCGCTGTCTCGGGCGACGACGATCGGACGACCCATGCGCTTTACCAGATCTCTGAATTCAAGCCCCAGAAACCTTAGCCCGCAGATGCGTTCACCGGTCGACATGTCCGTCACGCAAAGCCGCCCTTGTCGGAACGCCAGGTGATAACCTTTGTCTTCCAGGATGGCTGTCAGGTTGTTCCAACTGGCTGCGCTTGCAAATAACGGACGAATGGCCGCCCGCAGCAAAGCTGCTGTCTCACAATCCAGTTCTGTAGAGGCTTGCCGGGTTGAAATTGCACCCGTGTCTTTAGTTTCAATTCGAACACTCATGAGCGACTCCCGCTCTAACCATTTAATCCCCCACGATCAGGGTGACAAAGTTTCCAAAAATAAGCAAAAAGCGAAATAAAGTTGCGTTACATATGTTGCATTTTGAATTCAGTCGGACTCGCCATGCTCACATTGACTACAGTGTTGAAACAGTAGGCGCATGTCTGTGAACGCAATCACAACCTCTGGTATATTATTGAGATTTAAAGTCACTCATAGCCCGAGTGGCCGCTAATTGCTCGTGCTGGTGATTCGTCCACCACTGGGAAGCTAGGCCCCGCCGAATTTCAGATCAAAGAGCACGGTTTTGCGGAACGCCATCCTATCAGTTTGACAAGCGGCTTGACCATCCGGCGAAATGTCGTGAGGGTCGCGCCAACAAAAAACCGGAGCAGGCATGGCCACGACACCCCCGCCTTTCGCACCCTTCGAATGGAAAATCGCCTGGCGGTATCTGCGCGCCCGTCGCGCCGAAGGCGGTGTCAGTGTGATGACGTGGATTTCTCTGATCGGGATTACGCTTGCCGTATTTGCCCTGATCGCAACGCTGGCCGTGCGCTCGGGGTTTCGGGCCGAGTTTGTCGGGACCATCCTAGGGGCAAACGCGCATGTCACGGTTTATTCGGCGGGTGAGTTTGATGCGCAGGGTCGCGTAGACCGCACCATTGATGACTATACTGAAATGGCCGAGCGCATTGCGCAGGTTCCCGGTGTGCAACGCGCGGCACCTTTGGTGAAAGGGCAGGTTCTGATCACCAATGGCGATCGCAGCAATGGTGTTGAGGTTTTTGGGATTGAACCCGACGATCTTCTGGATCTACCGGGCATTGCAGGCAGCGAGCAGGCCGTAGGCGATCTGGCCTTTTTCCTGAACGAAGAGGACGCGATCGCCATTGGCTCCGGTGTTGCCCGTAGTATCGGGGCGACGGTTGGGGATACAGTCAAGCTAACCTCGCCCAACGGTGTTAAGACACCGCTTGGGACATCCCCGCGCGTGAACGCCTACCGCGTCGTCTATATCTTTTCCGCAGGGCGGTATGACATTGACCGAACCCGCGTCTACATGCCCTTTGAGCGGGCACAAAGCTTTTTCAACCGCGAAGGCGTTGCGGACGAGATTGAGGTGATGGTTGATCAACCCGAGGATCTGACGCCGATCCTGATCCCTATCCTCGAGGCCGCAGGTGAGCGCAGTCAGATTTGGACGTGGCAGGATGCGTCGGGCGGGTTCCTGCGCGCGCTTGAGGTTGAGGACAATGTGATGTTCATCATCCTGTCTATCCTTGTTCTGATTGCCGCGATGAACATCGTGTCCGGCCTGATCATGCTGGTAAAGAACAAGGGGCGCGACATCGGAATTCTGCGAACGATTGGCTTAAGCGAGGGGTCGGTTCTGCGGGTGTTTTTCATATGCGGCGCGTTTACTGGCATCATAGGAACTGCGATGGGCGTCGTGTTGGGTTGTCTTTTTGCGTTGTATATCGACCCGATCTTTTCCTTTGTGAATTTCGTGATGGGCGGAGGTGTTTGGGATCCGTCTATTCGCGGCATCTATGCGTTGCCGGCCGAGCTGCATCTGACGGATGTCCTCAAGGCCGTCGGGCTGTCGTTGGGTTTGTCTTTCTTCGTCACCTATTTTCCGGCCCGTCGCGCGGCGCGGCTGAACCCGGTTGAGGCGCTGCGCTATGAGTGATGTAACCATGCGGCTTGCGGGCCTGACCAAAAGCTATCTCAAAGGCACGCCGGGTGAGGTACAGGTGCTGCGCGGTGTCGATCTTGAACTGCGCTCAGGCGAGGCGGTGGCTCTGGTTGCGCCTTCGGGTGCCGGAAAGTCAACCTTGCTGCATATTGCGGGCCTGTTGGACACCCCGGATGCCGGTGTGGTCGAAATTGCGGGGCAAAACGTATCTGGCAAAGGGGACCGGACGCGAACCACATTGCGACGGCAGGATGTGGGCTTTGTCTACCAGTTCCATCACTTGCTGCCGGAATTCACCGCGCTGGAAAACATCACCTTGCCGCAACTTGCGAACGGTGTGTCCGAGAACGCAGCGGTTGAGAGGGCAATGACCCTGTTGGACCGTGTTGGCGTCGCCGAGCGAGCGGCGCACCGCCCGGCAGCGTTGTCCGGTGGTGAACAGCAGCGGGTTGCGTTTTGCCGGGCCCTGGCCAATGCGCCGCGCATTCTGTTGGCTGATGAACCGACGGGCAATCTGGATCCCGAAACATCGGATCAGGTGTTTGACGCCTTGATGGCCTTGGTTCGGGACGAGGGGCTATCGGCGCTTATCGCCACGCACAACATGGATCTGGCGGCGCGCATGGACCGAAAGTTGCGACTGGAAGGCGGGATCCTCAGGCCAGTTGCGTAATAGCGACGCCGGCGGCCATCACCGCGATACCACTTGCGCGTAACCATGTCAGCGGCGTGACCTGAGCGCCAAACAGGCCGAAATGGTCAATGGCCGCCGCGCTAATTAACTGTCCGATCAGGACAAAGAACACGGCATTCCCGACACCGAAATGCGGGGCAACATGTGTGATCGATAAAACATAGAAAGCGATCAGAACGCCCCCGAGTAAAAGGTGTTTGGGCACCTCGGTCACTTTGGACAAGGCGGTCAGGCCCGGAAAAAGCACCATCACGGCAGCCGAGGACGCGAAAGCGATCGCAAACAAAACCACCGCAGCCGTGGTCGGAGAACCAATGAGCTTACCCAATGCGGCATTCAGAGCAGCAAGTATGGGAACACCGATCCCGGCGGCCAGCATGATGGCTGCATAATGTGTCATTGCCCGTATCCTCCCGCTTCGTTGATCTGGATCATTGCGCCAAGGGCGTCATCGGGCAAGCCTGCAAACGTCAATCTTGACAGGAGGATGCGATGATCAGGCCGATAATTGGCGCAGTTTCGATAGGGATGATGAGCTTGGCTAGCCAGGCTGCCGCGCAGGACGTGCAAATGGGGGCGGAGTTATTTCAGCACTACTGTGCGACATGTCATGGGCTTGATGCAAAGGGTGGCGGACCAATGGCCGGAGTGCTTGTTGTTCAGCCATCGGATCTGACACAGCTTGCAAATGAAGAAGGGGTTTTTCCGACCGCGCGCGTGGTCGCGCGAATAGATGGTCGTGACCCGCTGGTAAGTCATGGCAGCCCGATGCCTGTCTACGGACCTTACTTCGACGGACAGGATACCTCGATGAAAACGCCCGAGGGGCAGCCGATCCTGACCAGCCAGCCTATCGTTGATCTTGTTGCGTATCTTGAAACGCTGCAAAACCGCTGAGGACTAACTACAAATCCCGTCAATCTCGGCATCAGCCCATGGGATGACCACTGCCCGTTCCCGGCGCTCACCGGGCAGTGGCGAAAGGTCGAAATGCGCGCCCAGCATGTCGTGCAGGCGCTGTGTCCTGGGAGCAGCAGGGTCCAGCGCCCGGCAGCACACATATTCTTCGACGATCGCGCCCTGTTGCTCGAACCCGTAAGAGAGAAAGTCCGGCGAAGTGCTTAAATCAAAAAGGTAAGGGTCCTTGCTGCCGCCATGTTCAGCCGCGGCCCGCAGCGGGTGGTATCCCGTCGTCTTGCGATTTTGCCATTGCCAGACATGGGTCAACTCATGCGCAAGCAGCATAGCTGCAATCAGGTTCATTTCCTCGGGGAAGTCGGACATATAGTCCTCAAGGTACCAGTCCTTTGTGAAATAGACCTTGTTGAACAATGCGACCGCCGCTGGTTTGGCAGTGACCGGTCCTTCTTTTGGTGGGGGCAGAATACGCTCGCGGCATGCAAGGCGCGGACGATTCTGACGATAAAAGGTGATCGGCGCAACAGGCGCGCCTTCGACAAGGCGAACATTGCTGACGTCCAGAGTGTCACCTTGAATGGCACTGGCAAACGCAATCTCTTGCTCGGTCAACGGGCGACCGCATGCGAAAAGAAAGACAAGACACGCCATCAAAAACAGTCGCAACATGATCAAAGCCTAATGCGTGTTTCCGCCTCTGCAACCCGTTTTCAGACACTCATCGCCAAAACGCGACTGATTTCAGTCAGGGACCGCCCGGATTGGTCCATCCAAGTGTTAAAAGCGGATTGGACTGCGGTCATCGCTTTCTTGGAAGTTGCCGCTTTGTCGATCACACCTTCAGCGACCAGACGCGCCGTCACATCCTGCGATAGAATAAAGCTGTCCCGACCTGCAAAACGCATAGCATATTGCGCAGATGCACCGCCCAGACGCGAGCCGCGCTTACCCAACATCGCCAAGAGGCCGATGTAATCGCTGGATGGCCAACCGCCCAGAACTTTTCCTGCCCCACCTTCCTCGCGCAGTTCCAGAAGGAAGGCAGCGTTATCGCGTACAGTCGCGATTTTTGTGCCGTTTCGAACGATGCGGGTGTCCTGCAAAAGCGAGTCGAACTTTTCATCGTCCATAAAAGCGCATCGCCCAACATCAAAGCCGTCAAAGGCGGTCTCGAATCCATCCCATTTGTTTTCGATGACCCGCCAGTTGAAGCCAGCCTGGAAAATGCACTTTGTCAGCACGGACAGCCAACGGTCTTCGGGCATTTCCTCCAACTCTTTGATGGACTTGGGCTTGCTGAGTTTTTCCTCCAGCGCATCTGGTCCACCGTGACGTTTGGCGGAAATTGCGAAAATCTCGTCAAAATGATGCATGTGCGGGCTCCTTCGCGCCTAACGTTGCTTTTCGATGTGCTGGTGGCAAGGGCTCTGCGTGATGTCCGCGTTTGCGAGTTCAAGAAAAAATCTGTGCCACTTCGAAAAAAATACTCGACAAAACAGGCAATTCGGGTTTGTGATTGACTCGTCAATCAATAACCTGACCCAAAACAATGTGAAGACAAGAAAGGTCAAGGGGATCTGCGCATAAAGGCGGATAGGGACAAACGGGGCGTGTGCGGGCGAATTAATCCGCTTTGGATCACACAGACCGCTTTCCTTTTTCAGCCTATTTTGTGCATGTTGCGACATGGTATTGTCGTGAGACAAACGCTTCGCGATGCCGAGGCGCCAATAACAAAGAAGACAGGGAGAATGTCGATGAAAAAACTGAGTGTAAGCCTTTTGGCAATGACAGTTGCTGGTTCCGCCTACGCTGCTGACATGGGTGCAGTGGATGAGCCGATCAAACTGGCCGTCAACGAATGGACCGGTCAGCACGTAACGACGCATGTCGCAGGCGAAATGCTGAAAGCCGCGGGATACAACGTGGAGTATGTGACCGCAGGCATGATGAACCAGTTCCAGGCGTTGGCCGACGGTGACATTGATGCGACGTTGGAAATCTGGTCGTCGAACGTGTCAGACGAGTACGCAAAGAAAGTCGAAGAGGGCACGGTCGTTGAGATCGGAGATCTGGGTCTGGACGCCAAGGAAGGCATTGCATACCCGGCCCATGTGGCTGAACTGTGCCCGGGCCTGCCTGCATGGGAAGCCCTGAAAGAATGCGCGCAGGTCTTTGCCACGGCAGAAACACTGCCGGGTGGACGTCTGGTAGATTATCCCGCCGATTGGGGTACTCCGGGTGCCGATCGTATGACCGGTCTGGAACTTCCGTTCAAAGCGGTTCCTGCAGGATCTGAGGGCGCATTGATCGCCGAACTCCGCGCGTCGACCGAGCGCAAGTCGCCGTTGCTGATCACCTTCTGGCAGCCACATTGGGCCATGTCGGCCTATGACGTGCAGTTCGTTGACCTGCCAGTCGGCGAAGAGGCGTGCTTCAACGATCCGGCGTGGGGCCCGAACCCCAACGCGGTGAATGACTGCGATTTCTCACCTTCGCGCATCTTCAAAGCCAGCTGGAGCGGTATGGAAGACAAATGGCCGGCGGCCTTTGAAATCCTCAGCAACTACCAATTGGCGGTCGAGGATCAGCAGCCAATGATGGGGGCCATCGACGTTGACGGTGGTAAAGTCGAAGAGGTCGTCGCGGCATGGATGGCCGAAAACGAAGGTAAGTGGCGCCCGGTTGTTGACGCTGCAACCCAGTGAGCCTGCCTAAGTGACTGACGCTAAAACGCCAGCCATTGCCTGCCAGAACCTCTGGCAGGTCTTTGGCCCCGGTGCTGAAAAGGCCCTGACCGACGCGCTGTCTCGGTCAGGGAATGATGCGGACAAAGCAGCTGCTGATCTGCGGGAAAACGGGTTTATCCCCGCCGTGCAGGATGCCAATTTCGAAGTCAAAGAAGGCGAGCTGTTCGTCATTATGGGGTTGTCCGGTTCGGGCAAGTCCACCTTGATACGATGCATATCTCAGCTTTTGCCTGGGACGGGCGGTGAAATTCGCGTCGACGGTGAAAACGTAATGGGTGCGTCAAAAAAGGTTTTGACGGACCTGCGCCGGAAAAAGCTGGGCATGGTGTTCCAGCATTTCGGTCTGTTTCCCCACATGACCGTGGCGGAAAACGTGGCTTATCCGCTGCGCGTGCAAGGCGTCGGCAAGACCGAGCGCTTGGCACGTGCGCAAGAGGTCATTTCACTGGTGGGCCTGGAAGGCCGCGAGGATAGTTTTCCCCGCCAGTTGTCAGGTGGTCAAAGGCAGCGTGTCGGGATTGCACGGTCCTTGGCTGTGAACCCGGATATCTGGTTTCTGGACGAGCCGTTCTCGGCGCTAGATCCACTCATCCGCCGCCAGCTACAGGACGAATTTCTGCGTATTCAGGCGACGCTCAAGAAATCCATCGTATTCATAACGCACGACATTCAGGAAGCGTTGAAGCTGGCTGACCGAATCGCGATCATGCGTGATGGCAAGATCGTTCAAATCGGCACGCCCACGGACATCGTGCTGCGCCCCGTGGATGATTACGTGCGAGAGTTTTCGAAAGACGTGGCCAAGGGTCAGCATGCCAAGGTTGCTTCGGTCATGCGCGACGAGGCCGAGCGCGGCCCGGACGATCCGGGTCTGACGACCTCGATGACGCTGGACGCCGCCTTGGCGCATTGCATGGAGCTTTATGAGCCCGTGCCGGTGCGCGATGAGGCGGGCAATATCGTTGGCACCGTTCATCCGTCAGACTTGGCCGCCGCGTTGCAGGTAGACGAGACATGACTGCGCTTACCGATATTCCCGCACAACAGGTGCGTTTAACTGTTGGCGCAAAGGCCGCGTTGATCACGGTTGTTGTCGGTGCAGTTTGCTTGGTGCTGGAGGGTATCGCGCCTTGGTTGGTCAAATGGCCGACTGCATGGGAATTACCAGCAACCCAATGGGTTGGGGTGTTCCTGGATTGGTTTCTGAACGGCATCAAACCGGTCATGCGGCTGTTTTCCGATCTGATGGCTTATCCGATGGACGCAGCCAATTTCGTTTTGGCGAACACACCATGGCCAATCCTGATTGGATTGGTGACCGCGCTGGGCTGGTACCTTGGTGGTCTGCCGATGGCGGCGTTGGGTTTCTTGGGCCTGAGCTTTGTACTGGCCTCAGGGTATTGGGCCGAAAGCATGAATACGCTGGCGCTTGTGGCCGTTTCGGTCCCCGTGGCGCTGGTGGTCGGCGGGGCGATCGGCATCCTCGCCAATGAAATCCCTCGGGTGAAGTCGTTCGTTCAGGCGGTGTTGGACGTCATGCAGACAGTGCCAACTTTCGCCTATCTGACACCACTGCTGTTGTTGTTTGGCTTTGGTCCGGTGGTAGGTCTGATCGCCTCGGCCATCTATGCTGCCCCGCCAATGGCTCGCAACGTGATGCTTGGGCTCGAGCGGGTTGAGCCCGAGATCAAAGAGGCCGCGATCATGTCCGGCGGCACTCGGTTTCAGCAATTGTTTCAGGTGGAAATCCCCGCGGCCGCGACACAGATCATGATCGGTGTGAACCAGTGCCTTATGGCCGCTCTGTCGATGGTTATCATCGCCGCTGTCATCGGTGGTTTTAACGATATCGGGTGGGAAGTTCTGCTCACCATGCGCAAGGCGCAGTTTGGTGAATCCCTGATGGCTGGGTTGGTCATTGTTGTGTTTGCGGTCGTCATAGACCGTATGAGCGGAACCCTTGCGACCGAGCGCAAACGCCATGATCGACGCGTTGTGTGGGCCATGTTGGGCTTTGCTGTGTTGTTCACTGCCGCCTTTTGGGCTTGGTTGCCGAACCCCTCGGAACTGACCGTGCTCGACCCGATGGCCGAAGCCATAGACAGCGGCTTGACGGCTTTCACACAAGCTAACGGTTCTTGGTTAGATGCGTTCAAGAACAATGCGCTTTTCTACGTGCTTTTGCCGCTGCGTATTGGGCTGGATCAGGCCGTTCTGCCGTTCACCTGGGGTTTCCAATGGACAGCAGGAATGAGCTACGGCCTGTTCGCAGCCGGAGCTGTTATTGCTGGTCTGATGGCATGGCGCGGGCACCTGACCGGCGGGTTGGTTGTGTTAATCCTGATCGGCATGTTGGAAACTGGCATTTCCAACCTTCCGTGGCCTTTCGTCCTGACCGCTACCGCTGCCCTCAGCTATGTTGCCGGAGGGTGGCGTCTTGCTGCTTTGTCCGTTGGGCTGCTCTGCACCATTCTTGTTTCGGGCCTGTGGGAGAGGGCGCTGTTGTCGCTCTACCTCAGCGGTGCTGCGGTGTTCGCCTGTGCCATTGTCGGCGGCTTGATCGGTTTGGCCAGTGCAGTCTGGTCGCCAGTGTGGAGTGTCGTTCGACCGATTTGCGATATGCTGCAGACGATACCGCTGTTCGTCTTTCTGATCCCGGTTTTGATGGTGTTTCAGATCGGCGAATTCTCGGCCTTTCTTGCAATCTGTGCCTACGCGGTTGTGCCGATGATCCGGTACACTCGTCACGGGCTGGTAAACACACCAGAAGAAATGATGGAGGCCGCTATTTCCAGTGGCGCGACCGAATGGCAAATCATGCGGGACGTGCGCGCGCCCTATGCCGCGCCGACCATCTTGCTGGGGTTGAACCAGACCATCCTTTACGCCTTTGCGATGCTTGTGATCGCGGCGCTGATCGGGACGACCGGTCTGGGCCAGTCGATTTATCTCGCGTTAGGTCAGGCGGATGTCGGGCTTGGAATTTCCGCCGGTGCCGCGATGGCGATACTGGCGCTAATCGCAGACCGAATGGTTCAGGGCTTTGCCGAAGAACGCCGCAAAGCTTTGGGGCTATAATCAGGGGTAGGGGCGGTTGTGCCGCCCCGCCTCGTGACGTGGCCGAATACGACATCGTCCTTGTGACCTAAGCTGATTGCACCACGTTCCGAGACGATCAGGGCCGGTGTTTGCGACTCAATCCCTATTGTCCAGGCGCTCCCGAACAGGCGCATCCTTTCCGTCGCTCTCGCGCCTGGGAAGGCCTCGGCTTCAGCTTGGTATTCACCGTTTTGTTCGTCTTGCACGCAGCTTTGATTGGTCTGCCGCACGTGTTTTACCGTGCAGGAGTGGCCGATTGGGGGCATGCGTGCTATCTGGTTTGTCACACTAACATTACGAGGGTCTCTGAATGCACCTGGCCTATGTCACCACCACCGACCGCGGAGCGACGGATCGTCTACTCAGCGCTGCTGCCGAACATCTTCTGAAATCCGGCGCGCGATTGGCCGGTGTGGTGCAGACGAACACTGAATGCGCTGACAGCAGCAAATGCGACATGGATGTCCGCGTTCTGCCCGAGGGCGATACCATACGTATTTCTCAGTCTCTTGGAACCCAGTCCCGCGGCTGTCGGCTGGACCCGGCCGCTTTGGAACAAGCCGTGGGACATGTGACCGCTTCGCTGGAGGATGCACCGCAGCTTTTGATCGTCAATAAGTTTGGCAAACATGAGGCCGATGGGCGTGGCTTCCGCCCCGTGATCGCCGAGGCGCTGGCGCAGGACATACCGGTTCTGGTCGGAGTAAACGGCTTGAACATAGAGAAGTTCCAAGCCTTCACAGACGGCGCCGCAGAAGAGGTAGTGCCCGAGCTGGATGCCGTAATCGAGTGGTTCGAGCGCGTCACGGCGCAAAGCTCTGCGGCGGCTTGAGTGTCGGCAGATGAGTGGGTGTTCCAGACCTTTGGGTCGGGAACACCTCCTTCGCTTAGTGGCGCTCTGTCTTTCTTTTCGAGTGTCGAGCACGCACGTCAATGAAGGCTTTAGCCAATACGAGTCGACAATTAGCCGCGGTGGTCCAAAGACAAGGCGTTCTCTCTGCAGCTAACCCGAACCCATCCTTAGAACGGTCTGCGGGGACACTCCTTGGCCGCTCCTTAGATTCGGAAAGCTCGTTTCGAAGCTAGTGTTTTGTAAGAGGACAACGCAGATTGACTAAGGGCCCTTGCTGTAGGGAACCACCATAGCATTCAAGGCCCGAGCTTTAGTCCAAATCTCTGGGAAGCTTGTAAAAGTGGTGGGCGACCCTGGAATCGAACCAGGCGTGCGTCTCCGCGAGGGAGTTACAGTCCCCTGCCACACCTTGCGGCCTGTCGCCCACTGTCAGGCGTTGCACCTGACGTGGAGGCGTGATTACTAGCGCCTTAAAGGAGCGTCAACAGGAAAATACCGCTTTGACGCAGGAAACCGAATTCCCGGCCCGGAGGCCCAAGAAATGAAGAAACCCAAGTGGGTCGTTGAAAAGGAACAGGCACGCAAGGCGGCCTCGGCTGAAACTGTTTGGTTGTTTGGATTGCATGCCGTGCGCGATGCGCTGATGAACCCAAACCGCAAGAAACTGCGCCTTATTGTGACGCGAAACGCGCAAGACAAACTTGCCGAAGCCATTGAATTCGCGGCAATCAGTCCCGAGATGGTGGACCCGCGCAAATTCACGGCCCCGATTGATCCGGGCTCGGTTCATCAGGGGGCCGCACTGGAAGTCAAACCTTTGGATTGGGGAGGGCTGGCCGAGAACTGTATCGGCCGTGCGCATCCTCGGGTCATTCTACTGGACAGGGTTACCGATCCGCATAACGTGGGTGCGATTCTACGCTCGGCCGAGGTTTTGGGGGCCAGTGCAGTTATTGGAACCCGGCATCATTCGGCACCGGAAACCGGGGCGTTGGCCAAGACGGCCAGTGGCGCACTGGAACGTCAGCCTTACCTGCGCGTCAGAAACTTGGCGGACGCGATTGTCGCGCTGCAGGATATGGGCTTTCTGGTTTTGGGGCTGGATGGCGAGGCGGAACAGACAATTGAAACAGCTCTGGATGGCAAGCTGGATCATCCTGTTGCGTTGGTATTGGGGGCCGAGGGCCCTGGTTTGCGGCAAAAAACCAAAGAGACAGTCGATCAATTGGTGAAAATCGACGCATCGGGCGGATTTGGATCGCTGAACGTCTCAAATGCTGCCGCAATCGCATTATATGCTTCACGACACAGATAAACAGGAGAGCGCCATTTCCACGCCTTCGAAAATCGCCACGTGCTGCTATTGCGGTACCCGAGCTGCGCTGGTTCTGAAAGGAAAACAGCGACATGAACTCAGCTGCTCCAGCTGCGGAGCACCTCTGCATGATCTAAAGATGGTGCCCAAGCGGAAACTGAACGATTCCAAACCCAAGCGTGAATCATTCAAACCCTCGAAAGGGTACAAAAACAAAAAGAAGAAAAAGGGTATGTTCTCGCGTGTCCTGGATGAAGCTTGGGATGCGATCGAAGATATTTTCGACTAACGCTGCTTTATTCACGCACGAGCGATCACATCCGCGTTAATGCGAGTTTCAGATGTGTAAATAAATTGCATCTTGTTAGGCTGATTTCTTAAACACGATGCGATGATGATGAACCGACGCTTTCTTCTTGGCGCACTGACCGCCGCTGTACTTGCTCCTGCTGCGTTCGCGCAGGACTTGCCTGTCTTTTACAAGACGGATGGCGCAGCTATGGCGGGTTACGATGCGGTTTCTTATTTCAACAGCGGTACGCCTGTTCGTGGACTTCCAGAGTATTCCGTTGTTTGGAAAGGGGCAGAGTGGCACTTTGCTTCGGCTGAAAACCGGGATGCGTTCGAAATGAACCCCCGTGCATACGCTCCGCAATTCGGTGGGTACTGCGCCTTTGCCATGGCGCAAGGCAAGCTGGTCAGTACTGATCCGAATCTGTGGCAGGTCATCGATGGGCGTTTGTACCTGACGCATTCACCGGAAATCGAAAAAAGATGGCAGCGCGATACGGCCGGATACATCCGCATGGCCGAGGCCAATTGGCCCGTCGTGCTCTACGAAAAATAGGCCGTTTTCCGCTTTTCGTGATCTGTCATCACAAAAACGCGCACCCCCTCTTTTTTTCTCTGATCTCGTGCTTAAATGTCACAGTGACCGCGGAACGGAACTGCCGCGGGTCATTTCACTGTCCCTCGTTCCAACACCTTGCGCCCGGGTTTTTACCTGGGCGCTTTTTTCTTTTGCGTCCTGCGCATAGGGTGGCGACATGGCCGACTACACTGATGCATTTTTGAAAGACATCCTGCGACGCACGAAAACTGTGGCCGTCGTGGGCGTTTCGATGAACCCAGTCCGCCCTAGCTATTACGTGGCGCGCTACCTGTCGTTAAAGGGCTACAAGGTCATTCCGATAAATCCGGGTCACGCGGGCAAAGAGTTATTTGGTGAACAGGTGCGCGCGTCGCTGTCCGAGATTTCCGAGCCTGTCGACATGGTTGATATCTTCCGCCGCTCTGAAACGGTGCCGCCTATCGTAGACGAGGCGTTGGCCGAGTTGCCCCAGTTGCGCACGATTTGGATGCAGATCGGGGTTGAACATCAAGAGGCCGCAGCCGCTGCCAGCGCACGTGGCGTGGATGTGGTTATGAACCGCTGTCCAAAGATCGAATATCAGCGCCTGTTCGGTGAATTGCGTATGGGTGGTTTTGCGACCGGTGTAATTTCGTCCAAACTGTAGGCTTAGTTTGCGACGTAAGGCTTAAGTTCGCCATACTGTTCCAGCCGTCGTTTTTCCAAAACGATTTCTCGGGGAACCCATTCGTAACGTGTGTCCTCAGCCAGCGGGGCCCAGTACAGAACCCCACCGTATCGCCAGGGGTCGAGTACAATTCCGTCGTACATTGTATCGCCTTTGCGGCTGATAAGAGCGGTGCTGTGGTCGATGCGAAATGGGTTGTCGGCATTCGCGATTGCGCGGTGCAGGTCCAATGTCTCGAAGTTTTCCTGATCCAAACGTCGCTCAATATCTTCGGCCCAATGCCAACACAGCCCACGTGGGCGCAGGCCTTTGTTGACCTTCGCATTGTGTATCAGTGGAGGATCCGTGATTTCATATTCCTCAACCAATTGCGCGGTATAGGCGTAGGCAATTTGGGCTGCACGACGGGCTTCAGTAGGATCAACGCCCGGGCCGAGGCTGAGGATCTCGGCCTCTAGTCGCTGAACCTCATCCCCGTTTGAGGACGGCGCGGCGGCGCACGCGCACAAAGCGATCAATGCCAGCCCAAGCAGTAATGCTCTGATCATGTCACAGCCTTTGGATCGTCCATCTAACCTGGTCAGACTAGGCGAGGAAGTGCATGCCGTCACGCCTTTGGACGCGCGGCTTTTTCGTCGATCCCACTGATCCCTTGTCGACGGGCCAACTCATCCAGCACTTCGTCTAGCGTAACGTTCCGTGCGGCCAGCATCACAAGCAGATGGTAGAGCACGTCGGCCGCCTCGGATGTTAGCTTTGCCTGATCGCCTTTCGCGGCCTCGATGATGGCTTCGATGGCTTCTTCACCGAATTTCTCGGCGCATTTCTCTGGACCTTTCGCCAGCAGCTTTGCTGTCCAACTGCTGTCGGGATCGGCCCCTTTGCGCCCTTCGATTGTTGCGGCCAGTTCGTGCAAAATGCTCATGTCAGCCTCATCGGGATGCCCGCGGCAGCCATGTGTTCCTTGGCTTCGCGGATCGTGTACTCACCAAAATGGAAGATCGAAGCGGCAAGCACAGCGCTTGCGCCGCCCTCGGTTACCCCTTCGACAAGATGGTCCAGATTGCCAACGCCACCTGATGCAATGACCGGCACGGCAACCGCGTCCGAGATTGCGCGAGTCAGTGGCAGGTTGAACCCGGCCTTTGTGCCGTCTCGATCCATTGACGTCAGCAGGATTTCACCTGCGCCTTTTGCGACCACGGTCTTCGCAAACTCTACCGCGTCAATTCCGGTTGGTTTGCGCCCTCCGTGGGTAAAGATCTCCCACTTGCCGGGACTGACTGTTTTTGCGTCAATGGCACATACGATGCATTGACTGCCGAATTGGTCAGCGGCTTCTGCGATGACGTCGGGGTTGGCTACTGCGGCAGAATTGAAACTGACCTTATCCGCCCCCGCCAACAACAGGGCGCGTACGTCGTCTTTGGTGCGCACGCCACCACCGACGGTCAAAGGAACAAAGCATTGCTCAGCCGTGCGTTGGACCACGTCAAACATCGTCCCACGGTTTTCATGGGTGGCATGGATGTCCAGAAAACAGATTTCGTCCGCGCCAGCCGCGTCATAGGCCTTGGCTGATTCCACCGGGTCGCCTGCATCGCGCAGGCCAACGAAATTCACACCTTTGACGACGCGGCCATCAGCGACGTCCAGACAGGGGATAATGCGCGTTTTCAGCATAAGAAGTCCTTTGTTCAGCGCACCTTTACCGGCAACGCCCCGCCGATGCCAGACTTGTGATTGTGATGTCACGTGAAGCTATGGAAATTAAGGGTGAAATTCATGAAAAGGAATAATGATATGCGACATCTTTTGCTTGCTTCAATCCTAACTCTGGGAGGCACCCTGTCCGCCATGGCCGACGACATCATCAAAGTAAAAACTGAAAAATCAGTGCCTGAGGTGCTGGATGCGCTGGAGGCCGCGGTCGGCAATGCCGGAGCAACCGTCTTTGCACGCATCGATCATGCGGCAGGCGCTGAAAAGGTGGGTACACCGATTCCGCCCAACCAGGTGCTGATCTTTGGCAACCCAAAGCTTGGCACGCCTGCCATGCAGATAGACCCGCGAGCAGGCTTGTTCCTGCCGCTCAAGGTGCAAGCCTATGAGGATGCCGATGGTCAGGTCTGGTTGATCTATGAAGACCCAAAAGAAACCATGGATGACTTTGACGAGGTCGAAAAAGCACCGGTTATCGAAAAGATGCGCGGCGCATTGGCGAAACTGACCGCTGCCGCCGCTCAGTAATCCTTGTGGCGCGCCGGTTCTTCCTTAGGCTGGCGCGCTAAGTCCTCCGCAGGTTTTGGGTATAAGCCTGCATGTGTTAGACTTGCGGCATTTCTAACATCTATTGGGAGGATTTTTTATGACTATACGCCCTAGTTTCCTATCTGTTTCCGCAGCTTTAGCTTTGGTGCTGACATTTAGCTCTGATGCGCAGGCGCAAGATTTCATGACGCAGAAAGAGCTTTTGGCCACGTTCCCGGGATCAACCCTTTCGGGTATCTCGAATACCGATGGTAAAACCCCTTGGGCGCAGGCGTACAGCACCGGACGCAAAAAGGGAAAAATTGCCGGCAACTATGGGGGGTCAAAATATGACGCCAAATGGTATGTCGAAGGCGATCAATGGTGCGAAGACTGGGGCAGTGGGTCAGGCTGCTGGCGGTTGTACAGACCGGCGAAAAAGAGTTCGAATTGTACAAAGATGGCAAGCCTCTGAAAAATCGCTGGAAGATGAAGTAACCTCCCAGACGAAGCGCCCCGGTATCAGGGGCGCTTGATTGCTTCCAAAGCTTCGGCAAGGTCAATGGCGCCATCATAAAGGGCACGACCCGAGATAGCGCCGTTTAGCGCGACACCGCAGTCGCGCAGCGCGATAAGGTCATCCAGTGAACTGACCCCGCCTGATGCAATGACGGGGATTGACACGGCCTTTGCCAAGGCTGCGGTTGCCTCGACATTGGGGCCTTGCATCGCTCCGTCGCGGTTGATGTCCGTATAGATAATCGCGGCAACGCCAGCGTCCTCGAAACTGCGGGCCAAGTCGGTGACTTGGACGTTGGTTTCTTCGGCCCAGCCTTTGGTGGCGACCATGCCGTTACGTGCATCTATTCCGACGGCAACTTTGCCCGGGAAGGCTTTTGCGGCTTGTCGAACCAGATCGGGATTCTCAACTGCAACAGTTCCCAGAATGACGCGGGCCAATCCCTTTTCGATCCATGTCTCGATCGTGGCCATGTCGCGAATTCCGCCGCCCAATTGGGCTGGTACGTTACACGCAGCCAAAATCGCTTCGACCGGGGCGGCGTTGACGGGCTCGCCCGCAAATGCGCCGTTCAGATCGACAAGGTGCAACCAATCGCACCCTGCATCGACGAAGGCACGCGCCTGTGCTGCTGGGTCTTCGTTGAAAACCGTTGCTTTGTCCATTTCACCGCGCAGCAGGCGTACGGCCTGGCCGTCTTTTAGGTCGATGGCGGGGTAGAGGATCATGTTGGGCGGCCCTATATCACTGTTACATGCGCGGCATATCGCACATGCAGGGCAGGGGATGCAACGCGACGCTGGGTCATTCTTGCCCGATTGCAAGCGACGGGCCAGACTGGGCGCAAATCAGGGAGAACACCATGAAGAAAGTTACACTTGCCGCCACCTTCGCGATGCTGGCAACAGGCGCAATGGCAGCGGATCCGGTTGACGGCCTGTGGAAGACAGAGCCGGGTGATACGGGTGGCTATTTACACGTCACCATCGCGGAATGTGGCAGCGCGATTTGCGGCACGATCGACACCGCTTTCGATGCTGATGGCAACGAGCAGTTGGAATATGAAAACCTGGGTAAGCAGATCATCTGGGACATGATCCCGGAAGGCAGCGGTAGCTATGATGACGGTAAGATCTGGGCGCCTGATCGCGACAAGACCTATAGCTCGAAAATGACGTTGGATAGTCAGAACGAGTTGACCGTCAAAGGCTGCGTCGCTGGCGGTTTGGTCTGCCGCGGACAGACCTGGACACGCGTTCAATAAACGTTCAGGGCATCCAGGTCAGGAAGTTTCCGATCATGCGCAGTCCCACGTCCTGACTTTTCTCGGGGTGGAACTGCATACCGACCATTGTGTCGCGGCCGACGACGGCCGTGACCTCTTGGCCGTAGTCAACATATGCTAGACGCTGTGCCGGATCTGTCACGCGGAAATGGTATGAGTGAACGAAATAGGTGTGGTCGCCTGTTTCCACACCGGCAAAGACCGGGTGTGCGCTCTCGATAATCAAATTGTTCCAACCCATATGGGGGACCTTCAGCGCGCTGTCCGAGGGTTCGATGCGCACCACGTCGCCTGCAATCCAGCCCAAACCATCGGTCTCGCTGTATTCGTGACCCTTAGAGGCCATCAGTTGCATGCCAACGCAAATTCCCAAAAAAGGGCGGCCCTTTTGTTCGACCGCCTCGACCATTGCGTCATAAATGCCTTTGTGACCGCGCAATTCTGCAGCACAGGCTGGAAATGCGCCATCACCGGGCAGCACAAGACGGTCCGCGCGGGCGACTACATCTGCGTCCGAGGTCACCACAACCTTTCCCGCGTCAATCTCTTGCGCCATGCGCTGAAACGCTTTTTCAGCCGAGTGCAGATTACCGCTCTCGTAGTCGATAATTGCCGTTAGCATTTACAATGCGCCTTTGGTGGACGGAATCGCATCGGCTTTGCGTGGATCGGTTTCAACCGCCAACCGCAGGGCGCGCGCGACGGCTTTAAAGGCCGCCTCGGCGATGTGGTGGCTGTTGAAGCCGTGCAATTGATCGATATGCAGCGTGATGCCGCCATGCGTGCTGAGCGCCTGAAAGAACTCGCGCACCAGCTCGGTGTCGAATGTGCCGATCTTGGGAGTTGGCAAGTCCACGTTCCAGATCAGAAACGGACGCCCTGACAGATCAAGGGCGCAGCGCACCTGTGCGTCATCCATAGGCAAGTGGCATTCGCCATAACGACGTATGCCTTTCTTGTCCCCCAGTGCCTGCGTCAGCGCCTGACCCAGAGCTATCCCTGTATCTTCGACAGTGTGGTGGTCGTCGATGTGGTAATCGCCCTTGGCGCGGATCGTCATATCAATCAACGAATGGCGCGCCAGCTGGTCCAGCATGTGGTCAAAGAAGCCAACGCCGGTCTGGTTGTCATACTGGCCTGTTCCATCCAGATTGACCTCGACCGAGATTTCAGTCTCGGCGGTTTGGCGGCTGATCTTTGCGCTGCGCATGGGCGAATTCCTTTTGCTACACGCGCGCTTATAGACGGGGAAGGGCAAGGTTTTCCAGAGCGCTTGGCGCAATCCGTTCAAACTGTTGCAGGGGATTGCGCCTCGGCGCGGGCCGTGCCAGCCTGCGGGCAACACGAACCAACAAGGCCCGGCCCATGTCCACCTGCGTTTTCATCCAAATCCGTTGCAAACCCGGAACCACCTACAAAGTGGCCGAGGAAATCGCTCTGCGCGAAATCCACTCTGAGCTGTATTCTACAAGTGGTGAATATGACCTGCTGTTGAAACTCTATATCCCGCAGAACGAGGATGTAGGGCACTTCATCAACGAAAACCTGCTGGTGATTCCCAATATTGAACGGTCATTGACCACAATGACCTTCAAGGCGTTCTAACCCAATTCAGAAGTTGTGACGCCAAAGACCCGGTTCAGATCTATGTCTGGCTCGTGGTTAGAATACATACGGGCAGTCTCTGATATCTTGTCCAGCCCAAGCTGCCCCGCGAGGGCCAAAGCAGCGTCGTTGGGTTGTGGCATGTCGACGAAAACTTCAAAGTCACGATGCTCGACCGGCAAGGCGGCAAACAGGCTGGCCAACAGGGCCTGTGCAATGCCGGCATCATCGGCAAACAGCGGGCCAACCTTATAGCCCGATCGGCAGGGGCGTAGCGTGGCGTATCCGCGGATCTGCCCGTTTTCAGTATACGCGCGCGAGATATGGTTAGGCGCACCAAGCCAGCTCTGCAAAAACGCATCCCTTGAGGCGGGGAAAAGCTGGCGGTCATATGCCTTAAGGCCATCCGAAGCGTCGTTCACGGGCGCTATGCCTTTTCCCAAAACCTGGCCGAGCTTTGGCAAAATCTCTCGAATCGTCGCGCCATAGCGGTGATTGTTGTTGGCCAGCGCAAAGCCCGATCTTTCGCAGTAGTCTTGTTGCGCAAGCACGCAGTCCAGCCCCACATTCCGCCCCTCACAATGGGCCAGCGCGTGTTGTGCAATTTGCGATCCATGGCCGTTGTGGCGAAACTCGGGCTTCACGAGGCAAAAACCCAGAAAAGAAAATGCATCATCATAATTCACTGCTGATGCGCAGGCGATCATTTCCCCGTCTAGAAATCCGCCTAGAAATCCTTCGGGGTCTGTAGACCGAAAACACTCGGCATCCTTCGTACCTGGATTCCAACCTTCTTGCCCCGCCCAATCCACAGCCTGTTTCAACTCTCCGGCCGAGAGCGCGCGAACGCTGAAATGCGACATACCAATAATCCTGCAATCGTTAACGCCCTTAGATTGGCGCAACTGCTTGCAATACACCAGTAAAGTTTCAAACCGATTGTTCTTGGAAGGTTTGTATCTGGAGCGGGCGAGGCGATTCGAACGCCCGACCCTAACCTTGGCAAGGTTATGCTCTACCCCTGAGCTACGCCCGCATCAGATACATTTTCTGGTCCGAAGACCTCTCAATGGAGCGGGCGAGGCGATTCGAACGCCCGACCCTAACCTTGGCAAGGTTATGCTCTACCCCTGAGCTACGCCCGCGCCGTTGAGTGAGGAGGGATGTATTAATTCCCAAGCTGGGCTGCAAGCGGAAAAACGCAAAATCGGGGAAAAATCTTTCGACGGAAAACCGCGGGCTGCACGTTTCAATCATAGAGTACTGCAAAAACAATAATGATCGAGGAGAGGACATGACATCTATAGCTGACTTCAAGATGGCGCTCTTGGCGGCATTAATCGTTCTGACTTCTGCGTTTTGTGCGCAGGACAAGGACAGGTTGGGGGATGCGGAACCTGTCTCTCCTGATGCGTCTGCCGTTGAAACACGCGTTTTGCTGAGTTGATCCTTCCAGGGCAGGTCAAATCGCCAGAACAAGGTTTGAAACTGCCGCGACCAGAATCGCGGTGAACGTCAGCACCATGCCGATCTGGCGCAGGATCACAATCTGCGGGTTGCGTCCAAATCCATAGGCATGCAGGACACGACCGCCAAGCAATGTCAGCCCAAGCAGGTTCAGAAACAGGTTTCCCGCGCCCTGCAGTTCAACCATCAGGATCAGCAATAGGGCAAAGGGCGTGTATTCCACAAAGTTGGAATGCGTTCGTATCGCCTTGAGCATGGCCGAATTGCCGCCATCCCCATAGGAAATCTTGTCGCTGCGGCGTTGGCTGATCACTTTGAAGCTGAGGGCAATATACAGCAATGCAAGCAGAGCGGCGTAGATTGGCGTGACGGTCAGCATGCGACAATATCCTCCTGTTGCGAAAAAGGGCCGCTCGGTTCCCCGAACGACCCATATGATTTTAGAAGATTGTGCGGCTTATTCCAGTTCGACCAGCAGGTCCTTTGCGTCAATCTGGCCGCCGGGCTGGACATGCACGGATTTGACCACTGCGTCCCGTTCGGCGTGGATACCGGTTTCCATCTTCATGGCTTCGATGGTCAGCAGCATGTCGCCTTCTTTGACCTCTTGACCCGCGGAAACGGCAACAGTGGCGACAACACCCGGCATCGGTGCCCCGATGTGGTTGGCGTTACCTGCTTCGGCCTTTGGACGGGCTTGGGTGGACGACGTGACCAAACGGTTCGGTACGCGGATAACACGCGGCTGGCCGTTGAGTTCAAAGAACACTTTGACCTCGCCCTTTTCGTCCGTCTCGCCAATGGCCTGACAGCGAATTTCCAGCGTTTTGCCCGGGTCAATCTCGGCCGTGATCTCTTCGCCGGGGTCCATTCCGTAAAAGAAAGTACGGGTGGGCAAGGTGCGTACGGGGCCATAGGTCCGGTGGCGGCCCATGTAATCCAGGAAGACCTTGGGATACATCAGGTAGCCGTTCAGGTCTTCATCATCGACCTCTTTGCCCTCCAGCTGCTTGGACAGCTCGGCGCGGGTGGCTTCCAGATCAACTGCAGGCACGTCCTTGCCGGGACGCTGGGTGTTGGGGGCTTCGTCTTTCAGCACTTTCTTGATGATGGTGTCCGGGAACCCGCCCGGAGGCTGACCCAGATTGCCGCGCATCATGTCCACGACCGAGTCGGGGAAAGCCACATCTGTATCCGGGCTTTCCACATCGTCGCGGGTCAGACCCTGGCTGACCATCATTAGCGCCATGTCGCCAACCACTTTGGACGAAGGCGTGACCTTGACGATGTCACCGAACATCTGGTTCACGTCGGCATACATCTGGGCAACCTCGTGCCAGCGTTCCTCCAACCCCAAGCTACGCGCCTGCGCTTTGAGGTTGGTAAACTGGCCGCCGGGCATCTCGTGCAGGTAGACCTCGGAAGCCGGGGCCTGCAGGCTGGATTCAAAGGCGGCGTACTGGCCGCGCACGGCCTCAAAGTAATCGCTGATCTCGCGGATGGCCTTGATGTCTAGGCCGGTGTCACGCTCGGTGTGACGCAGCGCCTCAACCACTGTACCCAGTGTCGCCTGAGACGTGTTGCCCGAGAACGAATCCATCGCGCAATCCACCGCGTCGACGCCCGCCTCGGACGCCGCCAGAATGGTGGCGCTGGCGATACCTGCGGTGTCATGCGTGTGGAAGTGGATCGGCAGGCCGACCTCTTCCTTTAGCGCGCGGATCAGGATCTTGGCCGAGGCTGGTTTCAGCAGACCCGCCATGTCTTTCAAGCCCAGCACATGCGCGCCGGAGTCACGCAATTCCTTGGCCATGCCGACATAGTATTTCAGATCGTACTTGGCGCGATCCGGGTCCAGAATATCGCCGGTATAGCAAACGGTGCCCTCACAGATCTTGCCATTCTCGACGACTGCATCCATCGCCACGCGCATGTTCTCGACCCAGTTCAGCGAGTCGAACACACGGAACACGTCGATATTCTGCGAGGCCTGACGCACGAATTCCTGCACCACGTTGTCGGGATAGTTTGTGTATCCAACCCCGTTTGCCCCGCGCAGCAGCATCTGGGTCATCAGGTTCGGCATCGCCTCGCGCAGGTCGCGCAGACGCTGCCACGGGCATTCCTGCAAGAAGCGATAGGCCACATCAAAGGTCGCACCGCCCCAGCATTCGACCGAGAACAACTGCGGCAGGTTTGCAGCATAGGTCGGCGCCACCTTGATCATATCGATCGAGCGCATCCGAGTCGCCAGCAACGACTGGTGTCCGTCACGCATGGTGGTGTCTGTGATCAGCAGCTGACGCTGGGCCTTCATCCAATCGGCCACCGCTTGCGGGCCTTTTTGCTCCAACAAGTTACGAGTGCCCATCTGCGGCTCGCCCTTCAACGCAGGTGGCTTGGCCTCTTTCAGGTCGGGGCGCGGCATTGGACGATCCTTTGTTTCAGGATGTCCGTTAACAGTGATGTCGGCGATGTAGGTCAGAACCTTGGTGCCCCGGTCCCGGCGCTTTTTAAAGTGGAACAGATCCGCGGTCTCGTCGATGAACTTGGTGGTATATTCATTCGACAGGAATGTCGGATGCTTCAGCAGGTTCTCGACAAACGCGATATTGGTCGACACGCCCCGCACCCGGAACTCGCGCAACGCGCGGTCCATGCGCGCAATCGCCTTCTCGGGCGTCGGAGCCCATGCGGTCACCTTTGTCAGAAGCGAGTCGTAATACCGCGTAATAACCCCGCCTGCATATGCTGTGCCGCCATCCAAGCGGATACCCATGCCCGTGGCCGAACGATACGCGGTGATGCGGCCATAGTCGGGGATAAAGTTGTTCAGCGGGTCCTCAGTCGTCACGCGAGTCTGCAGCGCATGACCGTTCAGGCGCACTTCGTCCTGGCTGGCTTTTCCGGTTGCCTCGGCAAGGGTTTTGCCTTCGGCGATCAGGATCTGCGCCTGAACGATGTCGATGCCGGTCACTTCTTCGGTGACGGTGTGTTCTACCTGAACACGCGGGTTAACTTCGATGAAATAGAACTTGCCAGTGTTCATATCCATCAGAAACTCAACGGTGCCTGCGCATTCATAATTCACATGGGCACAGATACGGCGGCCCAGCTCACAAATCTCGGCGCGTTGCTCTTCGGTCAGGTATGGGGCAGGGGCGCGTTCCACGACTTTCTGGTTGCGGCGCTGGACCGAACAGTCACGTTCGTAAAGGTGATAAATCTCACCGTGTTTGTCGCCCAGAATCTGCACCTCGACGTGGCGGGCGCGGGTGATCATCTTTTCCAGATAACCCTCGCCATTGCCGAATGCGGCTTCGGCCTCGCGGCGTCCTTCCAGCACTTTTTCTTCCAGCTCATCTTCGGACAGGATCGGGCGCATACCACGCCCGCCGCCGCCCCAACTGGCCTTGAGCATAAGCGGGTACCCAATCTCGGCGGCCTCAGCCTTGATCGCGGCCATGTCGTCGCCCAGCACCTCTGTCGCAGGGATGACTGGCACGTCTGCGGCGATCGCAACCTTTCGCGCGCTGGCTTTATCGCCAAGTGCGCGCATGGTTTCGGCCTTGGGGCCGATAAAGGTGATGCCGTTCTGCACACAGGCGTCGACAAAGTCCGGGTTCTCGGACAACAAGCCATAGCCCGGGTGGATTGCATCCGCGCCGCATTCTTTGGCAACGCGAATAATCTCGTCGATGCTCAGATAGGCTGCGACCGGGCCAAGCCCTTCGCCGATACGGTAGGCTTCGTCCGCCTTAAAGCGATGCAGGCCCAGCTTGTCTTCTTCGGCAAAGACAGCGACGGTACGTTTGCCCATCTCATTGGCTGCGCGCATGACGCGAATTGCAATCTCGCCGCGATTGGCGATCAGGATCTTGTTGAAGTCAGTCATTTCAGGTCCCGGTCCTACTTGTTTGGCCGTTTTGATAGGCGGACAATACGCGCACGTATATCCGTCGTTCTGGGTAGAACCGGCATGTTAACGCTCGCAAACGCCCCCTGATGGCGCTGTCTTCTTATACGCGCTGCGCTGCAGCATCAATTAAAGATGTAACTGAGGGTAATTTATTCAGGGATGCAGCGCCCAATTGACCCATATTCGCCGCCAAATCCTGACGAAGGATGTCGATGACATGGTCCGGGCCGTGCGGGCCCAAGGCCGCCAGACCATACATAAAGCCACGCCCCAGCATGACGAAATCTGCGCCCAACGCCTTTGCCCGCAGAATGTCCAGACCGCTTTCAATGCCACTGTCCAGGATCAATGGTAGATCCGTGGCCGCGCGCATGGCTGGCAAAGTGTCTATCGTTGCGGGGGCCGCATCAAATTGGCGGCCCCCATGATTAGAAATCCAGATGGCATCCACACCGGCGTTTTTCAGTGGTTGGGCATCCTCTGGCCGCATGACCCCTTTGACAATCAGATGACCATCCCAAGCGTCCCTTAGCCAATGCACATATTCCATGTCAGGCGACGTTCTGAGCAGGTATCCAACATGCGCAGTAGGGGGCAGGTTGCTTGAATTGTCGGTATATTTGTCCAAGGTGCGCATTCTGGGTGGTCCGCTGCGCGCCATGGCCATAGCCCAGGCCGGGCGCTGGATGATCTGCGCAAGCAGACGCGGCGTCAGCTTTGGCGGGTTGGTTAGTCCCGAACGTGTCTGCCGCTCCCGGCGCGAGGCAACCGGAACATCTACGGTCATCACAAGGGTTGAAAATCCGGCGTGTTTGACGCGGTTCAGCAAATCCAACCGGATGTCTGGGTCCTTTGGGGGGTAAAGCTGAAACCAGGCATTCGGCCCCAAGTGCGGCGCAACGTCCTCGGGGCTTTGCGTGGCGACGTTAGAAAGCGTGAACGGCAGGTTTTGCGCGGCTGCGGCCCTTGCCAGCAGACCTTCGGCATCTGGCCAGATCAGTCCCGCCATACCGATTGGCGCTACGCCAAAAGGCAAATCGTATGTTTGACCAAGGAACTCGGTCTTGGTTTCGGGGGTGATTGTGCCGTGCAGGATTGACGGCAGGAACCCGATGCGATCCAGAGAAGCTCTGTTGCGTGATACTGTGGCCTCTGTTCCGGTCCCGCTGTCGAGGTATTCCCACACAAAATGGGGAATCCTGCGCTTTGCACGATGTTTCAGGTCTGCGATGCCGGGGTAGCTGCTGTGAAGGTCCATGGGGATTGATCAGACCAAACGGGCGATTCGGCAAGGAAATTAGGTTTTTACCCGAAGTTGAGTCGCGGGGGGCGTTTGGCCTCGCGTCGCATCTGGTTTGCTTGCTGCAGTGCCCGCGATCTGGACCTGATTGCGCCCTTTGTCCTTGGCAAGGTACAGGGCGTCGTCTGCGGCACGCATCAAGTCCTGGGGCATCGTTCCATGCGCGGGGTAGTGTGACACACCGATGGATATCGTAATCCGGGGCAGTGATTTTTCACCGTACCGAACGGAAACTGCCTCAACCGCCTGACGCAACTGTTCGGCGCGGGTCATCGCGTCCTCAGGTGTATTGTCGGGTAGGATCAGCATGAACTCCTCCCCACCAATTCGGCAGGCGATTTCGTCACGGTCGCAAGCCTGTTCCAGCGCTGATCCAACGGCGCGCAAAACCATGTCACCTGCGTCATGTCCGTGAGTGTCGTTGAATTTCTTGAAATGATCGACATCGACGGCAACCAAGCTCAATGGCGCACCGGTTTGCTGACTGCGGGTGATGGATTTCCGAAGCGTGTCCGTCATATGGCGGCGATTGAACAACCCGGTCAGAGGGTCGCGGACGGACTGGTCGTGCAACTGGTCCCGCATTCGTACATTCGCGATCGCCATGCTGATCTGTTCCGCACAGAGCTGCGCCAGTTTTTTACTGTCATGAAATACGTCATCGCTGCCTTCATGTGCGCGCAGGTGCAACAGACCTACCGTTTCCCCATGCGCCAAAATCGGAAAGCAGAAATAGGGGCGGCCATCATGCGGCTCTGCGTGTTCGCAGACAAAATCAATCTCGGACGCACCAAACTCATAGGTTCGCCCACGTCGTAGCCCCCAACACCCTTCGGGATGGATATGGGCCTTGTGGGTGCCGTCATTCCAACTGGCACAGCCGTCCAGTACATCGCGCGAGTTGGAATAGACATATACGCTGCCCTCGGCCTCGGGCAGGATGTGGGTCATAAAGCGCGAGACCATGTCGAACAGCTCTTCCAGCGAGCGGCTGGATTGCAGCCATTCATTTAGCTCACCCAACAGACGGACTTCTCGCGCAAGGCGTAGCTGATCGTCCATCAGATCACGCTCTTTCGCGGCGCGAACGCGAAGGTCACGCACTTGTTTGCGGTTTGTCCGATAGATCACCAAAACCACGGCCGTCAGCGCCAGAATGGCAACGCTGCACAATACGGCCAGCGACCACCGGACACGATTGATAAAGAGATCGCGTTGCGGAGTTATGTCGGAATAAAACTCAATCGCGCCCAGAAACTGCCCGTCTTTGATGACAGGCGTATAAATCTCGGCCACGTGGCAGCTTTGCTTGCCAGACCCGACCATGATCTCATGATCCAAAGAGCTGACCTCAGAGATCGGTTTTTCCTCATGCTTGTAGTACATGCCACCGGCTGCCACGATGTCTTGGAAATAGGGCTTGGTATTGGTGGTCCCGACGTCTTCGGGGCGCGTTGACCAAAAGACACGCCCATTGCTGTCGAACAATTTGAAACGGTAGATGTCCGAGGTTTCGGGCTAGAGTTCCAGAAACTCCTGATCGTGTTCGACCATGATGCCGTGTTTGAACGTGGCCTCGACATCATGCAGATGAGAGGCGACTTGCTGGTTCAATTGCGCGGCGCGATGGCGTAAGTCCGATTCCAACATCCTGTCAACGACCGGAGCGGGAATCGCGTAGATACCCCAGCCAGCCAGCGCCGTCAGTGCCACAAGCATCAGCGAAATACCCGCAATTTTCAGACTGGATGCCTGACCTGTCTTGTTTTTCTGTTCCATTTCCCGCGCTCCCACAGCTATGGGGCAAGCATCTTTGGCAAGGTTTGACAGCGGGTTAACGGCGTTGAGGCGTTTGTTTAGAATTGAGCAGATCGGTTGGCAAATTCCTTGCGAACAAGCCGTGAACAAACCCTTTCCCTTCGCGCCCATCCGGCGTAGTTTGAGCCCATGAGCAGTTTTGACGAAATGGACGCCTTTGAAGGCGCATCGCTGTCGGCGCGGGCTATGGCGGCACGCCCCATGCCTTATCTGGACGAACTTAACCCGGCTCAACGTGAGGCGGTTGAACGTTTGGACGGTCCTGTCCTGATGCTGGCCGGTGCCGGGACTGGGAAAACCAAGGCTTTGACGGCCCGGATCGCGCATCTGTTAAGCACGGGGCGCGCACGTCCAAATGAAATTCTGTCAGTAACGTTCACCAACAAAGCCGCGCGAGAGATGAAAGACCGCGTTGGTCGGTTGCTGGGACAACCCGCCGAGGGGATGCCGTGGCTGGGTACCTTCCATTCGATCTGCGTCAAACTACTGCGTCGCCACGCCGAACTGGCCGGGCTGAAGTCGAATTTCACAATTCTGGATACGGATGATCAACTGCGTCTGCTGAAACAGTTGGTTCAGGCGGCCAACATAGACGACAAACGCTGGCCTGCGCGGATGTTGGCGGGGATCATCGACGACTGGAAGAACCGCGCCCTTACACCCGATAAAGTTCCTGCTGCGGATGCGGGGGCATATAACCACAAAGGCATTGAGCTTTACGCGCAGTACCAGACCCGCCTGAAAGAACTAAATGCGGTGGATTTCGGTGATCTGCTTTTGCATATGGTCACGATTTTCCAATCCCACTCGGACGTGCTGGAGCAATACCAACGCTGGTTCCGCTATATCCTCGTGGACGAGTATCAGGATACCAACGTCGCTCAATATCTATGGTTGCGTCTGCTGGCCGGTGGGCACAAAAACATCTGCTGTGTCGGCGATGATGATCAGTCAATCTATGGTTGGCGCGGGGCCGAGGTGGGCAACATCCTTCGGTTTGAAAAAGACTTTCCCGGCGCGTTTGTTGTGCGGTTGGAGCAGAACTATCGCTCGACCCCGCATATCCTGGCAGCCGCTTCAAATGTGATCCGGGGCAATGAAAATCGTCTGGGCAAAGAGCTTTGGACAGACGCCGAAGAGGGTCACAAAGTCAACCTGATCGGACATTGGGATGGCGAGGAAGAGGCCCGCTGGATCGGCGAAGAAATCGATGCCATGCAGGGCGGCACCCGTGGGTTCCGACCGATGAACCTTGATGAGATTGCCATACTGGTTCGTGCCTCGCATCAGATGCGGGCGTTCGAGGATCGGTTTCTGACCATTGGTCTGCCTTACAAGGTGATTGGCGGACCGCGATTCTATGAGCGGATGGAGATTCGCGATGCCATGGCCTATTTCCGGCTGGTGGTCAGCCCCGAGGACGATCTGGCGTTTGAGCGTATCGTGAACACACCCAAACGCGGCCTTGGTGACAAGGCGCAACAGACCATTCAGGTTGTGGCGCGGGAAAACGGTGTGTCGTTGGTCGATGGCGCGCGGATTGCGGTCGAGAATGGCCTGATCAAGGGCAAAGGCGGCAAGGCACTGCGTGAATTGATTGACGGGCTAGCGCGTTGGAATGCAATGACACGCGGACCTCGGATCGAGGTGGATGATGACTCCGTGATTGATGATGGCGTCTCGCCGATCCGTTTTGGAGAGCCCGAGCACACGCATATTGAGTTGGCGCAGATCATTCTCGACGAATCCGGTTACACATCGCATTGGCAGAACGAAAAGACGCCTGAGGCGCCCGGACGTTTGGAAAACCTGAAAGAGTTGGTCAACCAGCTGGACAATTTCGAAAACCTGCAGGGCTTTTTGGAACATGTCAGCCTGGTGATGGACAATGAGCAGGATAGCGACGGAGCCAAGGTCTCGATCATGACCCTACACGCGGCCAAGGGGCTGGAGTTTCCTGTCGTCTTCCTGCCGGGATGGGAGGACGGGCTGTTCCCGTCGCAGCGGTCCATGGACGAATCCGGGCTGAAGGGGCTCGAAGAGGAACGGCGGCTGGCCTATGTCGGCATTACCCGCGCCGAAGAGGTTTGCACGATTTCATTTGCGGCCAATCGACGGGTTTTCGGGCAGTGGCAGAATTCGATGCCATCGCGGTTTATCGATGAGTTGCCAGAAGAACATGTAGAGGTGTTGACGCCTCCGGGGCTTTATGGTGGCGGTCAGCCCACAGCCAGTATCGAAACGCGCGCGGCCGAGGCGAATGTCTACAACTCACCGGGCTGGAAACGCATGCAGGCGCGGCAGGGGCAATACGGGATGTCTCAACCGCGTGAGAGCCGAAACACGGTTATAGACGCGACGGCCGTGGCCATCTTCACCCTGGGTGAGCGCGTTTTTCATCAGAAATTCGGCTATGGCGCGGTGATCGGGATCGAAGGCGACAAGGTCGAGGTCGATTTTGACAAGGCTGGGATCAAGAAAGTGGTTTCACGTTTCTTGTCTGCCAAAGACGACGTTCCGTTCTAGATCCCTTCTACAAGGACCAGGTTGGCGGTGGCCGTCTGTTGTCGGATCTTTGCCAGCGCAATGTAATCTGGGTCGTCCTTCCAGGCTTTGGCCGCTGCAAGGCTTGGAAATTCCATCAAGACAATGCCGTCTTCGGCCCAAGTCCCTTCGATGAGCTCGATGGGTTTGGATGACACGGTCAATAGGCGGCCCCCATGCCGGTCGAATATCGGCATGAAGCCTTCAAGGTATTTCTGGTACCCATCCGGGTCGTGAATTGAAATCTGCGCAATGAAATAGGCTGCCATTAGAAGCTCCTGACGGTCTGTACAGGGCTTTACTCTACATTGGTTCCCATAAAACGGAAAACGGCGGTTCCCAGGGAGGAGGAGAGGGAACCGCCGTTCTTTTCTACATCAGAGCAGGGAGGAGGAGAGCCCCGATGTATCCGAACCCGGGTTTGATCCCGGTATGAGGACGTCGCGGCGACACCAGGGAGGAGAAGAGGTGTCGCCGCGCGCTTTCAACATCAGGGCAGGGAGGAGGAGAGCCCCGATGTATCTGAACCCGGGTTTGATCCCGGAATTTGCAAGACGCGGCGACGTCAGGGAGGAGGAGAGACGTCGCCGCGCGCTTTCAACATCGGGAAAGGGAGGAGAAGTACCCGATGCGTCAGTTTCCGGCGTTCAGGGCCGGTATTAGGTGCGGCGACATCAGGGAGGAGGAGAGATGTCGCCGCTGGAAAACAGGTCCTAAAGGGAGGAGGAAGGACCTGATCTCGGTGTACTTGATGCGCTTAGCGCGCGAATTGCTCTTCTGCGGCCTGCATCGCAAGCCGACGGATCATTGAACGGTGCAGGCCCAGATCGGCCAGCTCACGGTTCGAGAGGCTTGAAAGTTCGTTCACCGTCTGACGATAGACGCGGTGACGTGCAAATTTGGTTTTCGCGGCTTCAATCAGCGAAGCCAGGGCGAGTACCGGCGCGCTTTTCTGCGCTGTATGATGTGTTACTACTGCCATTTGCCTAACCTGATATCTGTGTATGTGCCGAAGCGTTTCGGCGTTTGCTTGAGATTGAAAATAAGCGAATGCTGCGTTTGCACAATAGCCAACAGCGTCAATGCTGCTATGCAGCAAGCGCATAGATATCAACGCGTTGCATAGATGAGGGTAAAAAATACCTTAAAAATAAGGGTTTTCTTGCCCCCGGTGAGAGCCCGGCGTAAGCATCTGGAATCCTGTTTGCCGATCTTGTGCCCCATCTTTGTGCGCATTCTTCCGAAATTTGTGCGCTTTAAAATCGAATTTTGAATGTGTTTCAGGTCGCAGGTATGCCAACGGCCCTCCGTGGGAAATCATGGGCAACTGTTGGGGACACGTATTGAGAACCCAGAAAAATCCGCGATCCATCCAGACGAATCGAACTGATTTGCCTCAGATTCGCGTGAAATCACTGCCTTGGATGACAGAATCGAAAAAAATTTGGGATTTCATGGGAGGGCTCATTCGAGCGGCTGCTTCACTATATATTGGTATACACTTTGATCGGTAACCTATATCTGCCGATATTTTGCTATTTTCAATCGCGAGCAGCCTCGCTAAGCTGTGATGTGGAAGGAAAAGTGGGAAATTTTTCTGTTGATTTCCATGAATTCCCATGTCATCCCTTATTCATCCGATGAGGACGAGGCACATGGGGCACCAAACGACCCCGAACCAATAAAATTCAGGTTTCATACAGGCATCTCGCTTTCATCAATCAAGAGATCCGGCGCGCGGGCGAGCAGACATCCCCCCAGGTGGCGCGCGCAGCTGGACTTCCCGCTCAGCGGGCCAATGCGGCGGGTTGATCAGTGGCAGCAGATCAACCCGCCGTTTTTCATCCGGGGGGAACGTGAATTTCAAGTGGGGCGCAAGCGAAAGGGACAGTCGTCTTGGCGCGCAGGTTTAGAGGTGAAAGCCACCACAAGGTGGATACGAAAGGCAGGGTCTCGATCCCGGCCTCTTTTCGCCGCGTGCTTGAATCATCTGACCCGAACTGGCAGCCCGGTGATAATCCTGAACTTGTGATTGTTTATGGTGATCACCGCCGAAAGTTCCTTGAATGCTATACAATGCAGGCGATTGACGAGGTCGATGCCAAGATTGATGCGCTGCCGCGTGGCTCGATGCAGCGTAAGACGCTGCAACGCATGTTCCACGGTCAATCCTTCCCGACGAACGTGGATGAGACCGGGCGTCTGGTTTTGCCCGCAAAGCTGCGAAACAAGATCGGTTTGGAGGGCGAGGCCTTCTTTATCGCGGCAGGCGACACCTTTCAGATCTGGAAGCCTGAGACCTACGATACCGAAGAACTGGCCGCCGCAGAGGAGTGGCTGGATGATCAGCCAGAGGACTTTGATCCGCTGGAATTCCTAGATGGCGTTGGGGACGCGTAACGGCATGGCCGACGCGGAGCTTTCATCTGACAAACCCCACATCCCTGTATTGTTGCGCCCTCTTTTGGCTGCAGTTGCGCCTGTCTCGGGTAAATGGTTGGACGGTACGTTCGGCGCGGGCGGCTATACACGTGGTTTGCTGGAGGCCGGAGCGGAAACGGTTATCGGCGTCGATCGCGATCCCCTGGCATTCGAGATGGCCGCAGATTGGGCCGGAGAGTATGGTGACCGGCTGATAATGCAGCCCGGCGTTTTTTCGCGGCTGGACGAATACGCGCAGGATCTCGACGGCATTGTTCTGGACCTGGGTGTTTCGTCAATGCAGTTGGATCAGGCCGAACGTGGGTTTTCCTTTATGAAGGATGGGCCGCTGGATATGCGCATGAGCCAAGAGGGTGAAAGCGCGGCCGATTTGGTCAATACAGCGACCGAAGCACAACTGGCTGACATACTTTTTCATTTCGGCGAAGAGCGTGCGAGCAGACGTATCGCCAAGGCAATCGTCAAGGCACGAGCTGATGAAGCGATCACAACAACGCTGCGTCTGGCCGAGATCATCGAATCCTGCCTACCACGCCCGAAACCGGGTCAATCGCACCCGGCAACGCGCAGCTTTCAGGGCCTGCGGATTGCCGTAAACGCCGAGTATGAAGAGCTGTTTCAAGGGCTTATGGCGGCTGAGCGGGCCTTGAAGTCCGGCGGACAATTGGCCGTCGTCACGTTCCATTCGATCGAAGACAGGATGGTTAAGCGGTTTTTCCAGTCCCGTGCGGGAAAGACCGGGCGTTCAAACCGCTATGCGCCTGAAATGGAACAGGAAGCTCCGCAATTCACGCTTAAGACTCGTAAGGCCGTTGGTCCGGACGAGCAGGAATTACAGGAAAACCCACGCGCACGCTCAGCAAAACTGCGCGTGGCTATTCGAACCGATGCACCGGCGGGCGAAATTGAGGCCCGCGCCATCGGGATGCCGCAACTTGGGGGAAGAGCAAAATGAAGAGTGTTTTGTACGTGTTTACCGCCTTGGCGGTATTTGGGCTGGCTCTTTGGGCGTATCAGGAAAACTACCGCACTCAGCAGGTGGTAAAGGAAACGCAGAAGCTGCAGCGCGAGATCGGCATGGCGCAGGTGCGACTGGCCGTTCTGAATGCAGAATGGGCATATTTGAATCGCCCCGACCGTTTGCGCGAGCTCGCCGATCTGAATTTTGAACGCCTGGGTCTGTTGCCCTTGCGCGCAGAGCAATTCGGGCGCGCGGACCAGATCGCCTATGCCGAAGACCCCGATCTGCCCATCGTCGACCCGATTGAGCTGCAAGCCATTACCAATATTCAAGCCTTGGGCGAGGTGCAGATTCCATGACACGCACACCGCTTCGCCCACTGGCCCGAATCCTTGACGCGCGTGCGCGGGGAGAAAACCCGAAAGCGATTGAGCGGGAGAACATCCTCAAGCGCCACGAAGACATGAAAGACCGCGCCCGGGCCCGTGCCGAAGGCCGTCTTTTGGTGTTGGGACTGTTCTTTTTCTGCGCCTTTGCTGTGGTTGGTGCCCGCATGGGCATGCTTGCCACGTCCGAGGCACAAGAGCCCTTGGCCAGCGCGCCAGGCGCAACAATCGCAATGCAGCGCGCCAATATCGTTGATCGCGAGGGTCGCATCCTGGCCACCAACCTCGACACCTATTCTGTCTACGCGCAACCCCCTTTGATGATCGATCCGGTCGCGGCGGCCGATCAACTGGTCGCCATTTTTCCTGACCTGGAAAAAGATAAATTGATCAAAGACTTCACGGGCGAACGTAAATTCCTTTGGATCAAAAAACGCATCTCGCCCGAGCAAAAGCAGGCCGTGCATGACATCGGCGATCCGGGGATTTTGTTCGGACCGCGCGAGATGCGACTTTACCCCAACGGAAAGCTTGCCGCGCATATCCTCGGCGGTTCAGGCTTTGGACGTGAGGGTGTCAGCGCTGCTGAAGTGATCGGTGTCGCTGGCGTTGAAAAACAGTTCGACGACTATCTGCGTGACCCGGCGAATGGGAATAAACCCTTGCAGTTGTCCTTGGACTTGACCGTTCAGGCGGCTGTCGAGCAGGTGTTGTACGGCGGTATGAAGATCATGAACGCCAAGGGTGCCTCGGCTGTGCTGATGAATGCGCATACGGGCGAAGTTGTCTCGGCTGCGTCTTTGCCATCCTTCGACCCGAACGACCGCCCACGCCCCCCGACCTCGGGATTTGACCCGTCGGATAGCCCTTTGTTCAACCGCTATGTGCAGGGTGTATATGAGCTTGGGTCGGTGTTCAAAATATTCACCGCCGCGCAAGCAGTTCAGCTTGGGCTTGTGAATTCCGAGACCATTATCGACACGTCTGGCCCGATGCGGATTGGTCGGTTCCCGATCGGTGAATTCAACGGCAAGAACTACGGCAAGATCAGTGTGGCGGATGTCATCGTGCACAGCTCGAACCGCGGGACAGGGCGGTTGGCCCTGCAGATCGGTGCGCAGCGACAACAGCAGTTCTTGAAATCTCTGGGCATGTTCGAACCCACACCGTTCGAAATTGTCGAGGCCGCTGGTGGTGAACCGCTTAAACCCAAGAAATGGGGTGAGCTTAGCACCGTAACCATTTCCTATGGTCACGGATTGTCTACCAGCCCCATGCATCTGGCCGCGGGGTATGCGGCGATTGCCAATGGCGGGCATTACGTCAGCCCAACCGTCCTGCGCAAGAATGGGCCGCAATACGGCCCGCGGGTGCTGTCGGAAAGCGCTGCAACGCAGGCCCAGAAGATGTTGCGCAAGGTTGTCACGGATGGCACGGCAAGCTTTGGCGACGTTGCCGGTTATGATGTGGCAGGCAAAACGGGTACTGCTGACAAGCCGAAACCGCGTGGTGGGTATTATGATGACAAGGTCATCTCAACCTTCGCGACCATTTTCCCGGCTTATGACCCGAAATACGTGTTGATCGTTACGCTGGACGAGCCGTCCATCGTCGCATACGGCGAAAAGCGTCGCACAGCAGGGTGGACCGCGGTACCTGTTGCTGCCGAGCTGATCGGCCGCGTGGCGCCTTTGTTGGGGCTACGTCCCCGGCTTGAGCCTGAGGCCCGCGCTGCTATAACGCTGACCTCAAATTAGGCTGTCTGGCGAAAGGTGGGTCATGGGCACAAGGACAAAGACACTCAGCCAACTGGCCCTGACCGCACGCGGTGGGGCGAACCCAGAAATTACCGGTCTTGCCGTCGATAGCCGTGAGGTGAAGGATGGATACCTGTTCGCGGCGCTACCAGGTATGCGCGTTCATGGCGGTGAGTTCATTCAATACGCTCTGCGCATGGGTGCGGCGGCCATTCTGACAGATGCCGAAGGGGCAGGGATCGCGGCCGCAGAATTAGCCGAATCCGATGCCGCCTTGGTGGTGGTCGAGGACCCGAGGCAGGCATTGGCCGGGTGCGCGGCCCTGTGGTTCGGCACCCAACCGCAAACCATCGTTGCAGTCACCGGAACGAACGGCAAGACATCCGTTGCAACCTTCGTCCGGCAAATATGGTCAGAGTTGGGCCTTGCAGCCGTCAACCTCGGAACAACCGGGGTCGAGGGGGCGTGGACAGCGCCTTTGGCGCACACAACGCCAGAGCCGATCACTTTGCATCGTTGTCTGGCTGACGCTGTCGAAAACGGTGTCACGCATGCAGCGATGGAGGCGTCCTCTCACGGTTTGGAGCAGCGCCGCCTGGATGGGGTGCACCTGGCTGCGGCGGGGTTTTCCAACTTCACTCAGGACCATTTGGATTACCACGAAACCTTTGAGGCCTATTTCGCGGCCAAGGCGGGTCTGTTTGACCGCGTTTTGCCACAGGACGGCACGGTCGTCATCAATATGAGCGACCCCAAAGGCGGGCAGGTTCGGCGCATTGCTCAGGCCCGGGGGCAGGACGTGTTGACCGTAGGTCTGGGAAAGGCCGACCTTTGCCTGATAAATCAGCGGTTTGACGCAACGGGGCAGGACCTTCGGTTTTCATGGCGTGGAAAGGTGTTCCAGACGCGGTTGAACCTTATTGGTGGGTTTCAGGCCGAAAACGTTCTGTTGGCGTGCGGGCTTGTTATCGCAGGCGGCGAAGAGCCTGAGCGCGTTTTTGAAACGCTGCCGCATCTGACAACTGTCCGCGGCCGCATGCAATTGGCGGCCACACGTGAAAATGGCGCAGCGGTGTTTGTGGATTATGCGCATACCCCCGATGCTGTCGCTACGGCGCTTAAGGCGATGCGCCCTCATGTGATGGGCCGCCTCATTGCCATCGTGGGTGCCGGTGGGGATCGGGACGCAACCAAGCGTCCTTTGATGGGTAAAGCTGCCGCGAACCATGCGGACGTCGTTTTTGTCACCGATGACAACCCGCGCAGCGAGGACCCGTCAACCATTCGTGCCGCCGTGATGGAAGGGGCGCCGGACGCCACCGAAGTCGGCGATCGGGCCGAAGCGATTTTGCATGGCATCGACGCCCTGCAACCGGGGGACGCTTTGTTGATCGCGGGCAAAGGGCATGAGACTGGTCAGATCGTCGGCGATCAGGTCTTGCCATTTGATGATGTGGAACAGGCCAGCATCAGCGTGGCGGCCTTGGACGGGAGGGTCGCATGACGCTGTGGACTGCGGCTGAGGCCGCCGAGGCGACAGGCGGGCGCGCGACGACTGATTGGGTGATTGACGGTATCTCAATCGACACCCGAACACTGCAGGCAGGCGATCTGTTTGTTGCACTCAAGGCGGCACGGGATGGTCATGACTTTGTCGCCCAAGCACTGGAGAAAGGCGCAGGCGCTGCGCTGGTCTCACATGTTCCGGATGGGGTTGATGAAACGGCTCCTTTGTTGATCGTGGATGATGTTCAACCTGCGCTTGAGGCTTTAGGCCAGGCCGCACGTTCCCGAACGGAGGCCCGCGTGGTCGGAGTGACCGGCAGCGTCGGTAAAACCTCGACCAAGGAAATGCTTGCGACCATTCTGGAGACGCAGGGAAAAACCCACGCGAGCGTTGCTAGCTATAACAATCATTGGGGTGTTCCACTGACCTTGGCGCGCATGCCGAAAGATACGGAATTCGCCGTGATCGAAATTGGGATGAACCATCCCGGTGAGATCGCACCATTGGCCGTTCAAGCCCACCCACACGTCGCTTTGGTCACGACCGTAGCTGCCGTGCATCTGGAGGCGTTCGAGTCGGTTGAAGGCATTGCCCATGAGAAAGCGGCGATTTTCCAAGGGTTGACCCAAGGCGGTGCGGCCATCGTGAATGCCGATATCGCGCACACAGACATCTTGCGTCGTCATGCGCAGGACGCCGGAGCCGGGATCGTGGATTTCGGCCGCGCGGCAGAGGGCTATGTGCTGACGGATGTCGCGCAGCGCCCCCAAACCGTTAGCGCCAAGGCCAAGGTTGACGGGGTAGAGTTCTCTTTCGAGGTGAACTCGGCAGGTACCCATTTTGCTATGAATGCGTTGGGTGCCTTGGCGGCCTGTGTCGAGATGGGCGTTGATCTGGATGACGCGATTCAGGCTTTGCGCCGTTGGTCCCCGGTCAAGGGGCGCGGTGTTAGGGAAAACATAGCACTGGCCGATGGCGGCAATGTCGAGCTGCTGGACGACAGCTATAACGCCAATCCAACCTCGATGGAGGCCGCATTGGATGTGCTGGCGGCGTCTCAGGGGGCTCGGCGGATCGCCTTTCTTGGCGACATGAAGGAACTGGGCGCGCAGGAAATGGCCATGCACGCCGCGATGGCAGATGTGGGCGCGATGGCGCAGGTGGATCAGGTCCATTGCATCGGGCCCTTAATGAAGGCGCTTCATGATGCCCTGCCGGCTGAAAAGCGCGGCGTGTGGACCGAAACCAGCGCAGAGATGGCGGAGCATCTGTCGGATCTGATCCGTTCTGGTGACACCGTTCTGGCCAAAGGGTCGCTGAGTATGGCTTTGGCGCGAATTGTTGACGGTCTGAGGGAAATGGGGCAAGGGGGCGCGCTTGAGCCATGATCGCCGCATCAGAAAGGTTTTAGAATGTTATATTGGTTAACCGGCCTGTCGGATGGCGGGGATTTTTTCAACCTCTTCCGCTATATTACCTTCCGCGCTGGTGGCGCCTTCATGACGGCGCTGATCTTCGGGTTCATTTTTGGCAAACCACTGATCAACGTTCTGCGGCGTAAGCAGGGCAAGGGGCAACCGATCCGAGATGACGGGCCAGAGGGGCATTTTTCCAAAGCAGGTACGCCAACGATGGGCGGGTTGCTGATTGTCGGTGCTCTGGTCACGTCGACACTGGTTTGGGCCAGATGGGACAATCCTTATGTCTGGATGGTGCTGTTTGTAACTCTGGCCTATGCGGCGATTGGGTTCGCAGACGACTACGCAAAGGTTTCAAAGCAGAACACCAAGGGTGTTTCGGGCAAAATGCGGTTGGCTTTGGGCGTGATCATTGCCGTCCTGGCTTCGATCTGGGCCACTTTTCATCACCCGGACGCATTGCAGAACCAATTGGCTGTGCCGGTATTCAAAGATACTCTGGTCAATCTGGGGATATTCTACATCCCATTCTCGATCGTTGTCATCGTTGGGGCCGCAAATGCGGTGAACCTAACGGACGGTTTGGACGGGTTGGCCATCATGCCAGCAATGATCGCGGCGTCGACTTTGGGCGTTATTGCTTATGCGGTTGGCCGGGTCGACTTTACCGAATACTTGGACGTGCACTATGTACCGGGCACGGGTGAGATATTCATCTTTACCTCGGCCCTGTTTGGCGCGGGGCTTGGGTTTCTTTGGTATAATGCCCCGCCTGCTGCGGTCTTCATGGGTGACACCGGATCGCTGGCCTTGGGGGGCGCGCTGGGGGCCATAGCGGTGGCGACGAAACACGAGCTTGTTCTGGCCGTGGTCGGCGGATTGTTCGTTGTCGAAGCGTTGAGTGTGATCATTCAGGTCTTTTACTTCAAACGGACCGGGCGACGCGTGTTTCTGATGGCTCCAATACATCACCACTATGAGAAAAAGGGTTGGGCAGAACCGACGATCGTCATCCGTTTCTGGATCATTTCCCTGATCCTTGCGATGATTGGTTTGGCGACTTTGAAAGTCCGGTGACGCTCCCGCCAGGTTCGCAGGACCTGCGGTCCAGCTGCCACCTGTTGGGCCAGGCTCGCGCTGTCGCGCGAGCCTTTTGCGACCCTTGCCATCCGTGATGTCTTCTGCGCAGTGTGACGGGCAAATGAGCGTCAAAAGAAGGTGGGCGACATGATCCCGGTCAAAGGGTTTTCAGGGCAGAAAGTTGCGGTTCTGGGACTTGGTCGGTCAGGTTTGGCTGCGGCGCGCGCGCTGCGTGCAGGCAAAGCATTGCCGGTGTGCTGGGACGACAACGCAGAGGCCCGGGCGTCTGCTGAAGCCGAAGGATTTGATTGCGTGGACCTGCGCCGCCAGGGGGTCTTTGATGACATTTCTACGCTGATCGTTTCACCGGGTATCCCGCATCTTTACCCCGCTCCGAACCCTGTTGTGGCTGCCGCGCTGGACGCCGGTGTGCCAGTGGACAACGACATTGGCTTGTTCTTTCGGTCCTTTGCCGGGCCGGAGTGGGACAATTTCGATACGCCGCCGCGGGTCATTGCGGTTACCGGATCAAACGGTAAATCGACCACGTCGGCCCTGATTCATCACATCCTGACCGCAGCCGGGCGCGACGCGCAGTTGGCAGGCAATATTGGGCGCGGGGTTTTGGATATTGAACCGGGAAGTGATGGTTCAGTCGTCGTGCTTGAGTTGTCTAGTTACCAGACAGAGCTGGCGCGGGCATTGACCCCTGATGTGGCGGTGTTCACAAATCTGTCGCCAGATCACCTTGATCGCCACGGCGGGATGGGGGGGTATTTCGCGGCCAAACGCCGACTGTTCGCCGAAGGAGGGCCCGACCGCGCCGTCATCGGAATTGACGAAAAAGAAGGCGCGTTTCTGGCGGGGCAACTTTCCGAAGGCCCCACGGATGATCGGGTGATCCGGGTGTCGGTTGCGCGTAAGCTGAATGGGCCGGGTTGGCAGGTCTTTGCCCGCAAGGGCTTTTTGTCTGAGTACCGCAAGGGCAGGCAAGCGGGGTCGATTGACCTGCGCATGATCAAAGGCTTGCCCGGTGCACATAACCACCAAAACGCCTGCGCAGCGTATGCTGCGTGCAGGGCGTTGGGGTTGGCGCCGCGTATCATAGAGGACGCGCTGCACAGCTACCCGGGCCTTCCACACCGCAGCCAGATCATCGCCGAAGCCGACGGAGTGACCTATGTGAATGACTCCAAGGCGACCAACGTGGATAGTGCGCTCAAGGCCTTAAGCGCCTTCAAGAGCATTCGCTGGATTTGTGGCGGTCTGGAAAAAGAAGGCGGGATCGATGCGTTGAACGCGGCCATAGAGAACGTGTCCGGCGCTTATGTCATAGGGCGCGAAGCGGCGGGATTTGCGATGCAACTCGATATTGATGCGCAGGTCTGCACCACGATGGAGGTCGCCGTCGAACAGGCGATGGCCGATGCGCAGCCGGGTGAAACAGTTTTGCTTGCCCCGGCCGCCGCAAGTTTCGATCAGTATGACAATTTCGAACAGAGGGGCGAGGATTTCGCGGCCCAAGTTCGAAAAAGGTTGCCCAGCTAGTCATCTGCAAGAGGTTGCCAATCGCCTGACTTGGATGTGTTATCGGCTTGACACGCCACGGGCGTTGGTTTTGCCTTACATCAATTCAATGTGAGGTTATGACAATGACATACCGTAAATTCAGTTTGATCGTGCCCGCCCTGCTGGTGGTGGGTGCATGCACCAACACAGGGGCAAATTATCAGCCTGTGATCGACGGCCCCGTGGGTCCCAACTACAACCTCGACCTGCAACAATGTCAGCAACTGGCGGCATCGCAGGCCGGTGTTGACGGTTCAACGGCTGGAAATGCAGCCATCGGTGCAGCAGGTGCGGCCGCCGTAACAGGGATCGTACAGGACAGCAGTGACAATCTGGGGCGCGCTGCCGTGGCCGGTGCGTTGGTCGGCGCTGGCGCGGACGTGATCAACAAGAACCAGAACAAGGAAGTGATCGTCCGCAATTGCATGCGTGGACGTGGTTACAACGTCGTAGGTTAACGGCTGGCGATCGCAGTTCCGGCGGCGTGACCCGAGGACCAAGCCCATTGGAAATTGTAGCCACCCAGCCATCCTGTGACATCGACCGCTTCGCCAATCGCGTAGAGGCCGGGGATTTCCCTGGCCTCCATCGTTTTGGATGACAGATCATCGGTGTCGATACCGCCCAGCGTAACTTCTGCAGTGCGGTAACCTTCGGTACCCGATGGCGTGAGAACCCAGTCTGACAGCGCCTCGACCAATTCTCCAAGAACTGCATCCGACTGGTCTGCCAGATTACCCTGCATAGGGATTTGTGGGCTCAGGAATTCGACCAACCGGGCGGGCAGATGACGCGCCAGTTCGGTTGTCAGTGCTTTGCGTCCCGCGGTCTGGCGCTGTTCCCGGAGCGTTTCGAACAAGGGCAGGTCGGGGATCAGATTGACCCGGATGGTCTCGCCCTCATGCCAGTACGACGACAATTGCAGCACCGAAGGTCCGCTAAGCCCACGATGCGTGAACAGCAGGGCTTCGTCGAAACTGGTGCGGTCATTTGAAAGGCGGGCGGGTACCGAAACACCGGAAAGGTCTTTGAATTTACCGTCCGAGAATGTGAAAGGCACCAGTGCCGCGCGCGTCTCAGTTACGCGTAGATTGAATTGGCGGGCGATATCGTAAGCCAGACCCGTTGCGCCCATCTTGGGTATCGATTTGCCGCCTGTTGCCAGCACCAGGTTGGAGCAGGAAAGGCTGAGCCGCCGCCCATCGCGATTAACCTCAAGCGCAAACCCGCTTTCGGTCTTGCGAAGGTCTTTCAGCTCGGTCTGCAGCCATAATTCTGCCCCGGCGCGCGCCAACTCGTCACACAGCATCTGTACGATCTGTTTTGAAGAGCCGTCGCAGAACAGTTGCCCCAGCGTTTTTTCATGCCAAGCAATTTCGTGGCGGTCGACCAGGTCAATGAAATCCCACTGGGTATATCTGGCCAACGCGGATTTACAGAAATGCGGGTTTTGCGACAGGAAGTTCGCTGGCCCTGCAAACATATTGGTAAAGTTGCAGCGTCCACCGCCGGATATGCGGATCTTTTCACCCGGCGCTTTGGCATGGTCGATCACCAGCGTCCGCCCACCACAATGGGCCGCACACATCATGCCGGCTGCACCGGCCCCAAGGATGATCGTATCAAAGGTCATAGGCTGCGCATGGCGCGGATTGGTCGCAAAGGCAAGAGGCGCTATGTTGAGCACAACCCGACCAAAGGCAGGCAGCTGAAAAGAAAAGCCCGTTCGGATGAGAACACTCAACACGGAGATACCGCATGAAGCCCATCAATTTGCAGGAAAAACTCTTGCAGTTTTCGACACATTGGGACCCGCATGTTGTTGCGGATTACAATCAGAACGACGTGATGGTTGTGAAATTCTCGGGCGAGTTTCCGTTCCACAAACACGATATGACAGACGATTTCTTTTTGGTTCTTGAAGGCGAAATGATCATGGACATCGAGGGCGAGCCTTCGAAAACCGTGAAAGCTGGCGAGCTTTTTGTCGTGCCCAAAGGTGTGGTGCATCGTCCCCGCGCGGAAAACGAGGTGAAGGTGCTGCTGATCGAACCCAAAGGTGAGCCGAATTCAGGCGACGCTGATCAAGCGCCGGCACCAAAACCAAGGCTGTGAAAGGCGTTTTGCCTTTGACTAAGCAGTAGCAGCGATAAGGTGCGCAGAATTTCCCGTCTTGGTCTCATTCCCCTAGCCCAAATGAAAATTTACCTGTAGACTCTCAAATAGATCCCGAACAACGGGACGAAACGAGGCAGATAGTGGCGGTATCTCATGACTGAGATGGTGTATGGCGCGGTCCAGGACCAGCGCGGAGAACCGATTCTACCAAAGTGGTGGCGGACGATTGATCGCTGGACCATGTCCTGCGTTCTGATCCTTTTTGTCATTGGGCTTTTGCTGGGTCTGGCATCGTCGCCGCCATTGGCTGGGCGCAATGGGTTCGACCCGTTCCACTATGTCGAACGGCAGGCCATGTTCGGTGGACTGGCTTTGCTGGCGATGCTGTTTACCTCGATGATGTCGCCGACACTTGTGCGGCGGCTGGCTGTGCTGGGTTTTTTAGCGGCGTTCGTCGCTTTGGCCTTTCTGCCTGTTTTTGGCACGGATTTCGGCAAGGGCGCTGTGCGCTGGTATTCGCTGGGGTTTGCGTCTCTTCAACCGTCCGAGTTTTTGAAGCCCGGCTTTATCGTCGTGGCGGCATGGTTGCTAGCCGCGTCGCAAGAGATCAACGGCCCCCCGGGAAGGTTGTGGTCCTTTGCCCTGTGTATGGCCATCGTAGCGATGTTGGTTTTGCAGCCGGATTTCGGCCAAGCCTGCCTGATCCTGTTCGGATGGGGCGTGATGTATTTCGTGGCAGGTGCGCCGATGCTGCTGTTGGTGGGAATGGCTGGTGCAGTCGTTCTGGGCGGCATGTTCGCCTATTCCAATTCCGAGCACTTCGCGCGCCGAATTGACGGGTTCCTGAACCAAGAAGTCGACCCGACCACACAGTTGGGCTATGCAACAAACGCCATTCGCGAAGGTGGCCTGTTCGGTGTTGGCGTTGGAGAGGGGCAGGTTAAGTGGTCTCTGCCTGATGCGCATACAGACTTCATCATCGCTGTCGCGGCCGAAGAATACGGCCTGATCCTGGTGCTGATCATCATTGCGCTGTATTCGCTGATCGTTGTGCGCTCGTTGCTGCGCCTGATGCGCGAGCGGGACATGTTCATCCGTTTGGCAGGTACTGGTCTGGCCTGCATGTTCGGCGTGCAGGCGATGATCAACATGGGTGTCGCTGTACGACTGCTGCCTGCAAAAGGCATGACGCTGCCGTTCGTAAGCTACGGCGGCTCATCGCTGATCGCCGGGGGCATCGCAGTTGGGATGCTGCTGGCTTTTACACGCACACGCCCTCAGGGCGAACTTGGTGATATTCTGCGCGGACGAGGCTGATGGGAACACCCTATCTTCTGATTGCAGCTGGCGGCACCGGGGGCCACATGTTCCCGGCGCAGGCGCTGGCCGAAGCGATGCTGCAAAAAGGTTGGCGTGTCCGTTTGTCGACTGATCCGCGCGGTGCGCGGTACACCGGCGCATTTCCCCAAGAGACCGAGATTGTCGAGGCATCCTCGGCCACTTTCGCGCGTGGGGGTTTGGCGGCCAAAGTCATGGTGGGGCCAAAGATTGCGGCTGGGGTGGCGGCAATGGCCGGTCAGATGATGAGGGATAAACCCAGCGTGGTTGTGGGTTTCGGCGGCTACCCGTCCATCCCGGCGCTGGGTGCTGCGACTATGCTGAAGTTGCCCCGCATGATTCACGAACAGAACGGTGTTCTGGGACGCGTCAATCAGGTGTTCGCGAAGCGTGTCGCCAAGGTCGCTTGTGGCGTCTGGCCGACGGACTTGCCTGACGGGGCGCAGGGTATCCACACGGGAAACCCGGTTCGTGCCGCCGTGTTAGAGCGCGCGGGCGCCCCCTTTATCCCGCCCGGTGACTATCCAATGTCTGTTCTGGTCATGGGCGGTAGTCAGGGCGCGCGTATCCTCAGCGATGTGGTGCCGGGCGCAATGGCGGCTTTGCCGGAAGGTTTGCGTGACAATATCCGCGTCTCGCATCAGGCTCGAGACGAAGATGGTGAACGGGTCAAGGCGTTTTATTCTGATCATGGAATAGAAGCCGAAGTCCTGCCCTTTTTCGATGACGTCCCGCGCCGCATGTCTGAGGCGCAGCTTGTGATCTCTCGCTCGGGCGCGTCCAGTGTCGCCGATATTTCGGTGATCGGGCGGCCCTCGATCCTGATCCCATTTGCAGCGGCTGCAGGCGATCATCAGACCGCGAATGCGCGCGGATTAGTGCAGGCAGGCGGTGCCATCATGATCCCCGAAAACCTGCTTGACGTTTCTTCGCTCACGCAGCAAATGACCACGGTTTTGACCAACCCCGAAGCCGCCCAGAAAATGGCCCATGCCGCTCTGTCGACCGGCGCTCCTGACGCAACAGAACGTCTGGTGGCGCTTGTTGAAGACCTCGCGCAGAAGGATGACACATGAACCCAGCAACCAAACTGCCGCAGGACGTTGGGCCGATCCATTTCGTTGGGATCGGTGGGATTGGGATGTCAGGGATTGCCGAGGTACTATTGAACCTTGGATACCGGGTGCAAGGGTCCGACCTGAAAGCGTCAAAGATCACGGACCGTCTGGCGTCTTTGGGGGCTGAAATATTCGAAGGCCAGAACGCCAGGAATTTGGAAAACGCCGCTGTGGTCGTTGTCTCAACCGCGATCAAACCGGGCAATCCCGAATTGGACGAAGCGCGCGCGCAAGGCCTGCCTGTTGTACGCCGCGCCGATATGTTGGCCGAGCTGATGCGCCTGAAATCCAACATCGCGATCGCGGGAACCCACGGTAAGACCACCACCACCACAATGATGGCCGAGCTGATGGTGGCCGGCGATTTTGACCCGACCGTTATCAATGGCGGTATCATCCATGCCTACGGCAGCAACGCGCGGATGGGGCAGGGCGAATGGATGGTGGTCGAGGCGGACGAATCCGACGGCTCGTTCAATCGGCTGCCGGCAACCATCGCTATTGTCACCAATATCGACCCCGAGCATATGGAGCACTGGGGCGATTTCGACAAACTGCGTGACGGGTTCCATGAGTTCGTCTCGAACCTGCCGTTCTACGGGTTAGCGGTGTGCTGTACCGATCATGCCGAAGTGCAGTCCCTGGTTGGTCGGATAACCGACCGCCGTGTGCGGACTTATGGTTTCAACGCGCAGGCCGATGTGCGCGCGGAAAACCTTACCTACGCAAACGGCGTCGCGCATTTTGACATTCACCTGCAATACGAAGACAAGGTGATCGAAGGCTGCACCCTGCCGATGCCGGGCGACCACAATGTCTCGAACGCGTTGTCTGCGGTGGCCGTGGCCCGTCATCTGGGCATGAAGACGTCTGAGATCCGAGAGGCTCTGGCCAATTTCGGAGGGGTCAATCGCCGCTTTACCAAGGTTGGAGAGGTCGATGGCGTGACTATCATCGACGACTACGGCCATCACCCCGTCGAAATCTCGGCCGTGCTAAAAGCCGCGCGGCAGGCTTCGGATGGAAGGGTCATCGCCGTGCACCAGCCGCACCGCTATTCACGTCTTTCGAACTTGTTTGATGATTTTTGCACCTGTTTCAACGACGCGGATGTTGTCGCGATCGCTGACATCTTTGCTGCGGGCGAAGACCCGATCGAAGGCGCATCGCGGGATGATCTGGTGCAGGGTTTGATCCGACACGGCCATCGCCATGCCCGGGCGCTGCTGGATGAGAATGATCTCGAACGCCTTGTCCGCGAACAAGCACGCCCCGGAGATATCGTTGTGTGTCTGGGGGCTGGCACCATCAGCGCCTGGGCGAACGGTCTGCCCGAACGGTTGCAGCGGAAGAAGGCGGTGTAGGGTTTTGACTTCTCTTGACGTGAAATCTGCAAGAGAGTTCCTGTTGCTTTGGCATCAACGTCCTTGGAGGGGCGCGTGGTTAATTCGGTAGTGTTTGCAGGGCTATGGGTCATCGCCTCGACCATCGTTGCGATGCTGCCGATGCGTCTGCAGTTCCCGCCCGGAGTTGTTTTATTCGTAAGCGCGCCGGCGTTGATCGTTTGGCTGGGGTATGATTTCGGTTGGTTCTTTTCGGTTTTGGCCTTTGCGGCGTTTGCGTCGATGTTCCGCAATCCGATCCGCTATTATTGGCGCCGCTGGTCGGGGCAGGAGGTTGAGGAATGAACTGGTCCATCGCTTTGGCTGCCGTATGGGGGATCGCTGCAAATGTGCTGGCGATGATCCCCAGCAAAGACAATCATTGGAGACGCGCCTATTTTCTGATCGCCGTTGGCATTCCGATCCTTGGGTATGTCACGTTGCAGAACGGCCCGTGGATCGGGTTACTGGTTCTGGCGATGGGAATGTCTGTTCTGCGCTGGCCCGTGATTTACCTTGGCCGTTGGCTGCGCCGTGTTCTGGGGCCTTCGCAATAAAGGATACAGCTTGCGTTGGCAGATTAAATCCGCGATCTAGCGCGCATGACTATTCTTCCTTCTCCGCGCGGCAAGCTTTCGGAAAACCGGCCTTTGAACGATTTGACATGGCTTCGCGTCGGAGGGCCGGCGGACTATCTGTTTCAGCCTGCCGATCTTGAGGACTTGCAGGACTTCCTGCGCGAACTGCCCTCCGACATCGGGGTCTTTCCGATGGGCGTCGGGTCGAACCTGATTGTGCGTGACGGCGGGCTGCGTGCCGTGGTCATCCGTTTGGGGCGCGGGTTCAACGGCATCGTGGTCGACGGCGATACCGTTACGGCAGGCGCGGCTGCTCTGGACGCGCATGTGGCGCGCAAGGCGGCGGATGCGGGTGTTGACCTGACCTTTTTGCGCACCATTCCCGGATCAATTGGCGGGGCAGTGAAGATGAATGCGGGTTGCTATGGCAGCTATACCGCAGATGTGCTGCGTAAAGTGACGATTGTGACGCGGCAGGGCGAACTTGTGGACCTGTGTCCTCAGGACCTGAATTTCCGCTACCGCCAATCTGATTTGCCAGAAGGCGCTGTGTTGGTTTCTGCCGTTTTCGCAGGCCCTACCGGTGATCCCGATGAACTGCACGCGCGAATGGCGGCGCAATTGCAAAAACGCGATGAAACGCAGCCGACCAAGGACCGTAGCGCGGGGTCAACCTTCCGAAATCCGGCCGGGTTTTCGTCGACCGGCAAGGCCGATGATGTGCACGACTTAAAGGCGTGGAAAGTGATTGATGATGCGGGCATGCGTGGGGCCACCGTCGGTGGCGCACAGATGAGCCCAAAACACTCGAATTTCATGATAAACACGGGTACGGCAACGGCCGCTGACCTCGAAGGTCTGGGCGAAGAAGTGCGAAAAAAGGTTTACGAAACAAGCGGCATCACGCTAGAGTGGGAAATCATGCGGGTCGGCGATCCGCTGAACGAATAAAGCCCCGGCCGTCAGACCATAATCAGGCAAATTCAGGCGACGGATCAAAGGCATAACGCAGTACGGACCACCACATAAGGTCCGGGGACATTGAGGCGCACGAAGTGGGAATGTCGAGCAGGACAACCCCGAAAGTGGCGGTATTGATGGGTGGCCCCTCGGCGGAACGCGAGGTGTCTCTCAGCTCTGGGCGCGAATGCGCGGCCGCCCTTGTGGGAGAAGGCTTTGAAGTGGTCGAGCTGGACGCCGGCCCCGACCTGTATGCGCGTCTTTTGGATATCAAGCCTGATGTGGTTTTCAACGCTCTGCACGGTCGCTGGGGCGAAGATGGCTGTGTGCAGGGCCTGCTTGAATGGATGCGGATTCCGTACACACATTCCGGGGTCCTCGCCTCGGCGCTGGCGATGGACAAACAGCGCAGCAAAGAGATCTACCAGACTGAGGGCCTGCCCATCGTGCCCAGCGTGATCGTCCCCAAAATCGAGGTGGTCGAGGTTCACGTGATGGAGCCACCCTATGTGGCAAAACCGAATAACGAAGGTTCCAGCGTCGGCATTTACATCGTGCACGAAGGCTCCAACGGACCGCCACAACTGTCTGATGACATGCCAGAGCACATCATGGTCGAAAAATACGTGGCCGGGCGCGAGCTGACCGTTACCGTTATGGGTGATCGCGCGCTGACCGTGACCGAGATCATGACCGATGGCGGGTGGTATGATTATGATGCCAAGTACAAGCCCGGTGGGTCGTGGCATGTATTGCCCGCGGACATTCCGCAGGACATTTTCGATCGCTGCATGGATTACGCGGTAAAAGCGCATAACGCTCTGGGCTGTCGCGGCGTGTCCCGCACCGACTATCGCTGGGATGACAGCATGGGTGCGGATGGCCTGTTTTTGCTGGAAACCAACACTCAGCCTGGCATGACGCCAACGTCACTGGTGCCCGAACAGGCCGAACACTGCGGTATGACATTTGGTCAGCTGTGCGCCTGGATGGTGGAGGACGCATCATGCGACCGCTAAGAGCGACCCGAGCCCCTGTCATCCACCGGAGCAAACCTCTGTCCGGTCCGGACGCGGATTTCGCCTCGGGTGATGATCGGAACGTTGAACCCAAATTGCGGTTAAGCGGTGTTAAGCTGTTTGGGCGCAAGTCCCGGCGGTTTGATCCTGCGCCGTCGCGCTTAAGCTACCGCCTACAGCGATGGATGCTGACACCCGGTGTCCGGCGCGGTTTGAAATACGGGCTGCCTGTATTTGCCGTGTGTCTGGCACTTGGGGGGTATTTCAGCCCTGAAGAACGACGCGAAGCAGTTGTCGCCTATGTGAACGATATCAAGACCTCGATCCAACAGCGCCCCGAGTTTATGGTCAACCTGATGGCGATTGATGGTGCCAGCGCCAACTTGTCGGAAGACATTCGCGAAGTTGTGCCGTTGGATTTCCCGATCAGTTCGTGGGATCTGGATGCGGAACACATCCGCGATACGATCACCGGCCTTGATCCTGTCAAATCCGCAACCGTGCGGGTTCGGCCCGGCGGCATTCTTCAGGTTGACGTGGTCGAGCGTGAGCCGGTTGTTGTTTGGCGCACCCGAAGCGGCACCGAATTGCTGGACGAAACCGGCGCGCATGTCGAACGCATCGCGTCCCGAAAAGACCACGCCAATCTGCCTTTGATTGCGGGCAGGGGCGCAGACGGTCACGTGGCCGAGGCACTTGCCTTGCTGAACACCGCGCGCAGTTTGGGCGGGCGCGTTCGGGGACTGGTCCGCATTGGTGAGCGTCGTTGGGATCTGGTTCTGGACCGGGGGCAGAGGATCATGCTGCCGACGGAACGGCCCGTTCGCGCGCTTGAACGCGTGTTGGCGGTGAACGAGGTGCAGGACCTTCTGGAACGCGACGTGGCCGTGGTCGACATGCGCCTTGGGCAGCGGCCGACCATTCGAATGACCAAAGCCGCCAGCGAAGACTGGTGGAATACAAAAGTAGATGTGAGTAGCGGGCAGTAACGACCATGATGACCGATCTTTATCAGTCCCAACGGGCCATGAGGCAGATGCGCAGGCAGGCAATGCAACGCGGTGTTGTTGCCATTCTGGACGTCGGCAGTTCCAAGATTGCCTGTCTTGTGCTGCGGTTCGATGGTGCTGGCCGCTTGAGCGACGATAACAGCATCGGGTCCTTGGCGGGACAGACCGGCTTTCGGGTTATCGGGGCGGCCACAACGCGGTCGCGCGGTGTGCAATTCGGCGAAGTTACCGCCATGCAAGAGACCGAGCGCGCGATTCGTACCGCTCTGCAAGCGGCGCAGAAGATGGCGGATATGCGCGTTGACCATGTCATCGCCAGTTTTTCTGGTGCTAATCCTCGGTCCTATGGGCTGGATGCACAGGTCGATCTGGAAGGGCAGGTGGTAACCGAAGCCGAAGTCGGGCGCGTCCTGAATGCGTGCGATGTGCCGGATTATGGGGCTGGCCGCGAAGTTCTGCATGCCCAGCCCGTGAACTTTGCGTTGGATAACCGTTCAGGGCTGATCGATCCCCGTGGTCAGATGGGGCAGTCGCTGGCTGTTGATATGCATATGCTGACCGTGGATGCGGTTGCGATCCAAAATATTGTTCGGTGTATTAAACGCTGTGATCTGGAATTGGCGGGCATTGCGAACTCGGCCTATGTCTCAGGTATTTCCGCGCTTGTCGAAGACGAGCAAGAGCTGGGCGCAGCCTGCATTGACATGGGTGGTGGTACGACCAGCGTGTCTATCTTTATGAAAAAGCACATGATTTACGCCGATTGCGTGCGTATGGGTGGTGATCATGTGACCTCGGACATCTCAATGGGGTTGGGTGTGCCAGCCAACGTGGCCGAGCGGATAAAAACCTTCAATGGCGGTGTTCATGCGACCGGTGCCGATGATCGTGATCTGATTGATATTGGTGGGGATACGGGTGACTGGGAGCATGATCGACGCACAGTCAGCCGGGCCGAGTTGATCGGAATCATGCGCCCTCGGGTCGAGGAAATATTGGAAGAAGTGCGCGTTCGTCTGGATGCCGCAGGGTTTGACCACATGCCCAGCCAGCAAATCGTTCTGACGGGTGGTGGTAGCCAGATTATGGGGCTGGACGGTCTGGCGACCCGAATCCTTGGACAGCGTGTCCGGCTGGGTCGCCCACTGCGCGTTCATGGCCTGCCGCAATCGGCAACGGGACCGGGGTTTTCATCTGCGGTTGGTCTCAGCCTGTTCGCTGCGCACCCGCAGGACGAATGGTGGGATTTCGAAATTCCGGTCGATACATACGCGGCACGCCCCTTCAAGCGCGCTGTGCGCTGGTTCCGTGACAACTGGTAGGGCGCTGCTTGCGGCCATGGTCGCAGTGATTCCCCTCGCGGCTGGTGCTCAGACGCGGATCACACCCGAAGCGTTCCTTGAGGCCGTGCAGGGCAAGACAGTCAGGTTCCATGACTATCCCAGCGGGTTGCTTGTCGGGACTGAAGAGTTCCTTAGCCCGAGTCTCTCAGTTTGGCGTATGGAGGGCAGGGGTTGTGTCTACGGGCAGATTACAACCCCTGATGGGAAAGTTTGTTTTCTGTACGACGATGATTCTGACGGATTGCCCGTGTGTTGGTGGCCGTTCTTATACGAAGATCGACTGATGGTTCGGCTGGCGACTTTTAGCAACGCGGAAATACAAGAAGTCAGGGTTGTATCAGATGACGGTCTGAACTGTCCAAGTACCCCTATTGGTTGAAGAAAACCCTTGCGGCTGCAAGCGAAATCCGCCAAGATATCCACAAAGCCCGCCAGAGGCATTGCGTGAGGACCCGAGCAGTTTTCCGCATACCAGAATCGGTGAAATTCAAGCGTGACACGCCCATCAATCGTGCCGGGGTGATCGCACCTTTTGTGGTGGTTTGAGTTCATTCCGCAACATCTGGCAATCAATGCAAAATCCCGCGTTGGGACGCCTTAATTCCTCCATATTTTGTGGAATCCCGCGATTTTTGGCGTGACCTTTGCGGTTTCGGTCGGTATCCTTTGTTAAGGATAGGTAAGAAAAACACCGCTTTGGCGGGCCAATTAAACAGGCGGACAGAAGCATGACATTGAATCTTTCGATGCCCGGGCACGACGAACTGAAGCCTCGGATTACGGTATTTGGCGTAGGCGGCGCGGGCGGCAACGCTGTCAATAACATGATTGAAAAACAGTTGGATGGCGTCGATTTCGTAGTTGCCAACACCGACGCACAAGCCCTGCAGCAAAGCCAGTCTTCGGCTCGAGTGCAGTTGGGCGTCAAAGTGACCGAGGGTTTGGGTGCCGGTGCCCGTCCCACCGTAGGTGCCGCCGCCGCCGAAGAAAGCATCGAACAGATCGTCGATCACCTGGCCGGTGCCCATATGTGCTTCATCACCGCCGGGATGGGCGGGGGCACAGGCACAGGTGCCGCGCCGATCATCGCGCAGGCAGCGCGTGAGCTTGGTGTGCTGACCGTCGGTGTTGTGACCAAGCCCTTCCAGTTCGAGGGCGCGAAACGGATGCGCCAGGCCGAAGACGGCGTCGAGGCGTTGCAAAAGGTCGTCGACACGCTGATCATTATTCCGAACCAAAACCTGTTCCGCCTTGCAAACGAAAAGACCACGTTCACCGAAGCATTCTCGATGGCGGATGACGTTCTGTACCAAGGCGTCAAAGGCGTGACCGATCTGATGGTTCGCCCCGGCCTGATCAACCTCGACTTTGCGGATGTCCGTGCCGTGATGGATGAGATGGGTAAGGCGATGATGGGTACTGGTGAAGCCACCGGTGAGGATCGCGCTGTACAAGCCGCCGAGAAAGCGATTGCCAACCCGCTGTTGGACGAAATCAGCCTCAAGGGTGCAAAGGGCGTTCTGATCAACATCACTGGTTCGAGCGATTTGACCCTGTTCGAACTGGACGAAGCAGCCAATCGCATTCGCGAAGAAGTGGACCCCGAGGCCAACATCATCGTCGGTTCCACCCTGGACACGGCCATGGAAGGCGGCATGCGCGTTTCTGTCGTCGCCACCGGTATCGACGCCACCGAAAAGACCGAAGATGTTCCGGTTGCGCGCCGCTCCATGTCGGCTCCGTTGACGCGCACTGTTTCGGCAGAAGAGCCCATGCAGGATGACCTGCCCGCCGCTTTTTCTGAGCCAGAAGAGGCACCTCAGGTCGAAGCGACGCGTGAGCCCTCGTTGTTCGAAACCGCTGACGAACCGGTCGAGCCGCAATTCCAGCCGATGGCTGAACAGGATGATGACCTGCCGCCGCCAGCGTACCAGCCGCGTGTAGCAGAGTTTGAACCGACACCGGAACCGATCGAAGCACCAGCCGAAAGCTATACCGCTCCGCAGGCGCAGCCTGTTGCGGGGACACCTTCTCCGGAAGCGCTGCAGCGCCTGCAGGCCGCCGTTCAGAATGTTCCGACCTCTGATCGTGGCTACGCCGCACCGCGTCCGCAGCCGACTGCAGCCCCACAAGCTGAGGCAGATCGCCCGCGTTTTGGGTTCAACCGTTTGATTGACCGGATGACGGGGCACGCGGCGGATACACCGACCCAACCGCAGCGCCAGCAACCGGTTATGCGTCAGGCAGACGCGACCGCTCCGGCACATGACGAAACCGATCCAGAGCAGGACCGGATCGAAATTCCTGCCTTTTTGCGCCGTCAGGCCAACTGATTACGGTAACAAAATACTTTGTAAGGGTCGCCACATGGCGGCCCTTTTTAATTTTAAAACAACAATATAGCAGAATGTAAGCAGGGTTTTGCCGATCTGTTACATTCATGTTTCATTCGGTTGCAAAGAGTGAGTTGAGCCTTTGCGCTGGCTTCCTTAACTGAGTGACCAACACGACCAGCAAAGGTCGGACACCACTCACCGAGGCCCAAATTGCAACATACGCTCAAATCTCCGGTTACGTTTACAGGTTACGGGCTGCACAGTGGCAAGCCTGCGACGATGGTTCTGAAACCGGCAGCAGCTGGTCACGGAATCTGGTTTAAACGGACGGATATCGAGCTGGGCAATGCACTGATCCCTGCGATCTACGACGTGGTCGAGCGGACCCCGCTGTGCACACGCCTTGTTAACGACGCCGGAGTGTCTGTATCGACGGTCGAGCATATCATGGCGGCACTGGCGGGCTGTGGTGTGCACAACGCGCTTGTTGAAATCGACGGCCCCGAAGTCCCGATCATGGACGGCTCGTCGATTGAGTTTGTGCGCGGTATCATGACCAAGGGCGTTCGCCGTCAGGCCAGCCCTGTTTTGGCGTATGAGGTCCTCAAGCCTGTCACAGCAACCCGTGAGGGGGCGAGCGCGTCGATCGCTCCGGCTGATGGGCTGATCATAGATTTCCACATCGATTTCGAAGACAGCGCGATTGGTCGTCAGACCAAAACGCTGGATATGCGGAACGGTTCATTTGCACGTGAGTTGAGCGATTGCCGCACGTTCTGCCGTCGCACGGATGTCGAGGCTATGCGTGAAAACGGTCTGGCGCTTGGCGGAACGCTTGAAAATGCTGTTGTAGTTCAAGGTGACGAAGTTTTGACACCGGGTGGTTTCCGCCACGTGGATGAAGCCGTGCGTCACAAAATGCTGGATGCTCTTGGCGACTTGTATCTTGCCGGCGGCCCAATCTTTGGTCACTTCACCGGGGATAAATCCGGTCACGCGATGACAAATACCTTGCTGCGCAAGCTTTTTGAAACACCCGGGGCGGTGCGTCCGGTGTTGTGCACGCCCGAACAGGCTGCGCGTTTGCCGGGTCAGGGTCTGGTCATGAACGAAATTCCAGAAGTCGCCTGATTGCGTCAACTCTGTCTACAATTCCAAAACGTGACTTACTAAGGCGTTTTGCCTTGGAATTATATGTGCTAAACCAAGGCCCAATCCGGGGCGTGCCCCGGCAAGCATTACGACAAGGATAGGCGGAATGGGTGGCACCAAGGCGGCAGTCAGAATCGCAGGCGCGTTTCTTCTGGCAGCAGTTTTGTCAGCATGCGGTGGTTCGGGTGCGGACCGCAGCCAAAACCTTGAGGGGTTTACTCCGGAACAGATATTCACGCGTGGTGAGTTCGAGCTGTCGCAGAATCGCTCGGAAGACGCCGCGTGGTATTTCTCGGAAGTCGAACGTTTGTATCCCTATTCCGATTGGGCCAAGCGCGCATTGATCATGCAGGCTTTCTCGTACCATTCGGATAAGAACTACGAAGAAAGCCGGGCGGCAGCACAGCGGTATATCGATTTCTATCCGACGGACGAAGACGCGGCTTATGCCCAGTATTTGCTGGCGTTGAGTTATTATGACCAGATTGATGAAGTGGGCCGCGATCAAGGGTTGACCTTTCAGGCCCTGCAATCGCTGCGCACAGTGATCGAAGTTTACCCCGACAGCGAGTATGCCACGTCAGCAGTGCTGAAGTTTGATCTGGCCTTTGACCATCTGGCCGGCAAAGAAATGGAGATCGGGCGCTACTACCTGCGTCAGGATCACTATACTGCCGCAATCAATCGCTTTCGCGTCGTGGTCGAGGACTTTCAGACAACTTCGCACACGGCAGAAGCGCTTTACCGCCTGATCGAGTCGTACCTGTCGCTTGGGTTGGTGGATGAGGCACAATCCGCCGGTGCTATCCTTGGCTTCAACTACCAGTCGTCCGAATGGTACGATGCGGGGTACAAGCTGCTGACGTCTCGTGGTCTGGACCTCAAGAGCCGTGGAAATAACTGGTTGAGCCAGATTTACCGCCAGACGATTAAAGGTGAGTGGTTGTAATCGCCATGACGACAGGCGTGGGACGCTAAGACCCGATGCTGCGCGCCCTTGATATTCGCGACATGCTGATCATCGACCGGTTGGAATTAACGTTCCAACCGGGTCTGAACGCGTTGACGGGCGAAACCGGTGCGGGCAAGTCGATTCTTCTGGATTCGTTGGGCTTTGTCCTTGGCTGGCGCGGGCGCGCGGAATTGGTGCGTCAAGGAGCGGCACAGGGAGAGGTCGTAGCCGAGTTCGAGCTGCATGACGACCACCCGGCCCGCGAAGTGCTGGCCGAGGCCGGTTTGCCATCAAGCGATGAGTTGATATTGCGCCGGGTAAATACCGCCGAGGGGCGCAAAACGGCTTGGGTAAATGATCGCCGATGCTCGGGCGAAGTGCTTCGCGCGCTGTCTGAGACATTGGTCGAACTGCATGGGCAGCATGATGATCGAGGTTTGCTGAACCCGCGTGGGCATAGGGCCATGCTGGATCAGTATGCGGGTGTTGAAGAACAGCTTGCTGCGGTCCGCTCAGCTTGGGTTGAGGTGTCGAAGTCCCGCAAAACACTGGCCGAGACACAAGCTGCGTTGACCGCGATGCGCGCCGAAGAGGACTTTTTGCGTCATGCCGTGGCAGAGCTTGATAAGCTGGACCCCCAACCGGGCGAAGATGCCGAGCTGGATGCGCGTCGCCGTATGATGCAGGGGGCCGAGCGCATCCGCGACGACGTCGCGCGCGCTTTCGCTCTGTTAGGCAATGACGGGGCCGAGGGGGCGATGTCGGACGCTGTGCGTTGGCTGGATGGTGTGACCGATGCCGCCGCGGGTCAATTGGAAGAGCCGATCGCAGCGTTGGGCCGCGCTATGATCGAATTGGGTGAGGCGCAGGACGGTGTTCATGCCTGTTTGCAAGCGCTGGATTTCAATCCGGCAGAGCTTGAAGCCGCCGAAGAGCGCTTGTTTGCAATCCGCGCGTTGGCCCGAAAACATGATGTGGCCCCTGACGAATTGGGCAGATTCGCTGATACCTTGCGCGATCGTCTGAACAGGCTTGATGCCGGAGACGCGAACCTTGCTGATCAAACTGCGGCTGTTGAGGCCGCGCAGGCAGCTTATGATACGGCAGCGGCAGCACTTGGCGCTGCGCGCCGCAAAGCAGCCGGGCAGTTGGACGCCGCGGTAATGGCCGAGCTTGCACCGCTCAAGATGGAACGCGCGGTGTTCCAGACAGAAATCACCGAGGCTGACCCGGGGCCGGAAGGGGTAGATGCAGTGGCCTTCACGGTTGCTACCAACCCAGGCGCGCCGTCAGGCCCACTGAACAAGATCGCATCGGGTGGTGAGCTTAGCCGTTTTCTGCTGGCTCTTAAGGTCTGCCTGACGGGTGATGACAGCGACCGCACGATGATCTTCGACGAAATCGACCGTGGCGTTGGTGGGGCAACTGCGGATGCCGTCGGGCGCCGATTGGCAGCATTGGCGCAAGGTGGGCAGGTCCTGGTGGTGACACACTCACCGCAAGTCGCGGCACGGGCTTCGCATCACTGGCGGGTGCAAAAACAAGTCATGGCAGGACAGACGTTGTCGACCGTGGTGCCGTTGGCAGATCCGGACCGTGTGGATGAAATCGCGCGCATGGTCTCTGGTGATACCATCACCGACGAGGCGCGTGCCGCTGCCCGTGCTCTGCTGGACGCATAAACCTCACAGACGCGCGATCCATCTTTTATCTGCACTCACCGTGGCTTAGTAAGGGGTATGTATTGATCCCCGAGGGCAAATGACCCAGTCCACCCGCACTGTTCTGCGCAACCAGCTGAATCAGGCTTTGGCCGCGATGAAGGATGCGTGGCGGGTGATGCGGCGGCGCGGGCCCAGCCAGATACAGTTCTGGTTCATTGCGCTTGCCATCGGAATCGCGGCCGGTTTCATGGCGCTGGGGTTTCGCAAGGCCATTCGTGGATTGCAGGCCTATGTCTATGATACCGAAGACATCCTTTTGCTGCACACACATGTTGAAAAGCTGCCTTGGTTCGTTGTTCTGATCACCCCGATTATCGGCGGTTTGATCGTGGGGCTGATCTTGCACAAATTCACCGATGACGGTCGTGTACGATCAGTTGCCGACGTAATCGAAGGGGCCGCCCTGACCAACGGACGGGTCGAGGTAAAAGCGGGTATCGCATCCCTTTTTGCTTCTTTGGTTACGCTCAGCACCGGCGGTTCGAGCGGGCGAGAGGGGCCAGTGGTGCACATGGCCGGGGTGATTTCGACCTGGGTCAGTAACCGCATTCACGCCGATGGCATAACGGGGCGCGATCTGTTGGGCTGCGCTGTGGCAGCGGCTGTGTCTGCCAGCTTTAACTCGCCTATTGCGGGGGCTTTATTCGCGCTCGAGGTCGTTCTGCGCCATTTTGCCGTGCACGCGTTCGCCCCGATTGTGATCGCGTCTGTCGCGGGGACGGTGATTAACCGCCTCGAATACGGTGACGTTACCGAATTCACGTTGGAAACGCCTGGGTCGCTGCAATTCTACGTGGAGTTGCCAGCCTTCCTGATATTGGGCCTGATCTGTGGTTTGGTGGCGCTGTTGCTCATGCGGTCCATCTTCTTTGCAGAAGATATTGGCAACCATATCCAAAGCAGCCTGTCTTTGCCGGGATGGCTGCGCCCGGCTGTGGCTGGGGCCATGCTGGGCCTGATCGCGATCTGGTTTCCTCATATTATTGGCGTGGGATATGAAACGACGATACGCGCTCTGACCGGAGATCTGGCGCTAACTGCCGCGATCCTCTTTGCGGTCATCAAAACTGTCGCCTTGGCGATCACGATGGGCGGACGCATGGGCGGAGGGGTGTTTTCCCCATCCTTGATGGTGGGGGCGCTGACAGGGCTGGCATTCGGCCTGATCGCAACGGGCCTGTTACCAGACGTCTCGGGGACACATACCCTTTATGCATTTGCAGGGATGGGGGCAGTAGCCGCAGCCGTTCTAGGCGCGCCGATTTCAACCACCATGATCGTTTTTGAGCTTACCGGGGACTGGCAGATCGGTCTGGCCGTTATGGTCTCGGTCTCGATGTCGACTGCGTTGGCGTCGCGGCTTGTTGATAGATCGTTCTTTTTGACCCAGTTGGAAAGGCGTGACGTTCATCTGGCGGCTGGCCCGCAAGCCTATCTGTTGGCGATGCTAAGGGCAGGCGCAGTTATGCGGCCCATCGGCGACGCGCGTTCGATCACCCGGGATGAGGCAATGGCTTTGATCGAAAAGGGCCTCTGCGTGAATGCCAGTGCCACGCTAGAGGCTGCGATGCCTTATTTCGACCGGGATGACATTCCTTGCATCCCGGTCGTCGTCATTGACGAAGACGGGTGTGAAAATCCGGTTGGTGCTTTGTTCCATATCGACGCGCTCAAGGCCTATAACCGTGCATTGGCCGCAACGGCGGCTGAAGAGCACTCCTAGCCGTCAAAAACCGTTGCTGCGTCACCCAGGTAGTTATCCCACGCAAACCAGTAAGAAATATGTCCGGCAACGCGTGGCAATTGGGTTCCATCCGGTCCGATCAACGCCTCTTCGGTCATAGTCCATTTCTGGCCAGACTGATCCACCAGCCCGCCGTCAGCGGCCTTGAACCGGTTCGATTTCCGCTCATAAGCGCGTACGGCGCGCTTGTTCGGGTTGCCGACCAAAACCAGGGAACGGTTGCTGATCGCGTCATTGATGACACGGGTATTATTGAACGCGTCCAAAGGCCAAGCGCGTGCCGCGCCAAATTGGCGAATGGCAAAAACGTAGTCCTTTTGTCTGTGCTCAGACTGATCGACGAGCGCGGGGAACATCAACTCGGGTGAGGAGAAGTATTCGTTATACACCACCCCGGATCCATAGTTCCGCCGGTGGCCCGTGTTCAAAGACAGTACCTTTGTATTCGGGTGCGATGACTTCCAGCTTGCCCATGTGGTGATCACCACCGGACGCTGCTTCAACTCGATCCCGCTGTTTACAAGGGGTCCGACAACCGGCTTGCCCGTGTATTGATTCCAAAGCGAGTGTGTCTCGCGATCGAACATCAACTTGTTTGAGCGGTAGAGAAATCCGGAGGATCCGAAAACCAGCGGCTTACTGCGACCTGCTACCTGCGTTTCAAACAAAATCCCTGACCCGCAAAGGGTGCAATACGCCAATGCAACCGGAACGCCGCCGATCACCTCGTTGAACATCTCGTGCCATCCCATGATCCTGAGCGGATATGCACGCACGTCCCCATTGATCGAAACCCCAAAGACCAGATCATCGTCCTTCAGGTAGTCTGCGCGTGAGGCCTGGATCAGGGTTGGATTATCCAAAGACGGGATGCCGTCTTTGCGCACGCCACCCCAGGTAATCTCTTCCAGGCGGATTTTCATCTTGTCCCGCTCAAGGTACTTGGGGCGCAAGAAATCATCGAAATTCGTGTCAATTCCAAGAAGAACTTCGCGTTTGAACGGGATCAGCGATGGATGAGGAACGATTTGTGGGTTCCGCTCCTGCCAAAGCATCCAGTCAAACCAATCGGTCCCAAGATTGGCCCCGGTCAGAGTGCGCATAACTTCGGCGATTTCATCACTGCGCCTACGACCAAACCGCATCCCGGTCAAAAGGGCAGGGACCACATCCGGGTTTCCACGTTCGACCAGAAAAGCCATGCTGCGTTCGAATTCAGCGTTGCTTGCGTAGAGCGTGGATCTCACAGCTTCGAGAACAGGGTCGCTTTGTGCCCAAAGTGGTCCGGGCAGGGCAGCGGCAGCCCCCAATAGTCCTGCGAAACTGCGGCGGGTGATCGACATGGCATCCTCCGGTTATGATTAAGGCTATCATGCAGCTCTTGTGTCAAATTTCATTGAACAGTGGCGTGAGCAGGACGTGATCAGCCTAAATACCGGAGCACAGTGGTTTGTTTCCTCGAGTCAGAAAGGGAAGGGGTTTCCTCTAAGAGCCGCATGACCAAATAAGTATTTGGTCAAATACCTAGAGGTTAAATCTGTTCAACCTTGACCGAGTCCGCTCGATAGAAGGCCACATGGTCTTTGATATCGGACACGTCGCGGATCGGTGCTTCATAGCTCCAAGCTGCGTTTTCTGTCACGGATGACTTGTTGACGATTGAAAAATGCGTGGCGTCGCCTTTGTGTGGGCATTGCGTGACTTTGTCGGTGACGTCCAAAAAAGCCATCGCGATATCGTTGCGTGGAAAATAGATAACCGGTTCCAGATCGCCTTCAAGCAATTCCAGCGCGTTCGTGCTTTCGCCCAGAATAGCGCCACCAGAGCGAACAACCCATTTGCCCGGTGCTTTGCGAATAGTGATCTCGGTCATCGTTTCTCCTAACCCTTGTCGTAGTTCGGGCCTCTCCTCTGCCCTTGTATTGTAACAGGCCGATGTCAGATCGGCGCTGTTGCGGCATCCAACCACAGTTGGGCCTCTGCGCCCAGTCTGGGGCGAATTTTTTTCGCGACGTCACGATGATAAGCGTTGAGCCAATCCCGTTCTTCGCGCGTCAACATATCGACCACGATCAGTCGACGGTCTATCGGAACGTAGGTCAACGTGCGCCAGTTCAACATCGCCCGCTCGTCGTCACCACCTGGTAAAGAGGGCGCTTCCTGCACGACCACAAGGTTTTCAATGCGAATTCCGAACGCACCTTCGCGGTAGTAACCAGGCTCGTTGGACAGGATCATGCCGGGCCAGAGCGGTACGTGACTGGCTTTTGACAGGCGCTGAGGCCCCTCATGTACGCTCAGGTACGCCCCGACACCGTGACCGACACCGTGGTTGAAATCCTGACCTGCTATCCACAGCGGAGCGCGGGCAATACCTTCAATATCACGCCCGGCCAAACCAGCGGGCCAGCGCAGTATCGACATGTTGATCATGCCCTTCAACACGCGCGTAAAACAGGTTTTCTCTTCCTGTCCGACGGTGCCGATTGCAATCGTTCGCGTGATGTCGGTCGTGCCGTCCAGGTATTGGCCGCCACTGTCCAGCACCAGGATGTGCCCGTCTTCCAGAACGCTGTCGGTCTCTTCGGTCACGCGATAGTGCATTATCGCACCGTTGGGGCCGGTGCCAGCAATCGTATCGAACGAAACATCTTGAAGGGCGCTGTCTTTGCGCCGGTTGTTTTCCAACTGCGAGACAACCTGCGTCTCGCGCAGGCTTCCCGCAGGTTGCGCGTCAAGCCAGCATAAGGTTTCAATCACTGCGACGGCATCGCGCAGATGCGCTTTGGCACTGCCCGCGATTTCTGCGGTGTTCTTACAGGCTTTCGGTAAGGCACAAGGGTCACCACCGTCGACCATTTTGCCCTCGAGTATGTCTGCAATGACTTGCGGTAACGTTCCCAGATCTACCTGAACTTTGCCGTCCAATTCGGCAATACTATTCAAAAAGACATCGGGTTGGTGAACGGAAACCTGATCGCCTAGCGGGACTTTCAGTTTTTCCGGGGCCATAAACAGATCGACCCGACCGTCCGCGTGCAAAATGGCGAAGCCGTGGGCCACCGGGTTGTACCCGATGTCTGTGCCGCGAATGTTCAAAAGCCACATGATGGAGTCTGGCAGCGTTATCACTGCGGCACTACAGCCTGCATCCTTCAAGGCCTTGGACAAACGCGCGATCTTGTCGTCGGCGGATTCCCCTGCGAATTCGATCGGATGCGATTTGACGGGGTTCATGGGCGGCGCGGGCTGATCTGCCCATATGCGATCCACAAGATTATCCGAGCGCACAAGTTCGATGCCGCTGTCCTTCAGCTCTTTCTGTGCGCTGGCGATCTGACCCGCTGCATGAAGCCAGGGATCAAACCCGATCCTGCCACCCTGCGGCAGTTGTTCCTTCAACCACGCGCTGAGGCTTACTTCGGGCCAAGGAACCGGCGTAAAATCCTCGGCTACCTGTGCTTTGACCTGTGTCCGGTAACGTCCATCGACGAAAACACCGGCAACGTCCTTCAACGCCGCGCAGAAGCCCGCTGAACCTGTGAAACCGGTCAACCACGCAAGCCGTTCGTCCCTTGGCGCGACGTACTCCCCCTGATGCGCATCGGCGCGGGGGATCAGAAAGCCATCCAATTCTTCGGTTGCCAGTTCGGCACGCAGAGCCTTCAGTCGGGGCGGGCCCTGTTCTGGTCGTGCCGTAACAGCAAAGGACTGAAACATATCATACCTCCCTTGGCACAAGGCCAGCCCTGTTTCGTGGTTTCGAGTAAGCGACTTAGCCCGCTTTTCGCATCCCCATGACACGCGCCCGCGCACGCGGGTCACTGTCAAATAGCGCAGCCAGCTGTTCTGTCATCGCGCCAGCAAGTTGTTCAACATCTGTAATCGTCACCGCACGGTCGTAATAGCGCGTAACGTCGTGGCCAATGCCAATGGCAAGCAGTTCAACCATCTTACGACGCTCGACCATGGCGATCACATCGCGCAGGTGTTTTTCCAGGTAATTCGCGGGGTTAACGCTCAGAGTTGAATCGTCAACAGGCGCACCGTCCGAGATCACCATAAGGATCTTGCGCTGTTCACTGCGCATCATCATCCGACGATGCGCCCATTCCAGCGCCTCACCGTCAATGTTCTCTTTCAGCAGACCTTCTTTCATCATCAGGCCAAGGTTAGCACGGGCGCGCCGCCACGGTGCATCGGCGCCTTTATAGACGATGTGGCGCAGATCGTTCAGGCGACCCGGCTGCTGTGGACGCCCGGCATTCAGCCATTCTTCGCGGGCTTTGCCGCCTTTCCACGCACGTGTGGTAAAGCCCAGAATTTCGACCTTGACGTTGCACCGTTCCAAGGTGCGCGCCAGAACATCTGCACAGATCGCTGCAATTGAAATCGGTCGCCCACGCATTGAGCCCGAGTTATCCAGCAAGAGCGTTACGACAGTGTCGCGGAACTCCGTGTCTTTTTCCATTTTGAAGCTGAGCGGCGTGGTCGGGTTCGCGACCACACGGGCCAGCCGGCCAGCGTCCAGAATGCCTTCTTCAAGGTCAAATTCCCAACTGCGGCTCTGCTGGGCTTGCAGGCGTCGCTGCAATTTATTGGCCAAGCGGCTGACGGCGCCTTTCAACGGTTCAAGCTGCTGGTCAAGATAAGCGCGCAGCCGCTCCAGCTCGGCCGGTTCGGCAAGATCTTCGGCGGCGATCTCTTCGTCGAACGTGTTCAGGTAGACCTTGTACTCCGGATCAGCCTCCGAGGCAGGGGGTGGGGCAGGTGGTTCAAGCGGAGCTTCGCCCTCGGGCATTTCCGCCTCTTCCCCCATCTCTTCATCGGCCATCTCATCCATTGAGACCTGGGCCTGCGACTGGTCCTGCTGTTCTTCCTGCGACTGTTCCGGCGTGGCGTCCGCGTCCTGATCTTCCTGATCGTCCTGTCCAGTGCTATCAGGATCGGGCTGCTCTTCTGCGTCTTCCTCGGCCTGGTCCTCTTGTTCGTCGTCCAGCTCATCTGGGTCGTCGCCCAGCTGGTCGCCATAGCCAAGGTCCTTGATCATCTGTCGGGCGAATTTGGCAAATTCGGCCTGATCGGACAGGACTTCGTCAAGGTTTTCAAGTACCCCGCCAGCCTGTTCTTCGATAAACCCGCGCCAGAGGTTCATGATGTTTTCGGCCGCCGGTGGCAGCTCTCGCCCTGTTGCCAAATGCCGGATCAGATAACCCGCGGCCACCGACAGGGGGGCATCTGCGGGTTGTTTGCATTGATCATAGCCACGCCGGATCGCCTCGTGGCTGATTTTGACGTCTATGTTGGACGCCGTACCGGGCATATCCCGCGCGCCCATAGCCTCGCAGCGGGCGGTTTCCATCGCTTCGTACAGATCGCGCGCCATGTCCCCCGGAGGTGCATAGCGCGCGTGGGTCGCGTCATCGTGGTATCTGCGTTGTAGGGCCAGCGCATCCGCCGTGCCACGGGCCAGCAGCACCTCTTCCCGAGTCATCCGGCGCGATACCTGTGGCAAACGCATCGACTCTCCCGACAGGCCCGAGGGGTCTACCGTGTAAGATACGTTCAGCTCAGCGTCATCGGCCATGACCTTGGTGGCCTCGGCCAAGGCCTTTTTGAACGGATCGGCGGGATTGTCGTTTGGTTTAGACAATGAACGTGCTCCAGATCATTGCTGCCAAAAAGAGTATAAAGTACTCCCAACGCAGCCGTGTCAGGTGGACATATTGCGACGCCGTCATGTCTGAAGGCGCCGTTTTCTTCCATCCAACTTTGTCAAAAAGCCAAGCTGAATCAAGAACAACCCAGCAAGATGCTATGACAAAGAAAAATATCAACCCAAGCTCGCACTCGCGGCGCTTTCCGGCAGTTCTTCGTCAAAGCACCGTTGATAGAATTCGGCCACTGTCTGGCGTTCCAGCTCGTCACACTTGTTCAGGAACGACAGGCGGAAAGCATAGCCCACGTTGCGGAAAATCTCGGCATTCTGGGCCCAATTGATAACGGTACGCGGGCTCATGACAGTCGACAGGTCGCCGTTCATAAACGCGGTCCGGGTCAGATCGGCCACAGTGACCATCTGGCTGACGGTTTTGCGCCCTTCTGCCGTGTTGTAGTGAGGGGCCTTCGACAGCACGATCATGGTTTCAGCATCGTGGCTCAGATAGTTCAGTGTCGCCACCAAAGACCAACGGTCCATCTGAGCTTGGTTGATTTGCTGAGTCCCGTGGTAAAGGCCGGTCGTATCACCCAGACCCACGGTGTTCGCTGTGGCAAACATGCGGAAATACCGGTGCGGTGTCAGGATCTCATTCTGGTCCAACAGTGTGAGGCTCCCGTTGGCTTCCAGAACACGCTGCAGAACAAACATGACGTCCGCGCGGCCGGCATCGTATTCGTCGAACACGATCGCAACAGGGTTCCGCAGAGCCCAAGGCAGAATACCTTCGCTGAATTCCGTGATCTGAACGCCGTCTCTCAGCTTGATCGCATCCTTACCGATCAGGTCAATCCGGCTGATGTGGCTGTCCAGGTTCACACGTACGGCGGGCCAGTTCAGCCGTGCCGCGACTTGTTCGATATGGGTCGACTTACCCGTACCGTGGTAGCCTTGGATCATAACGCGGCGGTTATGGGTAAACCCGGCCAGGATGGCCAAAGTGGTCTCGGGGTCGAACTTGTATGTTGCGTCGATTTCCGGAACCCGCTCGGTCACTTCGTAAAAGCGTTTGACCTGCATGTCAGTATCGATGCCGAAGACTTCGCGGACCGAGATCTCTTCTGAAGGGTGTGCGTTTGCGTCAATCGGCCAATCCATGCCTGTCGTCCTTATTCCTGATACCGCATCTGCGCGCGGGCTTCTGAACCCGTGTGTGGTGCAACATATTCCGGGCAAGGGCAAGGAAAAGCCGCGCGCCTTATGCGCACAGATGATATTTCTTTGGAAATGGACCGATTGGCGCACAAAGCGAACCAGTTGGACAAAACGCCCATCTACCATGCCTTACTGGCCAAATTGTCGTCTATCGACAAAGCTTTTGTCTATTTCAACGTAGGAAGTCAGCTTTATGAGTGGGGTATTTAACTCTACGTAAAGGCGCTCTAAGATCGGTCTAGGGCCATGTGTGTTATGGTCTTTACAAAGTGAGATGGTGAATGGTCTGCAGCCGACCTCGGTCTATGCCCACACTGCGTGTCGACGCACGAATTGGACAGCCCATTGGTGGCGGAGCATGATGAATGTCATTTGATGCGCTCCTTCATTCGGTCAACGAAACCAACGGAAGTGGTGATATGATTGTTCAGGGGTCTACAACCCCGGCGATCATCTCAGGTTTGACCGTTTCGTTCGACGGTGGCGACACGTTTGTACCCTACACCTACCTTGGGCAGGGGACGTTTCGCGGCACGGACGAAGCGGCTGATTTCATTGAGGTTGACGGTGAAATCTACGCATTCAGCCCAGTCGATCCCACCGGGCCGCTCAGCACCGGCAATTGGCAAATCACTGTCGGGGATTTGGACCCGACCGATCCACCTTGTTTTGTCGCGGGGTCCTGGATCGACACAGTAGAAGGACCGCGGCGGGTCGAGGATCTGTCTGTAGGGGATCATCTGTGCGTCGCGGATGGTCGCGCGTTGCCAATCGTTTGGATCGGAAAGCGCGCGCTGAGCACAGAGAAACTACAGCAACGTCCAGAATTTCGACCGGTTTGCATTAAACGAGATGCGCTTGGCGTCGGAATACCTGATCGGGATCTTTACGTTTCGCCACAACACCGGATCGTGCTTCAAGGTTGGTGGGCCGAACTGTTTTTTGGCGAACCCAAAGTGTTTTGCGCTGCGATACATCTGGTCAATGATCATACGATCCGCCGGGTCGAGGCCGACGCGCCCGTGGTCTATTTCCACATCGCTTGTAGCGAGCATGTCATTCTGAGATCGCAAGGTCTGGACAGCGAAAGTCTCTTTCTTGGGGACCAAGCGTTGAAATCATTTCATCGCGAAGACGTGGAAGAGTTGCGCGCGCTGTTCCCCGAGCTGCGGATGGAAGGCCATGTTGAACAAACCCGGCTTCGTTGTCTTAAGCGTCCCGAAGCCGCGCTATTGGCCGATGTTATTTCGCGGCAGTAGAACAGTTCCCGGTTTGATTATCCGCGGATGGGGAACTGCCTTTTCCAAAGATGAAGGACCCTGCGTCAGATAACTGCGTTTTCGATAACTTGCGCCACGGCAATCGCTTTTTCAGCCAACCCTGGTTCGGTGTCATCATCCAAAGCTAGTTTCTCAACTCGTTTGTACAAAGCCGGCGAAGTGTAGAACTCGTAGACACGTGTATTTCCGGGGCTTTCCCAGAACGCCGTAATCCAGATGGATTCCCGCCCGGGGATGCGATGACGGCACCAGTCATTCCAGAACCGTTGAACCAGTACCTCGTCCGGTGAAGCGGCGACCTGATCCAACAGATCGTCTAGCGACCAACCCGCCAGCGCAAACATACAGAGCGTGTCGTCAAGCGGTTCTCGTTCCCGCATGATCTCGCGGTGCAGAAAGGCTTGACGAAACCTGTCCAGAACTTGCCACTCTTCCGTCGACCAATTCTCGGGGTTGCCGGTATCGAAACGGCTCAGACTGACTTCAAGCCCGACGCTTGCAACCTCGCCATCGACAGCAAGGATTTCAAGAATCCGTGGCAGCAGATACGCCCATGTCGCCTTTGCAATCCCGTTGGGGTCGTATGCTGCAAAAAACCAATCCTGCACATAATGGAGGGGAAGCTGGTCTATGTCCGGTGTGAAAAAATCGGCTTCGATGTCAGCGTCCATGCAACACCCTTCGCAGACCTCGATACTCTGAGGTTTTGGGTAGGTGAAAACGCGATAGGCATCCGCGATAATGTCAAAAAGCGGATGATCCGGCGTTATTTTAGCACGAAGGGGTTTTTGCTTTTTATGCGTCATCTGAACAATGGTTCATTCTGCCAAACAAGGGACGAGCCCCTGTTTTCAGCTTTACGCTAATGACAGCAAAGTCAACGTCAGGACGCCGTATTTACTTGAAGTTACGGCTATCCTTGATCTGATCCCATGCCCAAACCACCTCTTGCAGCTGATCTTCCTGAGATCTGTCGCCACCGTTCATGTCCGGGTGCAATACTTTGATCAGCTTTTTGTAGGCTTTACGCACTTCGGCCTTTGTCCAGCTGTCGTTGGCTTCGAGAATCTCAATAGCGCGGCGCTCGGTCGGGGGTAGGCGGCGACCGCCCCCGCCGCTCGTGCGGCCCTTGTTCTGCGTTCCGTTCGCACCAAGCACCTGATGCGGATCCTCAATCCCCAGCCGGGCCCAGGCGCGGGCCTCGGGGTCGCCCATGGGCTTGGTCTCACGCTCCCAGACCTTGTCTTTCGAGCGTTGCGCGTTCATCTCGGCTTCGGTCGTGCCGTCGAAGAAATTCCACTTTTGGTTATATTCGCGCACATGTTGCTGGCAAAACCAGAAGAAATCATCCAGCACGTCTGGCGCCTTGGGTGCGCGAAATTTTCCGGCCTCTTCGCAGCCCTCATGGTCACAGATTCGGACCGAGGTCTCGGACGCACCCGACATACCCCGACGTCCGCGCGGGTTCTTTTTCTTGGCGCTGGAGACGGACATATCGAATCCGAAAGGGTCTGATTTCGTCATGCTGTGATCCTTAAGAACGCATCTTCTCGACTCGGAGGCAGCAGTTTAGTCTAAGCAGCCAAAAGTAGAAGAGGGGAGCGGTAAAATTTTTGCCGCTAAGCGTAAAAATGACTGTTACCGAAGAAATCAGAACCTGCCTGCAAGCCGCCTTTGACCCCACAGAGCTGGACGTCGTTGACGACAGCGAAAGCCACCGGGGTCATGCGGGCTTTCAGGAAGGCGGCGAAAGCCATTTTAACGTGCGGATTCGTTCTGCAGCCTTCGAAGGCCAATCACGTGTAGCTCGTCACCGGGCCGTGCACAAAGCGCTGGGCGATATCGTCCCGCGTATCCACGCGCTGGCGCTGGACATTGGGGTTTGAAGACAACCGGGGCATTTCCGAAACAGGGGCAGGCAAATGGCTGATATAATACTTGAATCAACGCTCACCTGTCCTTTGTGCCGTCACGTGGAAACGGAAACCATGCCAACGGATGCCTGCCAGTGGTTCTACGAATGCAAATCATGTGGTGAGGTTCTTAAACCACGACCGGGCGACTGCTGCGTCTTTTGTTCTTACGCAACCGTCCCGTGCCCACCTATCCAAGAAGGCAAGGCGTGCTGCGGTTAACAAAGTTGGCTTAAGGTCAGGGTTTGTCCTGCGGCTCTGGCATCGCCTCAGCCCCTTTTAGTGACAACGGGGGTTCTTTGACCTGCTCGGCGATTGGTGCTGGCGCGATAACAGCCTCAGGGCCCGGAACCGGCTGGGCTAGCGCCACGCCGTCCGGCGTTTCGGTGGGGCCTCGGGTCGTTGCAAAGGCCACTTCAATCTCACGTCGGAAAACCAGAATGTTTCGCCAGTTGACGGTCGAACTTGTCAGGCCAGCGCGTTCTTCGCTGGGCAGTAGTTCGGCGCGCTGGTATTCCCACCCGTCTTGGCCCATTTTGTTGAGAACTTGTTCGATGGATGCCGCAAACCTGTCCTCGGCAGCTTTGCTGCCCTTCGCCTTGGCGCCTTTTTGCGGAGCGGGAACAACTTTGTATTCGTAACGCGGCATCGGATCTTCCTACTTATCTGTTCCCGGCAATCTAGCATGTTGGCGCTATTGGGAAAGTCATCAAAGCGAGCTGAGCAATTTCAGTCCGAGGTGTTGCGCGAACCCTGCGACAACTTTTCAAAGAAAAGGCGGCAGAGAGGTATGAAACCCGCTGCCGCCAAATCCGATTAAAGCGTAGAAATCAGTCGCCCAGTTTCTTGGCAACCAGTTCGTTCACGGCCTTGGGGTTGGCCTTGCCACCGGTGGCTTTCATAACCTGGCCAACGAACCAACCCGCTAGTTTCGGGTTCACCTTGGCCTTTTCGACCTGCGCGGGGTTGGCGGCGATGATCTCGTCCAAAGCGGCCTCAATCGCACCGGTGTCGGTCACCTGTTTCATGCCGCGTTCTTCGACGATCTGCGTCGGGTCGCCACCTTCGGTATAAACGATCTCGAACAGGTCCTTGGCGATCTTGCCCGAGATGGCATCCGATGAAATCAGATCGATGATCCCGCCCAACTGCGCCGGAGAAACGGGCGAGTCGGTGATGTCGTGGTCTTCTTTCTTCAACCGGCCGAACAGCTCGTTGATGACCCAGTTCGCGGCCAGTTTACCGTTACGGCCTTTGGCGACGTCCTCGAAATAGGCGGCGCTTTCCACCTCGGCAGTCAGAACCGATGCATCATAGTCGGTCAGGCCAAACGCTTCGATGAACCGTGCTTTTTTGGCGTCGGGCAGTTCCGGCAGCTTGGCGGCGATGTCGTCTACCCATGCCTGTTCGATCTCCAACGGCAGCAGGTCGGGGTCGGGGAAATAGCGGTAATCATGCGCTTCTTCCTTGGACCGCATGGACCGCGTCTCGCCTTTGTCAGGGTCATATAGGCGGGTTTCCTGATCGACGGTGCCACCACCTTCGACGATGGCGATCTGGCGACGGGCTTCGACCTCAATCGCTTGCTGGATGAACCGCATCGAGTTCATGTTCTTGATCTCGCAGCGGGTGCCGAGATGTGAGAAGTCCTGCGTTTCCTGATACTTCTCATACGCCCCCGGCAAACAGATCGAAACGTTCACGTCCGCGCGAAGGTTACCGTTCTGCATGTTGCCGTCGCAGGTACCCAGATAGCGCATGATCTGGCGCAGCTTGGCGATATAGGCGGCGGCCTCTTCGGGGCCACGGATGTCAGGGCGGGACACGATTTCCATCAGACAGACGCCGGTCCGGTTCAGGTCGACGAAGGACATATGCGGGTCCATGTCGTGGATCGACTTGCCCGCGTCCTGTTCCATGTGGATGCGTTCGATGCGAACCATGCGTGCGGTGCCGTCACCTATCTCGACCAGCACTTCGCCTTCGCCGACGATGGGGTGGTAGAGCTGCGAAATCTGATAGCCCTGCGGCAGGTCAGGATAGAAATAGTTCTTGCGGTCAAAGGCCGATTTCAGGTTGATATCCGCCTTCAGTCCCAGCCCGGTGCGCACCGCCTGTTCCACGCAGTATTCGTTGATCACCGGTAGCATGCCGGGCATCGCCGCGTCCACAAAGGCCACGTTCGAGTTCGGCTCGGCCCCAAACTGGGTCGACGCGCCCGAGAACAGCTTGGCATTGGATGAGACCTGAGCGTGCACCTCCATCCCGATTACCAGTTCCCAATCGTGCTTGGCCCCGGCAATGGTTTTGATTTTGGGCATTTCGTATGTCAGGTCGAGCATGGCGCGCCTCATATCCGCAGAAGTCTAAGCCTGCGTATTAGGCCCGGCGCGCCAAAGGGGCAAGGGGGAATTCAGTGCTGAGACAGGCGTAGACCCGCCGGAGTAAATGTCACGTCCTTGCCATCGCGCAATTCGTCGCGAAACAGATTGCCGATCGCGCGCAGGGCATCGCGGTGACCGCGTGCCGCAAAACGTTCAGGCGAGTTGATGCGGACCGAGTTGTTGAACCCGTCAGCCGCATGCGCCCAGATCAGCGGGTGCAGTTCAGTCATGTAATCGCGAATAAGCCAATTGGCGGCCTCGTGGATCTGCGCGCGCACCTCGTCCGCTTGCTCGTTGCGGCCAGCACCGGACTGGATGGTAATGGCGCAATAGGCGGCCAGCATGTTGACCGTCTGCTGGTCGGGGCGGTGGCGGAGGATGTCCCGCAGTCCCTGCAGGAAATACTCAACGTCCAAACGCGCGCAGGCTTCGTCATCCAGTACAATTGCGTCGAACTGTGCCCAGGTGTATCCACCGGCGCCCCAGATATCATGGGTCCGCGCCGCGTTGCGCAGAGCCTGAACCTCAAGCTCTTCGTAGCTTCCGAACCAACGGGGCAGCAGGTGGGTTCCCATAGCGCGCATGTGGCGTTGGTTATGGGGATCCAGTTCAATCAGCCGTTCGTATTTGTCTGCAACACGCGCCGTCAGCTTGCGTTGACCGGCCAGCAATGCGCAGTCAGCGGCCGCCACAATCGGGCTATCCAGTGCGGCCTCACGGCATTTCGGCAGGATCGCCGCGGCCCGATCAAAATGGGCGGCGCAACGCGATTGGTGCAGCGGTGGCAGCTTGGCATCCGTAGAGGTGCCGCGCCACGCCCAAGCCAGATCAATATGGGCCAAAGCAACAACCAGGGCGATCATCGGATCGTCCGGATTTTCCCGCATTTCGTCTTCGAGTTCCGAGATCCCGCACAGCAGGTCGTATTCGGAAAGGGCTTTACCATCGGACAAAGCATGTTCTACGGCCAGCACCACATCCGAACGCGCCCCGAAGGCCAGCAATTCTGCAATTGGCATTCCGTCAGGTGCTGACGCCCGGGCGGCGTCTGCCTCGGCCATTTCACGGGAAAGTTCTTCCCAGCGGTCCTGACGTGCCAGATAGCGGCCCTTTTCGATAGCATCGTGTCCCACCAGATCACCTGCCTGCAGGTCAGCTACTGGAATGTTGACCTGGCCGCGATCCGGAAGCGCTGCGCTTACGTCGGATGCGATATCCAAGTTGGCAGTCAGCGCGATGGACGGGCAGGGGGTCTTGGGCTCTTGGCTTTGAAAAAACCGAAACATGGCAACACTCGATAACTAAACTTCACTGGCAACTTACCTCTGAAACCCTCACTTGGATTTAGCTAAAATTCAAGATTCAGGGGGGTTATTGTCCACGAAATGTGTATAGTGTGGTCCGGCCGCTGTAATTTGGTTCAGAAAGCGGTGAAATGGTGACGATCTACGCGGAACCCGGCCTGCTCAAAAATCGGTTCCAGAACTTTGTGTGGCGGGGTCGACTCGTCCGGTAAACGAATCTTCTTTCCGGAGTTTAGAACCACAGAAACGCGCACCGAAAAATCCCATCGGGTGTCAAAGCGGACGTAGTCGACATCCTTCAAATTGACTTCGGCCGTTCGGTTTCCAGTGAACCAATGCAGCGATTTCTCATCCAGGGTCATACCGGCACGTGTGTCCTGCAGAATATCCCAAAGGGCAGGCAGTGTCGGCAACGCCAAAAGCCCGACAAGCCACCAGACGGCATCAAACAACACCACCAGCGCAAGCAGCGCGCCGTAGACGCAAATAAGAATCGCAAAGGCGCGCGGTGATCTGTTGTGGCGGGTAAAACTGTACGGTGTCATGCGGCCAGAATGCGCGAGACCATCTCTGTCGTGTCCCGCGACAGGTTCGGCGTTTTCGCAATGCGTTCAAGCTGTTCCCGGATAAGGCCTTGCCGCCCCTCATCATAGCGTTTCCAGGTCTGGAAGGCCGAACACATCCGGGCCGTTGTCTGCGGGTTCAATGGATCCAGTTTGATAAGCCAATCCGCCAAGAGCGCGTAGCCTGCACCATCTTCGCGATGGAACCCTGCGTGGTTCATCGCCAGCGCGCCCATGACTGCGCGAAAACGGTTTGGATTCTTCCAGTTGAAATCTGGATGCTCTGTCAGCGATCGCGCGATTTCAGCCGCATCTGCGGGTGCCGCCATCGAGACTTGCAGGCCAAACCACTTATCCATAACCAGCCGATCATGTTGCCATTGATCGTAGAAAGCAGCCAATTCGGTCTCGCCCTTTCCCGCCCTGAGCAAGCAAGACAGCGCAGTCAATTGCAGCGTCATGTTATCGGCGGCTTGATACGCTTCGGCTGCTTTTGCGCCGCCATCAAGGCGCGAGGTCAGTGACAAAGCCGCCCCACCCAAGGCACGCTTGCCAGATTGAACCGCGTCGGGGCTGTAGGGTTCGTCGATCACTGTCTCGCTGTGCAACCGTGGCAGCAGGTCCTGTACGTGTTGCGCGGTCACTTGCCTTAGGGTCTCAACCGCGGTCCAGATCGCCATCGGATCGGGCGTGTGGCTGCGTTCGTGCAGGGCGGCGGCCAGTTCAGATTGCGTTGGCAAGCCCAGCATCAATCCACGGTAGGCAGGATCCAGATTGCCGTCTCGCAATACAGCAAGAATACCGTCCAGGTAATCCGCGTCAGGCGCGGTGTCGTTTTGGATCATACCCAGCAACGTATCCTCGGCCAGCGATCGACCGGCCTGCCAGCGATTGAACGGGTCGGTGTCATGGGCCAGAAGGAACGCTTGTTCTGCCGAGCTTTGGTCCCGTTCAAGAATGACCGGAGCCGAGAAATCCCGCAGGATCGAGGCCGTCGGTTTCGCGGCCAGTCCTGAAAACGCAAAGCTCTGGGTGGCTTCGGTCAGTTCCAACACTTCGGTCGCGCGAACTTCATCACCATTTGGGCCAAGCAGGCCAACGGCAACAGGAATAACCTGCGGCAGCTTCTCGTCCTGACCGGGGGTGGGGGCGGTGTGTTGTGACAGGGTCAGCGTGTAGGTTCCATCCTCCCAATGGTCCTTTACGGACACACGGGGTGTGCCGGATTGACTATACCAGCGTTTGAACTGGCCGAGATCGCGACCTGTGGTGTCTTCGAAGACCTTGATCCAATCCTCGATGGTACAGGCTTGACCGTCATGGCGATCAAAGTAGAGATCCAGCGCCTTGGTGTAGGCCTCATCCCCGACGAGGCGTTTCAGCATTCCAATAACCTCGGAGCCTTTTTCATAGACCGTGGCCGTGTAAAAATTGTTGATTTCCTGAAAACTTTCGGGCCGTACCGGATGGGACAGTGGGCCGTTATCTTCGGGGAATTGCCGCGCGCGCAGGTCTATTGCGTCGTGGATGCGCTTGACCGGCGCAGAGCGCATATCGGATGTGAACTGCGCATCGCGGAACACGGTCAGACCCTCTTTCAGGCACAGTTGGAACCAGTCACGGCACGTGATCCGGTTTCCGGTCCAGTTGTGGAAGTACTCATGCGCAATGATTGCCTCGATCCGTTCGAAATTCGTGTCGGTCGAGGTTTCCGGGCTGGCTAGAACCGCTGAAGAGTTAAAGATGTTCAGGCCCTTATTCTCCATCGCACCCATGTTGAAATCATCGACAGCGACGATGTTGAAGACGTCCAGATCGTATTCGCGGCCATAGACGTCCTCGTCCCATGTCATGGATTTCTTCAAGGCCTCCATACCGAAAGCGCATTTACCTTCGTCGCCTGGTCGAACCCATAGGTTCAACTCGACGTCACGCCCGGACTTGGTTGTGAATTGGTCCGGGTGCGCAACAAGGTCACCGGCGACCAACGCGAACAGATAGGCGGGTTTCGGCCATGGATCGGTCCACTCGGCCCATCCATCTCCTTTGCCTGACGGGTTACCGTTGGACAGCAACACCGGCAGGTCACCGTTGATGCGAACCGTAAAAGTCGACATCACGTCAGGACGGTCCGGGTAGAATGTGATCTTTCGAAAACCTTCGGCCTCGCACTGCGTGCAGTACATGCCGTTTGACATATAAAGCCCCTCGAGCGCGGTGTTGTTGCCCGGGTCGATCTCGACCTCGGCTTCCCAAACGAACTCAGTGTCGGGAACGGTCGCGGTCAGGCCTTCGGGGGTGACCTCGGGCTTGATCTCGTCACCGTCAATTCTCGCGCTGATCAGTTTCAGGTTTTCACCATGCAGAAAGAAGGTGCGGTCCGTGGTCTCTGGGTTGGGGCGGAATGCAATCCGAGACGTCACGCGTGTCGCATGCGCGGCAAGATCAAAGGTCAAATGCACACTGTCCACAAGAAAACCAAAGGGCGTATAGTCTTTCAGGTAGATTGTCGTTGGGGCAGCGTCGCGCATTTGGGGGCCTCGCATCGGTTTGGGTCTGGCGCGACGTTATGAGGTGTCGTTGCGGGCTGCAAGCAGAGCATTGAGGCTCGTTCGGCCGCCGTTTGAAGATTTTGGTAAGATTTTTTTACCGAAATTTGGCCTCGCACGTTGCCTATCGGAAACTTTCACTCTAAATGCTGGCTGCATACAGTGGCGTACATTCGTGGGAGAGAGCGATCATGACCAGCAGACAGACACGCAGCGGGCTTCAGGTTGATCCGGTACTGGCCGAGTTCATCGAGGCAAAAGCCCTGCCGGGAACCGGTGTGACCGCGGATGCGTTCTGGGATGGTATGGCGCGCATGGTGGCTGAGCTTGGACCAAAGAACCGCGATTTTCTGAGCGCGCGGGAAACGATCCAGGGGCAACTGGACGCCTGGCATATCGAACGTAAAGGCCAGGTTCACGACGCCGATGCGTATCAGGCCTTTCTGCGCGAGATCGGGTACCTTGTCCAAGAGGGTGATGATTTCGAAGTCGAAACCGCCAATGTCGATCCTGAAATTGCAGCTATCCCCGGGCCGCAACTGGTTGTGCCGATCACGAATGCCCGGTTTGCACTGAACGCCGCCAATGCACGCTGGGGCAGCCTTTATGACGCGCTGTACGGGACTGATGCAATGGGTGATTTACCATCCGGCGGCGGGTATGACGCTGCACGCGGCGCGCGCGTGATCGCTTGGGCGAAAGGCTTTCTCGACGACGCAGCCCCACTGGCCAGCGGGTCGTGGGGGGACGTGACCGAGTTGCGTGTCGAGGATGGCGCGTTACAGCCTGCGTTGGCTGATCCGTCGCGTTTTGCGGGCTTAGGTGGTTCGGCAGACAGCCCAGAGTTCATTCTGCTGAAAAACAATGGTTTGCACATCAAGGTCGTCATCGACGCGTCCAGCAATATCGGGGCGTCCGATCCGGCTGGTATTGCAGATGTGCATTTGGAATCTGCCCTGTCCACGATCATGGATTGCGAGGATTCGGTGGCCTGTGTCGATGCAGAAGACAAGGTTGTGGCCTATGGCAACTGGTTGGGCCTCATGAAAGGGGATCTGACCGAAGACGTGACCAAGGGTGGCAAAACCTTTACGCGTAAGCTAGCCGATGACCTGAACTACACCACTTCTGGCGGAGCGGAGGCGACGCTGAAGGGGCGATCCCTTATGCTGGTGCGTAACGTTGGCCACCTGATGACCAACCCGGCGGTTCTGGATGGCGAAGGAAACGAGATCGGCGAAGGTCTGATGGACGCGCTGTGCACTACCTTGATCGCCATGCACGATCTGCAGCGCACTGGCGGGAATTCGGTCACAGGTTCGGTTTACGTGGTCAAACCGAAAATGCACGGACCCGCCGAAGTTGCCTTTGCGGTCGAGATTTTCGACATGGTCGAAGACATCCTCGGCCTGCCGCGCAATACCGTCAAACTTGGCATCATGGACGAAGAGCGCCGCACCTCTGCCAACCTCAAGGAATGCATCCGGGCTGCGAAATACCGTGTTGCCTTCATCAACACCGGCTTCCTTGATCGCACAGGGGATGAGATCCACACCTCAATCGAGGCTGGTCCGATGCTGCCCAAGGGCGACATGAAGGCAACGCCGTGGATTGCGTCTTACGAAGATCGCAACGTCGACATCGGTTTGGCCTGCGGACTGAAAGGCAAAGCGCAGATCGGTAAAGGCATGTGGGCCATGCCGGATCGGATGGGGGAAATGCTGGAGGCCAAAATCGGGCACCCGCAATCAGGTGCCACCTGTGCCTGGGTTCCATCGCCGACCGCCGCAACGCTGCACGCCACGCATTATCACAAGGTTGACGTGCTGGCCCGTCAGGACGCGCTTGCTGAAGGCGGTGCGCGGGGAACGTTGGATGACCTGCTGACGGTTCCGCTGCTCGCAGGCCGTAATCTTGGTGATGAAGAGATCACAACCGAAATCGAAAACAATGCGCAAGGCATCCTTGGCTATGTGGTGCGTTGGGTCGATCAGGGGGTCGGGTGCTCCAAAGTGCCTGATATTCACGATGTCGGCCTGATGGAAGACCGCGCAACTTGCCGGATTTCATCTCAGGCATTGGCTAACTGGTTGCACCATGATGTGGTCTCGGAAGAACAAGTCATGGCGGCGATGAAAAAGATGGCGGCTGTCGTGGATCGACAGAATGCGGATGATGCAGCCTATCGCCCGATGGCGCCGGGATTTGATGGCATTGCGTTCCAGGCGGCTTGTGATCTGGTCTTCAAGGGGCGCGTACAGCCCTCTGGTTACACCGAACCAGTGCTGCATGCCCGCCGTCTGGAATTGAAAGCCAGCCTTTAACCACATTCGAAAAACAGGACACGACATGGCAGTTTCTTTGCGCAAAGCCCGTACAATCATTCGCAAGACCCTTGAAAAAGGGCGCGAGATGGAACTGAAGCCCCTTTCTGTGGTGGTGTTGGACGCAGGCGGGCACGTCATCGCGTTCGAGCGCGAAGACAGCGCCGCGCCGGGACGTTTTGCGATTGCGCAGGGAAAAGCCTATGGCGCGGTCATGCTGGGCATGGCCGGTACCGCTCAGATGCAGCGAGCTGAGGCGCAGGCTTATTTCATGGCCGCTGTGAACGGTGTTTATGGCGGCCAAGTTGTTCCCGTGCCCGGTGGCATTTTGCTGCGCGACCGGAAAGGCGCTGTGATCGGAGCGGTTGGTGTGACGGGCGATACGTCCGACAATGACGCCGTTGCAGGTATGGCCGGCATCGACGCTGCAGGCCTCACTGGCGAGATCTAATCCACTTGGTTGACGGCGCTGATTGAAGCGTCGCTTTCCAATTGGACAGCAGGGCAACAAAGCTGCTGCTTTTTTGCCCTGTGTGCAGCGTTGAACATGTACCTGCGCTAACATTCAGGGCGTGTGCTATTGCGCGCTGGTGACCCGGTCGGTAGTTTTTTGTGAAAAGGTCACGAAAAAATTGGGAAAGCGGAATGGCTCGACCCGTCGTCGGTATTATCGGCAACTCGCATCTGATTAATGATGAATACCCGACCCACGCGGGTGGGACGATGAATTCTGAGGCGGTTGCGAACGTATCGGGGTGCCTGCCCATGCTGATCCCGGCGGACCCCCGATATGTCTCGGTCGAGGAACTGCTTGAGGTCTGCGATGGCTTTCTTTTGACCGGCGGACGCCCGAACGTGCATCCAGAAGAATACGGCGAGTCCGCAACCGATGCGCATGGTGAATTTGACCGTGCGCGGGATGCTATTACCTTGCCGCTGGTTCGGGCCTGCGTCGAACGCGGGCAGCCGTTCTTCGGCATTTGCCGGGGTTTTCAAGAAGTGAACGTGGCGATGGGCGGAACGCTTTACCCCGAGATCCGCGACCTGCCGGGCCGGATGAACCATCGTATGCCCCCTGACGGGACGTTGGAGGAGAAATTTGCCCTTCGCCATATCGTGACATTGTCCGAAGGCGGTATTTTTCACCGTCTACTGGGGGCGAGCGAGGTGATGACAAACACTTTGCACGGGCAAGGGATCAAAACCGTGGGGCACCGCATCGTCATTGATGGCCACGCACCAGACGGCACCCCCGAGGCGACATATATCAAAGATGCGCCGGGATTCACGCTGTCCGTACAGTGGCATCCTGAGTGGGACGCCGAAAACGATCCCGTCTCACGTCCGCTTTTCACAGAGTTTGGCAAGGCCGTCCACGCATGGTCGGCCAAGTCGGGCGCTGGTCTGGTTCAGCGATCCGCATAAGAATTGCACCGTTCCAGCTGAAGAACGCCGGACCGGTGCAACGCGATTAAATCAGCAGATCAAATTGGTTGATCAAAGGCAGAGAGCGTGCGCGCTGACCGGTCAGATCAAACAGCGCATTGCCCAGTGCGGGCATTGCCGGTGGAGTTCCGGGTTCACCAACACCACCGAGGCGAGGGTTGGTTTCCAGAACCCGAACCTCGGTCACCGGTGCGTTGTGCATGCGCAGGGCGTCGTAATCGGGGAAGTTGAATTGCTCAACCTCGCCATCCGCAAAGGTGATCTCACCCATAACGGCCGCGGAAAGTCCGTAAATCATGCCCCCGAACATCTGTGCCTCGACCGTGCCTGGGTCCAACGCGATGCCAACATCACAGGCGATCCAAGCTTTGGAAATGCGAATGGTGCCGTCTTCATCGACGACCTCAATGACCTGAGCAACCGGTGTGCCAAAGCTGTAGGTCATCGCGACCCCGCGACCAACACCGTCTGGCGTTTCGCCCGTCCAGCCTGACATCTCTTTGACGGCCTGCAAGACGCCCGCCGCTGGCGCAAACTCGGCCTTGGCAAGTTCAAGACGGAATTCCAGCGGGTCGCGACCGGCTGCGTGGGCCATCTCGTCCATGAATGTCTCATGGAAAAAACCATTGTGACTGTTACCGACTGAGCGCCAGAACCCAACGGGCACGTCCAAGTCGGCTATGTGTCCACTGATGCGGTAATTCGGTACGGCATAGGGCTGGTTGAACAGTCCCTCGACCAAGACCTTGTCGGGTCCGCCACCCGGCAGGCCCGTGTAGCGCTCCATGGCTTGCTGCGTGCAGGACTGTGAAGCAACCTTGCCGTCGATCAGAACAGCCTTTCCATCTTTGACCGCGCCGCGCATCCGACCGATCGCTGCGGGGCGATAATAGTCGTGGCGCATATCTTCTTCGCGGCTCCACGTCGTTTGAACGGGAACGCCGGGCATTGCCATCGCAACTTTTGTGGCAATTTCGGCAAAGTCCAACTCGCCACGCCGGCCAAACCCGCCGCCCAGGTAGGTTGTATGCAGTTCGACCGCATCTTTATCCAGATTGGCGGTGTTTGCCGCGCGGATCTGAAGCAATGTCGGCGCTTGGTTGCCACACCACAGGTCCAGCTTGGTTCCGGTAAACAGCGCGGTTGCGTTCATCGGTTCCATCGTGGAATGGGCAAGATACGGTACGCGGTATTCGGCGGAAATTTCAGTTGCGCCCTCGGGCAGTGTCTCTACATCGCCGTCATCACGCATGGTCGTGTTCGGCGCATCGTCAAAGGCTTCGGCGATCTTGGCGAACAGCCCGTCGGTTTCCGGCGGGTAGGGTGCGTCGCCCCAGTCGATATCAATCGCCTCGACCGCCTGAATGGCCAGCCAGGTATTGTTGGCGATTACGGCGACGCCACTGCCCAGATCAACGACCTTTTCAACGCCGGGCATTGAGGTTGCTGCGCTGGCATCGAACCCGTTCATAGCGCCCCCCAGTTTGGGGTTCATTCGAACCGACGCGAACTTGAGTCCTTCGGGGCGTACATCGATACCAAATTCGGCCGTGCCGGTGGATTTTCCAACAACATCTACGCGAGGCAGGTTTTTGCCCAGCAGACGCCAGTCGGCGGGGTCCCTAAGTTCGATATGCGGTGTTTCGATTTGCCCCGCAGCCTCGGCCAGCTCGGTGTAGGGAATGCGTGTGCCGTCCGGGGCCACCACTGCGCCGGTTTCCGTCTTTAACTGGGCACGGTCCACGCCTAAACGATCGGCTGCTGCCTGTTTCAGCGTCTCACGCGCGGTGGCGCCGGCCTCGCGCATCCTTTCGAAGCCGTCCTTCATCGAAGTCGACCCGCCGGTTACCTGCAGGTTCAGGGTCTTACCTAAAACGCCCAAGGCCTCAGCCAGGTTGTGTTGGAAATCTGAGATATCGTAGCCCTTGTTGGGCAGGCCTTCACCGACGAGCGCGGCGTTGTAATAAGCAGCCGCAGCAGGTCCGTGGAGAACACGGATGTCTTCCAGCTCGACGTCCAGCTCTTCGGCGATCAGCGCGGCCCAGGTCGTCATTACACCCTGTCCCATCTCGGCGCGCGGGGCAAAGAGGGTGACGCCTTGTTGGTCGACCAGAATAAAGGGGTTGAGCGCCGTTTCGCCCTGACCCGGTTTCAATGGGTTCGCGGCAGGGCGGCTGACGTGATATGCGCCAAAAGCCACGCCGCCGACTATGGCGGCTGAGCCGATCAGGAATGTGCGGCGGAGGATTTTTCCTACAGATGCCATCTCTTAGGCCTCCTTCAACTTGGCGGCGGCGTCATGGATTGCAGCCCGAATGCGCGGATAGGTTCCACAGCGGCACAGGTTGCCCTGCATCGCATCGTCTATGTCCTGATCCGTGGGTGTGGGGTTTTCCGCCAGCAACGCTGCGGCCTGCATGATCTGGCCAGACTGGCAATATCCGCACTGTGCGACCTGATGATCGACCCAGCTTTGTTGGATCGTGGTCATTGCATCTGGCGTGCCGAGACCTTCGATCGTGGTCACATCACCCCATACATCGGAAAGGGCGACCTGACAGGATCGCACGGCCTCACCATCAATGTGGACTGTGCAGGATCCGCATGCTGCAACCCCGCAGCCGAACTTGGTGCCTGTCAAACCGATTTCGTCCCGCAGGACCCACAAAAGCGGTACATCGTCAGGCAGATCAACCTGATGGGTCTTTCCGTTGATTTTAAGGGCGGTCGCCATGGCGCACCTCTCTTGGCTGTGGCTGGTTTCTGACATAATTGTCGCAAAGTGTCAGGATGTCAATTGACAAAATATACAAAAAATGTCAGAGCGGATTCATGAAAGACAAATTGGACGATCCGAAACAACAGGCGATCCTTGCTTCGGCGCTTGAGGCGTTTGCGATTTACGGGTTTCGCAAAACCTCGATGGATGACATCGCGAAGGGCGCGGGAATGTCGCGCCCTGCTGTCTATCTGCATTACAAGAACAAAGAAGCTATCGTGCGTAGCCTGACCCAGGCGCACTATGCAGAAAAGATTGAAAACGTGGCGCTGGCCCTGTCGGGTGAGGGCAGCGTTTCGACCCGTCTGATGCAGGCAATTGCGGCACAGATTGAGGGGATGGCAGCCATCCTCGCTTCGCCCCACGGTATGGAGATGCTGGATACCAGTAAGTCCATGGCTGCCGATATTCTGTCAGAGGGCGAGGGAACATTGACGTCCCTTTATGCCGACTGGTTAAGGCGCGAGGACGAAGGCGGGCGGGTGCATCTGCCGAACGGACCAGACGAAACGGCCAAAACCATCACGGCAACCCTGATGGGCGTCAAACTGACAGCAGCCAGCGCTGATGAGTTCGAGCAACGCATTTCCCAGTTGGGGCAACTACTGGGCGCCGGGTTAGAGGTCAGGTAACGCGCTGCCGCACTTTGAATTCGGGCTTGTCCCAGAGCTTGTTTGCGATGATATCGGCAAGAATGTCGACAGCCTGCTCGACATCGTTTTCATCAATGTACAACGGTGTGAATCCGAACCGCATGACATCAGGCGCACGGAAATCTCCGATGACGCCCCGCGCGATCAGCGCCTGCATGGCCGCATAGCCATCGGTAAAGCGGAAAGAGACCTGACTGCCGCGCTGTGCTGGGTCACGGGGGCTGGCAAGATGCAGGTCGGGGCAGGTGGCCTCGACCCGCTTTATGAACAACTCGGTCAGTTCTATGGATTTGGCGCGCACGTCTTGCATTTCTGCCATGTCCCAGATGTCCATTGCGGCGGACAATGCGGTCATCTGCAGGATCGGTGGCGTGCCGACGCGCATCCGTTCGATCCCGTTTCCGGGGCGGTAGTCCAGATCAAAGGCAAAGGGGGCTTCGTGTCCCAGCCATCCGGAAAGGGCAGGGCGCACGCGATCCGATAAACGTGGCGCGACGTAGATAAACGCAGGCGCGCCGGGCCCGCCGTTGAGGTACTTGTAGGTGCACCCCACCGCGAAATCCGCGTTGCAGCCGGAAAGATCGACCGGGATCGCTCCGGCAGAATGGGCAAGATCCCAGACCGTAACAGTGCCGTTTGCGTGGGCCTTGTCCGTCAACGTTTTCATGTCATGCATCCGGCCTGTGCGATAGTCGACCTCGGTCAACATCAACACGGCGATGTCTTCGGTGATGTTTGCTGCGACATCCTCTGGTTCAACAACGCGCAGCTCATAGTCAGGACCAAGCGATCGCAGCAATCCGTCAACCATATACAGGTCCGACGGGAAATTGCCGCTGTCTGACAGTACGACCTTGCGGTCAGGGCACAGCTCTAACGCTGACGCGACCGCCTGATAGACCTTGATTGACAGTGTGTCGCCGGTCACGACGCTTCCCGGTTCCGCGCCGATCAAACGCCCAATCCGATCCCCAAGCCCGGTCGGCAAGGCCATCCAACCGGCTTTGTTCCAACCGGTGATCAACATCTGACCCCATTCATCGGTCATCATTTGACCCACACGGTCAGACGCGGCCTTGGGCAAGGGTCCAAGCGAATTACCGTCTAGATAGATCATGCCTTCTGGCAGGTGGAACATGGCTTTGGTCGCTGAAAAATCGGTCATGCAGGGTCCGCTGTCGTGATGAAATGATGGTTTGGAATTGGCTACCCGAAGCGGATCGTGCTGTCCATCTGTGCAAATCCAGCGACAAGAACTGCAATAAATTGCTGCGACTATCTGGAGTTTTGATCTTCCTGTCGGAAAGCGGTAGACCATCTGTCGAAAACGACACTTTTTTCGAAAGTGACAGACAGGTAACACGCAAGAATGCAAAAAATCGACATCCCTCCGATCTGGCTGTTGGGTGCTGCGTGTCTTGCGTGGCTACAATCGCGCTATTTCTCGCTGGGCCTTTCGTTGGACGGTTGGCTTACGGATCTACTCAGCGGGATCCTGATTGGCGGGGGTGTCATTCTTGCGATTTTGGCGGTCATGGAATTTCGCAAGTTCAAGACGACGGTTTTTCCGCATCAGGTTCCATCGTCCATGGTGCAGACCGGAATATTCAAGCGTAGCCGGAACCCGATTTACCTTGGCGATGTGCTGATACTGACCGGATTGATCCTGCGTTTTGATGCGGTTCTGTCTTTGGTTCTGGTGCCGATATTCGTCTGGCTTTTGGAACGCAGATTCATCCTGCCCGAAGAAGACCGCCTGCGCCGAAAGTTTCGAGCGGACTTTGCCCGCTATGAAAAGCAAACCCGGCGTTGGATCTGAGGATGAACAAGGAATGACGTAAAGTGACAGATGCTGCGGTTGCGAAACAATCTTTCGCAATGTAGATGAGGGCTTGATGAAAAATGCAAGATGTATGCGCGAACATATCGAAAATTAGGGGGACCCACCGTTGAAGATAGGAACGCCAAAAGAAACTTTTGACGGTGAGAACCGGGTGGCGATGACGCCGGACTCGGCGCGTCAACTGCAGAAGCTGGGGTATGACTGCCTGATCGAAAAGGGTGCAGGTGTTGCCGCAGGCTTTTCCGATGCAGCCTACGAAGAGGCCGGCGTTGAGGTTATCAAAACCGCCGCTTCGCTTTGGAAAACGGCGGATATCGTCGCCAAAGTGCGGCAACCCAATGAGACGGAGCTGAAGCGCCTGACCAAGGGCAAGACTTTGATTTCATTCTTCAACCCGGCTGGGAATGAAGAGGGGATGGAAGTCGCCAAATCCAAGGGCGCGAACGTGATTGCCATGGAAATGGTGCCGCGTATTTCGCGCGCACAAAAGATGGACGCGCTGTCCTCGATGGCCAATATCGCGGGCTATCGGGCCGTTATCGAAGCGGGTAACAACTTTGGCCGGTTCTTCACTGGTCAGGTGACTGCTGCCGGTAAGGTGCCGCCTGCTAAGGTTCTGATAGTTGGTGCGGGTGTCGCAGGTCTGGCGGCTATTGGCACGTCCACATCGCTGGGCGCGATCACCTATGCGTTCGATGTGCGCCCCGAGGTGGCCGAACAGGTTGAGTCCATGGGGGCTGAGTTCGTCTATCTGGACTTCGAAGAAGAACAGCAGGACGGCGCGGCAACAGGCGGTTATGCCTCGGTCCAGTCGGAGGAATTCCGCAACGCTCAGCTGGCCAAGTTCCGTGAGCTGGCACCGGAAATGGACATCGTCATCACGACGGCGCTTATTCCCAACCGCGAAGCGCCCGAGCTTTGGACCAAGGATATGGTCGAAAGCATGAAGCCGGGTTCGGTTATCGTGGACCTCGCGGCTGAAAAGGGCGGCAACTGTAAGCTGACCGTCGCGGACGAGAAAATCGTGACCGACAATGGCGTGACCATCATCGGCTACACTGATTTCCCAAGCCGGATGGCGTCGCAGGCATCGTCGCTTTATGCAACGAACATCCGCCATATGATGACCGACCTGACCCCTGAAAAGGATGGTCAGATCAATCACGACATGGAAGATGACGTGATCCGGGGCGCAACTGTGACCCATGAGGGTGAGATCACCTTCCCGCCGCCGCCACCCAAAGTTCAGGCGATCGCGGCGCAGAAAAAACCCGAAGTCAAAGAACTGACGCCGGAAGAGAAGAAGGCGCAAGAGATTGCCGCATTCAAGGCGCAAACCAAGCAGCAGTTCACCTTGCTGGGTGTCGGTGGCGCGCTGATGTTGCTGGTGGGTCTGGTTGCCCCGGCCAGCTTCATGCAGCACTTCATCGTGTTTGTGCTGGCAGTATTCGTGGGCTTTCAGGTGATCTGGAATGTCTCGCACAGCCTGCACACTCCGTTGATGGCGATTACCAACGCGATTTCGTCGATCATCATCGTCGGGGCGCTCATGCAGATTGGGTCGGGTTCCTTCCTGGTCATTCTGCTGGCGGCGTTGTCTGTCTTCATGGCCGGGATCAATATCTTCGGCGGCTTCCTCGTCACACGGCGCATGCTCGCCATGTTCCAGAAATCCTAAGGAGGTCGGGCATATGATTGGCTTTACTTCTGCCGCCTACGTTGTCGCGGCTGTCCTTTTCATCCTGTCCCTTGGTGGCTTGTCGAACCAGGAAAGCGCAAAGCGCGCCGTCTGGTACGGCATCGTCGGTATGGCGCTGGCGGTTTTCGCCACTCTGGTTGGTCCCGGTTCCGGCCTGTGGTTACTGTCGATCCTGTTGATCATCGGCGGGGGCCTGATCGGTCAGTATGTTGCGAAACGGGTCCAGATGACCGAGATGCCGCAGCTGGTGGCTGCGATGCACTCGCTGGTCGGTCTGGCAGCTGTTTTCGTGGGTTTCAACGCGCATTTCGAGATCGGGAACGTCGCGCAGGTCATGGCCATTGTGGACTCGGCTTCGCAGGCTGACTTGTCCGATCTGGGCGCATTTGCCAAACTCATCGCCAAGAAAACACCGGCCGAGCTGGCCATCCTGCATGTTGAATTGTTCCTCGGCATCTTCATCGGTGCGATTACCTTTACCGGTTCTGTCGTCGCCTATGGAAAGCTTGCGGGTAAGGTGACCTCGGCGGCGACCAAGTTGCCGGGTGGCCATGCGCTGAACGCGGCTGCTGCGGGCCTCTCGTTCATCTGTCTGATCTGGTACACCAGCTCGGGAGGGTTCTTCCCACTGTTCCTGATGACGCTGGCGGCGCTGTTTATCGGCTATCATCTGATCATGGGCATCGGTGGGGCGGACATGCCGGTGGTTGTTTCGATGCTCAACAGCTATTCCGGCTGGGCCGCGGCAGCGATTGGTTTCAGCCTTGGCAATGACCTGTTGATCGTCGTTGGTGCGCTGGTTGGATCGAGCGGTGCGATCTTGTCGTATATCATGTGTAAAGCCATGAACCGACATTTCGTCAGTGTGATTCTGGGCGGCTTTGGTGGCCCGCAGGGCGAGCAGATGGCGGTTGAGGGCGAGCAGATTGCAATCGAAGCGGATGGCGTTGCTGCCGCTCTGAACGATGCCGACAGCATCGTCATCATCCCTGGCTACGGTATGGCAGTTGCGCAGGCGCAGCAGTCGGTGTCCGAACTGGTCCGCAAGCTGCGTGCCAAGGGCAAGAACGTGCGCTTCGCAATCCACCCCGTTGCCGGTCGTTTGCCGGGTCACATGAACGTGCTGCTGGCCGAGGCCAAGGTGCCTTACGATATCGTGCTGGAAATGGACGAGATCAACGAGGACTTCCCTGAAACAGATGTGGCAATTGTCATCGGGTCCAATGACATCGTGAACCCGGCGGCTCAGGAAGATCCCAACAGCCCGATCGCCGGTATGCCGGTTCTGGAATGCTGGAAGGCCAAGCAGGTCTTTGTGTCCAAGCGTGGGCAGGGTACAGGGTACTCGGGCATCGAAAACCCGCTCTTCTTCAAAGAGAACACGCGCATGTTCTATGGCGACGCGAAAGCCAGCCTGGACAAGTTGCTGCCGATGATCGAGTGATCGGGTGGTATAGTTAAACTGCAAAGGGCGCCTTCGGGCGCCCTTTTCTTTTTGGTTCGGATGGGGGCTTTGCCCCCAAACCCCCAGGATATTTTTAGCCAGATGAAGCATGCGGGATGTGCTAGGATCAGTGACGAAAGCGAGGTTGGCGATGGAGACAGTGAACGGCATCGGCGGTGTGTTCTTTCGGGCGCGTGACCCGCAGGCTTTGACGGAGTGGTATGAAAAACATCTGGGCGTGCATCATTTCGATCCGCTTCCGTGGAAGCAGAGAGAGGGGTACACGGTTTTCGCCCCCTTCGCGCAGGACACTGAGTATTTTGGGCGGGCCGATCAGCAATGGATGATCAACTTCCGTGTTGATGATCTGGCCGCGTTGACGAGGCAATTGGAAGCGGCGGGAATCTCGGTTGAAACGCACGATGAATGGAATAGCGAGGTAGGACAATTTGCCCGCATTCACGACCCGGAGGGTAATCCGATCGAGCTGTGGCAGCCTAATCAATGACATAGCGGCTTTGCATACCGTTGTATCCATGTAAGCGTATGAAATAAAACAGAATTGATGTCTGGGCGGCGTGTCGTATAGTGCGTCTGAGCATACGGAGCCACGAATGACGCCCATTGAAGACCACCCCCTGCGCTATGCCCTTGCAAACGAACTGCACGCGCGCCCCTTTCCTGTGGCGTCGTCCCCGTGCACCGTGGTTTTCTTGGCGATCAAGAAGCCGGCGGCTGCTGTGGCGCGCGACCGGGGCGAAGACATGGCTCATCTGCTCAAGTTGCTGGATCGCCATGGGGCACAGCACCCTCAACCTGAGGCGACGCATTATGCTGGGCAGATTGGGCGCCATTGGCTGAAGTGGGAACAGCATACCGAATTCGTCACGTATACTGCGATCACGCAGAACGTTAGTGAACGTGCGTTTAACCCGGCTGATTTCGAGGTGTTTCCGATGGATTGGCTACAGGAAAGCCCCGGGCAACGGGTGACTTCGGCCATGATCCGCGTGGTGGAGAGGGGACCGGATCAAGCGGTCAAATCCGCCTTAGCGGATTGGTTCGAGCCGGAAAGCCTTGCAGTGGCGCGTGTTCTGGATGACGCCGCAGTCTGTGCCAGTGACTTCCGGATCGATACCGCTGGTCATATGAGGTTTGCCCTGTTCGTTAGCGAAGGAACGAAACAGCGTAGAACCGGGCGGATTATCCAGCGGCTTTGCGAGATTGAGACCTACAAGGCAATGTCCATGCTGGGGTTCGCCCGCGTCAAAGAACTGATGCCGCGCATTGGCGAACTGGACGGAAAGCTGACCGAATTGATGGGGCAGATGACTGATAACTCAGCCCATCCAGACAAGTTGTTGCCGGATTTATTGTCCACGTCGACAGAGTTGGAGACGATATCCGCGCAGTGTTCCTTTCGGTTTGGGGCCACCGGGGCCTATGAGGCGATCGTTAACCAGAGGATCGAAGTCCTGCGAGAACAAAGGTTCGAAGGACGGCAGTCTTTCGCGGACTTTATGATGCGCAGGTATGATCCCGCTATTCGCACCGTGAAGTCTACAGAACGACGTCTGCAAGCGCTGTCAGATCGGGCAATCAGGGCAGGTGAGTTGCTGCGAACCCGGGTGGACGTAGAGCGGAGTGCGCAGAACCAGGCTTTGCTGGAAAGCATGGATCGTCGCGCTGACCTTGCCTTGCGCCTTCAACATACGGTCGAAGGTTTGTCGGTGGTTGCGATCAGTTACTATGCAGTCTCATTGGCGAGCTATCTGCTCTATCCTCTGACCAAGGCGGGGATCAGCAAGGGTATGTTGACAGCCATTGTAACCGTACCTGTCGTTTTGGGCGTTTGGTTCGCGATCAGAAGGATACGAAAGCGGCTTGAGTAATCTTCGTTTGCCAATCGGTCCGCCAGCTGTAGTAGTGGCGTGATCTGGTGCAAAGCAAAGGAAGACGGGTGATAGGTATCGTAGCTGCTTGGCGGGCCGTGGCGGCGATGTTCATTCTGAACGGCGCATTGTTCGGTATTTGGGCCTCGCGCATTCCCGCCGTTCGAGATCACCTTGGCCTGACGCACGAGGCACTTGGGCTGGGTTTGCTGTTCATGGCGGCGGGGGCTGTGTGTTCTTTCCCAATCACCGGGCGTTTGACGGATCAGTTCGGAGCGGTCGCCATCACGCGTGTGATCGCTGTTTTGTATACGTTTTCCCTGATCCTTTTGGCTTTGGCGGGCGGATTTTGGTCGTTGGCCGCTTTTTTGTTTGTGTTCGGGGCTTTTCATGGGTCGATGGATGTCGCCATGAACGCGTGGGCTGCCGAGGTTGAGCAGGCATACGACAAGCCGGTTATGTCGTCGTTTCACGCGATGTGGAGCTTGGGGGCAGGGTTGGGTGCCCTCAGCGGCTATGGCGCGGTGCAACTTGGTCTGACTGTCCTTGAACACTTTCTGCTGGCCGGGGGCGTTGTAGTGGTGTTCGCGTTGGTGTCTTCGTGGGTCAGGTGGACGTCGCGCCGGACGACCTCAAGCGGAGGCGTGGTGTTTGCGATGCCCTCAGGGGTGCTGGTTCTGGTCGGTTTGACTGCGATGTGCAGTGCGCTGAGCGAGGGCGCAGTTGCAGATTGGAGCGCGATTTTTTTGCGGGATGTCACCGGAGCGTCGGAGAGTGTCGCCGCGCTTGGCTACGCTGTTTTCTCGGTAACAATGGTGGCAGTCCGTCTGGCAGGTGGCGTCGCTATCGCGCGGTTTGGTCCGATCATAACGGCACGTTTTGGCGGTCTCTGTGCTGCATTGGGCGTTTTCGCGGTTGTTGCGACCGGAGAGGCAACCGTGGCTTTGGCGGGTTTTGCATTGATGGGTGTCGGCTTAGCCGTCATGATGCCGCTTGCGTTCAGCCGGGCAGCAAACGACCCTAATATTCCTCCGGGGCAGGCCATCGCCAGTGTGGCGACGTTGGGGTATGGCGGTCTGCTCATCGGGCCGCCACTTATTGGGTTTTTGGCAGAGATGCTTACATTGCGTCTGGCGTTTACCGCATTGCTGCCGCTTGCGCTGCTGATTGTTGTGCTGGCAGGTGCGCTGAGGCCGGCCGTCGACGACTGACTTTGAGGGGAGAACCAAATGCCGATCAAAAACCGCTTTGCGGAATTGCAGGGTGAAATCACCGAGTGGCGGCGCGACATTCACGAAAACCCTGAAATCCTGTTCGAGACACACCGGACGAGTGCTCTGGTTGCGGAAAAGCTGAAGTCGTTCGGATGTGATGAAGTCGTCACCGGAATCGGCCGAACTGGTGTCGTTGGCGTCATCAAGGGTAAGGCCAACACGAGCGGCAAGGTCATTGGGTTGCGGGCTGACATGGATGCCTTGCCGATCCAAGAGGCCACCGGGCTTGATTATGCCTCTAAGACGGACGGCGCCATGCATGCGTGCGGGCATGACGGGCACACCGCGATGCTGTTGGGCGCGGCCAAGTATTTGTCAGAGACAAGAAACTTTGACGGGACCGTCGTCGTAATTTTTCAGCCCGCCGAAGAAGGTGGCGGAGGTGGTCGCGAGATGTGCGACGACGGTATGATGGACCGCTGGAACATTCAGGAGGTCTACGGGATGCATAACTGGCCCGGGCGTCCCGTCGGCAGTTTTGCAATTCGTCCCGGCGCGTTTTTTGCCGCCACTGACCAGTTTGACATTACGTTTGAAGGCAAGGGCGGACATGCCGCGAAACCGCATGAGACCGTGGATACGACAGTGATGGCGGCTCAGGCTGTTCTGGCCTTGCAGACAATCGCATCGCGCAATGCGGATCCAGTTGATCAAATCGTCGTTTCGGTCACGGCATTCGAAACGTCCTCGATGGCGTTCAATGTCATCCCACAATCTGTCAAGCTAAAGGGCACCGTACGGACCATGAGCGAAGGGATGCGCGATCTGGCCGAGAAACGCATCAATGAGATCTGTAACGGAGTGGCTGCAACCTTTGGCGGCGTTGCAGATGTAACCTATTACCGTGGGTACCCGGTCATGGTGAACAGTGACGTGCAAACCGACTTTGCGGCAGAGGTCGCGCGCTCGGTCGCGGGGGCTTGCGATGACGCGCCGCTGATCATGGGGGGCGAGGATTTCGCCTTTATGCTTGAGGAACGACCGGGTGCTTATATCCTCGTCGGCAATGGGGATACGGCTGCCGTACACCATCCCGAATACAACTTTAATGATGAGGCTATTCCGGCAGGCTGCAGTTGGTGGGCCGAGATCGTCGAGCAGCGGATGCCTGCCCTTTGAATAGCCGGTCAACGTGGGGGCTCTGCCCCCACACCCCCGGGATATTTTCAGCCAGATGAAGAAGGATCCCCTGCGTCCAGTTCAAGCTGGGTGCACAGAGTGTCGACGATGTCGTCCAACGCTGTGTTTTGTGTATTCACGCAGGACTGCGCCGCCTGACGCGCTGTGTTCAACGCAGATGGATCAGAAAGCCACTTTGCCACAGCCTTTGCCAAGTCTGAGGCCGTTTGGACCTCGAGCGCGCCTCCGGTTTCGACAAGTGGGGCGAATGTTTCGGCAAAGTTGAAATACCCGGGACCCGTAAGAACTGCCGCGTTCGCCTGTGCAGGCTCAAATGGGTTGTGGCCGCCGATTTCTTTTAGCGAGCCGCCTAGAAACACGATCGGGCAGAGCGCGTACCATGTGCCCGTTTCACCCAAGGTATCTGCGACATAGACCTGAGTATTATCGTTGATGGCTTCGTTTTTGGATCGCAGGGCCGAACTGAGCTGCGCTTGAGTTACGAGCGTTTTTACGTCTTCGCGACGTTCGGGGTGGCGCGGGACAAGCAGGAGCAGAAGGTCAGGCCACTGTTTCAGCAATTCACTATGCGCTTCCAGCACGGTTTCTTCTTCGCCTGCGTGGGTCGAGCTGGCGATCCAGACCGGTCGGTCACCGATCTGCTGCTGCACGGCTGTCAGGGTTTGTGGGTCTACGGGCAATGGGTCTGACATCGCTTTGAGATTTGTGCCGGGTTTAACGCGATCCCGGGTGGCACCCATGTCAATCAGATTGGCTGCCGTCCGGTCGTTCTGCGTTAGAAACAGTACAAACTGGTCCAATATGAACCGTGCCGTTTGAGGTCGTTTTTTCCAGCCAGCGACTGATTTTTCCGACAGGCGTGCGTTTAAAAGGGCAAGCGGCGCGCCGCGAGAGGCTGTTTCCACGATGAGCCGCGGCCAGATTTCGCTTTCGACGAAAATGCCCGCATCGGGCCGCCAGTGGCTGAGGAACCGAGTCACGGGACCACCTGCATCCAGCGGTGGGTACTGATGCCTTGTCCGCGGGGGCATGCGCCTTTCTATCAACGCGGCAGATGTTGGGGTGCCGGAGGTGATCAAAAACTCGGCAGTTGGCAGGCGTTCACCCAAACGTTTGATCAGGCTGATGACGGAGAGTGTTTCTCCAACGCTTGCAGCGTGAAACCAGATCAATAGACCATCGGGTCGCGGCTGGCTGGCGTGGCCCAGACGCTCATGTTGGCGGGCTGTCGGCACATTGGCAGCCAACATCTTTTTCCGAACGGTGTGCCATATGACAGGAGCAGCGACAGCAGTGGCGCCGCAATACAGTTGGTAAAGCAGCGTCGGTCGGCCAGATATGTCAGGCATGTCAGCCGCCTGTATGGCTCATGTGGCGGCTCATCTTGCCATCCACCGCCTGACGGGAATAGTCGAAATCATGACCTTTTGGTTTAAGGTTGATCGCGGCGCGAATTGCGTCTTCCAGGGGCTCTTCGGTATCGGGGTGATCGCGCAATGGCGCACGTAGATCGGCCATATCCTCTTGGCCCAGGCACATATACAACTCACCCGTGCAGGTCAGGCGAACGCGATTACAGCTTTCGCAGAAGTTATGAGACAGGGGCGTGATAAAGCCGATTTTCTGCCCAGTTTCCTCGAGCCGCACATAACGGGCGGGGCCACCTGTGCGTTCGGCCAGATCGGTCACCGCGTAGTGGTTTTCGTATTCCTTGCGAACGTCCTTGAGGGACCAGTATTGATCCAGACGGTCTTCGTTGCCGATATCGCCCATTGGCATGACCTCAATCCAGGTCAGGTCCATGTCGCGCTCGGCACACCAATTTGTGATGGTGGAAAGCTCTTGCTCGTTAAACCCTTTCAGGGCCACGGCGTTGATCTTGACACGCAACCCCGCCTTCTGCGCCGCATCAATGCCGTTCAGAACCTGTTTCAGTCGACCCCAGCGAGTGATCGCGGCAAACTTGTCATCGTCCAAAGTGTCAAGCGACACGTTCACGCGGCGCACACCGGCTGCATACAAGTCATCAGCAAAGCGATGAAGCTGCGATCCATTTGTGGTCAGCGTCAGTTCCTTTAGGGCGCCGCTGTCCAAATGCCGGGTCATCGCATTGAAAAAAGACATGATATTTCGGCGCACAAGGGGCTCACCGCCCGTGATGCGCAGTTTCTCGACACCCATGCGCACGAAGGCCGAGCACATCCTGTCCAGCTCTTCCAGCGTCAGCAGGTCCTTTTTGGGTAGGAACTTCATGTCTTCGGACATGCAATAGACGCAACGGAAATCGCAGCGGTCCGTGACGGAGACGCGGAGATAGGTGATGGCACGAGCGAACGGGTCGATAAGCGGAGCTGTCATGCGACATAGGTAAAGCGGCGACTGCCCTGCGACAAGGGGTATAGTGCTTTGGTCTGGTACAGGTCCGCGCAGAAGGGTAGGATTCCTATATGAGATACGTTCTGATCACTTTGTGTTTTCTAATAGCGGGTTGCGATGCTGTTCGATCCACAACGGATCGCGTATTCAAACGCGAAGCACCCGCAGGCGAACCCGAGGTTGCCGCCGTAGAGGAAGTTGCAGAGCCTGAACCGCTGCCAGCGACTGCTGCTGGCTGGATCGGTGCCAAGACGACGGTCGCCAGCCTTGGGGACCCAACGACACCGGGTCGGTGGCTTCAGACGCCTCTGGTCGATACGGAATTCACGGGCCGGGTGCTTGTCCCGAGGACCGGCGCGCAGGCCTATATCACTTTGGTTCCCGCGCCGGGGCCCGAAAGCGGCGGCAGCAGACTTTCTTTGGATGCGATGCGGGCGCTGTTGCTACCATTGGATGAATTGGTTGAACTGGAGGTCTATGCCAATTGATCCTTGAGGTATTTGCCGGCTTCGCGGCGCGCGAAGGGTTTCATCGCGTCACCGTGGAGTTTTAGAAAGTCTATGACTCTGTCTTGGTCGTGTTTCGACAATTCGCGCAACCACCAGGCGATGGCCTTTTGAATAAACCAATCACGGTCTGATACATAGTTTGCCGCCCAGTCCAAAATCCGATCCCGGCGTTCTAAATCCGCAGGTTTTGGGTGGTTCTGCTTCGTCCATGGCAGTGTTGCGACAAGCGCGGCGCGCCGGGTCCACATATGATCCGAGGCTGTCCAAACCTCGATCTGGTCCAGCCGGGCGGGATCCGCAGACACGCGTTTCTGCATCGCTATGCAAGCGTGATCAGCAACCGCCCATGCGTCAAAGTCCGGCAGCCAGCTTTGCAGCAGTTCCCAAACGGCGTCGTCTGGTCGAATTCGGGCCTGCGTCAGCAACTTGGCAGCGGCAAGGCGGGTTTCATGGATGTCCATTTGCCAAAGCGCGTCCGCCAGATCAACGCGCGCGGCCAGGTCCAACTCTTGCCGCCATGCCTTGGTCAGATCGTTCAGGACCGGATTGGCAACACCCAGATAATCACGATCAACCTTGTGATACGCGGCCATCTGTTCTGCCCGTTCGGGATCCGCATATGCTTTGATTTGGTCCAGATAAGGGCCTGCCGACATCAGCTTGGCACTCGGGTCGGTTTACCGTCGATGGTCTGCTGGTTTTTCTCAACCCAATAGGCGCGGATATCGTCATCAGACTTACCGTCTACCCATTTCTGCATCGTGTCGCGCTCTGAATTGTAGTCCATGAAAGGAACTGCATATCCGCAAGAGGTCTGAACAAGATCAACGTCCAGAACATAGATCTGGCGGGCGCTGCGATGCTCGGGGAACAACGCGGCCAAATCGTCCCAGCCTTCATCGCCCACGTGCAAGGTGCGCGCCGTGCCATATGTACGCAGGATCAGGGGGCGGGTCGTGAAAGAGCACCACATCAGCGTCATTCTGTTGATGTCCAACAGATGTCCTGCTGCTTCATTACCGCTGCCCGTAAGATTCATCCAAACGATCCGGTTCGGGCCCAGGATGCGCAGAGAATCCATTCCCTTGGGTGAGATGTTGACACGCCCCTCTGTTGCGGCGGTGCCGACAAAGAACATGTGCTGGTCATTGATGAATTTCTGCTGAGCTTCATCGAGCGAGGGGAATTGCTTGGCCATGGATCACTCCACCGTGACTGATTTCGCGAGATTGCGTGGCTGGTCGACATCCGTGCCCTTGGCCACCGCTGTATGATAGGCCAGCAATTGCGCAGGAACCGAGTACAGGATCGGCGCGAGGCTGGGATGAACATGTGGCATACGGATGGTGCTCCATACCCCGTCTTCCGCCTCGGCTATACCATTGTCGTCCGAGACCAGAATGACCTTGCCTTTGCGCGCCATGACCTCTTGCATATTGGAAACGGTCTTGTCGAATACCGCATCTCGCGGGGCCATCACGACCACTGGCATATGTTTGTCGATCAAGGCGATGGGGCCGTGCTTTAGCTCACCTGACGCATAACCTTCGGCGTGTATGTAGCTGATTTCTTTAAGTTTTAGCGCACCTTCCATTGCCAGGGGGTACATCAATCCACGCCCCAAAAACAGTACGTCGCGCGCCTCTGATAGGCGCTGGGCCGATTTGCGGATGGCAGCGTTCTGTTCCAAAGCTGTGTTCAGTACTGACGGCAATCCCCGCAACGCCGCCGCGTGATCGGCGAGCTCCTCGTTCGTCAAGGTGCCGCGGTCAGTCGCGGCCTTGAGCGCCAGCATCAACAGGACACTCAACTGACAGGTAAACGCCTTCGTCGAGGCCACACCGATTTCGACCCCTGCATGGATAGGCAGCGCAATATCGCTTTCACGCGCGATCGAGCTTTCGGGCACGTTGACCACCGAGACAACTTTGTCTGCTCTGCCCTCGCAATACCGCAACGCGGCCAGAGTGTCGGCAGTCTCGCCGGATTGGCTGACAAACAACGCGGCCGTTCGTTCTGCAATTGGGGGTTCGCGGTAGCGAAATTCGCTGGCAATGTCGACTTCAACCGGCATCTTCGCAAGTTGCTCGAACCAGTACTTCGCAGTCAGACAGGCATAGAATGCAGTACCGCAGGCCACCATGGTCAAGCGGTCCAGTTTGGTGAAATCAAGTTCACCGGGCAGAACGACCTGATCCCCACCTGTGCGCAAGTATGATCGAATGGCTTCGGCTACGACCACGGGCTGTTCCGCGATCTCCTTTGCCATGAAATGCTTGTGGCCGGCTTTGTCCGCGCGCGACTGGTCCAGTTTGATCTGCCGAACCTCGCGATTGACCAATTCGCCGGCCTCGCTGCGGATCTCAAGCGAGGTGCGGGTCAGAACGGCGCGATCCCCTTCTTCAAGATAGGTGATCCGATCCGTCAGCGGCGCAAGCGCGATGGCGTCCGAGCCGACAAACATTTCACCGTCACCGTGACCGATCGCCAGCGGAGAGCCTTTGCGTGCGGCGACAATCAGGTCATCCTGCCCGTCGAACAAAAAAGCCAACGCAAATGCGCCCTCCAACCGGTCGATGGTACTGTTTGCAGCCTCAACAGGTGAAAGGCCGGTTTTCAGAAAATGCTCGGCCATAAGCGCAACGGTTTCAGTGTCGGTTTCGGTTACGAAATTCACACCGTGCTCAGCCAACTCGGCCCGCAACTCACGATAGTTTTCGACGATGCCGTTGTGAACCACAGCGACGGGTCCAGCTTGGTGGGGGTGCGCGTTTGTGACCGACGGCGCCCCATGCGTAGCCCACCGCGTATGACCGATGCCTGACTTGCCCGGCAGAGGGTCATGCACCAGCAGATCGCTCAGGTTGACAAGCTTTCCGACGGCCCGACGACGACCAAGTGCACCGCCGTTGACCGTTGCGATCCCTGCGCTGTCATAGCCGCGATACTCAAGACGTTTCAGCGCTTCGACCAGAATGGGGGCGACTTCATGCTCGCCCAGAACACCTACGATCCCGCACATGGGTCAAGCTCCTTTGTCGCGGCGAGCCTTTTTCGCCTTCAACATGTCAAACAACTTGCGCGCATATCCGGATTTGTTCTCTTGTTTGGCGCGCGCTACGGCCAAGGCGTCGGGTTCGACATCGCGGGTTACGACCGTTCCGGTTGCAGTCATCGCCCCGTCGCCCACTTGTACCGGAGCGACCAGCATCGTGTTGGATCCGATGAACACGTTTTCACCAATCGTGGTCTTGTGTTTCATCACGCCATCATAGTTGCAGGTGATTGTGCCGGCCCCGATATTCGTTGCAGCACCTACTGCAGCATCCCCGATATAGCTGAGGTGATTTACCTTGGCACCTTCGGCGATCTCGGCATTCTTAATTTCAACGAAATTTCCTATGCGCGTGTCCTCGGCCAGTTCTGTGCCGGGGCGTAGGCGCGCATATGGTCCCACGACTGCGCCACGGCTGACATGACAGCCCTCAAGGTGCGAGAACGCACGGATCGTCGCGCCGCTCTCAACAGTGACGCCGGGCCCAAAGACCACATTCGGTTCAATGACCGTGTCCCGCCCAATGACAGTATCCGCAGACAGATAAACGCTTTCAGGTGCCATCATGGTGACGCCCAAATCCAGCAGTGCGCGGCGGGCGCGGATTTGGAATTCAGCATCTGCCGCAGCAAGGTCGGCGCGGGAATCCACGCCCAGCGTTTCGGCCTCGTCGCATTTGATGGCGGTTGCGCTCAGCCCGCGCGCATTTGTCAAAGCGGCAAGTTCGGTCAGGTAGTACTCGCCAGATGCGTTGTCGTTTCCGACTTGATCTATCAGGTCGAACAGCAAGGTCGCATCGCAGGCCAGTAGGCCGCTGTTGGTGAAGCGGATCGCTCGTTGTTCTTCAGTGGCGTCCTTGTATTCCACGATTTCGACCAGCCGGTCGCCCTCCATGATCAGGCGACCGTACCGGGGTTGAACTTCGGCGATGTCAAAACCGAGCATGACAAGATCATGCGCGGCGCGGGCATCAATCATGCGCTTTAAAGTGTCTGGCTCGATAAACGGCGTGTCGCCGTAAAGGACAATCACATTTCCCTGGAACCCGGCCAATGCATCACGGGCCTGTGCCACCGCGTGCGCCGTGCCCAGTTGTTCTTCCTGCCGGACGACGACGGCTGTTTCATCTTCGGTTTTGGCGGCCTTTTCGACGGCTTCGGCGCCATGCCCCGTAACGATCACTGTGCGCTCGGGCTCGAGATGTGCGGCTGCGCGCATAGCGTGGATCAGCATCGGTGTCTGTGCGATCGGATGCAGAACTTTTGGGATGTCCGAATTCATCCTGGTGCCTTTTCCCGCGGCAAGGATGACAAGGGCGGTGCTCATGAAATCGTTTTCTCTTTGTGTTTTGTTGCCGTCCGTTTTATCCGCTGAGGGCAAAGGCGCAAGCGGTTCAACCATCAAACAAGATTGCCGTTTGCAACAAGACGTGGCGAAAACCCGCCGAGGCAGGAGGCAAAATGCGCACAGTTATTTTCGATCTGGATGGCACTTTGGCCGACACCTCCGGTGATCTGCTTGAGGCCGCAAACCATTGTTTCCGCCACATGGGTCACGGAGATGTCCTTGTTCATGGGCAGGATGCGGCGGTTGCGTTACGTGGGGGGCGCATGATGTTGACCCATGGGCTGAAACGGGTCGATGCGTTTCATGAGCAGACAATTTTGGATTACTATCCGATGCTGCTGGACGCCTATGCGCGGGCCATCGACACTCATACAAAGTTTTATCCGGGCGCTTTGGACGCGGTCGAAGCGCTGAAGAAGGCGGGTTACGGTGTAGGGATATGCACAAACAAACCCGAAGGTTTGGCGCATCAACTGTTGTCGCAGATGGGGGTTCGGGATCATTTTGCCTCATTGATCGGTGCAGACACACTAGCGGTCCGCAAGCCAGACCCTGAACCTTTGCGCGAAGCTGCACGCAGGGCAGGGGGTCACCCGGATATGTGTGTACTAATCGGGGATTCGGATACAGACCGGAACACGGCTCGCGCCGCCGGAGTGCCGTCGGTTCTGGTAACCTTCGGTCCGTCTGGGGATGATATGGCTGCATTGGAACCCGAAGCTCTGCTGCATCGCTTTGATGATCTGCCCGACGTTGTTGAAGCATTGATCGGTGCGGCGGCTTAATCACTTGACCGGAACTGCACTCGGCCTCAGAACAGGCATATGACGGAAAGCTTTACTGGCAGTTTCACCCAACAGGAACCCATCCCCGAAGAGGCGGTCGAGGCGGCAATGGCCGTTCTGCGTCACGGACGATTGCACCGTTATAATGTTGTGCCGGGTGAATTGGGCGAGACCGCGCTTTTGGAACAGGAATTCGCCGGCCAGATGGGGGCGAAATACTGTCTGGCGGTTTCTTCCGGGGGATACGCGCTGGCAACGGCTTTGCGGGCCGTTGGCGTGCAGCCCGGCGATCCGGTTTTAACCAACGCCTTTACGCTGGCACCAGTCCCGGGATCTATCGCCTCGGTCAGTGCAAAGCCGGTTTTCGTGGGCGTGACCGAAAGTTTGACGATTGATCTGGACGATCTCGAAGCCAAGCTGGATCAGGCGCGGGTTTTGATGCTGAGCCATATGCGCGGCCATCTTTGTGATATGGATCGTCTGATGCAGATGTGCGACGCAGCCGGGGTAACGGTCATTGAAGATTGCGCGCATACCATGGGCGCTGCCTGGCGAGGGCAGCTGTCAGGGCGGCAGGGTGCAATTGGATGCTATTCCTGCCAGACATATAAACACGTCAATTCCGGTGAAGGCGGTTTGCTGATCACCGATGACGAGGAACTGGCAGCAAAGGCCACGATGCTATCGGGGTCCTATATGCTGTATGAGCGCCATCTTGCGGCGCCGGGACCTGAGGTATTTGAACGGATCAAATACACCACGCCCAACGTGTCAGGCCGTATGGACAATCTGCGGGCTGCCATTCTGCGCCCTCAATTGCGCGATCTGGACCGGCAGGTGCGGCGCTGGAATGAGCGTTATTCTGAACTTGAAACCGGCTTACGCGGCACGCCGGGTTTAACCATCGTTGAGCGGCCAGAGGCGGAAACGTTTGTTGGATCCTCCATCCAGTTTTTGTTGTTGGATTGGTCCTCCGACCGGATTGCGGATGTGATCCGACGTTGCGCTGGACGTGGAGTGGAGTTGAAGTGGTTCGGGGGGGCGGAACCCACAGGTTTCACGTCGCGCTATGACAGTTGGCGTTACGCGGATAGCGATCCTTTACCTGCAAGCGACCGGATATTGGCAGGCGTTATGGATATGCGCGTGCCGCTGACTTTTTCCCTTGAAGATTGCCGCCTGATTGCGCGGATCATTCGCGCCGAGGTTGGGGCGGTCTTTCAATCGTAACGAAGCGGAGTGCGCTTTCCGCGCACGCTCGATAGCTGGCGCCGCTGCCCCTGACGGGACAGCGGTGTGTTTCTGTGCGGCGGTCGTTGACCGCGATTGGAAACGCTGATATTTATTGAACAACCGTTCATTAAAGCGAAAGAGGAGATCGCAAATGTTCACGGCGACCATGCAATTTGATCTGGGTGAAGATGTGAACGCCCTTCGTGAAATGGTGCACCGTTGGGCGCAGGAGCGGGTCAAACCAATAGCGGCAGAGGTCGACGCGTCGAACGCATTTCCGAACGAACTATGGCGTGAGATGGGGGATCTGGGGTTACTGGGCATCACCGTTTCAGAAGAATATGGCGGTGCGGGGATGTCCTATCTGGCCCATACGGTCGCTATCGAGGAAATCGCGCGGGCGTCTGCGTCGGTATCGTTGTCGTACGGGGCACATTCGAATCTCTGTGTGAACCAGATCAAGCTGAATGGGACGGATGAGCAGAAAGCCAAATATCTGCCGCGGTTGATATCGGGCGAGCATATTGGGGCTTTGGCGATGTCCGAAGCCTCGGCTGGATCAGATGTCGTGTCGATGAAGTTACGAGCGGAAAAGCGCAATGATCATTACCGTTTGAACGGCAACAAGTACTGGATCACCAACGGGCCGGACGCGGATACTCTGGTGGTTTATGCCAAGACGGATCCGGAAGCCGGTTCAAAGGGTATTACGGCGTTTCTGATCGAAAAAGAGATGACGGGATTCTCGACCTCACCCCATTTCGACAAGCTGGGGATGCGCGGGTCAAACACGGCGGAACTGATCTTTGAGGATGTTGAGGTCCCGTTTGAAAATGTTCTAGGCGAAGAAGGCAAGGGTGTGGCCGTTCTGATGTCCGGTCTGGACTACGAACGCGTCGTGCTTGCCGGGATCGGGACTGGCATCATGGCGGCCTGTTTGGATGAGGTCATGCCTTATCTGGCCGAACGCAAGCAATTCGGGAAACCTATTGGCAGCTTCCAACTTATGCAGGGAAAGATAGCCGATATGTATACTGCGATGAATTCGGCACGCGCCTATGTGTATGAAGTTGCCAAGGCCTGCGACCGGGGCGACGTCACCCGCCAGGACGCTGCGGCATGCTGCCTATACGCATCCGAGGCTGCGATGACGCAGGCGCATCAGGCTGTGCAGGCGATGGGTGGCGCAGGTTTCCTGTCCGACTCGGCGGTCAGTCGTATTTTCCGGGATGCCAAGCTGATGGAAATCGGCGCGGGCACCAGTGAAATCCGCCGGATGTTGATCGGGCGCGAATTGATGAACGAAATGCTCTGACAAAAAAGCCCCGCAACTTTGTCAGCTGCGGGGCGTTGTCTGAAAAGGATCAGAAGCGATGGACGTAAGTTACGCCGATCAGCCACGGATCAATCTCGGCCTCACCGATATCTACGCCGTCAAGCGAAACATCCGAGTCGATGTCGAACCAGCGAACGTTCAGACGAACTGCGCCTTGCTCGGTGATCGCATAGTCAAGACCAGCTTGCAGCGCGATGCCGACCGAATTGTCGAGCTCGAGGTCGCCGAGCGGAGAGTTTTCGTCGAAGAAGATGGTGTAGTTGACGCCCGCGCCGACATACGGCGTCCACGCGCTGCCGGTGTCGAAGTGGTAGTTCAGCGACAGGGTGGGAGGCAGGTGCTTGAGGCTGCCTGCGTCAACGCTGCCGCCCAAAGTAACCTCATGGCTGAACGGGGTCGCGGCCAGCAATTCGATGCCCAGGTTGTCGCGAACAAAGTATTCGACGGTGAAGATCGCGCTGACATCGGAATCGACCTCGGCGTCGAACCCGGCCAGGGTGCCATTGTCAGATTTGGGGTCCAGATAACCGGCACCGATACCAACGGTCCAGTCGCCTTGGGACTGAGCGAAAGCAGGAGCGGCAAGCGCCATAAGCGCGGTGGAAAGGGTCAATGCGACGAGTTTTTTGGTCATTTTGCAACCTTTGAATATGTTGATGAAGGCGTTTTGCACGAGGACAGGGCGGAAAACTCTGATCTGCATCAAGTTTTTGTGACATGGCAAAACCTTGCCTCCGGGCAAAGTGTCAGGGAATCCAAGGATTTTTCGAATGCGTCCCGCTGATTGCATACCTGGTTTGCTTGAAAGTGGATGCTGGGACATCCCTGAACGGCTGAATATGGCGCAGCAATGCCTGTCTGGCCCGCGTGACCGGATAGCTGTCATCGACTTTACAGGCCCGGAGCCTGAGACCATCACAATCGCGCAGTTAGAGCGTATGACGGATGGGATTGCCCGTTACTTGCAGGCCAAAGTGCAGCGTGGGGATCGGGTCGGCGTTCTTCTTAGCCAATCGCCGTGGTGCGCGGCGGCTCATCTGGCGATTTGGAAGATTGGGGCGATCTCGGTTCCGTTGTTCAAACTGTTCAAACGGGATGCGCTGGCGTCCCGGGTCGGCGATGCTGGTGCGAAACTCGTACTGACGGATCACGAAGGCGCCACGTTATTAGGGGACCTCGCCGAAGCGACACTGGTTGAGAGCATTGCGCCTACTGACCAGACGGTTCCCTACGCAGATACTGGCCCTGAAGACCCTGCTGTGTTGATCTATACGTCGGGCACCACAGGCACGCCCAAGGGTGCGTTGCATGGGCACAGGGTACTGACCGGGCACTTGCCGGGTGTTTCCATCAGCCACAACCACTTGCAGGACGGAGACTGCTTGTGGACGCCAGCGGATTGGGCCTGGATCGGCGGTTTGTTCGACGTTCTGATGCCCGGTTTGGCGCTGGGCATACCCGTGGTCGCGGCACGGCTTGAGAAATTCACCCCAGGCGCCTGCGCCGATGTGGTCGCACGGGGCGGGGTGCGCAACGTATTCTTTCCGCCTACCGCGCTTCGGATGTTGAAGGCCGCGGATCAGAGCATCCCCGGCCTGCGGTCGGTCGCGTCGGGCGGCGAGCCGCTTGGGGCCGAGATGTTGGCATGGGGACAACAGGCGTTTGGGCTCACGATCAACGAATTCTACGGCCAGACCGAGTGCAACATGGTCGTGTCCTCCTGTGCCGAAAACTTTCCGGTGCAGCCCGGTTGTATTGGCCAGCCTGTTCCCGGCCATGAGGTCGCGGTGATTGACGAAGACGGTAAGCCCACGCGCGAAGAGGGCGACGTGGCCATCCGGCGCGGCTCCGCCTCGATGCTGCTGGAATATTGGAATCGCCCCGAGGCGACGGCTGAGAAATTCCGAGGAGACTGGCTGATCACCGGAGATCGCGGTGTGTGGGAGGGCGACTATCTGCGTTTTGTCGGTCGCGATGACGACGTGATCACCTCAGCCGGATACCGCATCGGCCCCGCCGAGATCGAGGACTGCCTGCTGACCCACCCGGTGGTGGCGACCGTGGGCGTAGTCGGAAAACCCGACCCACTGCGCACCGAGATCGTGAAGGCCTATGTGGTGCTGAAACCGGGGGTCGAGGCGACGGGCGCGGAGTTGCAGGAGTGGGTCAAGGACCGTCTGGCGCAGTATTCCTACCCGCGCGAGGTGGCGTTTCTGGAAGAACTGCCGATGACGGTGACGGGGAAGGTGATCCGGAAAGAGTTGAAGGCGCTGGCGGCGCAAGAGGCCGGGCTATGATGCGGGCTATGATTAAGAACCTAAATTTCGCGGCTTTGGTTGCCTTTGCCTGCACCGCAGTGCCTGCCACGAGCTTAGCCGACGAAAGTAGCCCCTATGCATGGACCAAACGATGCCTTGTGAGCGCAGAAGGTAAACTGGACGAGGCCGGGCAAACGCAAGAGTGCATAGCGGTGATTACCACCTATTGCCGGTTCTCCACGGATGTCCATTCTTGCTACAAAAACTTGTCGACAGGTTTCGCTCAGCTGTCCAGCGATATCATGGATGCGCTTCCGGAAAGCATAGATGCTTTGCCTCCTCAGGAACATTTTTATGAAAAGCGATTGGAACTTGTGAAGGAAACAAGTGTTGCCAGTCGTTGTGGCAAACCAGATCTTGATACGGAATGCGCTGCATTGGTGTCCTTCGGGCGTTACCTTGGCGCATTGTCTTTAGCCGCTTGGGTTGAAAAGAAGGAGGAGAGCCAGTGAAGCTCGCTAGTAATGCAATAACAACCTCCGAGGGCTTCAAAGCAAACCGAACCGCCCATCTCGACGCTCTGGCGCAAATCTCTGCCGCTGCCGAAGACGCCCGCTTGGGTGGGGGCGAGAAATCTCGTGCGCGGCACGTCTCTCGAGGCAAGATGCTCCCCCGTCGTAGGGTGGCGAACCTGCTGGACCCGGGGTCTCCGTTTCTGGAAATCGGCGCAACTGCGGCGCATGGGATGTACGGCGACGCCGCACCTTGTGCCGGGGTGATCGCGGGGATTGGCCGGGTGCAGGGGCGCGAGGTCATGGTGGTGTGCAACGACGCCACCGTGAAGGGCGGCACGTATTATCCGATGACCGTCAAGAAACACCTTCGCGCGCAGGAGATTGCCGAGGAAAACCATCTGCCCTGCATCTATCTGGTTGATAGCGGCGGTGCGAATCTGCCCAATCAGGATGAAGTGTTCCCCGACCGCGATCACTTTGGCCGCATCTTCTATAATCAGGCGCGGATGAGCGCGAAGGGCATCCCCCAGATTGCCGTGGTGATGGGGTCCTGTACGGCAGGTGGGGCTTATGTGCCCGCGATGTCGGACGTGACGATCATCGTCAAAGAGCAGGGGACGATCTTTCTGGCTGGGCCACCTCTGGTCAAGGCCGCGACGGGCGAGGTGGTCAGCGCCGAGGATTTGGGCGGTGGCGATGTGCATACGCGTCTGTCTGGCGTGGCGGATTATCTGGCCGAAGATGACGCCCACGCGCTCGCTTTGGCGCGGCGGGCGGTGGGGTCGCTGAACCTGCGCAAACCGCAGACGGTGGATTGGGCCAGCCCCGAAGACCCAGCGTATGACCCCGAAGAAATCCTCGGGGTTGTGCCTGCCGATCTGCGCACGCCCTACGACATCCGCGAGGTAATTGCGCGGCTGGTCGATGGCTCTCGGTTCGATGAATTCAAGCCGCGCTTTGGGGAAACGCTGGTGACCGGCTTTGCCCATGTCAAAGGTTGCCCGGTCGGGATCATCGCCAACAACGGCGTGCTGTTTTCCGAGGCCGCGCAAAAGGGCGCTCATTTCGTGGAATTGTGTTCGCAACGTCGTATCCCGTTGGTGTTCCTGCAGAACATCACTGGTTTCATGGTGGGCCGCAAATACGAAAACGACGGCATTGCGCGGCACGGAGCCAAGATGGTGACGGCTGTTGCGACGACGAGCGTGCCCAAGGTCACGATGCTGGTCGGTGGTTCGTTTGGTGCGGGGAATTACGGCATGGCCGGTCGTGCCTATCAGCCGCGGTTCCTTTGGACCTGGCCGAGCTCACGGATTTCCGTGATGGGCGGGGAACAGGCGGCGGGCGTTCTGGCCACTGTCAAGCGCGAAGGAATCGAGCGGCAAGGCGGCACATGGTCGGCGGAAGAAGAGGCCGATTTTAAACGCCCGACGCTTGATATGTTCGAAGAGCAATCGCACCCGCTTTATGCCTCGGCCCGCTTGTGGGACGACGGCATCATCGACCCGCGCAAATCACGAGATGTGCTGGCATTGTCGCTGAGCGCCGCGCTGAATGCCCCGATCGAGGAGACACGTTTCGGCGTGTTCAGGATGTGATCATGCCGTTTTCCGGAATCGTTCAGGATGTCTTCGGTATTCCCGGCAAAGGCACTGTGCTGTGGCTCAATGAAATTGCCGGAGAGCCAATAGAGGGTGAGCAGATCGAAACAGCGTTGGGTGGAGCTTTGATTTTAGCTGTGGGTACGCCGGGTATTCGCGACCGCTCTTGCCTCTCGGGAAAAAAGGTCTCCCCGTACGGGGGTATCTTAACTGACTTGCCGATGCCTAGTGCGGAAACTCTTGTTGCAACAACAGTTGAAACCCTAAGGGGCTCGTCATGACCGAAGCGCTTAGTCAATTGATCATTCGCTACCCGGATGCACAGACCTTCAAGTTTGGCGACAATGCCTCATTAAGCGCTGAATTACTTGCCCTCGTGAGGGCGGGTAAAAAGACGGCAACCTGCGGCGCGTTGCGTGACTATCCTGAGGGCAGTCCTGACATGCCGGTCGTTGGACGACGGGATATCGCCTTGGATTGGGAGGATCGACCGACGCTGGTGATCGAAACGATTGAGGTTTCGACCTGTCGGTATTGCGATGTAACCGAGGATTTCGCGTTGGCCGAGGGTGAGAATGAGACGCTTGAGGGATGGCGCGAAGATCATCGTCGGTATTTCGAGAGGAACGGAGGATTCGACCCGGAGATGGAGTTGCTCTGCGAGAGGTTCCGTCTTGTCGAAGACTTGGCGGCCGAGGAGTAATCCATGTTCAACAAAATCCTGATTGCCAACCGGGGTGAGATCGCCTGCCGGGTTATGGAAACCGCTCAGAAGATGGGCGTTTCTTGTGTGGCCGTTTTTTCTGATGCCGATGCGTCAGCCAAACATGTGCAGATGGCGGATGAGGCTGTTTACATCGGCGGCGCTGCCCCGGCCGAGAGTTACCTTAGGGGCGACGTGATCATTCAGGCCGCGCTGACCAAAGGCGCGCAAGCCATACATCCAGGCTATGGCTTTTTGTCGGAAAACCCCGAATTTGTTGATGCCGTCGAAGCAGCAGGTCTGACTTTCATCGGACCTTCTGCAGATGCCATCCGAAAGATGGGCCTTAAAGACGCGGCCAAAGCACTGATGGAGCAGGCGGGTGTTCCGGTTGTGCCCGGTTATCACGGCGACAATCAGGACCCCGAGCATCTGTCCGGCGCTGCCGATGCGATAGGTTACCCGGTCCTGATCAAGGCTGTTGCAGGTGGTGGTGGCAAAGGAATGCGTCTGGTCGAAAGGTCCGAGGACTTTGCGACCGCGCTGGACAGCGCCCGTGGTGAGGCGAAAACAGCCTTTGGCAACGATGCTGTGCTGGTCGAGAAATTTGTTGCCAAGCCGCGCCATATCGAGGTGCAGGTTTTTGGCGACGGCACCCATGCGGTGCATCTGTTCGAGCGGGACTGCTCTTTGCAGCGGCGACATCAGAAGGTGATCGAAGAAGCTCCGGCCCCTGGAATGACAGCCGAAATGCGTCAGGCGATGGGACAGGCCGGTGTGCGTGCCGCCGAGGTGATTGGTTACAAAGGTGCCGGGACGGTTGAGTTTATCGTTGACGCATCGGACGGGCTTCGCCCAGATCGGTTCTGGTTCATGGAGATGAATACCCGATTGCAGGTCGAACATCCTGTGACCGAAGCAATCACCGGCGTGGACTTGGTCGAATGGCAATTGCGGGTTGCGGCAGGCGAAAGTCTGCCTCGGCAACAACAGGAACTCTCGATCAACGGTCATGCCTTTGAAGCACGTCTTTATGCCGAAGACGTGCCCAAAGGCTTCTTGCCTGCTACGGGAACGCTGACGCATCTTTGGTTCCCTGATGAATGCCGGGCCGATAGCGGTGTGCGCGCTGGTGATACGATCAGCCCTTGGTATGACCCCATGATTGCCAAGGTCGTGGTGCATGGCCCGACGCGTTCGGTTGCCTTGGAAAGCCTGCACCGCGCCTTGCGTCGGACCGAAGTGGCAGGGACTGTCACCAACCTTGCGTTTTTGGGTGCCTTGACCCGCCATAGTGGCTTTGCTTCGGGTGACGTTGATACCGGTCTGATAGGGCGCGACCTGGCCGATTTGTTGCCAGAGGCGCGCGCGAACAACGCTCTTGCTGTGGCCGCAGCAATGACCGCGTTGGACTTGGTGGAGACCGCTCCAGAGGCCGGGTTCACTTTGTGGGGCGCATTGCATCGCGAGGTGAAACTGGCGCGGAACGGAGAGGAGCTTCAACTGGACGTGCAGGTCCAAGGCCCGGATCGGCAAGTTTGGGAGGTCGGTGGCCAGCAGATCATCGCACGGCGGCGCGGTCAGGAGTGGGATATCGACGGTAGCCCCATGCCCAAGGTCGCAATCTCGGGGGCTGTAATTACTGTTTTCGACGACTATGGACAGGAATTCGAGTTTATTGACCCTCTGGACCGAGACACCAGCGCAGCGGGGGACACCAATGTGATCGAAGCGCCCATGCCGGGGCTGGTCAAGGCCGTGTTCGCATCGGCGGGTCAGGCGGTGAAAGAGGGGGATCGCCTCGCCATCCTCGAAGCCATGAAGATGGAGCATTCGCTGCTGGCTGCGCGGGATGGGGTTGTGGCCGAGGTTTTGGCAGAAGCCGGTGCTCAGGTCGAAGCAGGCGCGGCGTTGGTTCGGCTGGCCGAGGATTAACCTGTAACGGCGGTGCTTTGCGTGGCACAGTCAATCTGTCTGCATTTGAAATGGGAAGAAATCGGGGAGGGATGCGCTGATGAAAGAACGGGTCGAGATATTTGAGGTCGGGCCGCGGGACGGTTTGCAAAACGAACAGCGCGAAATCCCGGTGGCAGAAAAGGTGGCTTTGGTCGATTGCCTCAGCCGAGCGGGCTTCAACCGAATTGAGGTTGCCAGCTTTGTCTCACCCAAATGGGTGCCGCAAATGGCTGGCAGTGCCGAAGTGTTGGCGGGTATCAATCGGGCTGATCAGGTTCGATATGCTGCACTGACGCCCAACATGCGCGGATATGAGGATGCGCTGTCGGCCAAGGCCGACGAGATTGCGGTATTTGCCTCGGCGTCCGAAGGGTTTTCCAAAGCAAACATCAACGCAACGATTGCGGAATCCATCGAGCGTTTTACCCCTATCCTCGAGGCCGCGCGCCACATTGATTTACCGGTCCGTGGGTATGTCTCTTGTGTGACGGACTGCCCTTATGATGGTCCGACGCCACCCGAAAAAGTGGCCGAGGTGGCAGACAAGCTTTTCGCGTTGGGATGCTACGAAGTCTCGCTGGGCGATACGATCGGGCAGGGGACGCCAGATAAAATTGCGCACATGCTGTTGGCTGTGCGTGATCGCGTCCCGGTCACGCGGTTGGCGGGACATTTCCACGACACCAACGGACGGGCGATCGACAACATTGACGCTGCTTTGGCGTTGGGTGTCCGCACATTCGACACTGCGGTGGGCGGGTTGGGCGGATGCCCCTACGCGCCCGGTGGCGCAGGAAATGCCGCAACCGAAGCGGTGGTCGCACATCTTGAGCGGCTTGGTTACGAGACCGGAATTGATCAATCGGTGATAGAAGAAGCTGCGCAGATGGCGCGCGCCATGCGAGCGGGTTAGGCGACGTCATGTTTGAAACGATTTCCATTGCCACAGATACGCGCGGCGTTGCCAACCTGACGCTGAACCGCCCCGAAAAGCACAACGCCATGTCGGCGCAAATGATCGCCGAGCTGACGCAAGCCGCCGCTCAACTCGGGGAGGACGCCGAGGTGCGCGTTGTCACCTTGTCCGGGGTAGGCAAAAGCTTTTGCGCAGGTGGCGATCTTGGTTGGATGCAGGAGCAGATGGCTGCAGATCCCGAAACGCGCTTTGTCGAAGCGCGGAAACTTGCGGAAATGCTGCAGGCGCTGAACACGATGCCCAAACCCCTGATCGGAGCGGTGCAAGGCAATGCCTTCGGCGGCGGTGTAGGGCTGGCAGCGGTATGTGACGTGGCCATTGGTGTCGACACGCTGAAGATGGGGTTAACAGAAACCAAACTTGGCCTGATCCCGGCCACGATCGGTCCGTATGTGATCGCTCGGATGGGCGAGGCGCGCGCCCGGCGCGTTTTCATGTCCGCGCGGCTGTTCAACGCGGCCGAGGCGGTGGACCTGGGACTGCTTGCCAAAACGGTTTCTCAGGACGACCTTGCCGGGGCAGTAGAAGCCGAAGTTTTACCCTATTTGTCCAGTGCGCCGGGGGCCGTCGCGTCTGCCAAGGCACTTGCGCAAGCATTGGGTCCTGTCATTGACGATACCGTGATCGATCAGACGATACGGGCGCTTGTCTCCCGTTGGGAGACGGCAGAGGCGCAAGAGGGAATCAGTGCCTTCTTTGAAAAACGAAAACCTGTATGGAATCGTAAGGTTTAGCTTCAAAAGATCGCGAATTAACCGCGGCACAAATAAGCGTGTAAGGAAACGGAATATTAGGCTCCTGCGCGTTTGTGTTCGGTTGACCCTCTGACCCCGCGCGGATAGAGAATGTCCAGTCAACACGCCAATTGACGGCGCGCGGATTAAATACGTGCGCAGGAAAGGAGCTATTCGTGGAAGACCTGCTGCGGGAGTACCTCCCGATCCTGGTGTTTCTGGCCGTCGCTGTGGGCCTTGGAATCGTGCTGATTCTGGCCGCTGTCGTACTGGCTGTCCGCAATCCCGACCCCGAAAAGGTCAGCGCGTATGAATGTGGCTTCAATGCCTTTGATGATGCGCGGATGAAGTTTGACGTCCGATTCTATCTGGTGTCGATTCTCTTCATCATCTTCGATCTTGAGATTGCTTTCCTGTTCCCATGGGCCGTTGGCTTTAAGGACATTAGCGATGTCGGTTTCTGGTCCATGATGGTGTTCCTGGGCGTTCTGACCATCGGCTTTGCCTATGAGTGGAAGAAAGGGGCCTTGGAATGGGAGTGATGACGGGTGCAAACACCGCCGGCGTCGACAAAGAGGTCGCCACCCAGGCCCTGAACGTCGAGTTGCAGGACAAAGGCTTCCTGCTGACCTCGACCGAGGACATTATCAACTGGGCCCGCACCGGTTCGCTGCACTGGATGACCTTTGGTCTGGCCTGCTGCGCCGTTGAGATGATGCACACCTCGATGCCACGCTATGACGCTGAACGGTTTGGAATCGCACCGCGCGCGTCCCCGCGCCAATCAGATGTGATGATCGTAGCAGGCACTCTGACCAACAAGATGGCCCCGGCGCTGCGCAAGGTCTACGACCAAATGCCCGAGCCGCGCTATGTGATCTCGATGGGGTCCTGCGCGAATGGGGGCGGGTACTACCACTATTCTTATTCGGTCGTTCGTGGTTGTGACCGGATTGTGCCGGTGGACATTTACGTGCCTGGCTGCCCTCCGACCGCCGAAGCTTTGCTGTACGGGCTCATGCAGCTTCAACGTAAAATCCGCCGTACCGGCACCATCGTGCGCTGAGGGAGAGGGCGAATGAATGAAGCACTCAAAGAACTCGGCGCGCAGCTGGAACTCAAACGGACTGACAGCGTTCTTTCGTGGGATGTGACCCATGACGAATTGAATGTGGATGTTGCGCCTTCTCATCTGGTGGAATTTGTTGAGTTCCTGAAGTCGGACCAGAACTGCAGGTTTTCGACCCTGGTGGATATCACAGGTGTTGATTACCCCGAGCGGGCAAAACGGTTCGACGTGGTTTATCATTTCCTGTCGATGTACCAAAACCAGCGTATTCGTCTGCGGGTTTCGATCCGCGAAGAGGATATGGTGCCTTCGATCGTGGATGTTCACCCCTCGGCCAACTGGTTCGAGCGCGAGGTGTTCGACATGTTCGGCATCCTGTTTTCAGGGCATCCGGACTTGCGCCGTATCCTGACTGATTATGGCTTTCGAGGGCATCCACTGCGCAAAGATTTCCCAACGACCGGGTATACCGAAGTTCGCTATGACGAGGCCGAAAAGCGCGTTGTGTATGAACCGGTCAGCTTGGTTCAGGAATACCGTCAGTTTGACTTCATGTCCCCTTGGGAGGGCGCGAATTACATACTGCCGGGGGATGAAAAGCAGGAGACCTGACAATGGGTGGCATCTGGTGGTTGATCCTTTCTGCGCTGACCATCATTCCGATGGTAAAGATACTGCCGTTTTTCGGGATCAACAAATACTGGTGCCTATTGTGTCTGGTTCCATTCGGCACGATCGCCTTGTTGTGGTGGGTCGGGTTGAAACTGCAAGAATTGGAGCGCCGCTGAGATGCTGATGTTGCTGGGGGAACTGATTGCATTGGGTGCACTTGGGGTCCTGCTGGCCGGGGCTGCGGCCAAGGCGCTTGAGGCGGAAAAGGTCCGGGTTCGGGCCGAAGCGAAAAAGAAACGAGGGCGTTGATGGACGGCTCAAGATATGATGACGGCAGCACGGACGCGCTGAGCGGAGAACAGAAGATCCGCAACTTCAACATCAACTTCGGCCCGCAACACCCTGCGGCGCATGGAGTTTTGCGTCTGGTGCTTGAGCTGGACGGTGAAATTGTCGAGCGCTGCGACCCGCATATCGGCTTGCTGCACCGTGGCACCGAAAAGCTGATGGAAAGCCGGACGTATCTGCAGAACCTGCCTTACTTCGACCGTCTGGACTACGTGGCGCCGATGAATCAGGAACACGCCTGGTGTCTGGCCATCGAAAAGCTGACCGGCGTCGAAGTTCCACGTCGTGGCTCGCTGATCCGCGTTCTGTACTCCGAGATCGGGCGCATCCTGAACCACCTGCTGAACGTGACCACGCAGGCGATGGATGTGGGCGCTCTGACCCCGCCGCTCTGGGGGTTCGAAGAGCGTGAAAAGCTGATGGTGTTCTATGAGCGTGCCTGCGGTGCCCGCCTTCACGCCGCTTATTTCCGCCCCGGTGGTGTCCACCAAGACCTGCCGCCGGAACTGCTGGATGACATCGAGGCATGGAGCCACGAATTCCCCGCTGTTCTAGACGACATCGACGGACTGCTGACCGAAAACCGAATCTTCAAACAGCGTAATGCTGATATCGGCATCGTGACCGAAGACGACATCCAGAAATACGGCTTCTCGGGCGTGATGGTGCGCGGATCGGGTCTGGCTTGGGACCTGCGTCGCGCGCAGCCCTATGAATGCTATGACGAGTTCGAATTCCAAATTCCCGTCGGCAAAAACGGCGACTGCTACGACCGCTATCTGGTCCGCATGGAAGAAATGCGCCAGTCGCTGCACATCATCCGTCAGGCCATTGCCAAAATCCGCGACTGCCCCGGCGACGTTCTGGCCCGCGGCAAGATCACCCCGCCGAAACGCTCGGACATGAAGACGTCGATGGAAAGTCTGATCCATCACTTCAAGCTCTATACCGAAGGCTTCCACGTCCCCGCGGGCGAAGTTTATGCCGCCGTCGAGGCCCCAAAGGGCGAGTTCGGCGTTTATCTGGTCGCCGACGGTACCAACAAGCCCTACCGCGCCAAACTGCGCGCGCCGGGCTTCCTGCACCTGCAAGCCATGGATCACGTCGCCGGAGGGCACCAACTGGCCGACGTCGCCGCCATCATTGGCACCATGGACGTCGTATTTGGAGAGATTGACCGCTAATGCTCCGCCGTCTTCACCCCGAACAACCCGAAAGCTTTGCCTTTACTGCTGCCAACCAGCAATGGGCCGAAGCACAGATTACCAAGTACCCTGAGGGTCGTCAGGCCAGCGCGGTTATTCCGCTGCTTTGGCGTGCGCAAGAGCAGGAGGGCTGGCTGACCCGCCCGGCGATTGAATCTATCGCCGATATGCTGGGCATGGCCTATATTCGCGTTCTTGAAGTGGCGTCTTTCTACTTCATGTTTCAGCTGCAACCAGTTGGCTCTGTTGCGCATATTCAGGTTTGCGGAACGACATCCTGCATGATCTGCGGGGCCGAAGATCTGATCGCCGTCTGTAAGGACAAGATCGCCGCTAAGCCACATGCATTGTCGGCAGATGGCAAGCTGAGCTGGGAAGAGGTGGAGTGCCTGGGCTCCTGCACCAACGCGCCAATGGCGCAAATTGGTAAGGATTACTATGAGGATTTGACCGCCGAAAGTTTTGGCAAGATCATCGACGATCTGGCCGCTGGCAAGGTACCTGCACCGGGCCCACAGAATGGACGCTATGCGGCAGAACCGCTAAGCGGTCTAAGCAGCTTGACCGAGTATGAGGCGGGCAAACCGCAGTACAATGCCAGTGTCGAGCTGGCGACGGATCTGGGCGACACGGTCAAGCGGATCGACGGAACCGAAGTGCCGATCTTAACCCCGTGGCTGGGTAAGGACGGTAAGGCAGAGGCGACCAAGACTGCTCCGAAACCTCCGAAAGAACCCGAAACGCCGAAACCCGCTGTAAAGCAGGCCGAGGATGCAAAGGTGAAGGCCGAAGCGGCAGACGAGGACCAGCCAGAGACACTTACCGCGGCGAGAGGCGGCAAGGCCGACGACCTCAAGATGCTCAAGGGTGTTGGGCCAAAACTGGAAGAAAAGCTGAACGATCTGGGCATCTATCACTACGACCAGATCGCGAAATGGACTGCCGGGAATATCGCTTGGGTGGATGCGCGGCTGAAGTTCAAAGGACGGATTGAGCGCGACGATTGGATCGAACAGGCGACCAGCCTGGCTGCGGGGGAAGAGACCGATTTCGCAAAACGTGCCAAGGAAGACGGCACTTACGAAGACTAAAACAGGTGCCCGTACAGGGCATCAGGATGAGATGGATAAGGACAAGGAACAGGCCATAGCCCGAAAGGGCCGTCACATAGGCATCGTCATCGCCGCGACGATGGTGCTTTGGCTTGTTATGTCTTTTGTCGGTCCGCAGTTGGGACTGCCGGGCCGCTATGCGCTGCTTTTTGATTTTGCCGCATTGGCAGGGTTCATCTATGCGGGCGTCAACATTTTTCAACTCTGGCGCATGCGTCAGGACAGCTGAAGGTAACACGCGATGCTGAAGGATCAGGACCGGATCTTTACCAACATCTACGGGATGCATGAGCGCACATTGCGTGGCGCGCAGGCGCGCGGGCATTGGGACGGCACTGCCGGCCTGATCGAAAAGGGCCGCGACTGGATCATTCAGACGATGAAAGATTCGGGTCTGCGGGGTCGAGGCGGTGCGGGCTTCCCGACCGGGCTGAAATGGTCGTTCATGCCCAAGGAAAGCGATGGTCGTCCGGCCTATCTGGTGGTGAACGCGGACGAATCCGAGCCCGGAACCTGCAAAGACCGCGAGATCATGCGCCACGATCCGCATACCCTGATCGAGGGTTGCCTGATCGCATCTTTCGCGATGAATGCACATACCTGCTACATCTACCTGCGCGGCGAATACATCCGCGAGCGTGAGGCGCTGCAGGCCGCGATTGATGAAGCGTATGACGCAGGCCTGCTGGGCAAGAACGCCGCTGGCTCGGGCTGGGATTTCGACCTGTTCCTGCATCACGGGGCTGGGGCCTATATCTGCGGTGAAGAAACCGCCTTGATCGAAAGCCTTGAGGGCAAGAAGGGTATGCCACGCATGAAGCCTCCGTTCCCGGCGGGGGCGGGGCTGTATGGCTGTCCGACCACGGTGAACAATGTGGAATCCATCGCCGTTGTGCCGACGATCCTGCGCCGAGGCGCGGATTGGTTCGCAGGCTTTGGCCGTCAGAACAACGCGGGCACCAAGCTGTTTGCGATCTCGGGCCATGTTAACAACCCTTGTGTTGTCGAAGAGGCGATGTCGATCTCGTTCGAAGAGCTGATCGAGACCCATTGCGGCGGTATTCGCGGCGGCTGGGACAATCTGTTGGCGGTGATCCCCGGCGGTTCGTCTGTTCCCTGCGTGCGCGGCGAGAATATGCGTGACGCGATCATGGATTTTGACTACCTGCGCAACGATCTGGGCTCGGGGCTTGGTACAGCGGCGGTTATCGTGATGGACAAGTCCACCGATATCATCAAGGCGATCTGGCGGCTGTCGAAGTTCTACAAACACGAAAGCTGCGGCCAGTGCACGCCGTGCCGCGAAGGCACCGGCTGGATGATGCGCGTTATGGATCGTTTGGTTCGTGGCGAGGCCGAACTGGAAGAGATCGACATGCTGTTCGATGTGACCAAGCAGGTCGAAGGTCACACAATCTGCGCCTTGGGTGATGCTGCAGCTTGGCCAATACAGGGCTTGATCCGCAACTTCCGCGAAGAGATCGAAGACCGCATCAAGGCGCAGAAGTCCGGCCGCACCGGCGCGATGGCGGCGGAGTAACGCGGATGCATCTGCTCGCAGAATATGGCCACTCGGTTGCGGCGTTCGTCATATTTACGCTTGTTGCGTGGTTTACGGCGTCGCTCTCGACGTGCGCCGGATTCGGAATGCGGATATTGTGCCAGCTACCGCCCGAACCCCGTCGCAGAGGTAAATCTCTTTGTCCTAGCCATGAACGTATGATCGGCTCGATTTCGATGAAAGTGGCTGCGTTCTGATGGTTCTGCGTACCGGGGATAAATCAACTGCGCAAAGTCGCGTCAGGACCCGAGTGTCGATGTGTGGTTTGATGGCTGGCGTGATGCTGCTCTCAGCCTGTGGCGGTATCGTTTCGTCATCCGACCGGGTCAATTTTGACGGTCATTTCTTCCGGGCCAAGGCAAAGCAAGTAGACAAGAAGAAATCTCCGACCGAGTTTACGGTTGTCGTCAATGGCGTTTCCGCCTCACTGGACGGCGCACGCGAGGCCGGGCGGTACGAAGGCATCAAGTTTTGTATCTCCAACTTTGGGTCATCTCGGATTGACTGGAACGTCGGACCGGATACCGAACCGCAGAACTTACGCATATCGGACGACAAACTTACCTTCGCTGGACGTTGCAGACGACCATGACATTGCGGCCTGCATATCACGCTGACACGGGGGCGGTGTTATCGCATAACCCTGCCTGCTCCGGTCGTCTTGGACTTTCCAAGACGAAAGGACGTGTCATGTTTGGTATCAAAGTGCTTGTCGCGCTCACTGCTATGGCCTTGCCGGTTGCGGCCGAGGAAAAACCGCCTTTGCGCGACGTCAAAGAGATCGACAACGAGCTCTACTACATCGCGATCGCAAATGAGATTTCGGAATACTGCCCTTCGATCAACGGACGCCGCGTAAAAGCGATCGGCGTGATGTGGGGGTTGCGTTCCAAAGCGAACAAACTGGGCTACTCGGATTCCGAGATCCGGGCCTATGTGGAATCGGATGCCGAAAAAGACCGGATGCGCGCCAAGGGCGAGGCGTATCTGGCCCAACACGGCGTTTCTTATGACAATCCGAATTCTTTTTGCACCTTGGGGCAGAAGGAAATCGACAGAAACAGCGCCATTGGCGTGTATTTGAGGGCGAACTAGACCATGTCTGACCTCCGCAAGATCAATATCGATGGACAGGAAATCGAAGTCGATGGTGCGATGACTCTGATCCAGGCCTGTGAAGAGGCCGGGGTCGAAGTGCCGCGTTTCTGCTATCACGAACGCCTGTCGATTGCCGGGAACTGCCGGATGTGTCTGGTTGAGGTTGTCGGCGGACCGCCAAAACCTGCGGCTTCCTGCGCGATGCAGGTGCGGGACCTGCGCCCGGGACCGGAGGGGGAACCGCCGGTGGTCAAGACGAACTCGCCCATGGTCAAGAAGGCCCGCGAAGGGGTGATGGAGTTCCTGTTGATCAACCACCCGCTGGATTGCCCGATCTGCGATCAGGGCGGCGAGTGCGATCTGCAGGATCAGGCGATGGCTTATGGGTTGTCGGGCACGCGCTTCAAGGAAGCCAAGCGCGCGGTTGATGATCTGGATCTTGGGCCTTTGGTCGGGACTGCGATGACCCGCTGCATCAGCTGCACCCGTTGTGTGCGTTTCACGACCGAGGTCGCGGGGATCACCCAAATGGGCCAGACCGGGCGCGGCGAGGATGCCGAGATCACCTCGTACTTGAACCAAACGCTGGATTCGAACCTGCAGGGTAACATCATCGACCTGTGTCCGGTTGGGGCGTTGACCTCGAAACCTTATGCCTTCACGGCTCGTCCTTGGGAACTGACCAAGACCGAGAGCATCGACGTAATGGATGCTTTGGGCTCGAACATCCGCGTGGATACCAAGGGGCGTGAAGTTATGCGTTTCCTACCGCGCAACCATGACGGCGTGAACGAAGAGTGGATCAGCGACAAGACCCGTTTCGTATGGGATGGTCTGCGCCGTCAGCGTCTGGACAAACCCTACGTGCGCGAAAACGGCAAGCTGCGCCCGGCCTCGTGGCCCGAGGCGCTGACCAAGGCCGCTGAAGCGTTGAAAGGGGCCGAGAAACCGGCGGGTATCGTGGGCGATCTGGCCCCGGTTGAGGCGGCTTTTGCGCTGAAGCAGATGGTCGAAGGGCAGGGCGGTGTAGTCGAATGCCGCACCGATGGGGCTAAGCTGCCCTCTGGAAATCGCGGTGCTTATGCTGGAACCGCTGCAATCGAAGATATCGACACAGCCGAACGCATTCTGCTGATTGGTACGAACCCGCGCGATGAAGCTCCGGTTCTGAATGCGCGGATTCGTAAGGCCTGGGCTCATGGGGCCGAGGTTGCTGTCGTCGGACCTGCGGTTGATCTGACCTATGAATACCATCACATCGGTGATGACCGCGCGGCTTTGCAGCAGGCGGTCGATATGGGCGGCGATGATGAGATCAAGGGCAAGCCCTCTCTGGTCATTGTTGGTCAAGGTGCGCTGCAAGAGGCTGATGGAGCTGCCGTTCTGGCGGCTGCGCAGGCGATTGCCGCGAATACAGAAAGCGGTTTGATCGTTTTGCATACTGCTGCGTCGCGCGTCGGTGCAATGGATGTCGATGCCACTAACGAAAGCGGCATGGATGCGGTCAGCGCAGCGGACGTGATCTATAACCTCGGTGCGGATGAGGTCGAGATCGGCGAAGGTGCCTTTGTGATCTATCAGGGCAGCCATGGTGACCGTGGCGCCCACCGCGCAGACGTTATTCTGCCAGGTGCTGCATATACCGAAGAAAACGGCCTGTTCGTGAATACCGAGGGTCGCCCACAGCTGGCTATGCGTGCCGGATTCGCACCAGGTGAAGCCAAGGAGAATTGGGCCATCCTTCGCGCGTTGTCGGCTGAGCTGGATGCTACTTTGCCATTTGACTCGTTGGCGCAGCTGCGCACTGCCTTGATAGAAGCCGTGCCGCATCTGGCGCAGATCGACCAAGTGATTGAAAACGACGTGGTTGCGTTGGATACAGGAAAGCTGGGGGATGCCAGCTTCCGTTATGCGATCAAAGATTTCTATTTGACCAATCCGATTGCGCGCGCCTCGCAACTGATGGCCGAGCTATCGGCTCAGGCACAAGCTCGTAAATCTGAAAAGATTGCGGCTGAATGAAACTGACGCATTTCATATCGAAGACGCGCGCGGCGGCCGGGTGGCAGATAGCCGCGCCTGAATTGCGTGTGAAATTCAATAATAAGGGTGGCGCAATGGCGGTAGATGCTGTTTACACCAACGCGCCGACCCAGCCGCATCATGCGCAGGCAACTGGCCTATGCATCGCACGCGGAAAACGGAATACCCACGGTGTGAGGACCAATGGCTGAATTCTTTAACACCCCAGGCGGAATAGCCGTCATCATTCTGGCACAAGTGCTTGCAGTTGTTGCCTTTGTGATGATCTCGCTGTTGTTCCTCGTGTATGGCGACCGCAAAATCTGGGCGGCCGTTCAGATGCGCCGCGGCCCCAACGTGGTGGGCGTCTATGGCCTGCTGCAATCAGTGGCCGACGCGTTGAAATATGTGGTCAAAGAGGTGGTGATCCCGGCAGGTGCGGACCGCACGGTCTTTATGTTGGCGCCGCTGACCTCATTCGTTCTGGCGATGATCGCTTGGGCCGTGATACCGTTCAATGACGGCTGGGTTCTGTCAGATATCAACGTCGCGATCCTGTATGTTTTTGCTGTATCCTCGCTTGAGGTTTATGGCGTGATTATGGGTGGTTGGGCGTCGAACTCAAAGTATCCGTTCCTTGGGTCGTTGCGCTCGGCCGCGCAGATGATCTCGTATGAGGTGTCCATTGGCCTGATCATCATCGGCGTCATTATCTCGACCGGCTCGATGAACTTCGGCAATATTGTCGAGGCGCAGGACGGACGGTTTGGTTTCTTCAGCTGGTACTGGCTACCGCATTTCCCGATGGTCTTCCTGTTCTTCATTTCGGCACTGGCTGAAACGAACCGGCCACCCTTTGACCTGCCCGAGGCGGAATCAGAGCTGGTCGCGGGGTATCAGGTCGAATACTCGGCCACGCCGTTCCTGCTGTTCATGGCAGGCGAATACATCGCCATCTTCCTGATGTGCGCGCTGACCACGCTGCTGTTCTTCGGCGGCTGGCTGTCCCCGATCCCGGGACTGCCGGATGGCGTGCTGTGGATGGTTGCCAAGATGGCGTTCTTCTTCTTCCTCTTCGCGATGGTCAAGGCCATCACGCCCCGCTACCGCTATGACCAATTGATGCGGTTGGGCTGGAAAGTATTCCTGCCGTTCTCGCTGGCTTGGGTGGTTTTCGTGGCCTTCGCAGCGAAGTTCGACTGGTTCTGGGGCGCGTTCGCCCGTTGGAGTGTAGGAGGCTGATATGACACAAATCGACTATACCCGCGCTGCCAAGTATTTTCTGCTGCAGGACTTCTGGGTCGGCATGAAGCTGGGGTTGAAGTATTTCTTCGCCCCCAAAGCCACCGTGAACTATCCGCACGAAAAAGGCCCTCTGTCGCCGCGCTTTCGCGGAGAACATGCCCTGCGCCGGTACCCGAATGGCGAAGAACGCTGCATCGCTTGTAAACTGTGCGAAGCGATCTGCCCGGCGCAAGCCATTACCATCGACGCCGAACCGCGCGAAGACGGCTCCCGTCGCACCACGCGGTACGACATCGACATGACCAAGTGCATATACTGTGGCTTCTGCCAAGAAGCCTGCCCAGTCGATGCTATCGTCGAAGGCCCGAACTTTGAATTCGCCACAGAGACCCGCGAAGAGCTTTTCTACGACAAAGAAAAACTGCTGGATAACGGCGAACGCTGGGAAGCCGAGATCGCCCGCAATCTGGAAATGGACGCGCCGTACAGATGAGTGACACGCCGACAAATCCGTTTGAGCTAATGATGAAGCAGGCCCAGGACATGGCCAAAGCGATGAACCCGGCGATGGAGAATTTCTCGCCCAAAGGGTTCGAGGCGCTGTGGCCAACCATGCCGAAAGAGGTCATGGAGATGATGTTTGGCAACACCGTCAACACCGACGGGCTGGATGCCAAGACCCGATTGCTGCTGACCCTCGCCGGGCTGACCATGCAGGGCGCACAGGCCGACACCGCCGTGCGCCAGACCGTCCGCCACGCGCTTGAGGCAGGGGCAAAGAAACAAGAGATCGTGGAAACGATCGGTCAGATGTCGGTCTTTGCCGGCATCCCGGCCATGACCCGCGCGCTGGATCTGGCGCAGGAGGTTCTGGGCGATAACGAGGATGAGGATCAATGACCGTTTTTGCCTTCTACCTGTTTGCCATCAGCGCCATCACCGGCGGGCTGTTCACGGTGATCAGCCGCCAGCCGGTGCATTCGGTGCTGTGGCTGATCCTGTCCTTCCTGTCCTCGGCCGGGCTGTTCGTGCTGCTGGGGGCTGAGTTCGTGGCGATGCTGCTGATTATCGTTTACGTGGGCGCGGTCGCGGTTCTGTTCCTGTTCGTGGTGATGATGCTGGACGTGGACTTTGCCGAGCTTAAGGCCGAGATGGCCCGCTATATGCCGCTGGCCTTGCTGATCGGTCTGGTCATTCTGATGCAGTTCGTCATGGCATTCGGAGCATGGGACAGCGCGCAAGGCGTAGAGGCCAATCTTGCTCAACCGGTTCCGACCGACCGCCACAACACCGAGGCACTCGGCGTCATCCTTTACGACCAATACTTCCTTTTGTTCCAACTGGCGGGCCTGATCCTGCTGGTAGCGATGATCGGTGCTATCGTGCTGACCCTGCGCCACCGTCAGGACATCAAGCGTCAGGACATCGTCGGCCAGATGATGCGCGACCCGGCCAAGGCGATGGAGTTGAAGGACGTGAAACCGGGGCAGGGGTTGTGATCAGAAGGTCTTTGATATCTGGGTTTGCACTCGTAAATCTGGCCGTTGTTGCAAGCGCGTTTCCTTTGTCGCATTGCGACGGTTTCGCGTCGCCGGATTACCATTTTTCTGAATCCGGCCATCAGATCGTCGGAGACGGGGTAGTTGCATATAAATTTGGTGGAGTTTTCTGTTGGGACGGGACAGGCTGTACGGAATCTGAAAGCCTTATTTTCTCGGCCTGTCAGACGGGGCAGACACTAAAAATTGTGACGAAACTCAATAGGGAGCTCGACGACACTCTGTTGGATCGAAGGGATGAGGCCGAGCGAACCATGCGTCAAATGACCGATGACACTGCGAGTCGGACATGGGATTCCGTGAAAAGAGTCTTTGTGAGCAAAGCCTTCAGAGTCGACGAGACGACTGAAACTGCAGAAAACTGCGCCTGTGCTGCGGCATTCCCGGAACTTCGCAACGGGAAAGACAAATTCGAGGGACTATGAGACGATGATCGGACTTGAACACTATCTTACGGTGGCGGCGACGCTGTTCGTCATCGGCATTTTCGGTCTCTTTCTGAACCGCAAGAACGTCATCATCCTGCTGATGAGCATCGAGTTGATGCTGTTGGCGGTGAATATCAACCTCGTGGCGTTCTCCAGCTTCCTGGGCGATCTGGTCGGGCAGGTGTTTACGCTGTTCGTACTGACCGTGGCGGCGGCCGAGGCGGCGATTGGTCTGGCCATTCTGGTCTGCTTCTTCCGCAACCGTGGCACCATCGCGGTTGAAGACGTCAATATGATGAAGGGCTAAGAGAACTATGGAAACCACCATCCTCTTTGCCCCGCTGGTGGGCGCGTTGATCTGCGGTTTCGGCTGGCGGTTCATTGGTGAAAAAGCGGCCATGTGGACCGCAACTGGCCTTTTGTTTCTGGCCTGTCTGCTGTCGTGGATCGTGTTCTTCACCTTCGACGGTGTGACCCAACAGATCGAGATCATGCGCTGGATCGAGAGTGGCTCGCTGTCGACAAGCTGGGCCATTCGTCTGGACCGGCTGACTGCGATCATGCTGATCGTGGTGACAACCGTCTCGGCGCTGGTGCACCTCTATTCCTTCGGCTACATGGATCACGACCCGCAATGGCGCGAGGGCGAGAGCTATAAGCCGCGTTTCTTCGCCTATCTGTCCTTCTTTACCTTTGCCATGCTGATGCTGGTGACGGCGGACAATCTGGTGCAGATGTTCTTTGGCTGGGAGGGCGTGGGCGTCGCCTCGTACCTGCTGATCGGGTTCTACTATCGCAAGCCGAGTGCCAATGCGGCGGCGATGAAAGCGTTCATCGTGAACCGCGTGGGCGACTTTGGCTTTGCGCTGGGTATTTTCGCACTGTTCTTCCTGACGGACAGTATCAACTTCTCGGACATCTTCGCCTCGGCCCCGGCTTTGGCCGAGGAAAAGCTACACTTCCTTTGGGGTGAATGGACCGCGATTGAAGTGATCTGCGTGCTGCTCTTCATCGGTGCGATGGGGAAATCGGCTCAGTTGATCCTGCACACATGGTTGCCCGATGCGATGGAAGGCCCGACGCCCGTGTCAGCGCTGATCCACGCCGCGACCATGGTCACTGCAGGTGTGTTCCTTGTTTGCCGCATGTCACCGCTGATGGAGTTCGCACCGGGTGCGACCGGGTTCATCACCGTGCTGGGCGCCTCGACCGCGTTCTTTGCCGCAACCGTGGGTCTGGTGCAGACCGATATCAAACGGGTCATCGCCTATTCGACCTGTTCTCAGCTGGGCTACATGTTTGTCGCTGCAGGTGTCGGCATGTACTCGGCAGCGATGTTCCACCTGTTCACGCACGCGTTCTTCAAGGCGCTGTTGTTCCTTGGCGCAGGCTCGGTGATCCACGCCATGCATCATGAACAAGAGATGACTGAGTATGGCGGCCTGCGCAAAAAGATCCCCTATACGTTCTGGGCGATGATGATCGGGACACTGGCGATCACCGGTGTGGGTATTCCGCTGACTCACTTTGGTTTTGCGGGCTTCCTGTCGAAAGACGCCATCATCGAGAGCGCCTATGCCGGAGGGTCGTCCTATGGCTTCTGGTTGCTGGTCGTGGCGGCTGCGTTCACGTCCTTTTATAGCTGGCGTCTGATTTTCCTGACCTTCTATGGTGAGCCGCGCGGGGACAAGCATACGCATGACCACGCGCATGAAAGCCCGATGGTCATGCTGGTGCCGCTTGGCGTGCTGTCGCTGGGTGCGGTCTTTGCGGGTATGATCTGGTACGGCAATTTCTTCGGCCACGCGGATAAGGTCGGTAAGTTCTACGGCATTCCGGTGGCTGAGGCGTCGGAACATGCCGATCATGGTGCAGCCGACACGCATGGCGATGAAAACCACGCAGATGAAGGCCATGGCGACGACCACGCGGATGACGGTCATGGTGAGAAAGACGCCCACGGCGATCATCATTACGTTTTCGCGGGTGAGCCGGGCGAGGGCGCGCTTTATATCGCGCCAGACAATCATGTGCTGGACGATGCGCATGCTGCTCCAAAATGGGTGAAGTGGTCTCCGACCGTTGCGATGCTGCTGGGCTTTGTCGTGGCTTGGCTTTTCTACGTCAGCGATGGAAAGGTATATGTCGCAGGTTTCGAATTTCGCCTTCACCGTGGAAACCTTCCCGAGCGTCTGGCCGAGAACCAACGCCCGCTGTACTTGTTCCTCAAGAATAAGTGGTACTTTGATGAGATCTACAACGTGATCTTCGTTAAGCCCACAGTCGCGCTTGGCCGGTTCCTGTGGAAGCGCGGTGATGGAAACACCATCGACGGCTTCCTGAATGGCGTGGCTATGGGCGTTGTTCCCTTCTTCACCCGCCTCGCAGGCAAGGCGCAGACGGGCTATATCTTTACTTATGCCTTCTGGATGGTCTTGGGGATAGCAGCCCTTGTCACCTGGATGTCGATCGGCGGAGGCACGCACTAATGGATAATATCCTCTCGATCGTTACCTTCATCCCCGCTGTGGCGGCAGGCATTCTGGCCCTGTTCCTGCATGGGGATGACGACGCAGCGCAGCGCAACGCGAAATGGGTCGCGCTTGTTGCGACCTCGGTGACGTTCCTTGTCTCGATTGGCATCTACACGGGCTTCGATCCCTCGAACACCGGCTTCCAGATGGTGGAAGAGGGTGAGTGGCTGCTGGGCCTGAAATACAAGATGGGCGTGGATGGGATCAGCGTTCTGTTCGTGCTGCTGACCACTTTCATCATGCCGCTGACCATTCTTGCCAGCTGGAACGTGACGGACCGGGTCAAGGAATACATGATCGCCTTCCTGTTGCTGGAAACGCTGATGCTGGGCGTGTTCATGGCGCTGGATCTGGTGCTGTTCTACCTGTTCTTTGAGGCAGGTCTGATCCCGATGTTCCTGATCATCGGCATTTGGGGCGGCGCGAACCGGATTTACGCGAGCTTCAAGTTCTTCCTCTATACCTTCCTCGGTTCGGTGCTGATGCTAGTTGCGATGGTTGCCATGTACGCGGATGCGGGCACTACCGACATTGAGGCGCTTATGAGCCATCAGTTCTCGTCTGAGAGCTTTAGCGTGCTGGGCGTGTACGTTGTAGGCGGGATGCAGACGCTGATGTTCCTTGCGTTCTTTGCCTCGTTTGCGGTGAAGATGCCGATGTGGCCGGTTCACACCTGGTTGCCGGATGCGCACGTTCAAGCCCCCACGGCGGGCTCGGTCGTGCTGGCGGCGATCCTGCTGAAAATGGGCGGCTATGGTTTCCTGCGGTTCAGCCTGCCGATGTTCCCTGTGGGTTCAGCGGTGATGACAGACCTGGTGCTCTGGATGTCGGCCATCGCGGTGGTCTACACCTCGCTGGTGGCGCTGGTGCAGGAGGATATGAAAAAGCTGATCGCCTATTCCTCGGTCGCGCATATGGGCTTTGTGACCATGGGCATTTTTGCGGCAAACCAGCAAGGGATCGATGGCGCGATCTTCCAGATGATTAGCCACGGTTTTATCTCTGCTGCGCTGTTCCTGTGTGTCGGTGTGATCTACGACCGCATGCATACGCGTGATATCGACGCTTACGGCGGTCTGGTGATCCGGATGCCCGCCTATGCGCTGGTCTTCATGCTGTTCACCATGGCGAACGTTGGCCTGCCGGGCACATCCGGGTTTATCGGTGAATTCCTGACTTTGATGGGCGCTTTCCAAGTCAATACCTGGGTGACCGCAGTCGCAGCAACTGGGGTGATCTTCTCGGCAGGCTACGCGCTATGGCTGTACCGCCGGGTCGTATTTGGCGACCTGATCAAGGAAAGCCTAAAGGCGATGACGGACATGAGCTCGCGCGAGCGGCTGGTGTTCGCGCCGTTGATCATCATGACGATCCTGTTAGGCGTTTACCCGTCGCTGGTGACTGACGTCATCGGGGACTCGACCGCGGCATTGATTTCGAACTACGACACGGCTCTGGCCGCGGCCGAGGCCGTGACACAGACAGCCGCTTCGCATTAAGGGGGCTTTGGAGACATGATCCAAGCTGATCTGACAATCATCCTGCCAGAGATCGTTCTGGCCGTATATGCGATGGCGGCGCTGATCGGGGCTGTCTACACCTCGAAAGACGGGTTGGCCCCCGCGCTGGTTTGGGCGACCTCGGGTCTGATGGCGCTGCTGGCGATCTGGATTGCCACCAATGGCGACGGTGTTAACGTGGCCTTTTACGGTATGTTCGTGGATGACGGATTTTCGCGCTTTGCCAAGGTTGCAATTCTGCTATCCGCAGCGGCCGTTTTGTTGATGAGCCAGGATTACATGGCGCGTCGTGGGCTGTTGCGGTTTGAATACCCTCTGCTGGTGGCTCTGGCCGCCGTGGGTATGATGATGATGGTCAGCGCAGGCGATCTGATGTCCCTTTATATGGGGCTGGAGCTGCAATCGCTGGCGCTCTATGTCGTGGCCGCCTTGCGCCGCGACAGCGCGAAATCCACTGAGGCCGGTCTGAAATACTTTGTTCTGGGCGCTCTCAGCTCGGGCTTGCTGCTGTATGGTGCCTCGCTGGTTTACGGCTTTACCGGCACCACGCTGTTCTCGGGCATCATCCAGACTGTCCATCATGGAGACGTCTCGATTGGTCTGCTTTTCGGCCTGGTCTTCCTGATCTCTGGTCTGGCGTTCAAAGTCTCCGCCGTGCCATTCCACATGTGGACGCCCGACGTTTACGAGGGTTCGCCTACACCGATCACCGCGTTCTTTGCCACCGCGCCGAAGGTCGCTGCGATGGCACTGTTCGCGCGTCTGTTGCATGACGCCTTCGGGGGTGTCGTGAAGGACTGGCAGCAGGTGATCGTTCTGCTCTCGGTTCTGTCGATGCTGTTGGGTGCAGTGGCCGCGATTGGCCAGCGCGATATCAAGCGACTGATGGCGTTTTCGTCGATTGCCCATATGGGCTATGCGTTGATTGGTCTGGCAGCCGGTACGGAAATGGGCATCAAAGCGATGCTGATGTATCTTGCGATCTATGTGACCATGAATATCGGTACTTTCGCCTTCATCCTGATGATGGAGCGCGATGGCAAACCCATCACCGATATCGACGCGTTGCGCCAGTACTCCCGACGTGATCCGGGCAAAGCGCTGGCTGTGCTGATCCTGATGTTCAGCCTTGCGGGCGTGCCGCCGATGCTGGGCTTTTTCGCCAAGTTCGGCGTCTGGCAGGCTGGTGTCAGCGCGGGTCTGACCGGGTTAGTTATCGTTTCGGCAATCGCGTCCGTCATCGGTGCGTTCTATTACCTGCGGATCGTGTTCTACATGTATTTCGGAGCCGAGAACGAAGACCCGATCGAAACACGTTCCACTCCGGTTCTCTGGGTGGCGTTGATGGGATCGGCGGCTTTGATGCTGATTGGCGTGTTCTACCAGTTTGGCGTGGAAGGTGCTGCAGCGGCAGCAGCGGCGACGCTTGTCAACTGATACTGATGGAAACCAGGAATGGGGGCTCGGTCATTCGACCGGGCCTTTTTATCATGACTGAGTGGCCTGCCGGATATGGGCTGCACATCTTGCAGCAAGTCGACAGCACCCTGAACGAGGCCGCGCGGATCGCCCCAGCAGCACAGGGCCCGACTTGGATCATGGCGCATCATCAAACTGCCGCGCGTGGGCGTCGGGGCAGGGCCTGGGCCAACCCAAAGGGTAATCTGGCGGCTACATTGCTGATGCGACCAGACGGAGCACCCGAAGATGCCGCACTGCGGAGCTTTGTTGCGGCTTTGGCTTTGTTTGACGCCTGTGTCTCCGTCACAGGTCGTGCGACTGGTCTGTCTCTTAAGTGGCCTAACGACGTTTTGCTGAACGGGGGGAAACTGGCCGGAATCCTCTTGGAAAGCACCGGGCAGGGCCGGGACGTCACCCATCTTGCGATCGGGATAGGGGTGAACCTATCCGAAGCGCCTCCCGCCCATGCCGTCGAAAAGGGCGCGGTTCGCCCGGTCTCGCTGCTGTCCGAGACGGGTGCTCATGTAACGCCCGAAGATTTTCTGACTGAACTGGCTGCAGCCTACGCGAAGTATGAAACTCAGTTCTCGACCTATGGGTTCGAGCCTATCCGCGCGGCCTGGCTGGCGCGCGCTGCTCGGTTGGGTGAGGTTATAACCGCCCGAACGGCATCCTCTGAAACTATCGGAACCTTTGAAACGGTAGACGTATCTGGCAACCTTGTCTTAAACACCGCCAAAGGTCGCGTGAGCATACCAGCGGCGGAAGTGTATTTCTAAAGGGGGCGCAGATGCTTCTGGCGATAGATTGCGGTAATACGAACACTGTCTTCTCGATCTGGGATGGAGAGAACTTTCTGTGCACGTTGCGCACGTCGACACACCATTCCCGGACGGCTGATGCCTATTTTACCTGGTACTCGACGCTGGTGAAGCATTACGGGATCGAGGCTGATATTTCAGATGTCATCATAGCCTCGACCGTGCCGCGTGTGGTGTTCAACCTGCGTATTTTCGCCGACCGTTTCTTTGGGTGCCGCCCGCTTGTGGTTGGCAAACCGGAATGTCTGCTGCCTGTCGCCCCTCGGGTGGATCAGGGCACCGTGCCCGGGCCGGACAGGCTTGCCAATGCAGTTGGCGCATATGATCGGCACGGCGGAGATGTGGTTGTGGTCGATTTCGGAACGGCAACCAATTTTGATGTCGTTGCATCGGATGGGGCCTATGTCGGTGGCATCATCGCTCCCGGCGTCAACCTGAGCCTTGAAGCCCTGCACCAAGGCGCGGCCGCGTTGCCGCATATCGACATCACGCGCCCGGATAAAGTCATCGGCACGAATACGGTTGGCTGCATTCAATCAGGCGTGTATTGGGGGTATTCCGGTCTGATCGAGGGGCTGATCGCTCGGATCAGGGCGGAATATGGAATGCCGATGAAAGTCGTTGGAACCGGTGGGCTGGCGCCGCTGTTTGATCAGGCGGACGTAGGTTTTGACGTGATCGAAGATGATCTGACGATGCACGGTCTGACCGTGATAAATCAATACAATAAGGAAAATGGCTCCGCATGAGCAATGAACGACTAATCTATATGCCGCTGGGTGGAGCCGGCGAAATCGGAATGAATGCCTATGTCTACGGCTATGGAACGCCGGGCAAGGAACGGCTGATTCTGGTCGATCTGGGCGTGACATTTCCTGACATGGATACGACACCGGGTGTCGATCTGATCCACGCGGATATTTCATGGTTGCGCGAACGGGCCGACCAGCTTGAGGCCGTGTTCATCACCCACGCGCATGAAGATCATGTCGGCGCCGTCGCCCATTGTTATGAGGCCTTGGGTGCCCCTGTCTACGCGCGCGCATTCACTGCCAATATCGCGCGCCGCAAGATGGAAGAGTACGGCCATCCCGAAGATGCTGTTCGCACCGCATCGGCGTGGCCCGAGCAAGTGTCGGCCGGGCCGTTCACGGTGGGCTTCCTGCCAGTTTCGCATTCGATTCCCGAAAGCGCTGCTTTGGTGATCGATACGCCCGAGGGGCGGATCGTACATTCCGGTGATTTCAAGTTGGATACCGATCCCGTTGTGGGTGAACCTTTCGACCCCGATTTGTGGTCGGAAGTCGCGAAACCGGGGGTCAAGGCGCTTGTGTGCGACAGCACAAACGTGTTCTCGCAACATGCCGGGCGTTCGGAATCCGAGGTCGGGCCAGAGATCACCAAGCTGGTCGCCGAAGCTAGCGGCATGGTTGTTGCCACGACCTTTGCGTCGAACGTTGCGCGAGTAAAGACATTGGCCGAGGCAGGTCAAAGGGCAGGGCGATCCGTTGTGTTGCTCGGGCGCGCCATGCGCCGAATGATCGAAGCGGCGACTGAAACCGGCATTCTGTCGGATTTCCCCAAGGTGATCAGCGCGGAAGAAGCATTGGACGTTCCGCGACAAAACCTGATGCTGATTGTGACCGGCAGTCAGGGCGAGCGTCGTGCAGCCAGCGCGCAGCTTGCACGTGGCAAGTACCGCGGTCTGGAATTGAAAGAGGGCGACTTGTTCCTGTTCTCGTCAAAGACCATCCCGGGCAATGAACGGGGCGTGATCTTCATCATGAACCAGCTGAGTGAAAAGGGCGTGGACGTCGTGGATGACAGCTCGGGCCTTTACCATGTATCGGGGCACGCGAACCGACCTGACCTTGAAAAAGTGCATGCACTGATTGACCCGCAGATGGTCATCCCGATGCACGGGGAACACAGGCACCTGCGCGAACATGCCAAATTAGCCGAAGCTGGCGGGCGGACGGGTATACTCGCCGTGAACGGCACGATGCTCGATCTCACCGGAAATGCACCGAGTGTTGTCGATTATGTCGAGACTGGGCGAACTTATCTGGATGGCACAGTCAAAGTCGGTGCCCTTGATGGTGTGGTGCGCGATCGTATCAGGATGGCGTTGAATGGCCATGTTACTGTCACCGTCATTCTGGACGAGGAAGATGAGCCTTTGGGGGAGCCCTGGTGCGATACGATGGGATTGCCTGAACTTGGATCATCGCGGGCGGCGCTGGTCGAGATTCTTGAAGAAGACCTCAATCAGTTTCTGATGCGGGCCGACGCGAAAACCCTTCGGGATGACGACAAGTTGGAAGAAGCATTGCGCCGTATCGTGCGCCAGACCGCAAAATCCGAGATCGGCAAAAAGCCTGAGGTCACGACGGTTATCAGTCGGATGAAGTAGCCAGACCGATCAGTCTGTAAGCGGCATCTGGTAGCCTTTTAGTTTGAAAAACAGGCTTTCCTCATCCTTGTTCAAAAGGAAGGGGACAGATTTGGGCGGGGCAGGGTCGTCGACACGTGCGGCCACCTCGGCCAAGACGACTTCGGTGATAAAGGGCAGGTCGAATTCGCGCGCGCGGTCGAGCGGGACCCATTGCAAATGCGACAACTCATCAGAGGCGCGCGAGAAATCGTCCAGATCCATCTGTATCGCCGACGCGTCCACCAAAAAGAATCGTGCATCGAAACGCCTTGGTCGGCCCGGAGGCGTCACGGCGCGAAACACGAACTGCAATTCCTCGGCCGAGGGACAAAAACCCAATTGTTCGAAGGCTTGCCAGTCTTCTGGGGCTTGGGTTGGCCACTTGCCGGGCTGACCCAGAATTAACCCCGTCTCTTCCCACAACTCTCGGATTGCGGCAGCGGCCAGCGCGTGTTGCAAACCCGGATCGGAACGCTCGGCCAGACGGTCATGGCACAGTGATGACAGGCCGCTGGCCAAAGGTACCTGAGCGTCCGCTGGATCGACAGCGCCTCCGGGAAAAACAAACTTATTGGGCATAAAGGCTGCTTTGGCGCCCCGTTGACCCATCAGAATGGAAGGTGATGTCATACGATCACGCAGGACGATAACGGTCGATGCGTTTCGAATTGCAGACTTATCTACCGTCATGAGCGTCCCCGCGTGATCTGCCGGGTTACTCGGATTTTTCGAAACCGTGCATACGCCGCGCCCACTGATACGCAACGACAGCACCCTTAAGGCGCGGCAGCAGAAACAGCGACAGCGCAGTACAGCCAATCGCGAAAATCAGGAACATGGTCAGGGGCTCTGGCCGCCAATGGACATAGGACACATGCAGCGCAGGCGCGAGCAAGTGACCCACCAGAAGGATCGTCAGATAGGCCGGGCCGTCATCTGCACGGTGATGAAACAGCTCCTGACCGCAATTCGAGCACTCGTCATTCACCTTCAGGTAGCTGTGCAGCAGCTTCCCTTCACCACACTTAGGACAGCGGCAGCGAAATCCTTTCACCAATGCGGGCCAGGTCTGGCGTTCGGTGTCCGCGTGCGTGTCAATTGTCTGATCTGTCATTGTGATACTCATGGGTTCTGGTCGGCGGATATTGCGCATGTTTCGTGTAACTTTAAAGGGGGGTGCGTCGCTTTGCACCGGCAAAGTTCGTGCAAAACTTTTTTGATTTCTCGCGACGGAAATCCGAAATAGCGCCGTTTGAACCTATGTGAGCAGCGGCGAATGAGCCGCAAAACAAAGGAAAACGATATGAAAAGCGCCAAATTCATCCCGGCCATCGTAATTGCGGCTGTGGCCGTTACGGGAACTTCTGTATTGGCTGCAGGGCCGCGCGATCGCGAACCTGTGACTTTCCAGGAACTGGACGCCAATAGTGATGGTCTGGTGACCAAAGAAGAAATGCAGGCCCATCGCAGCAAGCGCTTCACCGAGGCTGATGCTGATGGAGACGGGCAATTGACCGTCGAAGAAATGCAGGCGGCAGGCCAGAAAAAGGTAAATGACCGCGTGGCCAAGATGTTTGAAAAGCACGATGCCAACGCAGATGGCTTTCTAAGCCAGGATGAGTTGCCCAAACCGCGCCGTGCTGACAAGATGTTTGACCGTATCGATGCCGACAATGATGGGTCGATTTCGGAACAGGAGTTTGCCGATGCCAAGGCGAAAAGAGACCGCCACCACAAGAAACGGCCGGGAACGGACTCTGACGATAGCTGATGCAGGATGGAGGATCTGACCTCCTCAACTGAGGATGTTCGCGGCGTTTCCTGCGCCGCGAGCACGTCCAGCGATGATGCATTGCTGGGCCTTTTCGCGCGCGGGGATGCGACGGCGGCCCGTGTGCTTACGGATCGGCTGGGGCCGCGGGCTTTTTCGGTTGCGATGCGAATGCTCGGCAACCGGGCAGAGGCCGAGGATATCACGCAGGATGCGATGATGCGCCTGTGGAAAGCGGCACCGGATTGGGTCTCGGGGCAGGCGAAAGTGTCCACGTGGCTGTACCGTGTCACGATGAACCTTTGCGTTGATCATCTGAGGCGTCAAAAACCGGACCGGTTGGCTGATGTGCCAGAGCCTGAAGACGGGAAACGCACCGTAGCCGAGCAAATGCAGGATGAGGCCCGTAGGGATGCGCTGCAGTCGGCATTGGACCAATTGCCTGAACGTCAGCGGCAAGCCGTAATCTTGCGGCATATCGAAGAATTACCCAACCCCGAGATTGCCGGGGTTATGGGTGTTTCCGTAGAAGCGGTTGAAAGTTTGACCGCAAGAGGGAAGAGGACACTGGCCGCCTTGCTGGCCGGACGTCGGGAAGAACTGGGGTACGAAAATGACGGAAGATGAAAAGCATCTGGATGAACTTTTCGCGGCGGCGCGCCAAGAGCGCCCTGATCTGTCGGACGATCTGGTCGTGCGTATTCAGACGGATGCCGAAACGGTGCGTCTGGCGACCCTTGCGCACAAACCGCAGCCCAGCCCGTCAGTTTGGACCCGTTTGGTGCGGGGTTTAGGGGGCTGGCAGGGTTTGGGCGGTCTGGTCACTGCCAGCGTTGTTGGCGTTTGGATTGGGTTTGCTGCGCCGGGCTTTCTACCGGACCCGGCGAACTACTTTTTTGATCCCGTCACAAGCATTGCCCTGGCAGATCTTGATGCATCTTATCTGGAGGACGCGGAATGAGCGACGCCCCCAAACCAAAACGTAGGTGGTTGCCGATCCTGCTGGCGATTTCGCTAGGTTTGAACCTTTTGATTGTCGGGGTCGCCGTGGGAACGGTTCTTCGCGTCAAGGGGGGCGATCATGCCAAAGCGCCCCCGGGATTTGGACTGGCCCTGTTCCGCGCCTTGCCAAAAGAGGATCGCAAAGCTTTCCGCAAAGAGCTGCCGGATCGGCATCGCTCCGGGTCAAAGCAGCGGGCGGAGGATTTCGCCGAACTTGACGCAGCCTTGCGCGCAGTTCCATTCGACCCAGAAGACGTTGCAGTGCTGCTGGCGCAGCAGGCTCAGCACTTGGCGGATCTGCAGTTGAATTTGCAAGAAAAATGGCTGGCCCGGGTTATCGCCATGAGCGACGCAGAACGCCAAACCTATGCGGACCGTTTGCAAGAAGTGGTGCGACGTGGTCCGCATGGCCGCAATAAGAAGGACTGAGGTGCTCAGGCCGCGTTCTGCCTGCATCTGACTTGGTTTCGCCCGGCCTTCTTTGCCGCGTACAGTGCTGTATCAGCTGACTTGATAAGATGATCCAATGGTGCGAGGCCAGACTGCGACGGCTCGGCCGCGATAAGTCCAACGCTGATTGTAACCGGAACAAATCCTGCGTTGTTGGGCAGCGCAAACGGTTTTTGCCGGATGCAATTGCAAAGGGCCCGGGCAACGGTCAGCGCTTTGGCCTGTGTGGTCTCGGGCAGGCCGATCATGAATTCCTCTCCTCCGATCCGGGCCACGAATCCGTCTTCACCTATGGCGCGTTCCATTCTGGTGCCAGCTTCGGTGAGTACGATGTCACCACCCGCGTGTCCGTAACGGTCATTGATGGATTTGAAGTGGTCCAGATCGGCCAGCATGACAGCAAAGCCTTGCCCACATCGCGATGATTTTCGTGCTATCTGGTCCATCGCGCGCATGGCGTAACGGCGGTTGTGCAGGCCGGTCAGCGGATCAATCCACGACTCGGTAATTCTGAGCTGTAACGAATCTCGCATCCGATCCAGCTGGGTTTTTCGTTCGATCTGGGATTTGAGGCGCAGAGCAACCTCTTGTGCACAAAACCCCCCCATGCACACGGCATCTGCTCCTCGGTCCAATGCCTCTGACGCGCGGTTCGCGTCGTGATCTTTCAACACGGCCAGCAGCACGGTGCGGCGCGTGGCACCGCGTGATTTCAGATCGGCGAGTATGCTCAGACTGGAAGGTTTTGATCCTACCTCAATCACGATGGCATCTGGGGCAGGGTCGGATAGCACTCCATGCAGGTTGGACATGCTATGCACTGCCATCTTGTGCCGTATTCTCGATTCCAGTGCGTTTTGCCACAGGCACCCTGTACGCGGCGATTGGGTCAGCAGAGCAACGCGCGCAGCTTTAGGCGGTGTTATCAGCCCCAATGCGGGTTCCGCGAAACCCAAAGGCTGAGAGGCTGTATCCAGTTTGAGGTCCTGTGCTTCGGCGCGCGCGCGTAGCAAGCTTCGAACCTGGGCCAATAGCAGCGTATCTTTGAACGGATGGACAAGCACGTCATCCAACCCTTCGGATAGTGCTTTCAGTCGCGCGCCTTTGTCGTTCTGAGCGGCGATGGCAACCACTGGTACATCCACCATATCAGGATCAGCGGCAACCAACCGTTTGACGTCTAACGCGGTTCCATCCGGCAGGTTTTGAGCGGTTAAGATCAGATCAGGTCGTGTGCGCCTGAGCAATCCGGCAAGCCCTTGCAATTTTTCACCTTGCACGACGTGATACCACGCTGCGGTCAGTTGAACCTTCAGCATGATGCGATTGGTCGAGGTCCCGTCTAGGACAAGGATGGTTCCCTGCACGGACATATCTGTCACCGTTGATTGCATGCGTTGCTAAAGTGTTTATGAGTCTGGTTAACAAACCCTTTCCAAGATCGAATCCGAGACCCCTTTATGCCGATCTCTGCCCAATCCGCCGAAACGCTTGCTTTGAATGTCTTGGGTTGGCTGGTCAGCAACGAGGAACTTTTACCCGTTTTCCTGGGGTCTACCGGTGCTTCGGCTCAGGACCTGAGGGACAGAGCGTCCGAGCCGGAATTTCTAACTTCGGTTCTTGAGTTTCTGCTGATGGACGATTCTTGGGTTGTCGAATTCTGTGATGCCAATTCCGTGCCTTATGACATGCCCAACCAGGCCCGAGCGATGTTGACGGGTGGCGCAGACGTCCACTGGACCTGAACTTTTACCCAGCAGGAGCTTGCAATGCCCATCAAAGCGATCCTTTTCGACAAGGACGGTACCTTGTTTGATTTTGCCGACACATGGGGCGCATTTGGGCGCAACACGCTGCTGCGACTGACGGATGGGGATGCGAACAAGGCGGCAAAGTTAGGTCGCGAGATTGGCTTCGACCTCGAGCAGTTGACCTATGCTGACGATAGCATCGTTATTGCTGGAACTGTTGAGGAGGTGGCCGAAGTCTTAGCTCCGCATTTGCCGGACGTTCAGCTTGGTGATCTGATTGACCTGCTGAACGAAGAATCCGCTGTTGCACCGCAGGCACCTGCTGTGCCTTTGACCCCATTACTCAATGGATTAAGGCAAATCGGGCTTAAGCTGGGGGTTGCTACGAATGACGGTGAAAAACCGGCGCTCGAGCATCTCGCATCCGCAGGTATTCGTGACCATTTTGATTTTGTTGCCGGGTATGACAGTGGCCATGGCTTCAAACCGGGTCCGGGGCAGTTGCTGGCTTTTGCTGCGCATGTGGAGTTAGCCCCCGAGCAGGTCGCGATGGTCGGTGACAGCCTCCACGATCTGCAAGCCGGACGCGCGGCCGGAATGAAAACGGTTGGTGTTCTGACAGGCTTGGCGCAGGCCGAGGATTTGGCCCCAATGGCTGATGTTGTCTTGCCCAACATAGGGCATATCCCCGACTGGCTTCGTGAAAACCGGTAGACTCTGACCAGGATTCGACTGTTCGGAATAAAAAACCGACATAATGTGTCGCAGATAGAGCGGCCAGTTGCCCATGTTCGGGGCTTGCTCAGGTTTAAGCAAGCTCCAGGAGGGTCCCATGGCAGATACAAAATCGCGCAGACGTCGTAGCGGAGGACGTGCCGGTGCCGCCGAGCGTCGGGGCAGTGCCGTCATTGATCAGATGCCCTGGAACCCACCAATCAACATAGACAAACCCACCGAGCCGCTGGGTGCAGATGGGATTGAGGCAATTCACGAGGGGGCGATGCGTATCCTCGAAGAGATCGGGGTCGAGTTCTACAACGAAGAAGCTATCGGTATTCTTCGAGAGGCGGGTTGCACGATTGACGGCGACAATGTGCGGATGGGCCGCGATTTTGTTATGGAGATGGTTGCAAAGGCACCGTCCAGTTTCACGATCACGCCGCGCAATGAGAACCGGAAGATCGAGATTGGCGGTAAAAACCTGCTGTTCGGGAATGTCTCATCCCCGCCGAATTACTGGGATATGGAAATCGGCACCAAGGTGCCGGGCAACCGCGAAATGTGCCGGAATCTGCTTAAGTTGACCCAATATTTCAACTGTATCCACTTTGCTGGCGGATACCCGGTTGAGCCGGTCGATATCCATGCCAGCGTTCGACACCTGGACGTTCTGTATGACAAGCTGACCCTCACCGATAAGGCAATGCACGCTTATTCTTTGGGGAAAGAACGCGTCGAAGACGTGATGGAGATGGTGCGCATTGCAGGCGGGCTTAGTCATGAGGAATTTGAGTCCACGCCACGCATGTACACCAACATCAACTCGACATCGCCACTGAAACATGATCACCCGATGATTGACGGATGTCTGCGTCTGGCGCGTCGCGGACAGGCGATTGTGGTGACACCCTTTACCTTGGCAGGTGCGATGGCCCCCGTGACGATGGCGGGCGCAGTGGCGCAGTCTTTGGCCGAGGCATTATGCGCGATCGCCTTGTTTCAATATGTTCGACCGGGCATTCCCTGCGTCATCGGCACCTTTACGTCGAACGTGGATATGAAATCCGGAGCGCCAGCTTTTGGGACACCAGAGTATATGCGCTCGACCCAGATGACAGGCCAAATGGCGCGGTATTACGGGTTGCCCATGCGATCCTCGGGAGTGTGCGCAGCCAATGTGCCTGACGGCCAGTCTGTTTGGGAAACGTCAAACTCGCTTTGGGCGGCGGTTCAATCGGGGACGAACATGGTGTACCACGCAGCCGGATGGCTGGAAGGGGGGCTTATCGCGAGCCCTGAGAAATTCATTATGGATTGCGAAGTTCTACAGCAAATCCAGCGGTATATGCAGCCGGAAATCACAAACACGGGCCCTGATGAAATTGCACTGGATGCGATACGTGCTGTTGGAAATGACGGGCACTTCTTTGGTATTCAGCACACGCAAGACCGGTACACTACGGCGTTCTATCAACCCTTTCTAAGCGATTGGAAAAACTTCGAGGGGTGGAACGTCGCAGGTGGGACTTGGACGGCGGAACGAGCGCATCACATGTTCAAGGAGATCATCACCAGTTTTGAGCCTCCGGCAATTGATGACGGGATCCGCGACGAATTGGCCGACTTTGTCGCGCGCCGTAAGGCAGAAGGCGGGGCTCCGACAGATTTCTGACTTAAATTCAAAGTCTTCCGATAGGGTATTTGGTGCTTTTCCAGGCGCTGGACGGGTCGTTTTGGTAATTTGTTAAGGTTTTTCGAGTCAGACTGCGCAGGAACGCTAGTCGAGGCTCCTCATGCATGGTCTGATAAATCGAGCGGTACAGTCTTTTGTGTGCGCGACTTACGGGCAATCGTGCTGGCTTAGGGTGACAGAGATTGCGGGGCTTGGTTTCACCGAATTCGAAGCCATGCTGATTTACGACCAAGATGTGACAACACGCGTTCTGGACGGATTATGTTCTGAGTTGAAGCGACCACGGCCAGAGGTTCTTGAGGATCTCGGAACGTACCTGGTTTCACATCCTAACATGGAGGACCTGCGCCGCTTATTGCGCTTTGGAGGCGGAAGCTATGTGGAGTTTCTGCATTCTCTGGATGATTTGTCGGATCGGGTCAGGTTGGCGGTCTCTGACCTGCGCCTGCCGGTTCTGGAACTTCGGGAAGTGACGGCTTCGGAATACCAGCTGCATTGCTACCCTGGTTTGCCGGGCTACGCGAGCGTGATGGTAGGCGTATTGCGGGCGTTGGCAGATGATTATGGCGCTTTGGCAATTCTGACCCATGAAGGCCGGCAAGGCACAGTCGAGGTGATTACCATCTTGTTGGTCGAAAGTGCCTTTGCCGAAGGCAGGCATTTCGAGCTGGGGGTCCGAAAGCCATGAAGGATTCGGTTGAGTTAGCGTGTCTGCTAAAGACGCTTTGCCCTATGTTCGTGCTGGTGGATCACACCGGGCGGATCACGGAAGTTGGGCCGACACTGCAAAAGCTTCGCCCCGATAGTCCGATGCAAGGGCAGAGTTTTCTGGACGTGTTCGAGCTGCTTCGCCCACGCAAGGTCACGACGGTATCCGCGCTGATGTCTGTGACGGGCGCAAAGCTGCATCTGGCACTGAGGGGAGAGCCGAGGACGGCGCTTAAAGGATTGGTCGCCCCTTTACCCGAGAGACAAGGGGCGGTGGTAAATCTGTCCTTTGGGATTTCGATCCTGGATGCTGTTCGCGACTATTCCCTGACCAGTGCCGATTTTTCCGGAACTGATTTGGCGATCGAGTTGCTGTATTTGGTTGAGGCCAAGTCTGCGGCGATGGAAGCATCCCGCTCGCTGAACTTGCGTCTGCAAGGGGCAATGCTGGCGGCGGAAGAGCAAGCGCTCACCGACATGTTGACCGGGCTCAAGAACAGGAGAGCTATGGACGCGCTGCTTGGGCATCTGATTTCGGGAGGCACCCCGTTTGCCCTGATGCACCTGGATTTGGATTTCTTCAAGTCTGTCAATGATCTACACGGTCACGCTGCGGGCGACTTTGTCTTGCAGCAAGCAGCCCGCATCATGGTGGAAGAAACTCGCAACGATGACACTGTTGCCCGCATAGGCGGAGACGAATTCGTCATTATTTTTAGGGGGTTGGTGGATGAAGCTATATTATCGAACATCGCGTCCCGTCTGATTGAAAGGTTGAAAACACCAATGGCCTTCGAAAACAAATCTTGCCAGATATCTGCCAGTGTCGGGACGGCCTTGTCCACGCAGTTTAAACCGCCCAAGGCCGCAGAACTTTTGAGCGCCGCAGATCAGGCCTTGTACGAGGCGAAAAGGAAGGGCCGTTCCCGTCACTGCCTGTATTCAAGTTTAATCAAGCAAGGTGGGCTTCAAACGCCGCGGCAACTGTCGTCACAGTAACCTATCTGAAATGGAGCGCACCCCCTTAGCCAACTTTGTCAAACGCTTGCTGAAGCACATTTGCGATATAACGCTTTATGCCGGGCAGCTCACCAACAACTGGAAGAACGCGTCCTTCGAAATTGGCCTCTGCCAACTCGCTGGGGACGTCATTCAAAACATGTCCACCGGTACAGGCAAAGAACGGAAGGCAGAGGGCTTTTTTACCCACGCCGGTCGCAGCTTCGGCTATCGATGGAGGCTCCTCTACAAAACCCACGCGAATTGAGTTGAACGCAATCTGTTTCTGCAGGTTTTCTGCAAATTCCGTTGCTACAGCCGAAGGATTGCGGCTACGGCCCGAGCCATGCGCGGCTAGGACAAGGGTTGTTTCATCAGGGCGCCATTTGCTTTCAGACAGCTCTGCCTCTAGTGCCCCACTCACCAAAGTGGGCAGGTTTTCTTCCACGCCCAATGGGTCGAGGATCCGCAAAGCCGCTCCTCCCAGACGCTTGGGCAGGGCGCTGGTAACAAACCAGCCCTTGGCCATAAACAAAGGATAGATCAAGGAACCGTCAGGCATATCTTTCAAGCAGGCCTCAAGCCTGCCCGGCGCGGCCAGCGTGGCGGAGCCGACTGAAACACCTTCGCAAAGATCGTTAACCTCAGCCGCGTAGCCTGCCAGCGCGGCCTCGGCAGGTTCCGGGTCAGAAGGTTGACCATGGGCAACAATAAGAGCGTTAGGCATCTGTGGTTCCTGTATGGTTTCCCGATAGGTGTGTTTAGAACCTGCGAAGTCAATCCGGTTGTCGCAAGATCAACCCAAAAGAGCCAACCACAGCCAGACGGTTAGGATCGACGTCGCGGTGCCAACCAGAACCGACGACGCGGCAACTCGTTTGGCCCGCCCGTACATGTTCGCAAAGATGTAGGCATTGAAACCCGGTGCCATGGCGGCGTTCAATACTCCGGATCGGAATAGATCCTGTGGCAGTCCCACTGTTGAGCCGAAAAGCCAGACCAAGCTGGGATGCAGCATCAGAGATACGGCACACACATAGGCAATCGTGCGCAAATCACCTTCGGGTTTGTATTTGACCAAAACACCACCCAGCGCAAACAACGCCCCGGGAAGCGCGGCGCGTGTAATAAGCCCCAGCGCTTCGTCCACGACTTCGGGTAATCCGAAGCCGGACAGGTTTACCAAAAAGCCCAACGCGATCCCAAGGATCAGGGCGTTGCGGAACATGGCGGACAGAACAGACCGAACCATGCGTGTGCCGCCATGGCCACGGTTGCGGATCACTTCCATAACGGTGATGCCGATACCGTAACAAAACGGAGAGTGGAAGGCGATGATCGCGTAGTTCCCCGTCAGGCTTTCCGGGCCGTAAGCACGCTCGGTGATCGGTAGGCCGAGAAGCACCGAATTTGAGAACAGGCAGCAAAAGCCAATGGCAACGCAATCTTCCCATTCGCGTTGAAAGATCAGGCGTGCGCCAAACAAACCCGCGCAAAAGCAAAGCCCGGCTGCGGTGTAAAAGCTGGCCAAAAGCCGAGGATCAAAGCTTGCGCTGAGGTCCAGATTCGAGATCGCCAGAAATAGCAGACAGGGAATGGCGAAGCCCTGCGTGAATTTCATCAAGCCGTCGATATGGATTTCCTTGAAATACCCAAACCGGGTCGAGGCATAGCCGGCCCCGATCACAAGGAAGACGGGCAGAATGACGTCTATGAGACTTTGCAGCATATCAGCGCCTCACCGGTTCGTTCCTGGCGGAACGTGGTATGCCGGTGCAAGAAGGCAGGGCCTTACAGAACCTGATGAATCACCATGCCGTCATAGGCAGGGGTGATGTAATCTGCAGTTTCGCTGTCGACCGTCGCATAATCGAGGTCGATATGCATATTCGTCAGGACAGCGTTTTTGGGTTGCAGCTTTTCGATCCATCCCAAGGTCTTTTCAAGATGCGCGTGGGTTGGATGTGGGGTCCGGCGCAGGGCGTCTATGACAAGACAATCCAGTCCTTCTAGCGCAGCCCATGCCTCATCATAAATTTCTGCCACATCTGGCAGGTAGGCGAGGCCACCCATGCGAAACCCCAGGGCATCTATAGCGCCATGATTCACCTTGAATGGTTCAAAGGGAATTGGTCCGCCCGGGCCGGTGACTTCGAACGGGCCGCTGATGCTTTTGAGATCCAGGATCGGAGGGTATGGCGAGGTTTCCGGTTGGATAAACGCGTAACCAAAGCGACCCAGAAGATCGTTTTGCGTATCGCCGTCCGCCCAAACAGGAACCCGTTCGCGCATGTTGAACACGATCATGCGCAGGTCGTCGATGCCATGAACATGGTCTGCGTGCGAATGTGTGTAGACCACACCATCCAGTCGACCGGTGCCCGAATCCAACAGTTGGCTGCGCATATCCGGGGTGGTGTCGATCAAGACCGAAGTTGTGCCTTCTGGCCCATCCCGTTCGACCAGCATTGAACAACGCCTGCGAACGTTCTTTGGGTTTGTTGGATCGCACTCTCCCCAGTGTCCGCCCAGCCTTGGAACACCGCCGGAAGACCCGCAGCCCAAAATGGTGCAGCGCAGCGTGTTCATGCAGCGGCCTTATGAGCAGCGACTTTGGTGAACAACTGGTCAAAGTTCAGTTGAGTTTGGGCAGCGAAATCGGCGTATTCCATCCCGAACACCTCGGCACCTTTGCGTGCCGTGTGGGCCGTATACGCGGGTTCGTTGCGCTTTCCACGGTAGGGCGGAGGGGCCAGATAAGGCGCATCAGTTTCCACCAGAATACGATCAACCGGGGCAGCCGCAAATATATCGCGCAGTTCCTGACTTTTGGGGAAGGCCGCGATACCCGACATGGACAAGTAGAAACCTAAATCCAGCGCAGCCTTGGCCAGTTCTGCCGAAGAAGAAAAGCAATGCATCACGCAGGAGTAGGGCGCGTTGCGGTGCTCTGCGGTCAGTATGCGTGCCATGTCATCGTCTGCCGCGCGGGCATGGATGATCAGGGGCAAGCCCGTGCGCTGGGCGGCCTCGATATGGATGCGCAAGGACTGCTTTTGAACTTCGGCGCTGTCCGCGGTGTAGTGGTAATCCAGCCCGGTTTCGCCAATGCCAACGAACTTGGGGTGGCGGGACAAAGCCACCAGATCGTCGACCGTGGCCATGGGTTCATCTGCGGCGCTCATGGGGTGGGTGCCTGCGGCGTAAAACACAGGCGCGTGGGCTTCGGCGATGGCGCGCACCGTGGGTTCATTGCGCAAACGCGTGCATATTGTGACCATTCGGGTCACACCAGCTTGGGCTGCGTTAGCAAGGATCTGGTCCAGTTGGCCCTCGAAATCCGGAAAGTCCAGATGGCAATGGCTATCGGTAATCTGGGGCGTATCGCTCATCTGGTTTGACCGGCGGTTTCCTGTATCTTGAACACCGTATCTAGGACCAGAGCGGCAGGGTCAAGGTTCACTGCCTGACCATGTCGCGCGCGTGCTGTGATCAAGCTGGCGACTTCGGCCCATTTTCGCGCTTGTTGCGGCGATTGGGACAGGCGCGACAAGATTTCCGCTTCGTTGGGCGCTGCCTCGGGCAGCACAGGCGCACCCGTTGCACCTGTCAAAGCAAGGCGTGAAAGGGCAACGTCAATCAATGTCAGCAAAAGCTCGAAACGGTCCGCGGCACCGCGCTGGGCTGCCGCTTCGGCAAGAGCCAAAGCACGCTGCCGATCCATGCGCGGCAGCGTGCCAAGGATGGCGATAAGCTCAGCATAAATCTCAAGCCCGCCCAAATTGATCAGGCGCACCGCATCGCCGACGGATCCGGCGGCAAGGGCTGCAAGATGGTCTGAGACTCCGGATAGTTCCGCGCCCGTCTGTGACAGGGCCTTTTGCATATCGTCGGGGCCAAGAGGAGCCAAACGCAACGTGCGGCAACGCGATCGAATTGTCGGCAACAGGCGCGAAGGCTGGTGTGATACCAACAGCAGGGTGGTGCGGGCAGGGGGTTCTTCTAACATCTTCAGCAGAGCATTCGCCGCGCTGACATTCATCTCATCTGCGGAGTCTACGATGACGACACGTCGACCACCGTCGGCCGAAGATAATCCGAAGAATTTGCCGAGTTTGCGAATGTCATCCACCACGATTTCATTTCGCAACCGACCCTGATCATTCAAAGAGCGTGTTATCGCGGCCAAGCCGGGTTCCGCTCCGGCCTGAATGCGGTGCGAAACCGGGTGCGCGGGGTCGATCTCGAGTGTTTCTATTGGTGGAGGTGCGCCAAACAGTCCGGCATCGTCAGCAGGAGGCGTCGCCAGTAAAAAACGTGCAATACGCCATGCCAGTGTCGCCTTGCCGACACCCTTCGGGCCGCTCAACAACCAACCATGATGCAGCCGATCAGAGTTATACGCGTCCAGAAACGCAGATTCCGCAGCGGATTGTCCATACAGATGCCGCGTTTCGCGCGGATGGGGGGCGCCTGGCGCCTGATCCGGGGTTGGAGTGTCGTCGTTCATAAATCGTCAATCACAAGGCTTGCACGACGATATCTGTCACATCACGGGCTACGCTGTCCATGTCGCGGTTGCCATCTATAACCCGAAACCTGTCCGAAAACTCATCTGCCAAAGCCAGAAAACCGGCCCGCATTTTCTGTTGCAGGTCCAAGCCAAAATCCTCGAACCGCTCTTCGGTCCCCTGACGCCCTTTGGCACGGGACAGACCGATTTCAGGGTCCATGTCGATCAGTATCGTCAAATCCGGTTCGCGACCGATCATCAAAGACTGCAACTGGTCGACTAACCCCCGTAAGTCACCCCGCGAAAGTCCCTGATACATCCGGGTGCTATCGGCGAACCTATCGCAAATCACGACTTTCCCTGCTTTCAGCGCAGGTTCAATGGTGCGTTCCAGATGATCGCGACGGGCGGCAGTGAACAGCAAAATCTCGGTCTCGGCTGACCAACGATCCGGGTCGCCTTCCAAAACCAGCCTACGTATTTCTTCGGCCCCGGGGGACCCGCCCGGTTCACGTGTCAGGACGACCTCGCGCCCCGAGCTTTTCAGGTGATCGGCAAGAAGACGGGCTTGGGAGGATTTTCCTGAACCGTCAATGCCTTCAAAAGTCAGAAACACTCCGGGTCTCGTCACAATGCGTCCAGAGGATTGCCGATCACATCGGTCAGAACGATGCCGCCCACGGTCATCATCCGTACGACAAAACCACCGGTCTCAACACTCTCAGCGGCCACCAAGGGGCGGCGAATTTCGGGCAAACCTTCTGGCCTGATTACCAGTTCAGCCAGTTGCTGACCTTTGGCGATCGGTGCGTTGACTGGTCCGTCATAGACCACTTCGGCCTCGACATTTTGATCCCCCAGAACAGGCAACAGGATGTTCAGGTCACCCTCGGGCACCAGCCCGACGGTTTTCTGGGCACCCATCCAGACTTTGGCTTGGGCTATTGGCGCGTCCGCGTTGGCAATTGTCCTCTCGACAAAATTTCGAAACGACCAGTTAACGACGGACTCAGCCTCCTCTGCTCGGGTGCCAGTGCTGTCCAGACCTGTGAGTACAAAGATCACACGCCGATCACCCTGCTTTGCAGAGCCGACAAGGCCATAGCCCGCCTCTTGGGTATGGCCGGTCTTCAGGCCGTCTGCACCAATCCCAAGTCTTAGCAGCGGGTTTCGGTTGCGTTTGTTTGCCGGCGCGCGACCGTCGAATTCAAATTCCTCTTCTGCGAACAGAGGGTAATATTCGGGGAAATCCGTAATCAGGCGGTCCGCAAGAACGGCCAGATCATGAACGGACATCATGTGCCCGGCAGCTGGCCAGCCGTTCGAGTTTGCAAAGTTGGACTGGTTCATACCCAACTGCTTTGCGCGCTGGGTCATGAACCGTGCAAAGCCGGCCTCGGTTCCGTCCGGGCTGAGGGCCTCGGCGATCACGACACAGGCATCATTGCCCGACAGCACGATAATTCCGCGCAACAAATCTTCGACCCGAACGCGGTCTTGCGTATTCAGGAACATCGTCGAGCCACCATAGCTCATGGCGTGTTCCGACACCGGAAGGGTTTCATCCAGCGTCAAACGGCCATCGCGCAGCGCCTCGAAGGCAACGTAGAGCGTCATGAGCTTGGACATCGAGGCCGGGGGCAGGGGTTGATCGGCTTCTTTTGACAGCAACACCGTTCCAGTCGTCTGGTCCATTACATATGCCGCACGAGCTGTCGTATCGAACGCATAAGTTGGCAAAGTCGTCAGAGCAAAAGCCAGAGTTAAAGCGGATGATCGCAAAGTGGATAGCACTTAGACCTCCTGTTTTATCAGTTTTTTACGACAAAGGCGTCAGAAAAGCCCAGGTCTTTGACATCACGTTGCAGTGCGCTTCGTTCACCTCGGGTGTCGGCGGGGCCGACAAGGACCCTCCAGACCGACTTGTCATCTGTTTTCAACTCACGCACTTCAGCCGGCAATCCATTTCGGCGGATTTTGTCAGCGGCGCTATTTGCATTGGCTTCCACGCTGTATGTTCCAATCTGAACAAATGGCTTGGAAATCGATGCTGATGCAGGTTCGGCCGACGCCGGGGTGCTGGCCGGAGTAGGCTCAGCGGCGTCTATCGCAGCTGCAGCACCTGCAATTGGGTCAAGCTGTGTGGCTGTGATTTCATCGCTCGATTTTTTCTGCCACCACTTCCGTTTTGACGTGTTTTCGGCAGGTGGGGTCACTTCTGGGTCTGTCAGAGCCGCCGTAGCGGCAACTTCGGTGGTGGTTTCCACCACTTCCTCGGCGGCGTCCGTTGTCGCTTCGGCTGCAGCACCGGCAGTAACCGCAGCAGCGCCTGCCGCTGCTACCGCAGGTTCTTTCTTTTGCCACCATTTGCGTTTTGGTGTTTCCTCTGCCTCTGCTTCAGCCGCTTCTGTTTCGGGCTGATCGCTGGCTTCGGCAGTCTGGTTCGGCTCGGGTTCAGGATCTGGTGTTGCTGCGGGCGCGGCTGGTTCCGGTTCAGGCTCTACCGGTTTGCGGCGCAATGCGACCACTTCCACCTTGGTTGGGGACCCGGCCAGTATACCCAGGCGCGCCGCTGCTTCGGATGACAACTGCAATGCGGGTCCGGGCAAGTTTCTCTCACGCCGGAACAGGGCCCCAGTAACCGTTTTATTGTTCGCCGCATTCTTGATGCGGACGCGTTCGGGTTGTGTCACATCAGGATGTGCCACCCAAATACCGCCCAGAGAAGGGCGACCATCCCACAGTCCGGCTTCGTCCAGTGCAAAAACCTCAGGGGCCTCGACGTCGTCGCGTGGATTACCGGTTGCCTCGGGGAAGATTTCGACTTTGCCGTCGTCCACGGTGCCTTCGGTTGCAGCTTCTGCAGAAGTATTTTCCGGCGAGAGCGTTTCGTCGCAGCTCACCAATACCGCCGAAACCACAGCCATAACCACCAAAGCTCGCGGTTTTGCGCCTGTCTCAGTCGCTCGCTTCATTTTCTCATCCCTTGCCTGTAAGGGGCTTCGTTCTCCGAACCCCACCGCCAATTGCCGGTTCTGAATTGCCAGCCTGATACGGTTTTCACAGCAATCATAGCCTGAGCGATGTGTCATGGAAAGACTACAGCGCAGCGTTCGGCAAGATTTCCCTATTTGCACTTGCCACCGGTTTCGGTTGGCCTTAGACCCGGCATCAACGGGGAGGTGGCAGAGTGGTCGAATGCGGCGGTCTTGAAAACCGTTGGGCGTGAGAGCGTCCCCAGGGTTCGAATCCCTGTCTCCCCGCCACTCATACCTGTCTCACTTCAGTTGTGTTTTCTGACCCGAAATTTTGCCGCAATTCCCGCGCGTTGGCGCATGCGCTTTCAATCAGAGACGAAGCAAACCGTACATTCAGAGGACAATTCAGGCGCAAGTCTCAGTGTCGCATTTTGGTGGGGTCGCTTTGGGCTGGATTTCCCTGATACAGGGCAATTAACAGGGAATTTCTGCAAAATAGGTCTGAGTTCCGTCATGTATCCTGTCGGAACTGTTTGTTTTACAATGGTTTCTGCCGGGTTTTCCCTAGAAGTTGGAACAGGGAATTTTCCTGACGGTTCAGGGAATGCGAATGCAGTATCAGGGAGTACGGAATTCGCGGTGTTAAAAGCCGAACAGGCGTTCCTGTTCGGACCAATCAAGTGGGTGGGTCGCGCTGACCAGACGCTTGAGCGTGAGTTCCGGCGGCTGCGTGCCGTCGAGAATCGCAGCCTGAATTTTTGGTGACAGAAAGGCGAGCTGAGCACGGGTACGGATGAAGGCGCCGGGGACGCTTTCGCGGCGCACAATGTCCATCAGTTGAACTCCGGTTTTCAGATCACGGGCCCAGCCATGGGCGCGGAACAGCATGGACCGGAGGTGAGGATCGGGTTGGGGTGCCATGTCTCCGGCGATGACCTTGGCCTCGACGCCGCGCCGGCGTAGATCGAAGGATGCGGTGATGTGGGTGAGATCCGGGTGCAGAAGATCTGCGGCAGTGCCAAGTTCGCTTGCCAGAGAGTTGAGGTTCAATTCGAGGTCGATCTGTCCGCGTGCAATTCTGCCTTTGGCTAGAATATCAGCTCCGACTTGACCGCCTTGACCTCGGAGCCGGGTCACCAGATCGGCAATTGAGGTCTGGACTGCCTCGGCTGACCCGGCCTCCGGCTGCGCCAGTACCTTATGCGCGGCGGCGGCGTCTTGCAGATGTCTGACGATGACATCAATGACCGCGTTTTCCAGCGCAGGGCCGGGCAACCGCCAGCCGGAGATATCCGTGCCACCCGAGATCAGCCGATTGGAGATGTAGTAGCGCAACCGTCGGCCTTTGCGGGTGGTGTGGGTCGGCGTCAACCGATCCCCGGTTTCGTCCTGCAGCAGACCGGTGAGCCATGCGCCGGGGTTGTTGGTACGTTGGCGCGTGTCTTGTCAGAAGAACTTGGGTTGAGGCGGGCAGGGGTGTTGCGTAGCTATTGCCTACGACTAAACCTGCCTCCTTCAAGTACTTCAAAACCAGCCCCGAGATTATCCGTTTGGCCGTGATGCTGTACATCCGTTTCCCGCTCTCGCTCCGGAATGTCGAAGATCTGTTGCACGAGCGAGGCATCGATGTGAGCCACGAAACTGTCCGATATTGGTGGAACAGGTTTGGCCCGATGTTCGCTGCTGAGATCAGACGAAAGCGTGTTCAGAACTGGGCGAGTTTTCCAAATTGAAGTGGCATGTGGACGCGGCCTTTGCGAAACTGAATGGCGAGCGGCTTTATCTTTGGCAGGCAGTGAATCACGAGGGCGAGGTGTTGGAAGCCATTGTCACCAAACGCCGTAACAAAGCTGCGGCACTGTAATTCCTTAAGAAATTGATGAAGCGGCATGGCTGTTCTGCAGAAATTGTCATCGACACTCTGCATCCTACAAAGCGGCGCTCAGAAACTTGGGTGCACTTGAAAAACAACAGCCTTGCAGGTTGTTGAACAAACGCGTCGAGAATTCACACCTGCCGTTCAGGCGAAGAAAACGCGCGATGCAGCGTTTCGGGCGTAACCGGAGTTTCACAAATTCGCCCCGTCCACTCTTCCCTCTATAATAACTCCAATTGGGATAGACCGCTCGCAAGCTGACATGCTTTAAAGCTGAGGCGGTCCGCCGCTTTTGCCGAGTGGCGTCAACTTTGTTCCGGATAGGGTCACGGTTTCCACAGAAAACTGAGACTGGTTCGAAATCGACTTACAGCACCATTCTGTGGCGTCCCTGAAATCGTGGAGCGTTCTTTCACGGGCGACCACCCTAGCCCGAGCAAATTGGATGTAGTCGTGACGGGTCGATTCTTTTACGATTTTGGCGGCGAAAGAGAGGTTCACAGTCTGCCGGTCCGCTTCGCAGATCCCAGCAGTGGATCGCATCAGCCCTTTGGGATTTCTTGATCTGATCGGGTCGGTGCGTAATCATTCAATAATCAGACATCTTGGGTTGGGTTGCGGTTGATGAAACGACAAGGGATCACGGCGGCGGGAAACTTTATTGTCGACCATGTCAAACATGTCGAGGAGTATCCGCGGCAAGATCATCTTGCGGTGGTTCGATCCCATAGCCGCCACAGTGGCGGCGGGCCGTTCAATCTGCTCAGCAACCTCTCCGCCATGCAGGTTCCATACCCTCTGAACGCCGTGGCTTCGATAGGCGACGACCCCGACGGGGAATGGATCAAAGAAACCTGCAAACAGCGGGGAATAGAAACCGGGCATATATTCACAACTTCTAAGGCCGGTACATCGTGGACAGACGTAATGTCGGTCATTTCAACAGGCCGGCGCACGTTTTTTCACTATCCGGGTGCCAACGCACAGCTTTCACTGGAAACGCTTCAGTTCGGGGATTTCAGCACCCACATATTCTATCTTGGCTACCTAACCATGCTGGACGCACTAGACCACAAAGACGCGACAGGTCGTACTGCAGCCAGCCGGGTTTTGGAACGCGCAAGCGATGCTGGAATGCTTACGGTCGCTGATCTTGTCAGTCGCGATCATCCGGATCTTGCAGATATCGTGGCGAGCGCAGCGCCCTATCTGGACTTCCTTCTTTTGAATGAGCTGGAGGCGGGCTGGCTGTGCGGCAGCAGTTTCCAAGGTTCTGATCTGACAGCGCAAAACCTTTCTCTTGCTGCGCAGAAGGTGCTGGAACTCGGCATCCGAAAGGCCGTTGTGGTGCATTGCGAACACGGTGTCGTCTATGTGGCCCGCAGTGGAATGCAGATCATACAACCGGCTTTGCACATACCAGCAGGTTCAATCCGTTCGAAACTCGGCGCGGGGGACGCCTTTGCCGCGGGGTTTCTGCACGGAGTTCATCAAGAAAATGATCCCTCAGATTGTCTGAAATTCGGGGTTAGCGTCGCTGCGGCTTGCCTGACAGCGCCTTCAGCCTCAGCTGGCGTCCGCCCTTTGAAAGAATGCATGAGCATGGCAGCGGGTTTCGGATTTCAGACGTTCTGAACGCCCAAAGAAAACCCCCACTGGCCGCAGTCACAGTGCATCGGTAGCTCGGTAATTCAAAAAGTCTGGGAGATGCTTAAGATACGCAAACTTTCTATTTCAAACATTCCTATTTGGGCGTGCTCGGCTGCAGACGGAACGTGTAGAGCATTGCGAGCAGGTTCAGCAAAGCAAGCGCGAATATTGGTGTCACCGGGTCGTGCCAGTGCGCCACAGCGCCCAAAGCCGCGGCGAACCCCATTCCGACGAAGCCGGCGCTTACGTCACCAAGAGCGACAAGATAGGAACGCTCTTCCTCGTTCGTCATTTCAATGATGCATATGCGGGTCGCAATCGCAGCATCATATAACCACCATGATGGCTTCCTGTGCAGCGATTTTCTGGTGTTCAGCGTTCAGTGTTGAAGGTCTTCAGCAGTGACGAGCTTGGAAGGAACGTAAATCACACGTTGGTCCAGAACTTCAGCCGACAATAGTTTCGCGACTGTGTCTGCCGTTCTTTGGCCAATTGCATGAAAATCTTGGGCTACTGTCGCCTCAAGGTTACTTCCATCAGAGATCGCCTGGATTGCTTGGGGGTTGGCATCTATACCGGTGATTACAATGCCTTCATTGCTGCGACCTGCCGCCTCAATCGCTTCCAGCGCCCCTAGGGCAGGCTGATCCCACGCCGCCCACACGGCGGAAATGCTACCTGGCTCGGGATAAGTCGTGAGTATTTCATCCATTTTTGTACGGCTATCAGAAATGGCTCCGTCACTAATTTCCGGGGTGATCCGTTCGACTACGGAGATGTCGGGGTAATTCCCAAAGACTGTGTCTGCGATTTGGCTGCGAACCCGAACGGGCGGAAACGACTCGTAGGTAAACATGACCACGTTGCCTGAACCGCCAATTCTGTTGGCGATGTATCCAGCAGTGCTCGCTCCCATTTCGTAGCCATTGGATGTGATGTTAGCGGACAAGAGAGGATGGTTCCCTGCATCTAAACCGACAACTGGGATTTTTTGGTTAGCTGCTGTCTGTAACCCTTTTTCAATCTGGGTTGGATCGACGTTTACAACGATTGCTTCGATACCCTGCTCAACCGCGTTTTCCATCTCTTCAACAACGGCTTCCAGATCGCCGTCAGTATGGACGATGTTTACGGTCCAACCATATTCGTCTGCGCGCTCGGAAAAACTCTCCACATAAGCCTGAGTCCCAGGCTGGGCCAAGTAAGGCGTGATCAAAGTTACGTCTTGTGCATAAGCTGGAGCCAAGATGCAGAGCGTCGCGGATGCACAGATCAGGCTGTTGCGAAAAACCATAGTCCACCTCCCAAATAAGGAACAGAAAGAAAGTCCAAGTGAATGTGTTAGAAAAAGGCGCGCCTTAGGATCTTTGATCGTTATTAGATAAGCATTAAGCAATCACCCTAATGTGCCAATTGAGGCTGTACCCGCTTGCGGAGTTCCTGCACTCGAAACATCGAGAAGTCTCGTATGCTGAACAGCTGCTTTGCAAGTCACCAATCATCTGGCCCAATCACAAAATCTAAAGTTTGAAGGGTAATGGCTGCACAGGACACAACAACTGTCCGATTTGAGCATGCCATAGCTATCTCCCTATCTTAACCCTCGTTTTGATATTGGTAGAGGGGGATTTTATTCAATCATCGGAGAGAAACATGAAAGGGAATTAATTGAGTGTTTATAATGGTATTACGGCACAATTGATGGTTGCCGGGACAATCAAAGCCACAGTTGAATTGTGGGTGTTGCTGTTTCCGCAGGTTGAGCACGCCAATCTTTCACTTCAGATCCCTTGATCCGGTATGGTCGACAGCCCCAACAAAACGCCGCCATGAAAAACGATGACCATCAGCCACGGAGTACCCAATTCAGAGACTTAGCTTCCGGCCAGTGACTAAAACAATCCTAGCAAAAAACCGACGCCGAACACCACAATGGAGAAGGCCCAAAGCGGAAGCAGGGAAAATCGGATGTGACGCCCCATGTTTGCGCCTGCCAGTCCCAGCGCCAGCCAAAGTGCTGGCGAAAATGGGCTTATAAATGTACCGATGATGTTCCCGATGAGCATGGCGTGAACTACGCTTTCGGTCGGTACCTGTGTTGGTCCCATAACTTCGAGAACGATTGGCATGAGGCCAAAATAAAATGCGTCCGTGCTAAGAACCAGTTCTAACGGTGCGCCGATAAGACCCACGAAAATATGCAGTTGTGGTATCATTGTATCTGGCAACACTGCGACCAGTTGCACAGCCATCGCGCGGAGCATACCGGTCCCATCCATAAGGCCCAGGAACGCGCCAGCTGCAAAGATGATGGCCGCCATCGTGAGGGCCGAAGCCGCATGTGCCTTCATCCGTTCCATCTGGCTATCGATGCTGGGATAGTTGATCAGCAACAGCACCGATAAGGCGATCATAAAAAGAAACGCGGGCGGTAAAACGCCAAGAACCAAAGCAACAACCGTTGCTGCAAAAAGCCCTGCATTCAAATATATCAAATTGGGGCGTTCAAGGGTTGCCTCTTCGGCTGTCGCCTGAATTTTGTAGGCCGATACATCGCCGCTCTGCTGGGCCTCTGCCGATGAGGCCTCCAGTCGTTTTTTTTGACGTAGCCCCATGGCCACCGCCAAGCCAGCCAGTAGAACCAACCCAATAACCTGGATGGGGATCAGGGGTTGCCAAAGCTCGGATACAGGGATTCCTGACACGACCGATGCGCGCCCCAACGGCCCGGCCCAAGGCAACATATTGGCGATACCCGCACCTAGGCACAGCATCAGTAACATCAAATAGCGATTCATGCCGACCCCGAGGTAAAGGGGTAGAAGCGCCGGTACGGTAAGAAGAAATGTTGTTGCTCCGGCCCCATCGAGATGAGCCAAGGCACCTACCATTGCAGTTGCTACTGTGATCGCGACCGGGTTGCCTTTTGTGATCCCAATCATCCAGTTGATAATCGGACGGAACACTCCTGTATCTTGCAAAACCCCAAAAAACAGAATGGCAAACACAAACATCGTAGCGACGGAGGCAACTCGAGCCAGTCCAGAATTGAAGAACTCTGTCAGCTCTGTGGGACCGAAACCGGTTATGATCGCACCGCCCAGAGGGAATAGTACCAGCGCAATCACCGGTGCAACCCGTCCTGTCAGCAGCGATAGGACGACAAGAAGTACCGTCGCCAATCCGACTAACGCCATAAGAATCGAGCCCAGTCTATCTCAGTTGGGTATACTCAATGCCGAGTTGGGAGTTGGGTCAAGTCGACCCGTGGTTTAGGCTTGGCACCAAGCCTCGCACCTGTTTTGTGGACACAGCCGTTTCGTAAGCAGGTAGAGCACCGTGCCCAGCGAAAATACTGCGATTACGACTGCGGCGACGAACAGCGACACATGATGCGTTATCCAAGGAAGAAGCGAGACAGTTTTTCCCAACTTGTACGTTGTAGTTGTCCAGAAACCGACCCACAGCGATGATCCAATAATGCTGGCGACCAGGAACTTGTGCCACTGCACGCCTGCGGTTCCGGCCACCAACCCGTTCAGCTGGCGCAATAATAAGAAGAAACGCGCAAAGACGACCACTGGTGCGCCATAAGACTCGGTGAATCTTTCCGCAGCCCGGTACTTTTCTTCAGTTATGCCAATTCTGTTCCCGTAGGCTAAAACAACAATGCGCCCATACCGTCGGCCAATCATAAAGGCGACACTGTCTCCGGTGATTGAAGCGAGGATCGCCACAATAACAACCAAGTAAATGCTTACATCGCCTTGGCTGGATATAGCAGACGTTGTAATGAGTATCGTTTCACCGGGAAGCGGTAGACCAAATGTCTCCAAAAAAGAGAGCGAGAAACAGCGCCAACAAGGTGAAGTTTCCGGAAAGTGTTGAAAAGGATGCGAACATCTGCGCCATGATGGATCTGTAACGTCGCTAGCGATGGCGTTAAACTGACCTCGTGGGCCATGGCATATTCCACGCAGGGGTTTGACCTTCAGAAAGCTGGGGTCGCCCGTTTGGCCGTTAGTTGACCCATCCGGCTATCTTCATTCGGAAAATCCGTTCGCGATTTTCTTCGCTCCTCGAATAGCTCGTTGCCTGAGGGCGACTAAGGTGGCTAACTCCCGTTGCTTTCCGCCTTTAGGATTCCATCTGCCGAAGTGCCTGCGGCCAGATTGGCGTCTGAGAACGACCTGGTTTCAGGGAGTTCAAGGTGCAAAGTAGACGTATGGTCTATCTCTAATTGACCGTCGCAAAGGGTGTAGTCCAGCACGTGACCACCTTTGCTTAAGTCTCTGGAAATAAAATGAAGGTGGTAACCCGGCACGCCAATACCCACAGCATAGTCGGGGCATCGAAAACCCAGAATTGTACCGTCTACATCACTTAACTCAAATTCTGCCTGAGTTTTCACAACTTCCAGCAGAGGTTTGTAGGGTTTGCTTTGACGCAGAACGTTTCTGTATTTGATGTGTTTGATGCGCCCAACAAATCGAACGGCATAAAACAGGTTCTTGGCTTCTGCCATCTTATCCAGCTGAACTTCAAAGGATTGTTTGTCCGTTGGCGTATCCACCGAAAGCAACAAGGTGGGTTCGAAATTGATGACAGCGGCATAAGGCGTCAAGGCTGTATCAGGTGCAACTGTCGCCTTTCCTTCTCCATCAAGCCGGTACGCCACGCCATCCAATACAATCATCTCACCATCAAGCGCATTGAACGTGCCGAGACCAAAGTCTCCGTGTTTAAGCAGTTCACCGATTGAAACCGTTCCGTCGTATACGCCCTGCATCACAGCGCTCAGCAGCGAAGCTTGATAGTACTCGTGCGCGTGTTCGGTGGATTGAAACCGCTGTTTGTTGCTATGGCTGGCCGTCGCTGTTGCAAAGGTGAGCTCTGTGTCCATAGGAAAATCCACGACTGCGGGTTTAGGGACCTATTTTCGGAGTTTGAATGGGTCGCGTTCCTGCTCAGTATCCCTTCCTTCATACGATCGGGCAACTACTAAGGCTCTGCTACACGTTCCAAGCTTTGGCATTTCCCTTTTGTGACTATCAGTTTGGGGCGCCAGAGTGAGCTGCGAGAAGGTATTCGCCTATTTTTCGAGCAACTGTATTTCCGTACAGCGAGTATATCGGGAGGCTCTTTCATAACAGATTTGATCTGCATGGGTTCTCTTTAGACTGCGAGGCTAGGGGTATAGCAGGATCGTCCTCCCCTGAAATTGCAAAAAAGAGAGGCTACCCGGCCGATAGTGCAAATTGATAGAGAGGAGAGCATCTTTTGATTTCAATCTCATACATCCTTGCGCAACTCCTCGGAACTATTGCTTTCGGTTTTCAAGTTTTCTCTGCCAGATCAAAAGAGCGCAACAAGTTAACTCTGTTTCTGGGGTTTTCGAACATCTTCTGGGTAGCGCACTACGTGGCACTGGGCGTACCGCTTGCGGCGATTATCGCCGCGCTCATCGCCGTACAGCTGATTGTTTCGAGCGTCGTGAGTCAAAAGTACCGAAACCCGATTATCGTTTTTTTCATCCTCCTCTATTGGATCGCCGCATATTTCACGTTTGAAAACCCCCTTCATCTTTTGCCTGCGGTTGGGGCGTCCGCTGTTTCGATTTCGTTTTTGCTGAGCCGATCCCTTACGCAAATACTTCCGGCGGTTGGCACGTCGGTGCTTTCCTTAACACTTTTAAGTCGTGACTCTGCTATGGCTGTTAGGATCGGTGCGATGACGTCTTTTTCCATGTGGATGGCGCATGGTTTTGTGACCGGCTCTATCGTTGAGATTGCAGCAAATGGCATTCCACTCGCGACCGCATTTTATGGCTTGCTCGTATACGATCTCGGCGTGAAGCTTCCATCGTTGGGTCGGTTCACTCAGCGGGCTAAACCACCACCAGACGAAAACAATTAGAGTGCCTTAGTTTTAGAATAATAGATGTAACATCAAAAGTTAGGAAAAAGGGATACGTGTCCCTAAGAGCGTTCAGTTCGCCCACTATAATTAAAAACCAAAAGGTTGAGAGCACTGAGGCGTGACTAGACTGCTAGGTGACACGCATAGCTTTTACAAACGGATCTCTGTTGGGAATTGATTAATTCATGCGCTTATGAATCGGCCGTACCCCCAAGCTCATCCAACAACTTGTAGTCCGTTGGCGGATCGTCACAAATACCCGGTCCACATTCCAGCAGAGCAGAACCGGCGTTGAGTGCCGCCAATAGCAAGATTAGGAAAAATGCTGCCTTGGCGAGTTGGCTGCCGCCGAACCTTTCAGTTGCCCTAACGTCTGAGGCAAGGTCATATTGCTTTTCAAACACGAGCATGACCGCGGTTCCAAGGATCACCAAACCAAAGGCTATTCCAGCCCAAGTGTAAAAATGCAAACCGAGTACAGGTGAGCCGTAGTGTCCCGTTCCCGGTACGATGTGCAAAAGGATCTGTCGGATTGAAACGCTTATTCCGAAGATTGCCGCGACAAGTGCTATTCCATAGTTCCTTGCGCGCGTGCCCCACAAAAGGTTCAATCCCAGACCAAACCCAACTGCTACAAATCCAACGCGTTGCAGCAGGCACAGCGGGCAGGGCAGCTCGTACAAAACGAGCTGGAAATAAAAGGCAAGAATTAGCACAAGGCAAACCGCCATGGTGCCAAGCGCATTCATATTTCGAGCGAATTCAGGTGACATGCGCAGGCCTCACAACTGAATAGAAAGTGGAGTCGTCGCGTGAAACTTCAGCCAGTAAGTGCTCATCACAAGAGCAAGTACGAAGACAGCGTACGAAGACCTGACAAGTTCGAAATATGCGAGCGTCATCGCGCCTGCAAAAAGTGCAAAAAGTAAAGCGATCATAGGATGCTCCTTGCGGATCAATTATTCAATCGTGACCAATGTGCGTAAGCTGAGCCGTTTCTGGCTATTTAATCAAGTCTTTGGCGACCATCAGACGCGCCCTTTGTCGTCCTTTTCTGTTGGGACAGCGGACACTGCTCACGATGAATGCGTCTCGTTAATACTGACGTCAGACAAAACATGAAGATTAATCATTTTAGTTGGTCAAGCTCCCGCTAATGACCACATTCGATGCACGATGTACAAAATGGAATGCTCGCTCATATTTGCAGGGGTTTTGTCAGACCGAATAGTGAAGTGGCAAATCGCATCCGAAGCTAACAGCGGATCAAAGTTCCTTCTATGGCACCTTAAGTTTTCGGTGCAGAGGCGACTGTTGCTGAATCTAGTTGGTGAGCTTCTTCACAACCTCATCAATCAACCCAGAGTTTTCGTCTACATAGCGCTGGCCAGAGGCGCGGATCAGGTCGATGTTTTCTTGTTTAGGATTGAACCCGTTTACGCCTGCGACCGCGTCTGGTGACAGGAAATAGCTGTCGATATCAATGGACGACTCAAAATCCGCATGCCTTTGCAATGCGTGCGAACTGACTGTTGCCTCTCCGTTGAAAACCATGTGCACCATTGGAAAGAACCACTTAATCAGCCCGCCACCTTCGGCGGTTGCGGATGATACCGGCTGTCGCAGCTTGCTTCCAAGCGCGACGACTACAAATTCCTGATGTTCCGGCAGGTGCGAGCGCGCGTGCAGGTAGGCGATATCACCCGGGGCGTTCAAAATCATGGCCGCATCCCCAAGGAATTCTCCGGATGTGTGTTTGCCCGAGAACGTCACGGCAGGAAAATAGACCGGAGCACTGGTCACAGCGGTCACAAGTGAACGCAGGTAGATGTTGCCCTCGACAGTATCCCAGTTTCGGAACACCCTAAGCCCGTTCTCTTTCTGCGAATAAGATGGGAACATGGCCGGGCGAAGAAGGTCATTGAACCTGGTGTCACCAAACGCCTGTTCATACACCTTAAGCCGGCCTTCATTTGGGATGGCTGGTCCGAACAGGCCATGGCCCGTTAGTATTTTATGATAAACGGGGATACCAAGAATTTCTCTTGCATACTGCTCATAGTCTTCCAGCGCTTGTTCGGCCGTGATCGGTTGTCCGTTCTCCCCGGTGGGGCTGAATAACAACGCGGCGATAATTGCGCCGGTCGACGACCCGGCCACAAAGTCAAAAAGTTCGTGGATGGGCTTGCCCGATTTCTCCTCAAGCGCCTTCAGAACTTCGAGCTCTGCCAGGCCATATAAGGCACCACCGTTCATCGCCAGTATGCGCACCCGCTTGGGATCTTCGGTGCTCCATTCCAGCGGATCGCCAAAGTCTTCTTTCTCCGGCCAGCCCGGTAGTTCAGATTGGCTTTCGTAAAAATACCTGCCGTAGGCGAACACACTTGCAGCGTAAATTAGCACAATGGGGATCAGACAGACCAGAACCGTTCCGATTATTTGAATGAGGCGCTTCATGCGGTCCCTATTTCCAGATTGGGGATGGGTAAGTCATAGCGGCCCCGGCAAGATCATCAAGCGCGATGGGTGAACCTTTATTGCCGCCTACTTTGTAAACCTCACAAAGCGCTATTGGCATCCTTGCGGCTTGAACGATTGACTGGTGAGCAAACCAATGCGACGCTCGCACCAGTTGTTTTCAGACAAAGGTGGATTTGGGTTAATGCGAAGTGTTTGGTTCGTTCTGGCGACCGCTCTTTTGTCTGTTTCGGCGGCGGCGGCTCATGCGCAGACAGGTACAACCCCACCAAGCGTTCTGGTTCAGAAAGCGCAGACGCAAAAACCCGGCTTGTCAGATTCCTACGTTGGCCGTGTCGAGGCGGTTAGTACGGTGGACATCACGGCGCGTGTCGAAGGCACCTTGGACGCGCGAAAATTTGTCGAAGGCGGGCTGGTCAAAGCAGGCGATGTGCTCTTTGAGATTGAGCGCGACTACTATCAGGCGCTTGTCGATCAGTCCGCTGCGACGGTCAGCGGCGCAAAGTCCACGGCAAAAGGTTCAGAGGTGAACTATGAGCGTCAGCTGGCTCTGCTACAACGCGACGATGTTCCACAATCCACGGTTGACGCGGCCCAAGCAACGCTGGGCGCGGATCAGGCTGCGGTCAGCAAGGCCGAAGCGGAACTGGAACAGGCTAATATCAATCTGGGCTATACAACGATCACCAGCCCAATCGACGGTCGCATATCGAAGTCAAACGTCGATGTTGGCAACCTTATTAGCGCGAATTCCGGTGTGCTTGCGACTATCACCAGCGTCGATCCGATCTATGTCAGCCTCTATGCCAGCGAACGTGATCTGATCCAAAAGCGGCAGCAAGGACTAATCGGGCAAAATACATCGTCGCTGGGTGTTCGGCTGGAACTGACAAGCGGCGCGACCTATGGGCAGCCGGGCCAGATCACCTACATCAGCAACGAAATCGACGCAGCAACCGACACGATTGAAATCCGTGCCACATTCGAAAACTCTGACGGCCTGCTGATCCCCGGACAGGTAGTTACGGTCACCTTCGAAGACCCTAATGCGAAAGCCGTGGTTGTGATTCCTCAGACCGCCATCCAGTTGGACCAAAAGGGTCACTTCGTGTTTGTTGTGAACAGTGAAAATATCGCGAAACGGCAGGATGTTACCTTGGGTTCGCAAACTGGTCGTGATTGGGTTGTATCTTCGGGCCTGAAGGCGGGGGATCTGATCATTGTTCAGGGCCTGCAAAGAGTCCGGGAGGATCAAAAAGTCACGCCGACCGAAAACCAATCCTAGACCGTAGTCTCGTATATGTTGTCCAAATTTTTCATTGACCGTCCGAACTTTGCCATCGTCCTGGCGGTGATCATGATGTTGTTAGGAGCAATTGCAACGCGGTTGGTTCCCATAGCCGAATTCCCGTCAATCGCTCCGCCCCAAATACAGGTGACGGCAAGTTACCCCGGCGCCAATGCCGCGCTCATCCGGGACGCTGTCGCGACCCCGATCGAGGAAAAGGTGAACGGAGTAGAAGGCATGATTTACATGTCTTCTTCTTCGTCGAGTGAGGGTACGTACAGCCTGACTATCACTTTCGACATCAATACAGACCCAGACATTGCAGCGGTCAATGTGCAAAACCGTGTTGCACTGGCTACTCCGCTTTTGCCCGCGACTGTGACGCAGCAAGGCATTTCCACCTCGAAGCAGAACAGCAACATGCTGCAGGTGATAAACCTTGTCTCGCCCAACAAAACCTACGACCAACTGTTTCTCAGCAACTATTCGGCGGATTTCCTGCAAGACCCTCTCAGCCGGATAGACGGAGTGGGTGCAGCTACGCAGTTTGGCCAGTTGAACTATTCGATGCGGGTTTGGCTGAACACGGATCAGATGGCGGCCCTCAATATCGATGCCTCTGACGTGGAATCCGCAATACAAGCGCAGAACATCGAAGCCGCTGCAGGGCAGATCGGTGCGGCGCCTTTCGGCGATGAAGCGACTGCGTTTCAGTTCACCCTGGACGCTCAAGGCTTGCTAGACGATCCAAAACAGTTCGAAAACATCATAGTTAAAGCGCAGGGTGATGGCTCATTCGTACGCCTCAAGGATATTGCGCGCATCGAATTGGGCGCTGAAAACTACTCAGCCATTGCCTATTACAACGGTCAACCTTCAGCGATACTGGCGATTTTTCAGGAAAGCGGGGCCAACGCAATTGATGTCTCGACTGCTGTGCAGGCAGAAATCGAAAAACTCTCTCAGCAATTCCCTGATGATGTCGAATACATTCTTGCCTACGACGTCACTGATGCGGTGCGCCAGTCGATTGAAGAGATTATTACAACGCTGGCCATAACGGCCGCCATCGTTGTGGCCGTGACTTTCATGTTCCTGCTGAGCATTCGTGCCACGATTATCCCTGCGGTAGCCATACCTGTGTCCCTGCTTGGAACGATCGCGCTGATTTATTTGATTGGGTTCAGCGCCAATATGATCACTTTGTTTGCCATCGTTTTGGCAATCACGCTGGTGATCGACGATGCGATTATCATCATCGAGAATACAGAACGGATCATGGAAGAAGAGGGCCTTGAGCCGCGCGAAGCAACCCTCAAAGCCATGTCTCAGGTCACCCGGCCCATAATTGCGACGACCTTTGTCCTGGCTGCCGTGTTCATTCCGGTCTGTTTCTTTCCAGGGATTACGGGCCGAATATACCTGCAATTTGCGCTGACAATCACCTTTGCCTTTACCCTGTCGGCGATCAACGCCTTAACGCTGGGCCCGGTGCTTTGCGCTCAGTTTCTAAGTCGCAAAACCGGTCACCCCAAGGGGATTGCCCGCATTGTTCCTGATGCGATCAACCGCTGCAGGGATGGATATGTGGCACTGGTCAGTTTGATGCTACGGTTCAAGGCCTTGTGTCTGATCCTGTACGCTGGCGTTGTAGCCGGAACCATTTATCTTTTCCTAAACACGCCTACCGGGTTTATCCCGCCAGAGGACAACGGCGTTCTGTTTGCCAGTGTCGCCCTTCCGGACGGGGCTTCGCTGCAGCGCACCGAAGAGGTGTTGTTGGACATTGGCGAACAGGTCAAACAACACCCCGGAATATCTTCGGTTACGTCAGTTGCCGGTTTCAGTCTGATTGCCGGGGACAAGTCCAATGTGGGCATGTTGGTGATGCTGCTTGATCCATGGGATGAGCGGAAGACTAAAGAAACCCAATGGTACAACATCATGTTCGCGCTGAACGATATTCTCGCGAAACGACCAGAGGCGACCTCGTTTGTTTTCCCGCTTCCTGCAATTGCCGGCGTTGGGCAGGCAGGTGGGCTGTCGGCGCAATTACTGGACTTGCAATCCCGCGACATTCACGAATTTGATGCCGTCAAGAACGGCTTGCTTACCGCCCTCATGAAAGAACCGCAGGTACAACAGGCCTACAGTTCCATGTCGGCGAACGCGCCTCAGTATTTCCTGGATATTGACCGAGATCGGGCCGAAGCGCTGCAAGTGGATGTCAGCAGTATTTTCACAGCCCTGCAGGCAAGCTTTGGGTCGTTGTACGTGAATAATTTTGTGCGCGAGGGCCGGGTCTATTGGGTGGTTGTTTCGGCTGATGCTCAACACAGGCAATCGCTTGATGAGATTGACGGCGTATACGTCAAGAACGCGTCGGGTAAAGCGCTTCCCCTCCGTACCTTCGTTACGGTCAAACCGCAGCTTGGAGCCGAGATTCTGTATCGCTACAACCTGTTCAACTCGGCTTCGATCAATGCCCAGCTACAAACAGGGGTCAGCTCCGGTGATGGCATTGCCATGGTCGAACAGGTCGCCGCGGATACTTTGCCAGAGGGCTACATCCTTGAGTGGACCGACGTAACCCTGCAAGAAGTTGAAGCCGGTGATCTTGTCCTCTTCATTCTCGCGCTTGCCGTGATCTTTGCCTATTTGTTCATGGTCGCCCAATATGAAAGCTGGATATTGCCGCTTGCCATCATGGCATCCACCATCTTTGCGGTTCTGGGCGCGCTCATTCCCCTGCAATTCATACCCCTGCTAAACAACAATATTTACGCACAGATTGGTATCGTTCTTCTAATTGGCCTCGCGGCTAAAAAGGCCATCATGGTCGTTGAATTCGCGCATAACTTGCGGCGTTACGACGGTATGTCCATTGATGATGCCGCTATCAAGGCTGCCCATATGCGTTTCCGTCCTGTTACTATGACGGGGCTGTGCTTCATAATGGGCGTTCTACCGCTGATGCTGGCCAGCGGCGCGGGCGCGGCGGGCCGAGTGTCTATCGGCTATCCGGTCTTTGCGGGCATGATCATCGATAGCACCCTCGGCCTTCTGATGATCCCTGTATTGTATGCAGTATTCCAGCGTATGTCAGAGCGTTTGTCAGGCAGTCTGCGATCAGCACATTCGAAGACGTAGTAGTCCGAAGTGGTGGAATGTAAGGAACCATGGCTTGGAAACACTGGGTTCATACAAGCGGCTCAAATACTTGGTTTCGGGTGGCATCGGATCTATCGGCTCTTGCTTTACGTCAACCGGCTAGAAAGTGTGCTATGCTGTAAACCACTTTCCCAATCAACTAGCTACGTCTCTGCTCCGACGGTAGTGATCCAATGCTGTTTTACGTATTTTCCCAGTAAATGTGCCTCTTTGATGAACACAAATGGGTAGTTCCAGACCTTTGAACCGATTGACCTAACGACAGGTCATGCCGCCCCGTACTCGTCGTTGCGATCCGCAACTCATAACATCATGCAGCAACGCCTCTGATGGCAGGAGCGAGCTCAGAGTGCTTGATGCTGTGCTGGGCGCGAGTGTCTGTAATTCTAATCCTTATCGACTGGCTTCATGCCCGCAACGCTGGTTGCGCAACCAAAAAAGTGCTTCTTGATTTCAACTGACAGGCCAGCCTCCATCAAAGCGTTTGCCATTTGGGTGCTATCGCCGAAGTTTCGCGTGTAAGTTCCAATCATGCTGAAGTCATTAGCACCTCTCACGAAATATCGCTCAACCATCGGAAGTACTTTATCTAGGTAGACCCGGTAAATTGGACGGAGTACCCAGCCTTTCGGGTCAGACGCCTCTATCAAAGCAAAGCTGCCTCCGGGCTTCAATACCCGAAAAATCTGCTTTGCGAGAATTGCCTGTTGGTCAGCGTTGAACGTTTTTAGCCCAAATGTAGATACTAATAGATCAGCGCAATTGGCATTGAGGTCTGTTTTCAAAGCATCCGCCTCAATGTGAGTGATCTTTTCAGCGTATGCACCATGTAGCCGAGCAACTGCCTCAAGATGCATGCGGTGGGAGATATCCAAAGCTGTAATCTTGTCTAAGCCGGGGAAACGGCGCAGCAGATAGGGCCAGAATTCACCTGTTCCTGCCATCAAATCAACAACGATAGGGTTGGAATTTTGAGGAGCAGCTAAACGAGCGACACATTGACGTCGCCATATCGCAATAAAACCAAACGAACTAATTGCACTCCATCTTCGATAGCTGGATGAACAACGGTCAAAGAGGCTGGCTACAAACGCGGGATCGTAAATGTCTTCTGTGGGATCACTCATTGCTCGATCAAAGCTGGGTTATGCTGGGCTTCTACTTACGGGTTCTCAAGAAAAACTGAAAGCAGCCGCTGGCGTGGTTGCTGCAAACTGTCGTTTTTTCCGCGTCCTCTGGTCTGCGACCAGCCAATCATGCAAGCCGCAGAGAACGGCTTAGAGCCCTTCGTCGCCCGGCTCACGGCTCATCTCAGCCCCCTGACGCAGAGGTCTAAGGACCGCGCTGGGACGGCCTATCATGGGCGCTGCATCGGTGTTTCGGTTAACGTGTCCCAGGCGTCTTGTTGCGTTCGTGCGGCCTGCAAACTGTCCCAGACCTCGGCCACAAAAGGGTCAGCCGCAGCCATTTCGGAGACAAGCGCGTCCCACGCTTCCCGGAGGCTGTCCAGGGTTTCGGGGCTGTAAAGACGGACTTCCACGCCCCGTTCTACCATTTGCGCGACGGCGGCAGCTTGTGAGTTTTCCATCCGCAGGACCGAACGCATCGCGTTGGTTCTGGCCGCCATGTCGATGATCGTGCGCTGGCTGTCTGTCAGCCCGTCCCAAACGTCGCGGTTGATGACTAACTCAACCATCGTCGAGGGTTGGTGCCAGCCCGGGAAATAGTAGAAAGAAGCCACGTCAGGAAAACCCAGCTCAAGATCCACCTGGGGAAAGCTGAACTCGGTTCCGTCGATGGCGCCACTTTCAAGTGATGGAAAGATCTCTCCGCCCGCGATCAGAACGGTATCCGCGCCCAGGCTTGCCAGCACTTCCGAGGCCAACCCCGACCAGCGCAGCTTGAGCCCGGCAAAATCGCTGCTCCCTTCGATGGGTGAGTTGAACCAGCCGCCCGATTCCATGCCGGTGAAGGTTAGTGGCATAGTCACTATGTCAAAGCTTGCATCATCATACATGCGCTGATTGAGCTCGAGACCGCCGCCTTCGTAGAACCATGCCATATAATCAAGCGCCTGCGGCCCGAAGGGCATCGAAGTGAAAAACGATGCAACGGGCAAGGACCCATGAAGGTAGGCAGCAGCAGTATATCCGGCGTCGATCTGGCCGTCAGAAACCGCCTGTTGAATGTCGAACGGTGGGACAATGGCGCCAGGTTCAGCCAACTCGATCTGGATCGTCCCGCCGGAGGCTGTTTCGACCTCTGCTTCGAACTGCCGGATCGTGTCGATGACAGGTAGGTTGGTCGGAAAAGCTGATTGCAGGGTGATTGTGACATCCTGCGCAAGGCTCGGCCCGCTTATGGCCACAAAGGGTAAGGCAGCTAGGGCCAGTCTGGTCATCTTTGTCATGTTGTCCTCCGGGACGGTTGCGGCAGTTTTTTTGGGGTGCGCGATTGTCGAAGTGCTGCGTGCTTTCGAAATGTGGATCAAAGCTGCCTATATTATCCATGAAATTAAATGAATTCGTGCAAGATCAAACTGCAGCTTTAGTTTGCAGACCTTTTGTTGACGTCCTACAAAATTTCGCATGCTCGAGGAACGGCAGCTATACGGGTGCGACTGCAGCATCGAGACAAACAGATGGATGCCTGCTTTGGGCCAGCTATTTACATCTGCATTTCCCGGCATGAACCAAAACGGTTATTCCACTAAAGACCAGAATGATGGAGCCGATGCTTCTCCCGTGATTTTGCCAAAAGTGCTAAGTTGCAAGTAGGTAATGTCTCGCTTGGATTGAACGAGCGAACACTGCACAAAGCTAAGTTGTCTTTTTGACTTCAAGACCGCAGACCCGTGCGTGTTCTAACACTGCGATTCATAAGTCACTCATTGTGACAAACCCGTTTCGCGTGTGACCCCAAATAACAGAAGCTCAGAACTCAATTCCAAGCGGCACGATCGCGGTACCAAGGGCGGTTTTGCAGATCCGGTCTGCGGGGGGCGCCAAAAACCGGCACTAGGACGCGTTCAAGCGCGCGCCAAAATCCAATGCTCTCTAGCACGGGGTTCACCCATGGTGTGATTACGCAATAGTGGGTCGTGTTCGGAGCTGTGTGATGCCGCCAGTGATGGCGTCCATCTTGAAGGATACCAAAGCGCTGAAGGTAAGAAACCACCGCCGGCAGTCGAACAGTCGGTGCGTGTGCGAAACGGTGAATTTGTTCTGAGAGACTGCCTATCAAAAGAAAAACGACCAATTGCCAAGAAAGAACACCGAAGAACCAAGAAATAGAAGCGATTAGGACCGCGATCGTGAACAGCAGGGCACTGTCGTGTAGCCAGTGGATTTTGAGAATGTCTGTCGGATCAACATGGTGTCGCGTATTCGGAAAAGCGAAATTCGGACCCCAGATCGGAGCGTCAACAGTGCCCAGCGTATCCATCGCCCAATGCCAGACTCCGCTGGCGAAATCCGCAAGCAACAACAAACCAACAACCTGCAGCGCGACAAAAACGATTTCATACATCGGACACCAGTCCTAGCTGATCCACCCGCTCTTGCAAGTGTGCCTTGAGTACTTTTAATCAAAATTAACTTAGTTGAACGTCGCTTGCCGTTGATGCTTGTAAATTGAGCGAATGTAGATGCTCCTAGCGAATCCTAGAACCTCTTAACAAACATCATCGTAAGTCGGGTTACGTTTGAATATGACAAACTCGACTGACTTTACCCGCAGAGTGGAACCGTAAGGATACAATGAAACGTCTATATGAAACCTGTGGAAAAGTCTTCATTTGGCTCGTTCTGGCTCTGGGTCTATACGCCGTCGGCGTCGTAACTTATTCCAACTATTCGGTCGCAAACCGAGTGCAGATGACAGGCTGGCCAGAGACTTCTGATTTCACCGACCCGGTCGATTGGAAAACGGATAGTCCAAATGTCGTTCGCATTCTGGCAATGGATGGCGGCGCTTTGTACGGGTTGTCACAGCTTGAGATATTGAAAGCCATAGAAGAAGAAACGGGAAAACGCACTCATGAGCTTTTTGATTTTGTAACGGGTGCGTCGACAGGTGCAATTATCGGGGCTCTTTTGTTCAAACCCGGGTTGGATGGCAGCCCGCCACCTACCGCCGCAGAAGCCATAGACATCTACGACGAGTATGCAAAAGATATTTTGGGTGTTCCCGCTTATCATACCGTACTGACAGGTCGAGGCTTGTTTGGACCCGTAATACCAAATCATGGTCGTCTAAAGGTCTTTCGAAACGGGTTTGGAGAAGCGCGATTCAATGAATTGCTGCGCCCCGCACTTTTCCCTGTCTTTTCTCAGGAGGAAAACAGAATTCGATCGTTTCGAAATTGGGACAAAGTTGATAGCAACATCCACCTGCATGCTTTGATCGGTGCTGCGACAAGCGCTCCGATGTTCTTTCCTGCCATCACCTTGACCGGAGAGCATGCATCTGGTGCGTTCTTTGATGCCGGTTTAGTTCTAAACTCGCCGGGTGAGATTGCCTACTTGCAAGCGCGAACAAATCTACCGGATCACAAGAACTTTGTTGTTGTGTCGATTGGTACGAAACCGCAGCAAATCGTGTCTTCCAGAACGGCTGAAGCAGGCGGAGTGATTGACTGGTTAGCGCCAATCCTGGAAATTGTATTTAGCGGCGAGGACACAATAAGTCAGGACACACTGGAACAGCTGTCGAAAATTGACCCGTCTGTTACCACGCAATCCTTTTTCCTAGCACCAGATGATGTTGAGGGCGTTTCCGGTTTCGAGCATACGAAAACAGCGATCACGTCAATTCGTACAGCAAGCCAAGATTTCGTTAAGGAAAATAATAACTTAATTCGTGAAGTCGCCAGGGCACTATCAATCGATGTCGATTGATCCAGAGGCCATGATTGGCAACTGCTCAGCGACGCGCTCGCAAATGAACGGCACCAATGGGCCGCAAGCTCCTACATATCCATCAAAATCGGCCACAGATGCTGCATTGCTTCCGAGACCCGTTTCGAGCCAAAGGCGAATGATGATGCGATTTCTATGAATGGCTGTTTCGATGGTCGATTGACGTTTATCAATATTGCATTTGCGTAAAAATAGAAGCCGCTAAACGACAAGAACTGAAAGTCGGTCGATTATCCCAGCGATATAGAAAGGATGCTGGGTTTGGGTTCCTTCACCCGTTAAGTATGATCTCTATTTGAGTTCGTCTAAGAAGGCTTCTACTAAATTGGCAAGATTTCCTCCCGCCAAGTTCATAAAGATGTCGAACTGATTATCGCCGGATTCACCGCCTGCAAGATCAGACAAGGCTCGGAAAGCAAGGAAAGGAACACCGTTGGCATCGGCGACCTGAGCAATTGCACCTGTCTCCATATCCAAGACCCGTGCATCAAATGTGTTATGAGCCCATTCACGGAAGTCTGCATTGTCAACGAAAGCTGTTCCTGTCACGCCGCCTCCGCCGATATGAACTATTGGCTTGTGTTTTAATTCTCGTCCGTCGGCATCTGTACTCGTAAGACTTACCGTCTCTGCCGCTCTTTCGGCTGCTTCCAAGAAGTCTTTATCGGCGGGAAACCAAAAGCGGCTCTCACCATGTCCGGCAAGCTCTTCAAACACGCCGATATTCAGCGTGTACATCATTCCAAAGTTCGGGAAATCGGATGATAGAAAAGGAGGAAGTTCATATCCATTGTCAGTCTGTCTGGCATAGGCCATTTCCATATATTGACCCCACTGGGTCGGAACGGCGATATCCCCAATTGACAACATGGGATCGGCGCCTCCTGCTACACCAGAAACGACGATCCCGCCGATTTCAAAGTGGTCAAGCGCCAACTGTGTTGTCATGGCAGCATTGACCATTGAAACCCCAGAAGAGAAAACCAAGACAGGAATGCCGGAAAGCTCGCCTGACACAAATTCGCGTCCAATGATTTGGTGACTCTGCGGGTTTTCCAAACGGCTTCGCAATACTTCAATTTCAGGCTCAAATGCGGAAATAAGCGCAATGCGCGAAACGTCGTTTTCGGTTGCAATTGCGGAAGAGTTTCCCGCTAGTACGGCTGAAGTCAAAGCTAGCAGTTTCCTTATCAATGATTGGTGTCGCATCGGGTGGTTTCTTGCGACTTTTCTCCAAGTATTTAGGCATTCCGCGTACAATCTTCCAGAAAACCTATTTTTCTTAATACGATTAACAAGCGGCCACTGGCCCGAATGCACCGATTGCTCGCTTTGTCCGCCATACAGACTTCAAACCGCCGCCATATCTCGTTTGCGCGGCGAATGGCTGGTTAGCGAAAGCTGTGTTGCGACATTTCAGGGCGTGATCAATGACTAATAAGTCTCTCGCCACTCGTTTGCGGTTGGGGCCCCTGCGGACAGTACAAGCCCTATAAATACAATGGGTTTAGAGCTTAGAGAAGACGCCGGCGCGATATCGTTAGGTTTGACGGTATGTTATCCATCGAGGCAAATTAGGATGTCTCCAAGCGTGACAGTTTCTTGGCCTTATGGCTCGTGCCAAATGCCCGAAGAAACGTGTCGGCAGGGGCCAACTTTAGTCGGTGCGCCGGACCATGAAGTTCAGGAAAAACTGGCAGTCTATTCGGCGCGGTTCGTGGACCAATCGCTTGCCGGGCTGCAGTTCCTTGGGCAGCTTGACATCAATACGCACTTTGTACCGCGTCAAAGGAGGGCCAAAGTGCGAGCTAAGCGTGAAGCGCAGCTTCAACTCAACGCTATCCAGCGACGATCCGGTGAAGTCCTTGAACCACGGACCGCCGCCGGCTAATGCCTGTGCCGAGGTCAGTGTCACTTTGCCGTTCTTGCGGCAGATCCGCAATTCAGCGAGCGGTTCGATCTTACCTGGGAAATAAGCATCGTCGCCGCGTGTCGTGGTTTGCCGGTAATCATCGCCCGATCTGCGGCGCACCAGAATGACTTAGTCGCCGTCAAACCCTGCAATGGGCGCTGCCAGAGTTTGCTGTTGATTCAGACCGTTTGGAGGCAGCCCGAGGTTCTGGCGGGGGCTTCGATATCGTGCAAAGGTCGCGCGCGTTCAGGGGTCTGCAACGCCGTTGGCTGGGCCCGCGCTGCATCCGACGCGGTTCAGTTCGGTCTGGATGTTCCGGATCAGCCGGCGTTGCTGGCTGCCCGCCTCGGGTTCGTCGGGGGCCTGGCTGCAGCACCCTGCGCTGGGGTGGCGTCGGGCTTCTTGTCGGGCGTGCCGTGTTGCAGATCATCCCGCAATGATAGCGCAAGCGTCACTGCAAAGTAGTGGCTCCGGTCTTGATAGCGGTTCAGAAAGGACTCGATCGCGTTCAGTGTCCCAAGCGAACGGGCCAATTCGAAATCCGCGTAGATCTGTGATTTGTCCGGCTCGGGGGTCGGCGTCTTGGGCGGCGGGGATGTGGTGGTGGGGACCGGAAAGATATCTTCGCTGGGCAGCGATCCATAGGTTAACGGCTCCTGAAACCCGTCGGTAAGGTTGTAGACCGTATCGCGGACTCTGCGGAACGTCTTGCTCAGTTCAAGAACGGGTTCTTCGATATGTTGCAGCAGGGTGGTTGCGTAGGGGTTATTGCGTCCTCTCTCGTCAAGGGCCAACGTTCCGCATTTGGCTGCGTAGCTGACCAGAACGCCACTATGACCGATCGGGCCCAGACCTCGCCCGATAGAGCGTGTGCCGCATTCACGTGTCATCGTACTGAGGAAGGGATTGTTCCGGCAGGCATCTACCAGAACAACCTTCAACCCGTCGGCACTGGACAAGGAACTTATGACTGTGTCCAGTCGGATCGCTTCGAACTCTATATACTGATCGCTGCGCAGTTCCGGGTTCACAGGGATCAGGTAGTCTGTGTTGTCGACCTCGATACCGCGACCTGCAAAATAGACAAAGGCCATAACGGCACCCTGCGCCGTGCGGCCAAAATCGCGTAGGGCAAGGCGCAGCCCACGATAGTCACGATTTTGGTAATACCAACCGGTGTTTCCGATACGTTCCAATGCTCCGGCCAGGTCCGAGGCGTCGTTCCTCGCCTTGGGCAGGTTGGCCACATACCGGTAGTCGGAATTCCCGACTAGCAAGGCCACCCGTTTTCCATTCGCAACCGCCAGCCAACACATCAGGCGCAACAGTGCCGGCAGCAACCTGAATGGAGCTGGTCAGCAAAGCGCCTTCTCACAGCTAGGGGTTGTAGTACGAAAACACTACCAAAAAACGCTTCGAAACGAAAACGCGACCTGACGCTCGGTGTTTGCGCGTCAATAAGGGCTAGTTCAGGGCACCTTCCAGTACAACAGCGCGTACATTTGCGCCTGATCCGTCGAACCACTTGGTGGGGACCACATGACTGATGTCGCGGCGTCCCCGCGCTTCGTATTGGAATTGCGCATAGTTCTTGCGGCCGACACCATGTTTTCTATTTGGTTTTGAGGGCAACCAATTGGTGTAACTGACGGGCTCACCGCTAAACCAGCTCCAACCGATGACGGCATCGTCATCTTTTGGATCCTTTTTGAACCCGAAATAGGGACCGGCCTTGTAGCTGATCTTGGTTTTACCGTCATATCCGATTTCAAAGAAAGCAGGGTCGTTTGCCATCATTTGAACGATGAACGCGTTTTCAGCAGCGGTGGTGATCGCAGCAAGATCCAAGCCGCATTTCTGCGCATCCCGGCGTGCGTTCAGCGCTGTACCGGAGTAAACCAACACCACATACAGACGGTCTCTGAATGTACCGTAGATGCTTTTCCGCAGTCCCAAACATTCAAGCGTCTGCACAATGTCCCTGTCTTCGCCCAGCGTTTCAAGTTCGGGCACTGGTTGCCGTGTTGCAAAGGGATTGCTGATAAACCGCTGCTCTGTCTCAATCGGCGGATTGATCCCGAGCGCGGACAGGACTGCAAGATCGACATATCCTGTTTGTTCCAGTCCAAAACTGGATTGCAGAGCCTTGATACCGGATCGGGTTCGTGGACCGAAGGCACCGTCAGTAACTCCTACGTCAAAACCACGCTCATTCAGGCGTTGCTGCACGGTCTTCTTCGGCGCGGGCCCCGGCAAAAGCGCGGATTCCACCGCACCCGAGATCGTGCTGTTGTTCTTGGTCCAATCAGGCGTGATTTCAGCTATGCGGCGCAGCGTTTCGGGCTGAGTGAGGGGGGTATTGGGATAGGATTGGGCCAGCAAATCCCAGCCTCTGACCGTGTTCACTTTCATCGCCGCCGCCAGCGCGGTTTCAGCCGTGATGACAGGTTGCGGCGCCGGGGTGTTGATTTGCTGCGGTTCTGACAAAGGCAGCGCCACCTGTTGCGGCTGAGGAACCAGAAAAATATCCTCACCCGGTAACGAGCCGTAGACGAAAGGTTCCTGATATCCGTCGGTCAGCGTAAACACGCGGTCGCGCACCTTGCGGAACAGTTTGCCAAGCTCTAGCCCCGGTTGTTCGATATGTTCCAGAAAGGCTTGTGCGTAGGGGCTGTTGCGGCTGTCACCATCCTGCGCCAACGTTCCACCGCGCGCCGAATACCCGACGATGACCCCGCCGGGTTCCACAGCCGCTAAACCTTGACCGATCGAACGCGTGGATGAGGCCTGTTGCATCTGCGCCAGAAACGGATTGTTGCGGCAGGCGTCCACGATCACGATATTCAGGGCGCTCGACCCCGCAAGAGCATTCACGACAGCGTCCAGCCTTAGGGCTTCGAATTCGACATCCCGGTCGCTGCGCAGCGCCGCATTTACCGGTATCAGATAGTTTGTGTTCTCGATTTCAATGCCATGACCTGCGAAATACACCATGGCCACATCGGCAGTGGCGGCGATTTCGGCAAAGTCGCGCACAGCGATGCGCATATCAGAATAGTCCAGGTTTTCCAGTTGCGTGACCTTGAACCCGATACGCTGCAAAGCCTCCGAGATATCTGCCGCGTCATTGGCCGGGTTGCGCAGGTTTGGGACGTGCTTATAGGCGGAATTTCCTATCACAAGCGCTACGCGTTCGGTTTTGGCTTCGGCAGCAAGTGGCTCGACCATCACTAGACAAATCATCAAAAAAAACCGAACGCAGCGGCTCCATTTGCTTGCCGACCCCATGAAACTGAAACTCCCCAATGCTGGACAGAGTCATACCCTACCACGAAACCCCGCAGCGACAGAGGGCAAGTTCAACACAGGTGAAATGGAACGGAAACTAGACTCAGGCCCCTGTTCAGGCCTAGGCTTGGCGTATTCGGTTTTCTTGGTGATAGTTTTCTCGGGGCGTGTTGTGTCGTGGGCTTGGTTGGCAAAAACAGTTTTCATATGCGTGTTGATCATAGTGCCGCTTTCTGGCGGCACGACTTGGGCAGCGGGTCAAGAGGACGGCACTGACACCCCGCCCGAGATCGTATTCATCCCGCCGGAAATCGGCGTGCCCAACGATCGGATGGGTGCAGGGACCCGCGATGTCTCGCTGAACACGGCCTCTGATCTGCTGCTGTTGCTGGTGCCCGAGGGCGGAGGGTTGACGACCCTGGCTGCGCCGCCGCTGATCTGGCGGTTGCCCCATGGTCACAGAGGCTATGCGACCGTCCAACTCGCCCCCGTTGGCCAAGCCGCGCCCGAGCTGCGGATCGAGGGGCCATTCCCGCCTGGCGATTACGGACTGGACCTTGACCGGTCGGGTTTGGCATTGGATACCGACCTGATTTACCTCTGGCAGGTCGCGTTGATCGATCCAAACAGTGACAAAGCGGTCGCCCGGTCATCAGGGTTGATTGAGCGTGTGCCGGAAGCGCTGAAATCCGGAGCAGCAGCGACCGCCGGGCTTTGGTTCGACGCGCTTGCCGATGTCGCGCAGATCGGGCTGAGCGGTCGCGCACAGGCCAAAAATTCGGCTGCTTTGGATCAATTGCTAACCTCGGCTGGCGTGGGTCAGTGATATCCAAGCCGCAACGACACGCATGGCAACGCATGTCGTCGCTGATGACGGTCTGGCAACGCTGGGCTCTGGTCTGCGTCATCACCGCGATCGTCGGCCTGCCTCTGATTGCGCTTCGTCACAAGGGCGCACTGGAACGGTTTGAACTGTTGCAATACGACTGGGCAACCTCGGCCTTGGCTCAGGAAGAGCCGGTGGACGATGTCTATCTTGTCGCCATCACTGACACGGATTTGGGCGAGTGGGGCTGGCCAGTGCCTGATCATCAACTGACGCAGATTGTCGAAACGCTGCTGGACGCAGGAGCGACTGCGGTGGGCGTGGATATTTACCGTGACGTTGCCGCAGGGCAGGGACGGGACGCGCTGCTTGCGGTTCTGGCTGATCCCAGGGTCTTTGCAATCTCGAAACTGCAGGACGGGGCGTCCGCAGGCATTGCCGCGCCGCCAGGTGCGCATACGGGGTTTGCCGACATTCCGATTGATCCAGATGGGGTCGCCCGCCGCGCCTTATTGCTGGTCAACACGCTGGACGGGCTGGCGTTGTCGCTGCCGATGCAACTGGCCGCAGCGCATACGGGACAGCCCGCGTTGAAAAGCGATCCTAACGACCCGCGCGTTCTGATGTTCGGCGAAACGGCGGCTAAATCTCTGACGCCGGGCGCGAACCTGTTCCGCAAAGTTGATACATCCGGGTATCAGCTCACCATAGACTACAAAAACGCCCTTCCGATCGCGCAGAGCATTCCGGCCGCCGATGTTCTGACCCAAACCGGCCTTGAACGGTTCGACGGCAAGGTGGCAATCATCGGCGTCACTAGCCACTCGGTAAAGGACTATTTCTCGACCCCGCTCAACCGTGCGACCGGGGCCGATTTCACCTTTGGAGCCGAAATCCACGCTGCCATAACCCAGCAGCTGATCAACTATGCTGATCGTCAGGGCGTACCGCTGCGGGCGGTGAGCGGATGGGTGTCCATTGGGGTGATCCTTGCCTCAGTCTTTCTGGGAGCCACAATTGCGGTGTTTGTGCGCGCCACCGGAAACGCGGTGCTGATGGCAATCGTAGGGGGACTTGCACTGATTGCAGGTTTGTCGCTTTTTCAAAAGGCGTCGATCCTGATGCCCGTTGCGCCCTCGGCTCTCGGCTGGGTTGGCGGGTTTTTGTTCGGCTTCGGCATCATTTCGGGGGTGTCACGCAAGCAACGGCGTACCCTTGCACATGTGTTTTCCTCACATCTTTCAGAAGAGCTTTCGGTCGAGCTGTGGAAGCAGCGCCGCAGCCTTTTGTCGGGCGGTAAGCCGGGTTCGCGCCAACTTTATGTTACGGCGCTGCTTGCGGATATCGAGGGCTCGACCCGCGCCGGAAAAGTGATGGAGGCCGATGCCTTCATGGCATGGATCGCCCGTATTCTGGACCGACTGGGCGAGATCGCCCGCGCACATGGCGGGTTTGTCGAGAAATACACCGGCGACGGAATCCTTGTGGTGTTCGGCGCGCCCATTCCAAGCGAAACGGATGCGCAGCGGCAGTTGGATGCACAGGCCGCATTGCGCTGTGCCCGCGCGATGCGCGGCGCCACCGTCACCCTGAATGACGTGCAAGGGGATCAACCGGCCTATAAGCTGCGCATCGCGCTGAATAGCGGGAGGGCCATCGGCGGCACGCTGGGGGTCAGCGGGTCGATGCACTACAACGTCATCGGCGACACGATCAACGTCGCGGCACGGTTGGAAAGCTGGATCAAGACGCTGCCGCCCGATCCGGACGGGTGCCGCCCCATATGCATGACGCTGGAAACTGCGCGGCTGACCGACCCAGAGTACGACTGGCCGGTCCTGCCAGGGCTCTTGCACGACGATGGCAAAACGGAAATCCCGGTGGTGAAAGCGCCTGTGGCCTAGGACTATTGCCGGGTCAAGAGGACGTCGACATACCAGTTCTTGTCAAATCGTCCCTGATTACTGCGTATGGGCGTGTTCGGGGCCAGGGTCGACGGCAGGTCTAACGTGATCGAAAAGGGCACTTCATAGACGGAGTTAAACAGAAAGTTGGTCCGCCCAGAGATTTTCAGGCGCCCTTTATCCGACAGCGATGCGTGATACTGCTTGGGCCTGCTGTCACCTCCCTTCGAGCGGTCGACAGCACCGACAAGCGTAAAGCCGTCCTCAGTCTTGATGTAATTCAACCAAAGCACCGTATCGATCCCGGACCCGGCGTCTGATCCCAGCGGGTCGGGGCGTCTGCGAATATTGATAACGTATTCACCATTGAACCCGTTTGTCGTAACGCCGTTGGGTTCTGGTTTGGGCCCTGCCTGGCCACGACTTGTCCTGTTGCTCGGTTCGGGTGCTATTCTGCTGAGAACGGCATAGCTTTCCGCGCTGAGATAACCGGTCGTGGCCACGCCGCCCTGACGTTGGAAACTGCGCAGGGCGGTGCGTGATCTTGGGCCGAAAATGCCATCGGCAGGCCCGGCAGAGAACCCAAGCGCGTTCAACCCGCGCTGCACCGCGCGAAAATCATTGCGGTCCAGGTTCAATCCCGCCTCGGTCGCCGGGGTCGCGCCTTGCCGTGTCGTCTGGTTAGATTCAGGAGTGGCCCCTTCCGGGGTCGCTTTGGTAGTGCTTGGCCCGACAAGTGCGGCGGGGGGTCGGTTTGTGCTTTTGGCTGCCGCTACAACGCCATGCGCGTATTCTCCGGCTTGCGTGTCGGGATAAATCTGCGCAATCAGGGACAAGGCGTTCAGCTTCGTGCTCTGATCTGCCAAACTCAGGGCTTCGCGTAAAATCCGCTGCGCGGCGTCGTGTCGGTCCAACGCAGGTGGCGCGGCGACTTTGGGTGGGGTTGGTGCGACCTCGGGTACGCTGACCGCTGCGGGTACAAGAAAAATGTCCCGCCCCGGTAATGAGCCATAGGTAAACGGCTCCTGATACCCGTCGGTCAGCGCAAACACTGTGTCACGCACCTTTCGGAACATTTTTCCAAGCTCCAACCCCGGAACCTCGATATGTTCCAGCAGGGCTTCGGCATAGGGGCTGTTGCGGCCCTCTCCATCCAACGCCAGCGTACCACCGCGCGCGGAATAGCCGACCAGCACACCGCCGGGGTCTATGCTGCCGAGACCCTGACCGATGGAGCGCGTTGCATTTGTACGCTCCATATCCGACAGAAACGGGTTGTTCCGGCACGCATCCACCAGAACCAGTTTCAGACCCGGTGCCGAGGAAACCGCCTTCAGGACCGAATCCAGCCGGATCGCCTCGTATTCCACATCCCTGTCATTCCTAAGCTCGGCATTGGTGGGGATCAGGTAGTTGGTATTGTCGATCTCGATACCGTGGCCGGCGAAATAGACCAGCACCACATCGGCCCCTGCCGCCTTGTCGGAAAAATCCCGAAGGGCCAGCCGCATCTGGCGATAATCCAGATCGTAGAGCTCGGTCACATCAAAGTGGATACGCCCCAGAGCTGCGGCGATGTCCTGAGCGTCATTGGACGTGTTGGGAAGGTTCGAAACATAGTCGTATTGCGCGTTTCCGATCACAAGCGCCATGCGTTTTGTGCCAGAGATATCAGCTAGCGCAACAACCGGTCCGCAGAGCAAAAACACGCCTAGCAAAAGACCGAGCGGCGAAAACCCAGAGAAAGCAATACGCAAAAACATAAGTCCGATCACTAGCACAGCTTGCCTCGTCGCGCGACCTTGGCGTTTTGCGAGGGCGGGCAGCTATAGGTTAGGAATCAGGCGTCGGACGAGTCTTGTCAGAAGAACTTTGCTTGAGCCGGGCAGGGCGGGTGCGTAGTTTTTTCCGTAACCGGACCGACTTGTTTCAAAACTCTAAAGCCAGTCTCGAGATCATCCGCCTTGCGGGGATGCTGTACATACGTTTCTAATTATCGCTTCGGAATGTCGAAGAGCTGCACGAGCGAGGCGTCGACTGAGTCATGAAACTGCCCGATATTGCCGGAACAGGTTTGGCTCATGCTTACTGCTGAGATCAGACGTATACGTGTGCAGCAGCTGCACTCGTTTTCCATTTGGAAATCGCACGTTGACGAGGTTTTCGTGAAGGTGAGTCGCAAGCGGCATTTTTTTAGCGGGCCGTTGATCACGAAGGCGAGGTGCTGCAGGCGGTTGTCACCGAACGTCGAAACAGGGCTGCAGCACTGAAATTCCTCAGGAAATTGAAGAAGCGGTACGGTTGTTCTAAGGAGATCGTTAAGGGTCGCTTCGCCTCCTACCACGCTGCGCTTAGAGATTTAGGTGCACTCTAAAATAGAAGGCGGGCAGATGGCTCAACAACCGCGGTGAGAATTCGCACCTTCCTTTCCGACGGCGAAAACGCGCCATGCAGCGTCCCAGGTACATGCCGAGTTTGCAAAAATGCGCCTCCGTCCATTCCTCGGTATACAACCACTTCAACTAGGGAAGATCGCTGACCAGCATAGAAACTTTCAAGCTGACACGCACCGCCGCTCTTGCTGAGTAGCGTCAACTTTGTTCCAGATAGGTTCACGGTCTCCGCAGCATACTGAGACTGGTTCTAACCTGTCTGAAAGCACTCTTATGGGTTATGATTACTCCAAAGTGAGTACTGGTAACGAAAAAGTTACCAATGCTCACTTTGGAGGTATGAAAATCGCTATTTGTATGACTGTTTCGTCCGCTAGCAGAAGAGAAATTCTGCGTAACCCAGAATTCTAAATCGTTGACTAACATAAACTTAATATACTTGTTTTCAGATATTCGATTTGAATCGGTTCGGGGGTGCACGGTTAAGCCATGAAAAACGCGATTATTGATTTCGTAGATGCTTTGGCGGGACTCACGAATGCTGAAGATCGTTGGCGCGTTGCCGTGGAACAAACCAAAAAGATGGGCATAGATGCGATTTTGGTTGGCGAAGCCAATGGGATCGAAAAACAGATATTCTGGATGAACACCACCATGCCAGACGACTGGATAGCGGAATATCTGGAAGAAAATTATCTGGCGGTAGATCCAATGATGGATGAGTTGGCTTGGCGAAAAAAGTCTGTGGAAATAAACACAGGCCTTCTGAAACGAGACGATGCACCGACCGAAAAAAACTATGTGATGGACCATTCAATGAAATCGTATGGTCTGTCTGCGCTTTTGGGATCCCGTTTCGGTGCAGAAGGTAAGCGTGCAACTTTCGTTACTCTTTGCTCCAGTGACACAATGCGAGCAATGACGCAAAACAGTGAAGTCGAACTTACGATGTTGTCTGCGCTACTCGCGACGACAATCACGGATCCAATTCAATCGAAAGCCAACGTAAAGTTGCAAGCGATAGCTCAACCACTGTCGCAGCGGCAACAGGAAGTATTGGAATTGTTGGGTTCTGGATTCCAAACCGCCCGCATCGCAGAGCGCTTAAAAATCAGTGAGGCAGCTGTCAATAAACACTTCTTCCAAGCCCGGAAGTCGTTAGGGGCAGCGACCCGGGAACAGGCATTAGCTATCGCTTTGAAACAAAGGCTTATTGATCTGTGAAGGTATAAATATCTCTACCTTGGGAGAACGCCGCCCTTTTTCTAACGTGTGCCCAAAAATCAAAACCTTGTGATAGGGCCGCAGTAAATCATGTTCGCTAAGAAGTCTTCGAAAGCTCGCTCAACCAACCCGTCGAGCGTTGCCACTACAACCTTTGAGATAACCAGTCTAACTACGAAATTCGATGACACCATCAAGTCTTTGCCGACTTCTTTGGCGCAACCCGTTTGCGTCCCGGCGAATAAAAACGACCGTTTAAAGTATTTAAAGCAACTTGCGCTTAGGTCTGCCTCGCAGCTCGCTGCAGGTGGCACAGCATTGGTATTGGTGCTCCTGAGTGCGCAGAGTGGTCATGCTCAAAGCACTGACGTGGCGGTAAAGGCGCTAGACGGTGTTAAGTCTGTGGAAATTGAGGCGGATGGATCTGCAACAGTTACATTAGAGAACGGCACCGTCATGCAACTGCCGGCCGGTAGCTTTGCCACTGTTGATGGGGAAGTTCTCGTGTCGCAGGCTGTCGCTGCCCAAATTGCAGATGCGGGCGCTGCGGCAGGCGGTGTGTCGGCTGGATTGATTGCTGGCGTTCTCGGTGGTGTCGGACTTGTGGCTGCGGCGGCAGGTGGAGGCGGCGGCAGCAGCGATAGCGACAGCCCAGTTGCGCCAGGGCCTGAAGCGCCGACGCCGGATGCTCCGACGGCCAGCGGGTCGGTTATTGATGGCTATATCGTCAACGCGACGGTTTTCCAGGATGTGAATGGTAACTCGATTTTTGATGCGGGTGAGCCTAACACAATCACCGATGCACAAGGTGGCTTTAACATCACTCTGGACCCGTCTAACCCGACGGCCAGCCTGATTTCTTTTGGCGGTACCGATACGTCTACCGGCCAGGCGTTTACCGGAACGCTTACCGCCCCCGCCGGATCCGAGGTGATAACGCCATTGACCACTTTGGTCCAAAGCGTTGTTGAAGCAAGCGCCGCGGAAGGAAATCCGATCAGCGTTGAGGATGCAAATCAGCAGTTGGCCGCGGCCCTCGGGTTGGGCGGTCAGGACCTGCTTGCGCTTGATCCTGTGGCGGAAATCGAAGAGGGGGGAGACCCCGAAGCCTTTGCTGCTGCGGCTCAGGTTGCGGCTGTTATCTCGGCAGCGGCGGCGGCCGCAGGTGATAGCACCGAGGAAAGCACCGCCGCTTCTCAGGCAGTAGCGGCGCAGCTTGCGGAAAGTCTACTGGAAGCAGGCGCGGATTCACAAGACTTGTTGCAAGATGAAGCAACCATTCAGCAAGCGTTGGAAGGCGCGGGTGTAGATACAGCAGACGCTGAAGTGATTGCCGGTAAAGTCGGTGAGGTCAATGCCGACATTGATGCTACCGTTGACGGTGGCGGTGACCCAAGCGATGTTCAAGGGCAGATTGAAGCAGCACAGGAAGTTGTACAGGATGTAATCGTCGGCGAGATTCAGGATCCTGACGGCGATGTTGGTTCAATCAACGTCACAGAAGAAATCGATAGCATCGTTCCTTTGCGTCCAGACGTGACAACCGAGGCACCTGATACGGTTTTCGGGCCAAATAACCCGCTTACTGATGTCACAGTTCAAGGTACTGGCCGCCCTGATGCACTGGTTCGGGTCACGATCGACGGTGTTGCCAAAACCACGACGGTAGATGGGAGCGGCGATTGGCTGATCACGTTTGCCGCAAATGAATTGCCGTCTGAGACCGGAGTGTTCCAAGTAGACGCGGCCGGTGCAACGTCCGGAAGCTCGATCTTCACCACGCCAGCCTCTGGCGGAACTCTGACTTTGGATTTCGCGGGACCAGACGCGCCGAGTTTTGATGCAGTTGCTGGAAACGGTATTCTGGAACTGGATGAGCAAGAAGCTGACCTGACCGTCTCTGGCACAACAGAGGCCGGAGCCGAAGTCGAAGTTGCAATTGGCGGCGTTACCTTGACCACAACCGCAGACGGCAGTGGTGCGTTCAGTGTGACCTTTGATGCAGCCGACCTGCCAGGTTCAGATTTTGACATATCAGCTACGGCGACGGACACGCTTGGCAATATTGGGACCGCCGCTGTCCAGCCGATCACTGTTGAGCCCGTATCGGCGCTTACACTCACCATAGCGCCGGTTTCGGGCATTCTTGGCTCTGCCGAGCTTGCGGACGGCCTTACAGTTTCGGGTACCGGTCGCCCTGACAGCACCGTCACGGTCACAATTGATGGCGTCGCGCTGGATACCACTGTCGATGGCAACGGAGACTGGAGCGTTATCTTTGATCAAGCCGACTTGCCCGACGCGACCGGTGACTTTGATGTGACGGCCCAAGCCACGCTTCAGGGCACGTCGTTTTCCAGCGGAGTGGTCGACGGCGGCGGATTCTCGGTCGATCTGACCGCGCCAGCAGCGCCAGCGGTTTCACCTGTTGCTGGCAATGACGTGCTGGAGTTGGAAGAACAGGGTTCCGATCTGTCCATCGGCGGCACAGCCGAGGCAGGCGCAACGGTTGCAGTCACAATCGGCGGCACCACTGAATCGACGGTTGCAGCCGATGACGGAACCTTCGCGGTTACGTTTTCAGCGCTGGACGTACCGGCGACAGATTTCGCGGTTAGCACCACCGCAACGGACCCATTGGGTAACGAAGGATCTGCAACGGTTCAGAACGTATCCGTAGAACCTGTGTCTGCCTTGACACCTGTTGTGTCCACTGTGTCCGGGGTATTCGGCCCGACGCAGCTTGCTTCGGGACTGACCGTGTCCGGCACCGGGCGGATTGGCAGTACTGTCAATACCACGATCAGTGACACGACGCTTTCAGCGGAGGTTCAGCCCGACGGAACTTGGAGCGTCTTTTTCTCGGAAGGTGATCTGCCGAACACCAGCGGTGATTTTGATGTATCGGCCGTTGCAACACTGGATGGAACATCCTTTGAAAGCGGAGCGGTTGACGGTGGCGGGTTTACTGTTGATCTCGATGCTGCTCCTGCGCCTGTCATCAACACTGTCGCCGGCAATGATGTACTAGAATTGGAGGAACGGGAAGGGGACTTGATCGTCTCTGGCGCGGTTGAAGTCGGCGCAACCGTTGCGGTCACCATAGACGGCGTGACCGAAACCGCGACTGCCGATGGAGACGGCAATTTCAATGTCACGTTCTCGGCAGCAGATGTGCCAGAGGCTGATTTCACGATCAGCGCGACCGCCACGGATACGTTGGGTAACACCAGTGCGACTGCAACGCTGGAAATCGCGGTTGAGCCCGCTTCGGCGCTGACGCCTGTCGTTTCGACCGTGACCGGCACATTCGGCGCATCCGAGCTGGCCGCTGGGCTGACCGTTACTGGAACTGGGCGCCCGGGCAGCACGGTGGATGTCGCAATCGACGGCGCGGTGTTGAGCGCGACTGTCCAACCGGACGAGTCATGGAACGTCTCTTTCCTGGAAAGCGATCTGCCCAACACCAGCGGAAATTACGCGGTCACAGCCATTGCAAGCCTGCAAGGTACGTCCTTTACCAGTGATCAGGTATCTGGTGGAGGGTTTTCGGTCGACCTCACCCCGCCTGACGCACCTGTTCTTAATGCAGTTACCGGAAATGATGTACTGGAATTGGAGGAGCAGGAAGCCGATCTGACGATCACCGGCACCGCCGAAACTGGTGCGACGGTCGAGGTCACGATCGGAGGTACCACAGAAAGCACGATTGCCGACGGAGACGGAAACTTTAGTGTTACATTTGCTTCCGCAGACGTGCCGAACTCCGATTTTTCGGTCAGTGCTTCGGCGACGGACGGGGTGGACAATCAGGGTGTCACGGCGGCCCGGGATGTGACTGTAGAGCCGGTTTCTGCGTTGACGCCCACTGTTGACGATGCATCCGCGAGTTTGGGTATATCGGATCGGGCCGATGGGTTGGACATCACCGGTAGCGGTCGACCGGGCAGCACGGTGACTGTGACCATCGGCAGCACGTCCCAGACCGCAGTTGTTGCGGCAAACGGTCTATGGCTCGCAACATTTGCCGAGGCGGATTTGCCCGCCAGCAGCGGTACGTTCTCTGTGTCTGCCGTTGCCACCCTGGAAGGCACAAGTTTTACCAGTTCCTCTGTTTCCGGTGGCAACATCGAATTCGATCTGGATGTCCCCAACGCCCCCACGATTGATGCAATCACCGGCGACGATTTCCTGTCCACCGAGGAACAGTCCAGTGATCTGACCGTAACGGGTTCCGCTGAAATCGGGGCAACGGTGGTTGTCGAGATCAACGGTGTCTTTCAACAGGCAATTGCCGGTGACGACGGATCGTATTCCGTAACATTTGCATCCGACGTTCTACCGACCAGCGATTTTTCGATTTCCGCCACAGCCGAAGATGGCGTTGGCAACCAAAGTGCGTCTGCTGTGCGTCAGATCACCGTCCAACCTGCGGGACAGACCATAGTTGGAACGTTTGGGGATGATGTTCTTGACGGGACGGATGGGGACGATGTGATTGACCCTGCGGGCAATGCGGACGGGTTTGATCTTGTCAACGGGTCGCTGGGTAATGATGAAATCGTCTTTACCAATTCGGGTGGCGAGAGCTTTGTCGAGGTCGACTATTCCGGTCTTTTGGATCCGATCAACGCGACGCTGAACTATGCCGACAACACGGGCACGGTTGTGAAAGGTGCAGGTGGTGTTGACGGGACGGATACGTTCACGGACCCGACGACGACGGGCGCGTTTGGCATTGGTCTTGTGGGCACGGCTGGGGACGATACGTTCAACATCGTGCAGGGTGCCGAGTTCAGCTGGGCTGGCATCTTTTACGCGGGTGGCGACGACATGATCAACGTTGACGCGAACACCGGGACCGTTCGGATTGGCGCGGGCACGGATGTGACGGCGGATCTTACGACTGGGATCATCACCAACTCCACGGGTTCTATTACCCTGAACGTGATGGGCGAGGGCGCATATATCTCATTGCGGACCGGAAATGGTGATGACACCATCACTGGCTCGG
>NZ_JBQFSZ010000002.1:0-448993 GCF_056538325.1 Ruegeria sp. BG8 | reverse complement strand
CGTAACTTCGAGACAATCTCTTCGGGCTTCGGTCTCTTGTTTGCCATTCGTCGTCCTCCGTTTCCTTAACATAACGGTGGACCAGTTCACTGGGGGAGGCTCAGCAAGGACCAAAACGCCCTATCTATCTCGGAATCTGGCGGCAAGCTGTTGTTGTACTGTTTCAAGAACGGTTGCGGCTTCCGGGATATCGCAGACGCGGCCAACCTTCCGGCTAATTCGGCGCAGATCGATCCGGCGGCGCAACGTGATGCGGATCAGAAGCGCAAAGAATACGAGGCCAACAAGCTGAAGCAGGCGCAGGGAATCTGGGAGGCCTGCCTCCCTATCGAACGCACCAAGGCCGAGGCATATCTGCGCGGAAGGGGTATCACATGCGACCTGCCCCGGTCTCTGCGCTTCGCACCGGATATCTTTCACAGCCCATCGACCTCGTGGTGCATGGCTATGGTAGCCCAAACCACGACCGGTGGCATTCATCGGACGTTCTTCGACAAGCGGGGCAATCGTCTAGAGAAAAACGCCAAGATGATGCTGGGGCCTTGCGCTGGTGGTGCTGTGGTGCTGTCACAGGCTGTCGGGTCGCTCGTGGTGTGTGAAGGCATCGAGACAGGTCTGTCGCTGCTGTCGGGGCTCCTGAGCGAGCCTGTCACAGTCTGGGCAACTCTCAGCACCTCGGGAATGAAAGCCCTGAACCTACCGGATCGGCCAGCGGATTTGATTATCGCGACTGATGGCGACGAAGCCGGGCGTGAAGCCGGTCATTCGCTAGCCAGTCGTGCCAATTCCCTAGGCTGGAAAGTATCGACCATGCCCGCACCTAACGGGCAGGACTGGAATGACATTTTGCAAGAAGGGGCAAAGGTATGACAGTGATCCAGCCCAAACCATTCATTGAAGAAGGTCCCCAGCCTCTGCTGCGGGAAATTCCGCGCGGTGATGAGTACCCTGTAAGTGCGCTGGGACCACTCAAGGGCGCTGTTCTGGCCGTGCAGCAAGCCACACAAGCTCCGGTGGCAATCGCGGCTCAATCGGCCCTGTCGGTGGCTTCTCTGGCGGTGCAGGCTCATGCTGATGTTGAAACCCTGGCCGGGTATTCACCAACTTCCCTGTACTGTCTGACGGTCGCGCAATCGGGTGAACGGAAAAGCGGATGTGACAAGCTGGTCATGAATGGCCTGCGTGAATTCGAGCGGGAACAAACAGCCCAGCACAAAGAGGACATGGCGGAGTGGCAGCTTGCCCAGAAGCTATGGACAGCTAAGCGTGACAGGCTGTTGAAAGAGGCATCGGGTAGCAAACCAGACAAGGCGACAGCAGCCGAGGCCGATTTAAAGTCCATGGGGCCGGAGCCCGCGCAACCCTTATCACCAAAACTGACGGCCTCTGAGCCCACGATTGAGGGCTTGGTAAAGCTCTACCTTGTGGGCCAACCCAGCCTTGGCTTGTTCTCAGACGAGGGCGGCGGGTTTCTAGGTGGCCACGCCATGAACAGCGACAACCGCATGAAAACCGTCGCTGGTCTTTCCAAGCTCTGGGACGGTGAGCCACCTGACAGGGTTCGCGCTGGTGATGGCGCTGTCAGCCTCTATGGTCGCAGGCTGGCCATGCACTTGATGGTTCAGCCAGTGGCGGCAAGGCCCCTGCTATCAGATCCGATTGCATCCGGTCAGGGTTTCTTGGCCCGGTTCCTCATAACCGAACCCATAAGCCACATCGGGGCACGACTGAACAGGCCGAATGCCGATGTAGCGAATGTAGCGAAAGTAGCAATGGCCAGCCGTCTGAATGCGCTTTTGAATCACCCAAAGCCCCTTGATGAGGACAAGCCTCAGGAACTCAAGCCACGGGCTCTGCATCTGTCCGGAGCTGCAAAGGATATTCTGTTTGAATACTACCGGGCCACTGAACTGTCACAGGGCAGCGGTGGCGATTTCGAGTACGTCAAGTCTTTCGCGTCTAAGTCCGCGGAACAGGCGGCGCGGATTGCCGGCGTGCTGACGCTTTGGAAAGACGTCAACGTGCAAGAGGTTTCGGTTGAGACGATGGCTGACGCTATCGACCTTGCACAATTCTATCTCCGCGAGGCAAAGCGTCTGGCTGAGGCCGCAATGATTACGGAGAGGATTGAGCAGGCCGAGCGCCTACGCAAGTGGGTTATCGACGGCTGGCCGGAACAGGCGCTGAAGCTGGGCAGAGACGCGAACACAATTCTGCCCCGCGACGTTGTACTGTACGGACCCAATTCGATGCGCGAGACGGCACAGGTTAAGTCTCTCCTGTCAGTTCTTTCATCTCATGGGTGGCTGCACCAGTTGGACGCCGGAACAGTGATTGACGGGGCTAGTCGCAACCTTGCCTTTCGTATCGTCAGGGGGTGAGCCGTGGCTGCATTCTTCGATACCCGCGCGGCACTTGCAAAAATCAAAAATCAGCAGTGCACCCCTGCTACATCCGCTACACCCGCTACACAGGGCGGCAAATCGAGGTCTCATGTAGCGAATGTAGCGGATGTAGCGGCACCACTTGGCCAAAACCCAAAAAATGAGGGTGAGCGGAATCCGCCTGTTTCCAAGGCTCCGCAGACAGATGAACACCCCGATAAGGTTGGTGTAGGCGGACGGCCCCGCACGTGGACCGGCAAGGTTGTCTCTCTGGATGACTGGCGAAGCTTGACGGAATGGGAACGCCACGGTCCGAACGGGCGCATGTGGAATGGCAAAACTCAGCAGTGGGAGCAGGGCTCATGAGCAGTGACGACAACCGAAAATACGGTGCGAATACGGATGAAAGAAACCCAGACGGCACGTTTTCGACCGGCAACCCAGGCAAACCACGTGGAACCCGCCACAGGGTCACACGGGCAGTTGAGGAACTGCTTGAAGGACAAGCCGAGGCAATCACTCAAAAGGCGGTCGAAATGGCGCTGGAGGGCGATAGCACGGCTCTGCGTCTGTGTCTGGAGCGAATAGCACCCACAAGAAAAGACGCGCCCGTCAGCTTTGAACTACCGCATATCAAATCGATCGAAGAAGCGTCAGAAGCTGCACAGGCAGTACTACAGGCCGTTTCAATGGGCGAGGTGACGCCTTTGGAAGGCGCAACCGTCATGGGGCTGGTTGAGCAGTATAGGCGGGTGCTGGAAACCACGGAACTGGAACGCAGGATCACAGCGTTGGAGGCACAGAAATGAAATTGCATAGTCGCGTTACTAAACTGGAAAAAGACCAGCCAACTGGCCCCGAAAAGCTCACCATTTACCGGACAATTGTGAGCAAAAAACCAGACGGCAAGCTGACAGAACGGCTGGCCACCATTTGGCAATCCGGCACCCTTTTTCGCAGGGGAAAGGGTGAATCCGAAACAGCGTTCATTGAGCGCGTTGAAGAAGCACAAGAAAGGAACAGCCAATGAGTTTGGAATCACGCCTCAGAAAAGTCGAAGGAAGATCCGGAGGGAAACGAGGCTCCGAGCCACACGCAGTCTACCTATGCGAACTGCAAACCGATGAAGAAGAAACCAAAGAAGGCGGTGAGCCACGACTGGCGTACATCATGAAGGGCCCGAATGCTGGTAGCCAGACATCACGGGAAGAAGATGAAACGCGGGCTGAGTTCGAAAGTCGCGTTCAGCGCTTGGTGGAGGGATTGGGATGAGCATACGGTCAAGAATTGGGAAACTGGAAAGGGCTGCGCCTATCGACTTCGAAACCTTGCACCCCGAGTTTTTCAGAGATAACGCGGGCGAATTGACAGCGGCTGAGTTACCGCAGCTTGGTTTGAAGCGTGTTAATCGCCTCAATGATGAGAAAGAGCTCGACTTCAAGCAACGTGTTCATCTGGAATTGGTGAAAGCGCACGCTGGGCGGTCTGGACCGTTCTACGAACTGATGGACACACCAACTCTTGAAGCATGCGGTGAAGCTATCGAGGCGGTAATCGCTGCGCACGATCCACGTCTGCTGGCGAAACTGAAAGAAAGCGGAGAACTAAACGGCCAATCCAAGCACCTAGAGGAAAAATAAAAAAGCTCGAAATTGGGGTTTGAATACTAATACCACAATCCACTCTCCCAACGCCCCTTATTGGGACCGAAACTCTGCCTTTAAATGCAAGCAATATCCCACAATAATCGCCGCTTTTTCTTGAGAAATGGGTGGTAATATGATACCTCTATTTGCACATAAGCAGTTGACGGCAGATCGAAATGATTGGGTTCATCGACGTACCACGGGACAGTGAGGGAGAGGTTATAGAAACCTACCCTGTGGCACTTTACGCAAACTCTCAACTGCTGATGGCACGAATGATGGCGGTGCTTCACGCGCAGCCTGAGCGATTCATCGAAATACTATGCGCGGATCGAGAGGCATTGCGAGATTATCTCGCTCAACTGGACGAGGCCATTGAAGCGCACCAGCAGGCGAAGCGGGGGCTAAATTGACATGGTCTTACCAGACAACAGCAGCACTCCAACAAACGCATCGAATCCATGGGTGCGCATGGCGTGTTGGGGCACCTGTTTGGTGGTTGCACCGCTGGGCATATTGGCCGCTTTGGGGAGTTTTTTAGATGCAGATGGGACCAACAATAAACGCGGCAACGCACATGTACGACAAGAAGCGCGCTCAACCCATGTTGGGGATTGGCCCAATGGCTTCGGCCTTGCAAGAGGCGTCGCCGCTTCTGCTGGCCATGTCCAAAGGGCTTCTATCTGGTGACGGCGTAGGGGCGCATATGGGGGAGGGTATCGCCCTGATGGACCGGCGCAGAAAGGAGCGGGAGCAAAAACAACAGATGGACACCCACGCAAAGCGCTTAGGTTCGCGTCTCGGGAGCTTTCCTGTGGCGGCGGCGTCTAGAACTCGCGGGGCGACCCGGCCTTTACCCAACCGTACCCTTGAGCAGGAAATCGGTGACAGCGCGATGGCTGCGCTTGGTAAACCGGGTGCCATGTCTCTAACCGGCCTATTCGGCCAGTTGGAACAGCAGCACGGCTTGCCTACAGGGTATCTACACCAAGTCGCCCAGATTGAAAGCGGTGGAAACCAGTATGCGCAGAACCCAAATTCGTCTGCCGGTGGAATGTTCCAGTTCATCGATAGCACGGCTCAGCGGTATGGGCTGACAGACAAAACCGACCCCCACGCGTCTGCGCAAGCTGCGGCCCGTCTTGCGGCGGATAACGCAACCCACCTGCGGCAGGTTCTTGGCCGTGAACCTACGGCGGCTGAGTTGTACCTTGCTCACCAGCAGGGCGCAGGCGGCGCGGCCAAGTTGCTTGCGAACCCGAACACACCGGCGTCTGATGTTGTTGGGCATGACGCGGTAATGCTCAATGGCGGCAACATGCATATGTCGGCTGGGGAGTTTGCGAACCAGTGGCTCGGTAAGTTCGGTGGTGGGCAGAACCCCAGCATGGTTGAGGTCGCTTCTAACGATCCGAGTGACCTCATAGCGCTGTTGGCCCATCCATCGACCACACCCCAACAGGCGCGGGCCATTCAGATGCAATACGAGCTTGAAATGCGCCAGCGCAACCAAGCCGGGCCCAATTATAGCATTCAGGAACTCGCGGATGGCCGCAAATACTACATCGATCCGACCGGCCAGCAGGCCCCCCGACTTGTGGCACCAAACCTGATGCCAACGCCCCCGGCCCCCGCAGATGAATACGGTCGATACGCAGCCGAGGAACGCAAGGCCGGACGCGCGCCGTTATCTCGCATTCAGTACGCCCAAGCCAAGAAGGGCGGTGGGTTCAATGTCACCACACCAGACGGCACCACCATTTCTTACGGCGGTGGCAATCAGCAGGGCTTTGGCACCAAGGCCACCAATGACATCGAGGGCCGCATACTGGACTCTGGCGCAATGCTGGGCCGGTTGAATGACACAAGAAAATTGTTCAAGCCAGAGTATCTGGAAATCTCTACCCGCATTGGTGCGAAATGGGGGCAGTTGCTGGACAAGATGGGCAGCGCCACGGCAGAGCAGCAAGAGATTGTTGCGAACTTCGCGCAGTTCAAAACCGAGGCTTTCAACAACCTCAACACCACCCTGAAAGAGCTATCCGGGGCCGCTGTGACTCCGCAAGAGGCAGAACGCTTGCTTGAGCAACTTCCCAGCGTAGGAACGGGCATTCTGGACGGGGACAGCCCGACAGAGTTCCAGGCCAAGCTTGAACAGTCCATTCTGCAACAAAAACGCGCCGTTGCCCGCTACAATCTCTGGCTGGCAACGGGCCGTCAGGGCAAGCCTTGGGAATTAAGTTCGCTGGATGACTTGGACAAGCTTATCAACCAGCGGGGCGAACAGATTGAGCAGCAGTTGCGGGCTGCAGGTTTTTCTGACGAGGCCGTTATCAAACAGCAGGCAGCGCAGCAACTTCGCGCAGAGGTGGGTATCTAATGGCGGGACATGATTACGCATCCGAGATATTCGGAACCAAGAAGGCAGCGGCTAAAACGCAGATGTACGACTATGCCGCAGAGATTTTCGGTAAGCCTTCGCACTCAGATCCACAGCCGCAAGGCGCTCAACGCAACCCGGACGGCACCTATGGGCAACCGCCTGAGGGCATGATTGTAAATCCGGTCACGGGACAGTTGACGGATCGCGACATGCTCACCAGCCACCACATGCAGAACAACAGCCGGGGCAGTGCTGCACTGCGCATGGCCGGTCATGGGGCTACTTTGGGCTTGTCAGACGAGGCGGCTTATCTGGGTGGTCGTTTGGCCGCTGGTCCAGAGGGCGGTACATTTGCACGAGAGAATGAGCGCGCCAAAATCGATGCGAACCGTCAGGATTTCCCGGTTACGTCCTTTGTGTCAGAGGCGGGCGGCGGTCTGGCTGTTCCCGCAACCCTTCTGGGCAATACAGCAAAGGCAGCGACCACGGGGCAGGCCATAAAACAGGGAGCCAAGACGGGCGCGACTGTTGGTACAATCTATGGTTTCGCGGAGGGCGAAGGGTTTGACAATCGCATGGTCCGCCTACCCGGCGGCCTCATCGGCGGTGCTGCAGGTGGCGCCGCGTCTGTCCCTGTGGCGAAAGTCGTGGGCTGGGCCGCAAAGAAGCTCGGTACGCCTGTTGCGAAACTGTTCCGCGACCGCCGCTATTACACACCAGAGGGCGGCATAACCCCCGCAGGTCGGGATGCCCTCAGACAGCTTGGGTATGAAGCAGACGATGTTAGCAACACATTCGCCCGCGAGTTTTCTAAGGGCATTGATGACGGTATCGATCCTGCCACTGCAGCCCGCGTTGCGGAAATGGAAGAATTCGGCATTCCGGCCTTCAAGCACAATGTCACAGGCGATGTGAATGATTTCGCGAACTTTGAACGTGCCCGCCGTGGTGTTGGTCCTGATGCTGTTGTGTCCAAGGCGCAGCGTGTCGGCAATCAGCAAGACATGGCCGCACGTCGCGCTGTGGACGGCGTAGCGAAGGAATTGAGCGACGGTATCCCGGCGGATCAGTTCGACGCCTCACAGGCAGTTACTGCCCGTTTGCAATCCATGAGTGAGGCCGAGAAGGCCGCCGCACAAACGCTCTACAGGGCCGCTGATGATGCTGGGGTTGCTGTGCCCGGAAATGTCGCTAAAGGCGTTGAGCAGCGCGTACAGGGCCGCTTGGCAGACGAGGAAATAGACCTCACGGCTGATATCTACTCTAATGCCCGCGCCTATATGTCCCGTCTACAGAAACGGGGTGAAGGTGAGGGCGGCGTATCCCTCAGGCTGATTGAGACATTCCGCAAGGATTTGAATGCATCGCTGTCCAAAGCAAAACCCGAGGACAAGCGGGCGCTTTCAATCATCAGGTCTGAGTATGATGCCTGGGTTGATGATGTGGTTACAGCCAAACTGTTTGATGGTAACGAGGCTGGATTTGGGGCGTTAAAAGAGGCTCGTAGGCTCTGGGCAGACTATTCCAAGAAATACCGGGGTAAGGATGCAGGATCGCGATTCTTGCAGGACATGATCGATGCAGACGCCAGCCCGGATCAGGTCATGCGGTGGATGTTCGGTGCGTCAAAGCTGGGGGCCGGTAAAATGAATTCGTCCTTAGCTGCAAGCCTGCGCGATACGCTGGGCAAGGGCTCTGATGAATGGAACCTTGTCCGGCAGGCTGCATTCCGGCATTTGGCGCAGAAACCGGGCACAGAGACACCGGGTGTCGCAGGCCCTATTCCATGGGGGCCTCAGAAAGTATCCGAGAATATCCGTAGCTTTTTCAGCAGCCCGCAAACCCGGCCGCTGGCGAACACCTTGTTCAGTCAGAAAGAACGCAACCAGATGATGCGGCTGGCCAACGCCCTGAATCGCATGGTGCCGCCACCGGGTGCAGTGAATCACTCAGGCACAGGGTACGAAAACGCTAGGGCCGCAAAAAAGCTCTGGGAGGGTGCGCTTACCTTGCTCGGTTACAAGGCAGGAGGCCCCGGCGGGGCTGTTGCGGGTCGTGCGGTGGCAAAGGGGGCTGAGAAAGGCGCGGGATGGCTTCAAGCCGCGAAAATAGGTCAGCCCATCCAAGGCGAAAAATCCATTGGCCCCGTGGTGGCCGGCGCAATTCCTGGGGCTGCTGCTGGCGGCTTCGCGACGGAATTCAGTTCCAGCTTATTGTACCCATACCAGCAAGAATGAGACCGCCGCCGACCAGCGCCACAGCAAAGCCTATCATCACTGCCATGTTGCCATCGCCCCGCTGCCAGTGAGCTACCGCGCTCTTGGCGAAAAAGACAACCAGATAGGCAATCAAAATGCCTGCTGCGACTTCCAAGGCTAACGGGGGATCGGCTGGGCTCATACCCACAACCTAAGTGCCAGTGTGTGATACGTCCAGATAGGAGGCCAGATATGAAGACAGAGATATGCGGAGCAAAAACCAAGGACGGTGCATGCATGGCAACCCCTATGGACGGAAAGACACGCTGCTACAGTCACGGTGGGGCTTCTACAGGAGCAAAGACACCTGAGGGGCGTAAACGGCAGTCTGAGGGCGCTAAGGCGATGTGGGCTGAGCGTAGGCGCCTGATAGATTTGGCTCGGGAGGCAGAACAGATTTAAAGTTGGGGCGTTCACCTAAATACTCAGAATATCCGCAAAACTCATATTTTCAGCGAATAAGTGCTATACTTACTAAGTTCATTTTCTTGAAGTCTGTTTTTTAAGGAGAATCATGTGAAAAACTTGACTAATTGGCTTTCTTCACTGACCATCTCACTCGGCTGCGTAATGATGGCATTTGCTTCAGAAGTTCGAGGTCACAACGTGGAAGGAGTTGTGAATGAATCTCGGAACCTTTCCAAAGATGAAAGCCTAAACAGCGAACTTGATGCAACACTCCATGGCATTATAAACGGAGCTAAGGTTTGGGAAACCGGTACACCCGTTGAAGTTTGCTTCATGGACGGAGATTCTAGCACGCAGTCTTTCGTACTAGAGACTATTGCGGATTGGGAACATGCTGCACCCGGTTTGTCATTCGATGGTAAATTGGATGGTGAACCGAGAATTTGCTCTGATGAAACCGCCGACATTCGTGTGTCCTTTGAATCGCAAGGCAATTGGTCCTTTGTGGGAAGAGACGCTTCGAGTGTGTCGGCCAAGCGACCGACACTGAATATAGCAGTGCTGCGTGGAGCGCTTACAAATCGTAAGAAGAAAGAAACAAGAGGAACGGTTTTGCATGAATTCGGGCATGCTCTAGGTATGTACCATGAACATCAACATCCTGACTCTAATTGCGAGGCACAGCTTAATTGGGATGTAGTATACGAAAAACTTGGCGCTCCACCCAATTCTTGGAGCAAAACGAAAGTTGATCGAAACATACGTTCACTAACAAAAAAGCGATATGATTTTTCACCGTACGATAGAGAGTCAGTTATGCACTATGAACTGCCGGCTTTATTCTTTTTTGAAGGGAGAAAAGCGAGTTGCTATGTTCAAAGGGGAAACACGCTCTCTAAAGGCGATAAGGAACTAATCTCGTTGAAGTATCCGGAGAACTCTAACAAGCAAGATGACTATTTCCAGTCATTGAAAGAGTTCTCTCAAGAGATAGCGGGAACATTGGAACAGGAAAAGGGCAGGCAATTCGTAGAAGCATTCAACAAAGCGCTACCTAAAAGATTCACGAGCCAATTCGGTGGTATTGCCTACCAGGGCTCAGTCAGTGTTGACATCAAGACAAGAGATAATATCGGAGGTGCAATCCTGGGAACGAATAGTGGGAGTTTTACAATCAACAACGAAAACAACTGAGATAGGAATCCGCAATGCTATTCAAGACACGATTGCTTCAACTAATGGGATTTATTTCATCCGCCTTTTTTCTGGGGCCAAGTTTAGTAGAAGCTGATCAAAGCAGTATTATCACACGAGATGTTATTGGAGGCGTAGTCGTAGGCCAGCAAACCGGTGGAACTATTATTGTTGAGAACAATGGCTCTCAGTTTAAAGTAGTAAACGGAAACAGAGTCAAAGTGCTTTCTCCAGGCGAAGAAAATATCCGACATCATTGCACAGCATTGGAAAGCAGCACAATTAGAAAGCAGTTGTTGGGATTGGATTTTGTAGGGGTTCAACTAACCGATCAACAAAAGAGAAATGAGGCAAAGGCCGTTATGAAGTTCATTGACCGAACTTTTGGTGAAGGCCCCCTACTTCCTCCCGGCGCATTGGGTTATTTAGGAGATTTTTACTTTGATGGGAAAGGGGACGTTTTCAGAAAACAAGCAGATGGCGCCTTTGTTCCAACAACGACTTACGACAAGACGACTAAAACCGAGAGAAGAAAACAATTTAAGAATTCAGGAATTCCAAACAATTATTTATTTTTCATAGATTATTTTTACCCCGATTTCGACTCAATCGTCATGGGGCCTTTGAAGGGCAAATACTCTGGTGCTGCAATTTACGTGAATTTCAATGGGAGACTTGAGGCGGCACTGAAATTTGAGCTTTTTGCAAAACAAGGTTCGGTCGATATGAGTGCCGTGGTTGCGTTGTATCAAGAAATGTACCAATGCGCGGCGTTTTCTGGGTCATGACACGATGCGAATGGCTGTGTTCATCCAACGCAGCTAGATGATTTTTCGAAGTTTACAATCCGTCATTACTTACTTCCCGGCTGAAAGCGAACTAGCTCCTGAGGCGACTTTCTAAGCCTGGCACCAGGTTCTCCGCTGTTCAGAAGCTCGATACCTGAGGCACTTAGTGCGTTATAAATCGCGACCTTTGTGGAAAGGTCAGCTTTAGCCATCGCCTCCGGCTTAGATTCCAGCCGCTTTACCGTTGACCCGCCAACTCCTGACTTTTCTGCCAAATCACCTTGTGACCACCCTAAGAGCATTCTGGCTGCTTTGGTGTGCTGGGGTGTGATGTCTGCAAAGTGCATAATACTTTATTTATCTCCATGGTACTTTTAGTATTGCGAAAGGGTAGTCCCTCCTGTATACTATAAGTATCACCGGCGATACTTTTGGACAAGGCGAGGATTTCCACCATGTATGACCGCCAGAACATCATGAACCGCGCTTGGGCCATCATGGCAGGACGCAAGCTTCACCGGGTTATCTGGCGCAATGCTCTGTGGCAGGCATGGGACGAAGCAAAGGACGCAGTGCGCCAGCCCGTCGCTGGTTATGGCCTTCACAAGCCACAACTATGAGAAAACCAATGAACAACACTCAAACAGGAAACGACCTACAGCAACACGCCGTTGCTCTGGAGAAACTCATATCCGCCGCCTTGGCGGTGCTGCCCCATGGAGAAGATTGCAGCGAAGCATGGGGGATCATGGATATGGCCCACTCACGCGCACGCAAGCTCAACGTGGCACTGGACAGTGTCAATGCTCTGGAGGTGGTGAAATGAAACAGAGTCACCGTCACTATAACTTCGGCACCTTCGAGGAACGTCTGGAACACTTCTGCCTGTTGTTCGAGCTGGACCCGCCTGAGATTGAGTATGAGGACGGCGATATTGCCTTGAACTCGCCTCTTATGGACTGGCTCACAGAGAATACGGCAAACATGGACTGGTTGTTCGCGGGTTGTCCAAGCGCAATGCTGCAACGCTGGGTCGAGAAAGAACGTAGTGTTCGTGACTTTAACCGAATAAACAAGGAGCTCGAACCACAGGTCCAGGAAGGCATGCGAGCCATGTTGACTGCCGTTGTAAATCACGACCTGCCACTCGAACCAGCTATCGAGATATTTCAGGGTGTGGTGGAAAAGTGGCGCGGGGAGAAAGCTTTCGACTAAACGTCTTGTAATTCAGACAATCGTGCCCGGCCCATGTGGTCGGGCTTTTTTGTTTCAACGCAAGAAGAACTGTTGGTTAAATCCGCGTTCTTCTATGTGATTTCTCCTAGGTATGGCTATGAAAAAAACATATTTCCAATTTCTTGGACCCAAAACTCATTGTTGCAACAATGCAACACAGATACTCACGTACCCGTTATGCAGGGTTAAACTGGGAGATTGCCGCCAATAGCTCGCTGCTGTTCTTGAAGCCGCCCGTTTGCACGGGATGGTATGGAATGAAGCAAATGTCGAAGCTACTTGTTGCAATTATAGTTAGTGCCCTTGCCGCAACCACTATCGCTGGCCAGGCGCAGGCTAAGAAAAAGGACCTGAGGCCGTATTATCCGGACAGCGGCATGGAAGCACCACCTCTCAATGAGGTGAACCCTCCCAATTATACACCGCCTGAGAGTAAGCCTGGGTATATTCCCAATTATCGCGATGGGAGCAATGACAACGGCACCCCAAAGATACCAATTCCAGATGGCACGCAACGGGGTGGTAATGGAGGAGGTGGTGGAGGCTCATCTCCAAACGAATATGGTACATCGCCTAGAGTTCAGGACAGAGGCGGCATTTGCCTTGGTACTCCAGACCTATGTGGTGTGTAAGGCATAATTGGGGCGGAGGGCTTGCCGATATGCGCTCTCTGCCCCAAGACTAAAACCCAGAAACCCAAGCAATGAACTGCGGCATTCGCAACGGCTCATAGGCCCGCAACGGGTGGCGGTGAAGGGCTATACTTGGATTGGGTCAGGCAAGGTTGGTTCCTTGTGTTGGCTACTGAGGATTGCATTTAGTCCAATGCGGACACTAGGTTTCATTGCATCGGGCAGATTAGTCTACCGGAATTCATTTCCAATATTATTCTGTTTCCCATAGCGGTTTGCATTGAGCGGAAAAAGGAAACACACCCTCGTCCCAAGAAGCATTCGGGTTCTCGTCACGGACAACAAGTCCTGGTCGAGCGAGTATTCGTAATTGAATTCCATCACCTACGTCAAAAAAGTAGAAGACAGCGTCCCATTCTCCATCCAGTCGGCTAAATCTTTCGTAGGCACCTTTTCCCACCCGATAGAACCTTTGCGGTCGCCCTTGGCCTTCCGCATACCTTCTTACCGCAATGTCTCCATAGAATTCCCAAGTGTTGGGGCCGTGACTAGTCATGCGTACGCACGACAAACCAGTCATGTCTACAGGTTCGGAGTTTGCAATAGTGCCCGCGACTACAGCGAATGACACCAAAGCCGATTGGATCATTTTCTTCATAGAGATAAGATTAAACAGTTATTTGGTCGAAGAAAACATACACTGTGCGATTTGGGCAATGGCGGACATTCGAAGTGAACAATAGGAGCGGCCATGGGTGTAGCTGAGGCGAGACATTTGCAAGGAGCCAAGATAGCCGTCATCTGTAATAGTGCGGTTGTGGCTTATCTGAGAGATGATTTCGACCACATTCCGAACCCAAATCAATGGGACTTACCGGGTGGCGTGCGCGAAGGTAGCGAAACCGCCTTTGAGTGCGCGATACGTGAAACACACGAAGAATTTGGCATCTCATTGTCAAAGAACCTGATTGATTTCGAGACGACTTACTTTGCTGAAGCGGCAGGGGCTCTACCCAAGCGCGAAGTCGCCTTTTTTGCGTGCGTTGTCTCAGAAGAACTCATTTCGACGATTAAGTTTGGTGAAGAGGGGCAATGTTGGCGAATGATGCCGATCCAAGAGTTTGTCACCCGTTCCGACGTTGTGCCTGAGCTTCAAATCGCGTTTCGGGTTTATTGGGAAAGCTGCACATGAAGCCCGCCATTCGCCAATCCTACGAGCGCTACATATCCAAGATAGAGGCAGAGCTTACCGACTGCACGGATGACGCACGCCGCGCCTGATCCGCTGGACCATTTCCAAGCCACGGATTTACTCATGCTGAATGCCTAAGACATATGGATAGCAGCCAGGATCAGGCGTCACGGTTATGCCGCCTGATACCCCCACCAGTTCACCATTTGGGCCAAGCTACCGACCGGGCTGAGACAGAGCTGTCCAAGATTATGAACGGCTATGGGGATTGGATGTTCTACGGCCACGCAGGGACAGATGGGCGAACGACACTGAGTTGGTGGCTGATAAACCTACGGGCCTTTAGAGCGGCGCTGATACGGCACCGGACCACTGGTGCGCGCTTGCATATGGCTGACATGCGACACCGGGACGGGACGTGCTTCAAGTGGTTCGATATCTGGTCATTTCCAAAGGAGCCGCGCTTGGTGATAGCAAGAGTTTAGTGCTCCAGTGAAATATGCCTGAGTCAAATGGTCGCGCATTACCACACGCGTAGCACAATAAAAAATTGAGAGTTGACGGCAATTTAGCGTATGAAATGTATGATACACAGAATCGAATAAATCGTTTAAACCGAATAAATCGTTTGGAAATACTTGTCTGCTATGTAATCTAGCACCAAGTAAGACATAAGAAGTTTACGCCATTATTGGTAAAACACTGATAAAGTGAGGGTATCCATGTCGGGAAACACTGCTGAAGTCGTCGACATCACAAAGAGGATGCCGACGCGAGAAGAGATTCAAAACGCGGGTGACGGATTAGCCGCGATAGAAAGCGTAATGAACGGCGAAGGTCAGTTGCCGATTGGAGAAGTGTACCTGTCGCCTGCGTTGACCGATTTGATCCGGGGATTGCTGGGTATCGTTTCAAGAGGTGAAACAGTCACCTACATGCCGCAAGGTCGAATGCTATCGACCCAGCAGGCTGCAGATATCTTAAATGTAAGCCGGTCTTATGTATTAAAGCTGATCGAGCGCCAGGAATTGTATCATGAGATGGTCGGTACACATCGCCGTGTGCCGTTCATTGAACTGATGAACTACAAAGAGCAGCGCTCTGCGGCGCGTAGTGAAGCGCTCGACGATATGCTGGACTTTACCATGGAGTTCGAAGCCGAGTGATTCCTGCGTCCAACAGGTTTCTGGCCGTGTTGGACGCTAGCGTATTGTACCCACTGGCGTCGAAAGACCTTCTTTTGCGTTTCTATCACGCGGACCTTTTCAAGGCGCGCTGGACCGACAAGATTATGGAAGAGTGGACCTTCAACTTAAAACGGAAACGGCCAGAACTTGAGGCAAGTATTAACAGAACCGAAGCAACCATGCGCGACAAGTTCGACGATGCATGGATATTTGACTACGAAGACTTGATCGATTCTCTGCAACTACCAGACCCGAACGACCGCCATGTTCTTGCCGCTGCTATTAAATGCGGAGCACACTACCTCGTCACTAACAACATAAAGCACTTTCCAACGGAAATTCTCGAAAGATATGACATGGAGGCTGGAACTGCAGACCAATTCCTGTCTGGTACAGTTGATCTGTTCCCTTACGAAGCGTTCCCAGTCCTTCGCGGACACCAGCAAAAACGCGATTTGGTTTTTGGCGAATACGTTTTGTACCTGCGAAAATCCCAGTTGCCCTTGCTCGCAAACTTAGTCAACGCCAACAAGGTATTCTTTTGACTGAGGGTGAACCAAAACTTGTAACTACGTACATCGTTCAGCGTTCGAAACCAACTATACCATCCAAACCTATTAAGGTGGTTGAAAGGGTGGTCAGAACAAGTGTCAATTTAGCCAAGTACCGGAATAAATTAAATTTTTTTGAAATAAATGGTGCCTCAAGAGGGACTCGAACCCCCGACCTTGTCCTTACGAAGGACCTGCTCTACCATCTGAGCTATTGAGGCAAGCGACGCTTCGTTTAAACCGTCACCTTGAGAGGCGCAAGTCTCGAAATCAGAAGGTTGCGCACCGTTTTATGCGCCAATTGATGCTGTACAGACGTGCTGTTCTTTCGCGTTGCCACTTTGACATTCTGTATTTTCCATTTTTTTCAGTGATATACGAACATCTAAGCTCATTTCAGGAGGTCGTTGACTCACAATCACTATTTCAATATTTCATGAAATATGATAGAATCTACGTCTGATAAGCTTTCAACACTCGGCCATCCACAACGCCTGATGGTGTTTCGCATGTTAATGCGACGTTTTCCTGACAGTGTCCCTGCCGGAGAGCTCGCATCCGAGCTAGAGATCAAAGCCAGCACTTTGTCGAATTACCTGAATGCGCTGCAGCGTTCGGGGCTGGTGCGGCATGACCGGTCAGGAACCTCGCTACTGTACTCGATCGAGATGAAGAACGTGCAGCACATGCTGGATTTCCTGCTGAACGATTGCTGCCGTGGACGTCCCGATATCTGCATGCCTTTTTCACAAGGAGCCAAGACGATGACGGATCGCAAATACAACGTTCTGTTTCTGTGTGTCGGCAACTCTGCACGTTCGATCTTTGCAGAATCCCTTTTGCGCACGTTGGGCGAAGACCGGTTCGAGGTTTATTCCGCAGGGACGCAACCAACATCTGAGTTGAACCCGTTCGCGGTGCAGGTTCTTAAGGACAAGGGGCATGACACGTCTGTCTTGCGTTCCAAGCACATGTCCGAATTTGCCGTTGAGGGCGCTCCGGAAATGGATTTTGTGTTTACGGTTTGCAATCAGGCTGCAAACGAAGAATGCCCGGCTTGGGAAGGGCAGCCCATTAGCGGTCACTGGGGCATGGTTGACCCGGTCAAAGCCACCGGTACGGACGCAGAAGTAAGTCTGGCGTTTCAGAACGCATATGGCGCGCTCAAGCGCCGGATTGAGGCTTTCACATCCCTGCCCGTCGAAAGCCTCGACCGGATCGCCTTGCAATCCGCTGTCGACGACATCGGAAGAACCCCCTCTGAGGAAATGAAATGACGACATATGCGCTTAACGGCCTGGGCCGTATGGGAAAGCTGGCGCTAAAGCCCTTGCTGGACAAAGGTGCGAACATCGCCTGGATCAATGATGGGGTCGGCGACCCGGAAATGCACGCGCATTTGCTGGAGTTTGATACCGTCCACGGGCGTTGGGGCGCAGAGTTTGAGCATGATGCGGACAGCGTCACGATCAATGGCACGCGATTGCCGTTTATCGGGACCAAAAACCTAAGCGAGCTTCCTCTGGATGGGGTGGACGTCGTCATCGACTGCACAGGTGTGTTCAAAACCGAGGCCAAACTTGCCCCGTATTTTGAGGCAGGCGTGAAAAAGGTTGTCGTTTCGGCCCCGGTCAAGGACGGATCGACGGCCAATATTGTCATGGGCGTAAACGAAGACACCTATGACCCCGCAACACATCACATCGTAACAGCCGCGTCCTGCACCACCAATTGCCTGGCACCGGTGGTTAAAGTCATTCATGAAAGTCTTGGCATCCGCCACGGCTCAATGACCACGATCCATGATGTGACGAATACGCAAACCATCGTGGACCGCCCGGCCAAAGATCTGCGCCGCGCGCGCTCGGCGTTGAACTCGCTGATCCCAACGACCACAGGCTCTGCCACAGCAATCACCCTGATCTATCCCGAGCTCAAGGGTCGGTTGAACGGTCACGCGGTGCGAGTGCCGCTGTTGAACGCATCGCTGACGGACTGCGTGTTCGAAGTAGAACGGAACACAACGGCCGAAGAGGTCAATGCGTTCTTCAAGACCGCTGCCGAGGGCGAGTTGAAGGGCATTTTGGGCTATGAAACCCGGCCTCTGGTTTCAACCGACTACACCAATGATGAACGCTCCTCGATCATCGATGCGCCGTCGACAATGGTTGTGAATGGAACGCAGGTGAAAATCTATGCGTGGTACGACAACGAAATGGGCTATGCCCACCGTCTGGTCGACGTCGCGCTGAAGGTTGGAGCCTCGCTGTGACATCCCGGCCCGAAGGACTGTCGGCCTATATCGCGGTCACGGCGGCCTATTGGGCTTTTATGCTGACCGATGGGGCCTTGCGTATGTTGGTGCTACTGCATTTTCATACGATGGGGTTCTCACCGGTTCAGCTTGCCTATCTGTTTGTTCTGTACGAAATCGCAGGGATGGGAACTAACCTTGCCGCGGGCTGGATTGCAGCAAGGTTCGGGCTGACCTCGACACTTTATGCGGGGCTTGGTCTTCAGGTCGGTGCATTGCTTTTACTGACACAGTTAGACCCTAACTGGGCGATTCCTGCGAAAGTTGTCTTCGTTATGGTCGTCCAAGGGGCAAGCGGTGTTGCCAAGGATCTGGCCAAAATGTCCTCGAAATCCGCGGTCAAGCTGTTGGCGCCGACGGAAGGGGGTGGCCTGTTTCGCTGGGTCGCCATCCTGACGGGATCGAAGAACGCGGTCAAAGGCTTGGGTTTCCTGCTCGGGGCCGCCCTACTTGCCACTTTGGGTTTCATGTGGGCCGTATTGGTTATGGCGATCGTGTTATTGGCGATCCTCTTGGCGGTCATCCTGTTCATGCCCGACGGGCTGCCCAAGGGCCGCAAAAGCGCGAAATTCTCCGAGGTATTTTCGAAATCGCCGAACGTAAACTGGCTGTCAGCCGCCCGCGTGTTCCTGTTCGGAGCGCGAGATATCTGGTTCGTGGTCGGTATCCCGATTTATTTCTACGCCGTCCTGTCGGATGGCACCGAGGATGGCAACCGCGCCGCCTTTTTCATGATCGGTACGTTCATGGCCATCTGGGTGATCCTTTACGGCGCAGTACAGGCCAGCGCGCCAAAAATTCTGCGCGCGGCAGACCGATCCGAAGGCGACTTGATCCATTCTGCCCGGAATTGGGCCGCTGCTTTGTTCTGTGTGCCAGCGGCGTTGACGGTCGCTGTACTGATGTCTTCGGGCCCACAGCCTTGGCTGACTGTCACGCTGGTCATTGGCCTTTTGGTTTTCGGCGCAATCTTTGCCGTCAACTCCTCATTGCATTCCTATCTGATCCTGTCTTTCACCAAATCCGACAGGGTCACGATGGATGTGGGCTTTTACTACATGGCCAACGCAACCGGGCGTCTTGTGGGAACTGTCTTGTCTGGTCTGACCTATCAAATAGGGGGGCTGGCTCTCGTCCTGGGCACTGCCGCAATCATGGTCGCGTTGGCTGCGCTGACGTCCTCCAAACTGACAAATCCCGCGTCCGAGGCTTATCCTTGAGTGTTTTTGAGCGATACCTTACAGTCTGGGTCGCTTTGGCGATGGTGGGTGGCGTGCTGATCGGCCTGATCGCCCCGGGTCTTGTCGAGCTGATCGCCGCGACCGAGGTCGCCAGCGTGAACTTTGTGGTCGCAATGCTGATATGGGCAATGGTTTATCCCATGATGGTCGGTGTCGACTTTGGCGCAGTCGCTGGCGTGGCGCGTCAACCACGCGGGCTGATCGTCACCTTGGCCGTCAATTGGTTGATCAAACCTTTTACAATGGCCGCATTGGCCGTTTTGTTCTTTGACTACGTCTTTGCACCTTGGATTCAACCCGAGGACGCTGCGCAGTACACCGCAGGTCTTATCCTGTTAGGGGCGGCCCCCTGTACTGCGATGGTCTTTGTCTGGTCGCAACTCACCCAAGGAGATGCTACCTAAACGCTGGTCCAGGTGTCCGTAAACGATCTGATCATGGTGATTGCTTTCGCCCCAATCGTGGCGTTTTTGCTTGGGGTTACGGATATCGCGGTCCCCTGGCAGACACTTGTTCTTGCGACGGTCCTATACGTGGTGCTGCCTTTGATCGCCGGGCTGTTGACCCGCCGTCGACTGAAATCACAACAAGCGATTGACGCGTTCACGGCGCGGGTGAAGCCGTGGTCGATCATTGGGTTGATTGCAACTGTGGTCATACTGTTCGGGCTTCAGGGGCAGACCATTCTGGCCAAGCCACTGGTCATCGTGCTGATCGCTGTGCCAATCCTGATCCAAAGCTATGGGATCTTTGCGCTGGCCTACGGGGCCGCCTATGCCCTGAAAATACCGCATCGGATTGCGGCCCCTTGCGCAATGATTGGCACCTCTAATTTCTTTGAGCTGGCCGTCGCAGTTGCCATCAGCCTTTTCGGCCTGAACTCGGGCGCAGCACTTGCCACCGTTGTTGGTGTATTGGTCGAAGTACCCGTGATGCTTTCGCTCGTCGCCTTTGCAAACCGAACGGGCGCCCGGTTTGCTCTTACCTGAAAGCACGATCTGACGGTTTTTTCTGTCCGATGACTAGGCAGAAAAGACACGCCGATAGCATATTTTGTGTTTTGCACTACCAATCGACGCTACTTATACTAAGGTTGTTCTGAAAATGAGCTTACCTTTGAGGTTTCTTCGAAGATGAAGTCGCGCAAAACCCCCCAAGTTGTCGAAGTCTCTATGCCGAAGACTCTGGTGGGGCAGAGGGCGGGAATATTCTTTTTGCTAAACGAACTGGAAATTCGAAAATCACAAGGCAAAAACCCCGCGATATCTGAAGACGTTGCTCAAAATGGTCAGACGCCAAAGTCTGCAGGCCCCAAATTGACTAAACCCTTTCATCTGACAGATGAGTTTATATTTACGTAAGCGGAGCTGTCACAGATGGGTGCCCGCGCAAAGGCATTGTCCCGCCTTGTCGAAATGTCTCGGTAATGACCGCCGAGCCTAATGATACGTGCGCAAAATAGTCTTGAGTTCGGAGATTATCCGGAAGGGTATGCAACAGTATTGCCTCGAATTTTGGCGGGGTTTTCTTGAAATTCCTCGTCATCACAAACGTGTCGGCTACCCTTTCGCGTTCAAATGGTCTTGGATATGACGGGTAACACCTAAATATTCATTATCCTCGTGGAAAATGTCGGAGCACAACAATGAAGTCTCGCAGTTTGATCTTGGCCATTGTTGCCTTCTTTTCTCCCATCGCAGCACTGGCACAGAGCCAAAGCGACGCTCAGGGTGATCTGATGATCGAACTGAACACGGTGCAGGACGTCGACCAGGCGTGTCGCCTGACATTTGTTGTACAAAACAAGACTGGTACCGCAATTGACGCGGCCAGTTTTGAGACCGTGATTTTTGATGCTTCGGGCAGCGTTGTCAGCCTGTCGCTGTTCAATTTCCGGGACCTTCCAGCGGATCGGCCGCGTGTACGCCAGTTTGATTTGCCGAACAGAACTTGTGACATGGTCGGGCAGGCACTGATTAATGGGTCCAGCGCCTGTGTTGTGGATGGGTCGGACAGCCAGCTTTGCCATGATGCTTTGAAACTGAGCAGTCGAACCGAAGTGGAGTTGCTGGGATGAGCCCGATGGAAGCGTTGCGCGCAATTGTGGCGCTAGGCGGACCGGTTGTTGCGATCCTGATTGCCATGTCCGTGGTGACCCTTGCGGTTACGCTCTACAAGCTTTGGCAGTTTACGGCGTCGGGTGTCGGACGGCACCGTGTGCTGTCTCAGGCACTTGCTGCCTGGGATGACGGGGATGTTCAGACCGCGCGTGCGCGTCTGGCCAAAAGCCGAAGCTACCTTGCGCCGTTGGTGCAAGTCGCCATGGATGCGCCGGAAACACCGGGACTGGATCAACGTCTGGATGCCGAGGCGGGTCTGGCGCTGGCCGGACTTGAACGTGGCTTTCGTCTTTTGGACACGGTTGCGCAACTGGCGCCATTGCTGGGCTTGTTCGGAACTGTTCTGGGTATGATCGAAGCGTTCCAAAGCCTGCAAGCGGCGGGTTCATCCGTTGATCCGTCATTGTTGGCGGGGGGTATCTGGGTTGCTTTGGTGACAACCGCGGTCGGGCTGGCTGTTGCGATGCCTACCTCGATGGTGCTGTCCTGGTTCGAAAGTCGCACGGCCCGTGAAAGGGTTTTTGCAGACAAAGCCTTGCGCACAATTCTGGTGCCGGGGCAGGCGATACCACTGGCGGACAGCACCGAGATGTTGGTGGCTGCGCCCGGACATGCGTAACACAGCCCCATTTGTGCGGCGGCCTTTGTCGATGACACCGCTCATCGACGTAATATTTCTGCTTTTGCTGTTCTTCATGCTGACATCGACATTCTCGAAATATGCTGAGATCGAGCTGAGCAACGCCACCGGCGGCGGCCCACCGTCCGACAGCCCGACCGAGCGGTTGTTTGTCCAGCTAGGCCCAGAGAGGCTTGTGTTAAACGGGTCTGAAATCGCTCTGGACGACCTGACCGCGCAAATCGAGGCCGGGCAGGTTCTGGTAAGCCTTGACCCAGACACAACGTCGCAAAGGCTGGTGGATCTTCTTGTCCGCCTAAGAGGGCGCGAAGGCATCAGCGTTCTGGTGTTGGAATGATTCAAGCGCCGCGCCCCCGCCGCAAACGCGACTCGACGATCGCCCTGATCAACGTCGTCTTTTTGATGCTGATCTTCTTTTTGATCGCAGGCACTGTGGCCGTGCCGTTAGACCCGGACCTTGAGCTTGTGGATACGTCCGATCTGGATGGGCGCGAACCACCGGATGCGCTGGTTTTGCACCAGGACGGGACGCTCAGTTTCCGTGGGAACACGATCGAACCCGAAGCATATATGGAGGGGCGCGAGCCCGGCGCTGTCCGAATTGTTCCTGACCGTGCGGCTCCGGGCAGCCGGTTGATCGAAGTTACGGGCACGCTTCGCCGGCTTGGGGCCACTTCTGTTTTTGTGGTGACTGAGAAGGCGCTCGAATGATCCGGGGGTCGATCTTCATAGCGGTGATCGCGATACTGATTTCGTTGGTATTGCATATCATGGGCCTAAGCATCACCGCCCCAAACCTGACACAAGATGCCGGAACGTCAGAGGCACCGGATGCGGTTGAGTTGGGAAACAGCTTTGAGGATCTGACCGATGAAATCGCGGAACCCGTAGAACCGGAAGCCGCCGAAGCCCCCGAACCACCCGTCGAAGAAGCACCGGTCGAGGAACCCCCGGAAGCGCCCGAAGTACCAATCAGCGAAGCATTGGTGGCCTCGGATGACCCTCAGCGTACCTTCGCCCCCGATGTCGGCGAGGCCGAGGTCGTGAATCCGGCTGCAATTGAGCCTGTTGAACCAGAAGCCGCCGAAACCGAAGATTCAGCGGATGGTGACAAGGCGGCCAGTGAAGATGTGAACGAAACGCCACCGGTTGAACCGGACGAAATCGCCGAGATTATCGAAGGCGATCCAGACGCACCCGCTGAGGAAGTCGAGGCTGCGCAGGAGGTTGAGCCAATCACGGCCGAGCCACAAGAGCTGGCCGCCCTGCCCGTGCCTGAGGCTGCTCCGGTTCCTGATGTGTCTGCTGTGCCCGTGGTTCCATTGGAAAATGAGGCGGTCGAGCCGGACCTGCCGGAAACGACCGCTGACCCTGATGAAACCGAGCCGACGTCCGAACTGGCCGTGACATCGTCAATCCGACCGCAAAGACCGGAACGACAGCCGACGCCTCAACGACAGGGTGTTCAGGGTGGTGCGCGGGATTTCAGCAACCTCAGATTCCCGGCGCAGGAGATTGAGTCGCCCCTTACAGCATACCGTCGCGAAGGGATCGACGCCTTTACATCAGGGGATAGCGGCACCCGGTCCGGTGGGCGAGGGCCCGGGAATGCGAATACGACCAACTACGCTGGGCGTGTTCTGGTGCATCTGAACCGTGCACCGATTGTTTTCGTATCCGCCCGAGGGTTTGCCCAGGTCTTTTTCGAGATCAACCCCGATGGCACTTTGGCATGGGTAGATGTCGTCGATAGCTCGGGATCGCGCGAGGTTGACCGCGCGGCCAAGGATCAGGTCAGGGCGGCTGCCCCCTTCCCGCGTCCACCCGGAGGTGCCAGCCGGAAGTTGTCATTCTTCTACACGAGCAACTAGTGGAAAATAGACGCGTGGCCTCGATCTTACTGTTGTACCGCCACCCTCGCAGATCGTTTTAGAGGCGGCGGTCGTGACCTAGATCAATACTTTTGGAAACGAACGCGTAGGTCGTCAGGCCTTGGCTGTCCGTTTTGTCATTTGGCTATTTTTTCTCAAAGAACAGAACAACTTCACCCAGTCGGACGCCATAGCGTGAGACATAAGCGCGGTTCAGCAGCCTGTCATCGGACAGCAACCACATCCAGTCATCGAAGTTCACACGCATGGTGCCATCTTTGACCGGCAGGTCGATCTTGTATTTCCAATTGAACGTATCGCCCCGTTCGATCCCGCTGGCGGTGCCCAGAACCCCCGGCGCGGTGCCGGTCCAGGTGTCTTCACCTGTTTTGGTCAGGGTCCAGATGCGTTGTTCCGTTGCACCGTCGTCGTACACAAAATCTTCGACCAGAGTCAGCGTCTCACCGTCCCATGTGCCGTCGATATCGACCGTGAACCGGCGCGGGATGTTCCCGAAGATGTCTTGAAACTGGCCGTAGGCGACGGTTTCGCCCTCAAAGAACTCTTCCAGATTCAGTTGCCGGTCGGACAGAAACGACTTGGGCACGCGCGGCTTGGCCGCACAGGAGGCCAGCGCAGTAACCCCAACTATGGCAAGCAACGATATCAGGAACCGACGCGAGATCATTGCAATGGCCTTGCTTCGGTATCGGCGTCATACCCGTTTGCGCCGTTCAGATGCGCAGATTTCGTTTCGGGTGCTGGGCGCATGGTCGCAACTAGTTCAGCGACCTTCAGGCCGAACTTGCGCATCTCGGAGCGGTTCATGATGACGCCGTTTTCGGTCAGGTACATCCAGTCGGTGACATCCAGTGTATGCCCACCCGAGTCTTCGGGCAGAATGATCCGGTAGGTCAGTTTGACGGTAGAGCCCGAGATCGTGCCTTTCCCTTCCCCGACGATATCATCCGCAGTGGCTGTAAATGTATTTCCGGTGCCCAAGGTCAGGTACCATTTCCGGGTCATCTTCTTGCCGTTGGAATACGTGAAGTATTCCGCCAGCGTGCCCTTGTTTCCGTCCCATTCACCGACCATACGCGCCACAAAACTGTTGGTCATCTTACCATTGGGCCCATAAATCAGACCTTCTGACAGGATCTCTCCGTTCAGGTTTTCCTTCATTTTGAAGGCGGGTCCGGTTCCCGAATAATCCGCAGGGGATTGGGACCGAAAGCTCAGAAAGCGACCCTTGACGGCAAAAAGAGCGAGAATGGCAAGTAGAACAACGACCAGCAGTTTCATTTGGCTGTGACCTCAGTTGGCAGCGTCAGGACCATTCCAAACGCGCCGAGTTTCAGGATGCAGGGCAGGACGGCATAGGCGAGGGTGAGCGTGCTCAACGCCTCAGCCGAGTTGGGCTGCCCCGGCGTGAATCCACTGCGCTCCAGCAGTGGCAGTGTAAAGAATGCGGCAAGGGCAAGGCCCAGTTTGCCAGCGAAGGACCAGATACCAAAGGCTGCCGAGGCGTTCAGACCCGCGCGTGTCAGAACGACCGAGAACATGGCAGGCAGTACGACCATGTCAGCCCCCAGCGCCGCGCCCGAGGCAATGCAGATCACCGCGAACCCCGTCAGGTTTCCGGCTGACAGGGCTGCTGCGCCAACAAAACCAGCGATCGACAGTGGCATCGCAATGATCAGGGTCTGTTTCGGACCAATCCGGTTACTGAGTCGCGCCCAAAGGGGCACCGTGACACCTGCGCTGAGAAAGAACAGGATCAAAAGCGGCCCCGCTTTCCCCGGCAGTTGCAGACGGTCTTCGACAAAAAACAAGAAAAGGGTCGATGTGATCGCAACTGGCAGGCTGTTGACCAGCGCCAGAAGAAGCAGGCGCAGCGCGCCGGCCTGACCCAATCCCGCAAAGGATAACCCGTCACCAGTGATCGGTGTACGTCGCCACATTGGAAGCGTCATCAGGGCCGTAAGCACCGCCAGCAGGCCCAGAAACACACCAAAGGCCGGATATCCCTGCGCACTTGCTCCAAACGCCAGAAACAGGGCAGGAGCGCTGGCTGCGATAACAACACCGGCCAACTGACCACCCTCCCGCCATGCGGCAAGGGTCATCAGTTCGGTCGGTTCGGGTCGTTTCGCTAAGGTGGCACTTCGACCGTACAACAGGATGGTGCCAAGGCTGTAAGCCGAAAAGAGCAGCACCAAGACAGACACTAATAAGGCAATACTGGCACCTTCAGGCAGGTTGAAGAGTAACGGAAACCCAATCGCCAGACCTAGGGCTGCCGTTGCCGCGAACAGCATTTGTGCCTTTGGCCAACGGTCGATCGCCCAACCGATCAGAGGGTCTTGCACCAGATCGACCAGCCGGATCACTAGCAGAACCGTGCCAATCACACCCAGCCCGATCCCTAGATTGACCGCCGCAAAGCGTGGCAGATGAATATAAAGGGGGATACCCGCTGCCGCGAGCATCAGCGCGTAGAGGCTGACTCGCGGATACAGCATTATTGTCCCCGCAATTTCTGCGTGAAGGCGGCCGACCGGGTGTTTTCACCCAGAAAAACAGACATAAAGCTGCGCTTGATGCCCGGATAGGACATCGTGCAGGTCTTGGCCCCGTTCAGCCAAAACGAAACGCTGTTTGGCCCGTCCGAGACAGCCAGAAACCGGTCGCCTTTCTTGACAGCCTTAAAGCAGACCTCAAGCTGATCGCGCACCGGCGCGGATCGCCCGATGCGGTCCATTTCATCGAGGGTCGAATTGATCAACGCTTTTTTGGTCACATTGCGGCGGTACTGAAGCTCTAGCGCGAAATCCTGCGACCAGTCGAAGGAGGCTCCGTTTTGGGTAAAAAGCTGCGCGTTATATAGCGGCAACCCCAGATAACGATAGGTTGCCTGGCCACGCAATTGAGCGTCATCCAACGTGTTCAGACCCGGCGACGCTGCCACGCCACCAGGGATCAGCAGCAGGCTCCAGATCAATGTCGCGGTCAGGCCGCCCTTACGCAGGGACGGCGCGATCTTTTTCAAGAATGCCATTTTCAGCTCCGAGGGTTTGCGGGGTGCCGTTCAATTGCGCGACGACATGCATCGCACTGGCAATCCCGTCTTCATGAAAGCCGTGCCTGTTATAAGCGCCGGCAAACCAAGTTCGGTTCTGTCCCTGCATCTCGCGGATTTGCCCTTGTGCCTTGAGGGCGGCCTTGTCGAATACCGGGTGGGCAAATTCGACCTGGTCATAGATTTTATCCGCGGGAATTTCCGATGAAACGTTCAAAGACACGAACAGCGGGTCGCTGTCCGGGATGTTCTGAAGGCGGTTCATCCAATAAGTCACCCCGACATTTCCATTCTGCGAGCGGTAGGTCCAGCTGGACCAGCACGCACGTCGGCGGGGCATTTGACGCGGGTCGCAGTGAAGGACCGCGCTGTTGGGTTGATACCGGATCGCGCCCAGCGCCGCTTTTTCGGCGTCTGTGGCGCTGTCACCCAGAATGGCGAGCGATTGGTCGGAATGCGTGGCCAAGATGACCTCATCGAATTGATCGGCATGGCCCTGGCTGTAGACGGTGGCGGCGACATCGTCGCGATGGATATGATCCACAGGTGCCGCAAGCCGAATGTCGCAGCCTCGGGCGCGCAACGCAGCGTCCAGTCGCCGGACATATTCGATGCTGCCGCCCTTGACGGTGTACCACTGATGCTGGTTGGCGCGACCCGACGCCAACAGGGCATGGTTGCGGAAGAACTGAACCAGCGATCGCGCCGGGAACTGATCCACAAATTCAACCGGAGTGGACCAGATCGCACCGCACATCGGCATCAGGTAATTGTGGCGGAACCAGTGACCCAGACGCAGCTGATCCACTAGCTCTCCGATTGTTGTGTCGTCGTCCTGTGCGGCCTCGGGGGCTTCTTTACCGAACCGCAGAATGTCTGCGATCATCTTGTAATATGCGGGCCGCGCCAGATTGCGTTTTTGTGCGGTCAGGGTGCGCAGGTTGTTCAACCCATATTCGATGCGCCCATTGTCGATGGTGGCACCAAAGCTCATTTCAGATTCGATGACAGGGACATTCAGCTCATCGAAAAGCTTCGTCAGGTAAGGGTAGGTGACGTAGTTGAAAACGATAAAGCCGGTATCAACGGGCTGATCGCCGTTCTTTCCCGCCATCACGGTACGGGCATGACCACCAAGCCGGGGTTCAGCCTCATACACTGTTACGTCGTTGTTTTCTGACAGGTAGTAAGCTGCGGATAGACCCGAGATGCCTGCGCCAATTACTGCGATTTTTTTCCGGCCGCCCCGGGATTCGTCGAACATTCCAGCCTCGTTATGTAACGTATTACAACAGGATACGCAGAATAGGCGGGGGTGGATCAATCGGTTTAGAAGAATCTCCGGGATGCACTATGTTGTGACTTCGGGTTACAAGACAGATTACTGACGTTGTCCGATGACGCGTGATCCAGTGCTCTGCCGGGGCCGTAAAAGAACTGAAAAGAATGAAACGGTTCCAGCATGAGCAGCTTTGACGGAAAAACCTACTGGATCATCGGCGCGAGCGAGGGTCTTGGCCGCGCTGTGGCCGAAGCCCTGAGCCGTCAGGGCGCGCGCCTCATCCTGTCGGCGCGCAATGGCGATCGTCTGGCCGAGATCTGTTCGTCTTTGCCTGATGCGCGTGCGATCGTGATGGATGTCACTGATTTAGAGTCTGTTCGCGCCGCTGTGGCGGATGCGGGTGAGGTCGACGGCCTGGTTTACAATGCTGGCGCATATGACCCTATGCGCAGCGGTGACTGGAACACCCAAGCTGCGTTGCGAATGGCAGATGTAAACTATCTCGGGGCCATGCGCGTGCTTGGCGAAACCGTTCCTGGTTTTGTAAAGGCGGGGCGTGGTGAGATTACTTTGATTGGGTCGCTTGCGGGGTATCATGGATTACCGGCAGCAATCGGCTACGCCTCGAGCAAGGCAGCACTGGTGTCATTGGCCGAGACGATGCGGCATGATCTGGCCGGTTCAGGTGTAACGGTGCGCATCGTCAATCCGGGGTTCATCAAAACCCGCCTGACCGAGAAGAACAGTTTCAAGATGCCGATGCTGATGACGCCCGAGGATGCAGCAGATCGGGTGGTCAAGGCGATGTCGCGCCGCCGGTTCCGCACCGATTTCCCGGCACCGTTTTCCTGGGTGATCCGGTTGATCGACTATCTTCCGGATGTGCTGGTCTATCGCGGAAAATAGACCCTAATTATGGGGTTTTTAGCAAAATTGCCCCTGACAGAACCAACCCGCAGACATCGTGCCGCCATGACCGTAGAACAGCCATAACCGCTCTCCCTGTTCTGTGACCACGACCCAATAGTCGCGTACGCCGCTGCGCCAGTTCGGATCATCGAGCCACCATTCGGGCGCGATGCGTTCCGGGCCGGTGGCTTGCGCCAACTGCCAGCTGCGCCCGCGCCACCGAAAGGTGTGGGGTACGTCCGGGGTTTCCGGGGCCATCACAGGCTCGGGTTGCCACATTTGCAACGGCCTGGGGCGGGGCGGCGCAGGCCAGTCACGCGCAGGTTCGGACCATGCCGCCGCCAGCACCTGTGCGGTTTTCTCGGGGATGTGCGAGGCTGCAGGATGCCGCCGAGTGATTGCGTCCAGGCCCACCCGCGCACCCAATTTGCCGATCAGGTCTTCGACGGCGGTATTGCCGTCCAGCCGGTCGCGGGCAACGCGGCGGGCTTCGGCATGGCCCGCCAGAGTGCGGGCGTGTATCGGTTCGGTCTGCACCGCCTCAAGCCGCAACATGTCGATGCCATAGCCCGCGTCGATTTGATCGATTTTCATCTCTAATAAAGGACGAATGCGGTGTTTGTCATAGGTCGGGCGGGCCAGTCCAACCTCGATGATCTCAGCCGCCTGATCGGCGCGGTGGGCCTCAAGCCGCAAGGTCCGCACCCCGCGCCCTTTCTCTTCCAGCTTGGCGCAGAGCGTTGGCAACACCCGGTCAATGGCCGCCATCACATCCTCGGCCAGACCAATCGGGTTGGGCAGGGTCATCCGCACCGCGAAATGATGTGGCGGACGGGCAGGTGAGACCGGTTCTGGCGCGCTGCCCATCGCCTGATCCAGCCGCAGCACCAGCCCGCGCCCGAACCGTCGGGCCAAACCGGCGCGCGGCTGGCCCAGCAGATCCCCGATCCGGCGCAGGCCCAGACTGTTCAACTGCGTCACGATCTGATCCTCAAGCCGCAGCGCCGCGATGGGCAAGGGGCTGAGCGCGCCATAGGACTGCCCCGGCGCGGCGATCCGTGCGCCGCCCCCCAGCGCGACCACCTGCGGCGCGGCCCCACCCTTGGTCCAGTGTCGCCGTTTGGTGGCGCGGGCGCGGGTGGCGCGGGCCTCCTGGCTGATGGCGTCGCCATTGCGATCCGAGACAGCCTCTTGCCCCGCATAGCGCGCCAAAGCCCAGGCCGCGCCCAGCGTATCAGCAATGCCCATCTGCACGCTGAGGCCCATATCGGCGCAGTCGGTTTCAATCACGTTCAACAACGCCTTTTCCCCGCCAAACAGATGGGCGCAACCTGACAGATCGACGATCAGGCCATCGGGGGCTTCTTCGGCGACCCAAGGGCTGAACTTGCCCACCCAGCGGCGTAGCGCGGTCAGAAAGGCAGCCTCTGCCGGGGCGTTGCGCGGGCGTGTCACCAGCGCGGCACACATGGCGTGGGCATCACGCACCGGCTGACCCACATGCAAACCAGCCGCCTGTGCCTGATCATTCAGTGAGGTGATGACCTGCATGTTGGACTGCTCGGTCACGATAGCCAAAGGCCCATCCTGCAGGCCCCGCGCGGCGCGGACCAACCGTTCAGCCCCCAGACGGGGAAACCAGAGTGAGAGTATTCGGCGTTTGGGCATCGGCAGACATCAAAAATGTTCCCATTTTGTTCTTACTCTAGAATCACGAGGGGAGTCTATGCCTACCCACAAACCAGACGCTGAATGACCCCGGCGTCGTCCACGTAAACATTCAGCCGGTCAATACGGTAATCCTGCGTGACCGCAGTATCGGGCCCCAGAACCCGTGACCGCTCTGGCAGTGTTGCTTGAATGGTTGATACCGGCTGACCGATAGAGTTGGCAAAAGGCTCACCCAGACAAAAAGCCAGATCAACAGGGGCGGGTTCAGATGCCCGAGGTGTGTTCTTAGGCGTAGGTGTTTCGGCACAGGCGGCCAACAGGATCAAAGGGGCAAGAAAACGGTACATTGGCGCTCCTTTTTCCGACAATGTCGTTTCTGCAATATCAGATGTTTAGCGGGTCTGCCATGAAAGCGCAGTTGAAAACGCCCTGCATTTGACGCAGGGTCGGGGCAAATTTGACAGGGAGACAAGCACAATGCGTACCCGTGCCGCCGTCGCCGTTCAGGCAGGCAAACCTTTGGAAGTGATGGATGTGAACCTCGAAGGCCCCAAAGCCGGTGAAGTTCTGGTTGAAATCAAGGCTACCGGCATCTGCCACACCGATGAATTCACCCTGTCGGGCGCTGACCCCGAGGGGCTGTTTCCCGCAATTCTGGGGCACGAAGGCGCAGGCGTTGTGGTTGAGGTCGGCCCCGGCGTGACCAGCCTGAAGCCGGGCGACCACGTAATCCCGCTTTACACGCCGGAATGCCGCGAATGCGAATACTGCCTGCACCCAAAGACAAACCTGTGTCAGGCAATCCGCACCACGCAGGGGCAAGGGCTGATGCCGGACGGAACCTCGCGCTTTTCGACGCTGGATGGTGATCCGATCCTGCACTATATGGGCTGCTCGACCTTCTCGAACCACACTGTTCTGCCTGAGATCGCGCTGGCCAAGGTGCGTGAGGACGCACCGTTCGACAAAATTTGCTACATCGGTTGTGGTGTGACCACCGGCATCGGTGCCGTGATCAATACCGCCAAGGTAGAAATCGGTAGCCGTGCGATTGTGTTCGGTCTGGGTGGCATCGGTCTGAACGTCATTCAGGGCCTGCGTCTGGCCGGAGCCGATCAGATCGTCGGCGTCGACCTGAACCCTGCCAAGGTCGAGATGGCCACCAAGTTCGGTATGACCGATTTCGTGAACCCCAAAGAGGTCGAAGGCGATCTGGTGCCCTACCTGGTCGATCTGACCAAGGGTGGCGCGGACTACACATTCGACGCAACCGGCAATGTCGGCGTAATGCGCGACGCGCTGGAGTCGGCGCATAAAGGTTGGGGTGAATCGATCATCATCGGCGTGGCACCTGCGGGGGCCGAGATTTCAACACGTCCGTTCCAACTGGTCACCGGCCGCTCATGGCGTGGGACAGCGTTCGGCGGTGCGCGTGGTCGGACCGACGTGCCGAAAATTGTCGACTGGTACATGGAAGGCAAGATCGAGATCGACCCGATGATCACCCACACCATGGGTCTGGACGACATCAATCACGGCTTCGACCTGATGCATAAAGGCGAAAGCATCCGTTCGGTTGTTGTGTACTAAGGCCCTGAACTTGCGATTTTGAGGACGGCGCGCTGTGAATGGCGCGCCGTTTTTATTTGCCGGGTCGGGTTGCGCCCGTGTCGGACCGGGGCGAGCGGACCCGCAGAACCGGGGTATTGACCGACGAGGTGTTCGCCCGGCTTTCGCGCCAGACCACATAGACGCCCGAAGCAATGATGATGCTGGCCCCGACCGCGACCCAACCATCGGGCCGCTCGTTGAAAAAGACCATGCCGAACAGCGTTGCCCATATGATCTGGCTATATTGGCTGGGGGCGACGACCCCTGCGGGCGCGGCGCGATAGGCAAGGATGATCAGGTGTTGTGCGATGACCGAGAACACGCCCACCAGCGCCATCATCGCCAAATGCAGCAGCGAGGGTGGTTGGTAAACGGCGGGTTGCATCAAGCTCATGACGACAATGGCCAATAGCATGGGATAGAGGATCAGCACGGCCGATCGTTCCTCATTCCCGATCTTGCGCACCAAAACAGATCCTAGCGCGCTGGAAAAAGCCGCCGTCAGGGCCGCGAGATGGCCTAGAGTGATATCCGTGGCACCGGGGCGCAGGACGATCAAGACCCCGATCAGGCCACAGCCGACGGCGGCCCAACGTTGAGCGCGCACGACCTCTCCCAATATCGGGATCGACAGGACAGTCACGAACAGTGGGAAGGCAAACAGAAGTGAATAGACCTCGGCCAGTGGCAGCGCCGAGAAAGCGTAGAAGGCGCAGACCATGGATGTGACCATCAGGGCCGAGCGCAGCAGGACCAGCCATGGGTGATGCGGCAGGAAATTACCTGTTGTCCGGTCGGTCAGGATCGTCACGGCCATCGGTACAAAGGAAAACAGCGTAGCGAAGAAGATGATCTGCATCACCGAATAGGTCCCGCCCAGCACCTTGATCAGTACGTCATGAGTCGCGAAGACGGCAAAGCCCGCAAACGCATAGCCAAGTCCCCGAAGGGTGGTGTTCTGAGTGCTCATAGTCTGGCCTCGGGCAATTGTCGGTGTGTTGGCGATCTGCCGAATGCAGCGCGAGCTGGAGCTCGGGCTGTGTGGATACTGATTAAACCGAATTCGCGGGTGCGAATAGCCCCTATTTTACCGCTAACATGTCAAACCCGCCATGACCTGAGATCAACGCAGGATCGGCGGTGCATCCTTTGGTTGGCGCGCAGATTGCACGCCGACCCGCATCCCCACTCCGATCCGCCGGGCCAAAGCGACCCACGGTGTTGCGGTTTCTGCAGGCAAGGTTTGGTTTGCGACCTCTTCAAACAGGTCCAGCCAATGGGCGAACATCTCGGGCTGGACGTCGGGGCGTTCTATGTGAACCCGTTGTGGATTGCCGTCATAGCTGCGCTCAAACAGGATGGCGTTGCGCCAGAAGGCAGCGATCTTGTTCTCATGCGCGGGCCAGTCGTGGACATGTTTGTTGAAAATCGGGCCCAGCACTGTGTCTTGCCGCACACGAGCATAGAAGGCGCGGACCTGTGCGTTGATCTGCGCAGGCGTCGCCGGAAAGCGCGGAGGCAGGGGTGGTCTGGTCATGAATACACCAAAATCGACTCTGTTTTGGGGCAATATCCGTTTGTCGTGTCAGGCAACAGGCGTGGTTTTGTCGCGTGGTTCGGGTGTCAGGAGATGCCGTAGCAGGGCGACCGGGTGCGCCCGCAAGCTAAGGCGGGTGGCCACGTAATCCTCGACCACCTGCTCGCCCAGCGTCATCTGCGGCAGATAGGCTTCGGGCTCATTCAGCGCCTCGCCCTCCAGATCCTGCGAGAACAGGGGCAGGGGTTTGGCGGTCGCGATCGCCTTGGCCTGCCACAGCGCCTCGCGCCTTGTCAGGTCGCAGGCGGCGAAGGCATCGGCCTCGGCCAACCGCTCGATCACCGACGGGCCAAGTCCCGCGCGCCGCCAGACGTCATCGACCTGATGGTAACCATTTCCGCGCGCGGCGGTCAGCCAACTGGCGTCTTCCTCGCTGAGGCCCTTGATCTGGCGGAACCCCAGCCGCAGGGCCAACCCGCCGTGACCGTCGGGTTCCATCACATTGTCCCAGAAACTGGCATTGATGCAGACCGGGCGCACCTGCACCCCGTGTTCGCGGGCATCGCGCACGATCTGGGCGGGCGCATAGAACCCCATCGGCTGTGAATTCAGCAGCGCGCAGGCGAAGATGCCCGGATGGTGGCATTTGATCCAGGCCGAGGCATAGACCAGTAGCGCAAAACTGGCCGCGTGGCTTTCGGGGAAGCCATAGGACCCAAACCCCTCAATCTGCGAAAAACAGCGCTCGGCAAACTCATCGTCATAGCCGTTGCGTTTCATCCCCCGCAGGAAAAGAGCGCGGAATTCGCTGACATTGCCGTGTTTCTTGAACGTCGCCAGCGAACGTCGCAGGCGGTCGGCCTGTTCCGGGGTGAAACCTGCGCCAACGATGGCGATCTGCATGGCCTGCTCCTGAAACAGCGGCACACCCAGCGTTTTGCCCAAGACTTCACCCAAGGCATCCGAGGGGAAGCTGACCTCCTCCTCTCCGTTTCGTCGTCGAATGTAAGGGTGAACCATGTCGCCCTGAATGGGGCCGGGGCGGATGATGGCGACCTCGATCACCAGATCATAGAAATTGCGTGGCCGCATCCGAGGCAGAAAGTTCATCTGCGCGCGTGATTCCACCTGAAACACGCCGATACTGTCTGCCTTGCAGAGCATGTCATACACCGCCGGATCCTCGGGCGGCAGGGTGGCAAGGGTGTAGCTCGTCTGGTGATGCTGGGTGATCAGATCGAACGCCTTGCGGATACAGGTCAGCATGCCAAGGCTGAGGACATCGACCTTGAGAATACCCAAGCTGTCGATATCGTCCTTGTCCCAGCAGATGACCGTACGGTCCTCCATCGTGGCGTTTTCGATGGGGACAAGTTCGTCCAATCGTCCTTCGGTGATGATGAACCCACCGACATGCTGAGACAGGTGGCGGGGGAAACCGTCTATCTCGTAGACCAACATTAGAGTCTGTTTTAGCCGCTTATCTTCTGGATCCAGGCCGATCTCACGCATCCGTTCGGCCTCAAGCCCTTTGGCCGAGAAGAACCCCCAGAGCTGTGATGAGAGCGCCGAAATCGTATCCTCGGTCAGGCCCATCGCCCGCCCGACCTCGCGGATGGCGCGTTTGCCGCGATAGTGGATAACAGTGGCGCAGAGACCCGCGCGGTTGCGGCCATAGCGGTCATAGATATGCTGGATTACCTCTTCGCGGCGTTCATGTTCGAAATCCACGTCAATATCGGGCGGCTCGTCCCGTGCTTCGGAGACGAAGCGTTCGAAGACCATCGTGCCCAGCTCGGGGCTGACCTCGGTGATGCCAAGGCAGTAGCAGACCACCGAATTGGCTGCCGAGCCGCGCCCCTGACACAGAATATCGCGGGACCGGGCGAATTTGACGATGTCGCGGACGGTGAGGAAATAGGGCTCATATTTCAGCTTGCCGATCAGGGTCAGCTCATGCGCCAGCATTTTCTTGGCTTTCTCTGATGCGCCCGCCGGATAACGCCATTTCAGCCCTTCATGGGCTAGACGGTGTAAGCGCTGGGTCGGAGTTTCCTGTTCGCTGCCCTCGCTGGGATATTCATAACGCAGCTCATCCAGCGAGAATTGCAGCTGTTCGCTGAGTATGTGGGCGCGGGCCACAGCCCCCTCATGACCGTTGAAGATACGCAGCATTTCGGCCTCGGACCGCAGGCGTTGTTCGCCATTGGCCAGGGCATTGCGGCCCAGATCATCGACCTTGCGGCGCAGGCGGATGGCGGTCAGCACGTCGGCCAGTTTGCGGCGAGCACCGTGATGCATCATCGGTGTGGCACTGGCCAGGGTGGGGATACTGAGTTGTTGTGATTCAGTCTCTAATAAAGAGAAATATGTGCTGTCTGCCCCATCATATCTGGGGTGCATCAACAGATGCATCCGCCCGGCAAAGCGGCGCGTCAGCTGTTGCGCCTGTGTCCGCCATGCGCTCGCGCCGCCCTGCGACCGGGTCGCCTGTGGCCAGAGCAGCAGGTGAAGGCCGTCGGAGAACTCCGTCAGGTCGGACAGGTGCAGGATGCAATCGCCTTTTTCCGCACGCAGGCGGCCTGCGGACAGGATTCGGCACAGGTTCCCCCAGCCTTGCCGGTTCAGGGGCAGGGCGGTGACGGTGGGCGCATCGGTGAAGATCAGCCGCGCTGCCGGGATCAGGCGGGGGACTGCGTGGATCGGGTAGGAGGGCGGCTTGGGAATGTGATCGGGGCAGGGCGGGCCGATGGATGTGTGCTGCGCCTCCCACTCCAGCCGTTCGCGCACCTTGCGGGCGATCTCGCGCCCTTGGGTATGGGCGCGGACGACTCCGGCGACTGAGTTGTCATCGGCAATCGCGACGGCGGGCAGACCCAGGGTCACGGCACGCTCCATATACTCCTCGGGGTGCGAGGCCCCGGTGAGAAAGGTGAAATTCGACGTGATCGACAGCTCGGCATACATGGCGATTCCACATTATATTCACCTTTTGTTCTTTTTCGAGTCCTTTGCGCAGGAAACGGGTCGCTTAGGTTTGTCCCGCTGAGCAAGGTGATAGAAAAAGGAGACGCGAGATGTTCAAGATCACTGCCCTGCCCACAACCCAGGTACGTGCGCTTCAGGCCGGAGGGCCGGACGCTTACGGCGCCGCGCCTGAGCGTGCTGTTTCAAACGGTTCCGGCAATCCCTGCCGTCATTGTCTGCAAAATATTCCCGAAGGCCACGAGATGTTGATACTGGCACATCGCCCTTTCTTAGAGACACATCCATATGCCGAAACGGGCCCGATATTCCTGTGTGCTGCCCCGTGCGAGCGATATGAAGGCGCGGCCTTGCCTGAGATTTTAACAACTTCCCCGGATTATCTGATCAAGGGGTATGGGATGGACGACCGGATCGTCTATGGCACCGGCAAGATTGCCTCTAAGGAACAGATTGGCGTTGCGGTAAAGGATATCTTTGATCGCCCCGACATTGCCTATATCCACGTGCGATCCGCCCGGAACAACTGCTATCAGGCGCGGATCGACCGGGCCTAAAGCTTAACCCTATGGATCCCTCGGCGCGGCTGATCGTGGTCGTCCGCCGGGGCATCGCCTGCGCGACTAGAGGTCAACGCAAGAAAGACGTCTTCTAGATCGGCCTCTTCGGTGCGGACGTCACGGATGCGGATATTCGCAGTGCGCACGGATTCCAGAACCTGCTCGGCACTGGTCTGGGTGCTGCGATACTGCAGTACAAGGCTGCCATCGTCGCGAAGCCCCGCGTCGACCCCATCGGTGGCAGGCAATTCGATAACAGGGCTATCAGGGATGATCACCATTGTGCGGCTGTCCATCCGGCTAAGCAGGTTCGAAGTGCTGTCCTGTGCGATCTTTTCACCATGGTTGATGATTGCGATCTCGTCGCACATCTCTTGCGCTTCTTCGAGGTAGTGCGTGGTCAGGATGATGGTCATACCCTGTTCGTTCAGTTTGCGAACATTTGTCCACAGCATCTGGCGCAGTTCAATATCGACGCCCGCCGTGGGTTCATCCAACACAAGGATTTTCGGATGATGCACCAGCGCCTTTGCCAGCAACAGCCGCCGCCGCATGCCGCCCGACAGCGTACGCGCATAGGCCTCGGCCTTGTCGCTGAGGCCGACGAGTTCCAGAATCTCATCGCTGCGGCGCTGCGCCTTTGGGACGCCGTATAACCCGGCCTGCACTTCCAGAGCACCGCGCGGGGTAAAGAATGGGTCGAGATTAAGCTCTTGCGGCATGACCCCGATTGCTGCGCGGGACTGGCGTGGGTGTTGGTCCTGATCAAAGCCCCAGATCGACACATTGCCCGACGTTTTCACCACCAGACCCGCGAGAATATTGATCAATGTCGATTTTCCTGCCCCGTTTGGCCCCAAAAGGCCAAAGACGGAACCCCGTGGAACAGTCAGGTCTATGCCCTTCAAGGCGTGCTTTTCGGGTTGCCCCTTGCCGCCGCGATAGGTCTTGCGCAGTCCTTCGATCCTGATTGCCGCATCACTCATGTGGCTCTTGCCCCCGGTTTGCTCATCGCTCATAAACGCACCTAATACATGCCCGCGAGGCCGACAACCGAAGAAGGATCGCCAGCCGTGACCATCGAAGCGCCGGAAACCAAGATCGTCGAAACCGCCCGTGTCGCCTGTGACGGTGGCGAAGGTGCGTTGGGCCATCCGCGCGTGTGGTTGCAAATCCCCGAAGACACCGGTTGGGTCGAATGCCCGTATTGCGATTGCAAATACATCCTGAAGGGCTCGCAGGCTGACAGCTGACCATCATTGCGTGCCAGATCACAGCCTTTCGGCCCTGTGAACCAGAACCGTTCTTTTAACAGGAAGGCCCGATGTTGTTTGCCCTTGATCAACTGCAGCTTTCTGACGGGGACCTTCTGACAAAAGGTGGCCATCGCGACGTCTATGCGTATCCTGATCAGCCCGGGTTGCTGGTCAAAGTCACCCGCCCGCGTACCCGAAAGAACAGATCTTTCGTAAAACGTCTGGTTCGGCGCCTTTTGCCCGACTCGCATTACCGAAACGCGCTCAAGGAAATTGAATGCGAAATGCAGGCGGCTTTGAAGATCGGCGATGAAATTTCGCGGTTGCCCCTGGCGCGTTGCTTCGGGGTGGCGCAAACGAATTTCGGACCTGGCGTGGTTGTGGAGAAAGTCACGTCTGCCGACGGTCAGCTTTCCGATCACCTGTCCACCTTATGCGCAAAAAATGCGTTGACTGCTGAGATGCTGGAGCAACTGAACAGCTTCGCGCAAAAGCTGTTTCAACTGCAGATCGTGGGGCGAGATATCCATGAAAAAAACATCGTCCACGGGTTGCGGGATAAAACCCCGATGTTTTTCCTGATTGACGGGTATGGCGAGCGGAACCTGGTACCTTTGCGCAGTCTCAGTCGCATGTTGAACGATCGTTCGCTGAACAAGCAAATGCATTCTATCGCTGGAAAAGTCGGGCTGCATTGGGACAAAAACAGCAGAGCCTTCCGAAACTCATAAAGTTGGTGTGCGTGTATCTTTGGGTCTACTTGGCATCCACTAAATTAAGACAGGCTGATTTCCTATTCCGCGCGGGGTCGGTTATGTCCCCCAAAGCACAGACTTAGCCTTTTTCCGCGCGTGCTTTGTCCCCGCCCAAGTCTTGCCGTGATTTTTGTGTTACTGGTTTTCAAAAGTTGTTTTGGGTGAGTTTTATGACCGACGTTGCCACCAACGACACAGCCAGCCCGGTTTTCGGCTGGATCGGGTTTTGTATCTCTGCTTTGGCATTGTTTGCCGCTTTGTTCGTGTTTTGGGCAGGGCCGTTTGCGCCCCAGCAATCAACGGGGGTAACCCTTGGTGAACTGGCGGCCGAGATCGGGAAATCGACCCTGCGCGCCGCTACCGGGGCCGAGCAGCCCGAGCCCGTAGCCCGAGCACGCGATCTGGACGATTTTCTGCAAATCGGTGTGGCGATGCTGGGCGGGTTGGCGATTGTTGTTTCGGTCATCGGCATCCTGCGCCACGAAAAACGCCGACCAGCCATTGCAGGTATGGTCATTGGCGTCGGTGCAATCCTGTTTCAGTTTTTCGCCTTTGCGTTTTTTGCCTTCCTCGGTGTGCTGGTCATCATGGCGCTGGTACACAGTTTTTCGGACGTTTTCAGCGGCCTCTTTGGGGGCTAGGACACGTTCCTGACTGGTCACTTGCGCGGCCCTGTGGCAGAACCATCTCTGACCGACAGGGAGAGCGCGCATGAGCAATTTCGGAAAAGGGTGTCACCTGCATCTGATCGACGGATCGGCCTTTATTTTCAGGGCCTATCACGCGCTGCCCCCATTGACGCGCAAATCCGACGGGTTGCCGATTGGTGCGGTCTCGGGCTTTTGCAACATGCTGCAGAAATATGTCGAAGGAAACGCCGGGCCCGACGCGCCGACCCATGTGGCGGTGATCTTTGACAAGGGCTCGCACACGTTCCGCAATGACCTTTATGACCTTTATAAAGCCAACCGCGAGGCGATGCCCGAGGATCTGCGCCCGCAGATGCCTTTGACCCGCGAGGCAACCCGCGCCTTCAACATCGCCTGCAAAGAGCTTGAGGGGTACGAGGCCGACGACATCATCGCCACGTTGGCCGTTCAGGCGCGTGAGGCCGGGGGCCGTGTGACCATCGTCAGTTCCGACAAGGACCTGATGCAGTTGGTCGGCGACGGCGTTGAGATGCTGGACGCAATGAAGAACAAGCGCATCGACCGGGATGGGGTGGTCGAGAAGTTTGGCGTGGGCCCCGAACGCGTGGTCGATGTGCAGGCGCTGGCCGGGGATTCTGTGGACAACGTTCCGGGCGCTCCGGGGATTGGGGTCAAGACGGCGGCTTTGCTGATCAATGAATACGGCGATCTGGAAACCCTGCTGGACCGCGCCGAAGAGATCAAACAGCCCAAACGCCGCCAGACCCTGATCGAAAAACGCGACCAGATTGAGCTGTCGAAAAAGCTGGTACAGCTGGACGAAAACACTCCGCTGGATTTCACGTTGGACGATCTTGAGGTGAAAGACCCCGATGCCGAAACCCTGCTGGGCTTTCTGGCGGATATGGAATTCCGCACCCTGACCAAACGCATTGCGGACAAGCTGGGGGCCGAGGCGCCGATGATTGCCGACGCGCCCGCGCCGGTCGCCGAGGTGGAAGAGGCCGAGGCGCTGCCCTTTGATGCCTCGAAATACGAATGCGTGCGGGATGCAGGTGCGCTGCAAAAATGGATCGATCAGGCGTACGAGCGGGGCTGGGTTGCAGTAGATACCGAAACCACCGGCCTGAATGAGATGATCGCTGATCTGGTTGGTATCTCGCTGTGCATTGAGGCCGGTGAAGCCTGTTACATCCCGCTGACCCACCGCGATGGTGCGGCGGATGATCTGTTTGGCTCAGACGCGCTGGCCGAGGGGCAGATGCCGCTGGATGAGGCTCTGACCCTGCTGAAACCGCTGCTTGAGGACCCGTCGATCCTGAAAATCGGGCAGAATATGAAATACGACGCCAAGATTTTCGCGCGTTATGGCGTGAGTGTTGCGCCGATCGATGACACGATGCTGATGTCCTACGCGATGCATGGCGGTGAGCATGGGCATGGCATGGATACCCTGTCGGAACGCTACCTGAGCCATACGCCCATTCCGATAAAACCCCTGCTGGGCTCGGGTAAGTCGGCGATCACCTTTGACAAGGTGCCGATTGATGAGGCCACCGCTTATGCGGCCGAAGATGCAGATATAACCCTACGCCTGTGGAAGCTGTTCAAACCGCAACTGCATCAGGTTCAGGTAACGACTGTTTATGAAACGCTGGAACGGCCTTTGGTGCCGGTTCTCAAAGAAATGGAAATGCACGGCATCAAGGTCGACCGTGATGTCCTGAGCCGTATGTCCAACGCATTCGCGCAGAAAATGGCTGGATTAGAGGCTGAAATTCACGAATTGGCTGGTGAGAATTTCAACGTCGGCTCGCCCGCGCAGCTGGGTGAGATTCTGTTCGACAAGATGGGGCTTGAGGGTGGCAAGAAGGGCAAGACCGGGAAGTATTCGACCGGGGCCGACATTCTGGAAGACCTCGCCACAGAACACGAACTGCCCCGCCGGGTGCTGGACTGGCGTCAGCTGTCCAAACTGAAATCGACCTATACGGACGCGCTTCAGACCCATATCAACCCGGACACGGGGCGGGTGCATACGTCTTATTCGATCACCGGGGCGAATACGGGGCGTCTGGCCTCGACCGATCCGAACCTGCAGAACATTCCGGTGCGCACCGAAGAAGGTCGCCGCATTCGTGAGGCGTTTATTGCCGAGCCGGGCAATGTGATGGTCAGCCTCGACTATAGCCAGATCGAGCTGCGGATTCTGGCCCATATCGCCGACATTCCGGCGCTGAAACAGGCGTTCACAGATGGATTGGACATCCACGCGATGACCGCGTCCGAAATGTTCGATGTCCCGCTGGATGAAATGACGCCAGATATCCGTCGTCAGGCCAAGGCGATCAACTTTGGTGTGATCTACGGCATCTCGGGTTTCGGTCTGGCGCGTAACCTGCGTATTCCGCGGGCTGAGGCGCAAGGTTTCATTGACCGCTATTTCGAACGTTTCCCGGGGATCAGAGCCTATATGGACGACACGGTCGCCTTCGCGAAGGAGAATGGATACGTGCAGACCCTGTTCGGACGCAAAATCCACACGCCCGAAATCAATGCCAAGGGGCCGCATGCCGGTTTCTCACGCCGCGCGGCGATTAATGCGCCGATTCAAGGCACGGCAGCGGACGTCATCCGACGTGCCATGGTGAGAATGCCGAAGGCGATCAACGGGCTTCCCGCAAAGATGCTGTTGCAGGTCCATGACGAATTGCTGTTCGAAGTGGCCGAGGATGCAGTTGATCAGGTCGTCGGCGTGGCGCGGCAAGTCATGGAAGGCGCGTGTGATCCTGCCGTGAAACTGGATGTGAAGCTGAGTGTTGATGCGGGTCAGGGTGCGAACTGGGCCGAGGCTCATTAAGGGTCGCACGAACCCTCGGGTCTATTTCGCGGCGAGTCAGTCCTGAGATTTCACCAACGAGTCCACCAGCCGGTGAACCGTTGGACCCAGGATAAAGATCACTGTAAACGCGATGGGCCAGCAAAATCCCCAAGACGCCATCCAGTCATTAAAGGTAGTTGGGCCCAGCCCCAAAGCCTTGACCGTGGCAATGCCAGTGACAATGCAAGACATCAGCCCCGACATGATCAGGCAAAACACAATGCGGGAAAAGCGAGCAGGGATCATCACACACTTCCTTGAGGCCGTTACGATGGTATCTGCGCGATTTTTCACGAAAAGACCAGATATCAGAGGTGTATCCATCCCAAACTGTTGAAAGTTTGCGTCGTCGAAGGCGTGTATTCGGCACTAACCCACCCGCCATAGCCTTTTTCGTCGAACGCGGAAAACAGGGCTGCGAAATCTGTCGGACCGCGTCCGGGCTCGGATCGGTCCGGGGCTGCTCCGATCTGCGCGTGCGAAACTAGAGGGTGAAAGCGATTCCAGACGTCCAGCGCGTCTCCGTGGATCATGTGTGCGTGAAAGCTGTCATATTGCAAACCGACATTCGGGCGATCTACCCGACCCAGAACCTCAGCGGCCAGATCGTAGTCGTTCAGGAAGTAGTCGGGCTGGGAAACGGGATTAAGGGGTTCGATCGTGAAACTTTGCCGAGGCGCAAAGTCAGCAGCCCACTGCAGGTTCTGGACAAAAGCATCCAGTGCATCCGGCCCGGACGCATATCCCGACATAATATGGATAAGCCCGGGTTTCAGCAGGTCGGCATAGCGCATGACACGCCGTATGTCGGATTGAAACCGATCCTTGCCGCCCGGAACAGCCGCGTATCCGGGCGTGCCGCCGGTGTAGTTTGGCGGCGGCGCATTAATCAAAACAAGCTCAAGACCGTTTGCCAAAAGCGCCCGGCGGGTTTCCTTGGCAGCCAGGTCATACGGAAACAGAATCTCGACCGCTTGGAATCCGGCTTCGGCTGCGGCTTGAAACCGGTCGAGGTAAGGTAGCTCGGCAAAGAGCAGCGATATGTTGGCAGCAAATTTCGGCATTGGTGTTCCCAGACATCTTGTTGCCGGACCTTAGCTGTAGCGAATGCGCGGTAAAAGAGACTGAAAACGACAGATTGTCGAAAACCGACCAGATCGCCCGGCGCGAATCAGGAACCTTTGCCGAAACGCTGCAGACTATTTCCGATCAGCGTCCAAACAGTAGGTCTGACAACATGGCTTGTGGCCCTGAACCCGTGCGCGGGGATAGCCTTTCTGTATCGCTTGGGCGACGTTCCGCCCTATCCGGCAACGGCCTTGCGGTTGCTTCTATGCTGACATGGGCTGCGGGATTTCCGGCGGCAGAAGTGTTGCTGCAAACCTGGCCGCCTGTGGCTCTTTTGGCCGCAAGGTTAGGCCTGGCCGTTCTTTTTATGGTCCCGCTGTGGTTTTGGCTCGACGGTCCAAGCCGGGTGCTTCGGGCCCGTTGGGGGCATGCGATGCTGGTCGGTGGCTTTGGTATTGGGGGCGGAATGTTCCTGATCATCGTCGCGCAGAAGCTGACGGATCCCGTAACGGTCGCCATCATTGCCTCATGTGCCCCGTTGACGGCCACTATATTGGAACTGGCGGCGGGAACGCGGCGTTTGCGCTGGAATTTTGCCTTGGGCGTGATTGTGTCGATCATCGGGGGCCTGATTGCCACCAGTGCGTTGATGCCAGCCCAGCTTGGGCTGGGCGCGATTTGTGCAGTTGTCTCTACAGGCCTGTTTTGCTGGGCAAGCATGGCAACTGCGCGAGACTTTCCAGAGCTTAGTCAGACCGGACGCACCACGATTACCTTTGTCGGTGGTCTGATAATGGCTGCGCTGTTGCTGTTTGGGGCGGCCCAGTTTGGAATGGATGTTTTGCCGACCGCGCAGTTTGATGTGCGCCAAGCCGGGATGCTTGTGATGTATTCGCTCATCGCGATGGGGTTGAGCCAGGTGCTTTTCATCGCGTCCATAAGCCGGATTGGCGTCGCCTTGTCCGCGTTTCACATCAACATTGCGCCGTTTTACGTGATGTTGATCATGTTGGTCATGGGCGAAGACTGGAACTGGACCCGCGCTTTTGGTGCCGCGATCGTGGCTGTAGCCGTGATTTTGGCACAGGATCGGCGGGGCACCCGCCCCACCTAATCAGGCAAATCCTGGGACCGGATCAGTGGAAAGAACTGGCCCGAGGACCAAATGCCGAACCACTCATCATCATGCTCTGCTATGTCGACCAGCCGATAAAAGCTCTTGCGGTCGATCCGGGCCTCAAGGTTTGCGCGCACCAATATATAAGGTGACGGCTCCTCCGTTTCCGGGTCAATGACAATCCGGATAGGATGATCCGGCCCAGCGGTGGCTGTGTCCCCCACAAGCGTCGAGAAAGTTAGTTTTTGGGCCTGCCCAGATCCTTCAACGTCGAAATCCACGGCTACGAACGGCGCATCTTCGACGGTGATTCCCACCTTTTCGACCGGGGTCACGAGGTAATATTTGCCCCCTTCTTTCTTAAGAATTGAGGAAAATAGCTTCACAAGCTCGAACCGGTTGATGGGCGACCCTAAATAACTCCAGGTGCCATCTTTGGCGATCCGGATGTCCAGATCGCCACAAAACGGAGGATTCCACAGGTGAACCGGGGGTAAGCCCCGTGTTTTCGCGGCTTGAACTGATGCCGCAATGCCATCAGGAGAGGGTGTCACAGGTTTTTGTCCGCTCATTACTTTTGCCATTTCCTTTTCGCGCGATACACTTCAACCATATTAGTCCACGGAAGGGAAAGTCATGACCGAACCTGCCGACCTCGTGTCCGAGATCGAAGCGCTGGAAACCAAACTGCAAGAGGCCAAGTCCTCGATCACCCGCCGCTTTATCGGACAGGAGAGGGTCGTGGACCTGACGCTGACCGCGCTGTTGTGTGGCGGGCATGCTTTGCTGATCGGTCTGCCCGGTCTGGGCAAAACGCGACTGGTCGAGACATTGTCGACCGTAATGGGTCTGCACGGCAATCGCATCCAGTTCACACCAGACCTGATGCCCGCCGATATTCTGGGGTCCGAGGTTCTGGATACCGCCGAAGATGGCAGTCGCCACTTCCGGTTCATTTCCGGTCCGATCTTTTGCCAGCTGCTGATGGCGGATGAGATCAACCGCGCCAGCCCCCGGACGCAGTCGGCGCTGCTGCAGGCGATGCAAGAACGCACTGTGACGGTGGCGGGCGAGGATCGCTCGCTTGGCACACCGTTTCACGTGTTGGCGACGCAAAACCCGATTGAGCAAGAGGGCACCTATCCGCTGCCCGAGGCGCAGTTGGACCGCTTCCTTGTGCAGATCGACGTGGAATACCCCGATCGCCAGACCGAGCGTGACATTCTGCTGGCGACCACGGGCGTCGAAGAGGACGATGCGCATGAGATTTTCACCAAAGAAGAATTGCTAGCCGCGCAGGTACTGTTGCGGCGCATGCCGGTGGGCGACTCGGTCGTTGAACTGATCCTTGATCTGGTCCGCGCTTTCCGCCCGGATGAGGCAGGCGTGTCTGAACGTGTAGCCGAAACCGTCGCTTGGGGCCCCGGCCCACGTGCGGCACAGGCGCTGATGATGACCGTGCGTGCGCGCGCAATGCTGCAGGGGCGTCTGGCCCCCAATGCCGAGGATGTTCTGGACATGGCGCGGCCTGTCCTCAGCCACCGGATGGCGCTGAACTTTGCGGCACGGGCGCGTGGTGACAATCTTGCTGATCTGATTGAGTCCACCGCAGCCGGGCTGATCCGCACCGAGGCTGCGGCGTGAATGCTGCGCTGACCCTTCGTGAAAGATCCGAGGCCGAAGCGTCCCGGTTGCCGCCGCTTTTGGCGCGCGCCGAGCATTTGGCCGGTACGGTATTGCTGGGGGATCACGGGCGCAGGCGGTCAGGATTGGGTGACGATTTCTGGCAATATCGCCCAGCGCAGATCGGTGACAGCCGCCGGATGATCGACCATCGCCGTTCGGCGCGTGGCGATCAGCAATTTGTGCGGGAACGCGAATGGCAGATTGCACAATCGGTCATGCTGTGGATCGATCAGGGTGCGTCGATGCGGTTTGCATCTGACAAGGGCCTGCCGACCAAGGCTGACCGGGCGCGGTTGTTGGGCCTGTCCACGGCCATCCTGCTGGTGCGCGGTGGTGAGCGGGTGGGCCTGACCGGCACCACCTTACCGCCAAGACGTGGCAATGCTCAGATTGTTCGTCTCGCGCAAGCGTGGTCCGAGGACTCAGAGACAGACTATGCCCCACCTGAACATCGGGCCATGATCCCGCACGCCCGGGCCGTGTTTATCTCGGATTTCCTTGGTCCAATGGACGAAGTTGAGCTGGCGCTGACCAAGGCCGCTGACCGCGGCGTGCGTGGCGTTCTGTTACAGGTGCTTGATCCAACAGAAGAAAGCTTCCCCTACCGCGGGCGCACTATTTTCGAGAGCGTCGGCGGCACGACACGCCATGAAACGCTCAAAGCCGGAGAGTTGCGAGACCGCTATCTAGAACGTCTTGCGGCACGCAAGGATGCGCTGACGCAACTGTGCCGTGCAACAGGCTGGCAGCTTGGCCTGCACCATACGGGTGACAGCGCACAAGCGGCCCTGTTGTGGCTTTATCGTGCGCTGGATCGGGGGTCGGTATGACGGTTCTTGCGGGCATCGGATTCACCGCGCCCTGGATTTTGATGGGCCTTCTGACGCTGCCAATTCTGTGGTTGATCCTGCGCGCTGTGCCGCCCGCGCCGATCCGGCGGCTGTTCCCGGCGGTAACGCTGCTGTTGGGGCTGAAGGATGAGGAAAGTGTTTCGGACCGCACCCCTTGGTGGCTGCTGCTGCTGCGGATGTTGGCCGCTGCGGCAATCATTATTGGATTGGCCGGGCCGGTTCTGAACCCATCTCGCGACCAAGCCGGGTCGGGGCCATTGATGCTGGTTCTGGATGCTAGCTGGGCGGGCGCGACACGGTGGTCGTCGACCCTTGATCAGATTGACGCACAATTGACCGAGGCAGGTCGCGCGGGTCGCACCGTTGCGATTCTCAGCCTCACTGAACCGGAAGTTCCGGTTTTTCAAACCGCCGAAGATTGGCGCGGCCGGTTGCCCGGATTGACACCCTCCCCATGGCAGCCGTCTGACGCACAGATTGACCAGGTTTTGTCGCTGCTCGACCAGGTGGACAGCGGATTTGATACGCATTGGTTTAGCGACCGTCTGGCGTTTGATCGCCAAGATGCTGTTCTGTCTGCGCTACAGGGCCGGGGCGATGTGACTGTCTATCAATCTCAGGCACCTGTTGTTGCCATTCAGCCCGCAGCCTATCAGGACGGTGTCATTCAGCTTACCGCGCAGCGAGCCGAGGCAGGCCCAGCCGAGACGATCACCATTCTGGCGCAGGGCCGAGACCCGGCAGGCGCGATGCGTGTGTTGCAATCGGCCGAGATGGGGTTTGCCAGTGGCGAGACGCGCGCGCAAGTCGAGTTGGCTCTGCCATCCGAATTGCGGGCACGGATCACCCGGTTTGAGATTCAGGGACAACGGTCCGCCGGGGCTGTAACCTTGACGGATGACAGCCTGCGCCGTCGCGAGGTCTCGTTGATTGCGGGGACGCTGAACCGGGAGGGTTTGGAATTGCTGTCCCCCCTGCATTACCTAACGCAGGTTCTGATCCCGACGGCCGATTTTGTCGAAGGTGGCTTGCTGGATGTTCTTCCTGCGAACCCGGATGTCATTGTGCTGGCCGATGTGGCCAAACTGTCTGATGGCGAACAAGAGGCCGTTATCGAATGGGTCGAGCAAGGCGGCCTGTTGTTGCGCTTTGCCGGGCCGCGAATGGCGGCCAGCGATTTGGGCCGCGATGCCGAAGACGAACTGTTGCCCGTTCGGTTGCGGAGTGGCGGACGCTCAGTCGGTGGCGCGATGAGTTGGGGGGAAGCAAAGGGTTTGGCACCCTTCACCGAAAATTCTCCATTTTTCGGGTTGAAAGTACCTGAGGATGTCTCGGTCACGACGCAGGTGATGGCACAACCGGACCCCAACCTTGCGGACCGGGTGATTGCATCCCTTTCGGACGGAACGCCATTGGTGACGCGCAAGGCGCTGGGATTAGGGCAGGTGGTGCTGTTCCATGTGACGGCTGATGCAGAATGGTCCAGTTTGCCGCTGTCCGGTCTGTTCGTCGAAATGTTGGATAGGCTGGCTGTCGCGTCGGCTGCCAAGTCCCGGCAGGAGTCTCAATTGCAAGGCACGACTTGGGAGCCCATTCAGGTGATGGACGGGTTCGGCAGCCTTTCTGATGCCAGCAATCTGCCCGGCGTGGACGGGGTGGCATTGGTGTCAGGTGATATCGGGCCCGAGCTGCAACCGGGACTTTACGAAAGTGGCAAGCAGAAACTGGCGCTGAATATTCTGTCGGAAGAGTCTGAGCTGACGCCGGTCTCGTGGCCTGCCGATGTGCCAATCAAAGGGCAGGAGGTCAGCACTGAAACTCCGATCGGGGGGATTTTGCTGAGTCTGGCTTTGCTGCTGTTGACCATCGACGTACTCGCATCGCTGGCGTTGTCAGGGCGGCTTGGTTTGGCGCGTGCAGCAGCGATGGCGCTGGGCGCGATGCTGATTGCCCCTGAGTTACAGGCGCAGACGCCTGAAGATACCGAATTTGCCCTGAACGCGACGCAGGAACTTGTTCTGGCGCATGTTCTGACCGGCAATGCACAGGTGGATGACATTGCGGGTGCCGGAATGCGTGGGCTTGCGCAGACGCTGTTCTATCGCACTTCGGTCGAGCCGGCGGAACCTTTCGGGGTGGATCTTGAACGTGATGAACTGGCGTTCTTCCCATTACTCTACTGGCCGGTTACGCCGGATCAGCCGCAGCCCTCGGCCGAGGCATATTCCAAGCTGAACGCCTATCTGCGATCAGGTGGGATGATCCTTTTCGATACCCGCGATGCGGATGTCGCCCGCTTTGGCGCGGCAAGTCCCAATGGGCGTAAATTGCAGCAACTGGCGGCACCGCTGAATATCCCGTCGTTAGAGCCTGTTCCGCGCGATCACGTGTTAACGCGCGCCTTTTACCTGCTGCAGGATTTTCCGGGCCGTTATGCGGGCACAGATGTCTGGGTCGAAGCTGCACCATTGGATGCAGAGCAAATCGAAGGGATGCCGTTCCGCAACCTCAATGACAACGTGACGCCGGTGGTCATCGGTGGAAACGACTGGGCCGGGGCGTGGGCTGTTGATCGCAATGGTCAAGCGTTGTTGCCGGTCGGCCGCGGCTATGCCGGGGAACGTCAGCGCGAGCTGGCAAACCGATTTGGTGTCAATCTGGTGATGCATGTGCTGACCGGGAATTACAAATCTGATCAGGTCCATGTGCCTGCACTATTGGACAGGTTGGGACAATGACCGGAACCGTTATCTTTGATCCGCTGATCCCGTGGCAGGTGCTGGTGATTGTCGCCTTGGTTGCGATGGCAGGTGTGGTCTTGGCGCTTTGGCGCGGGTTGTCCGGCTGGGCTTTGCGTGGCCTTGCAGCGCTTGTGGTAATTGCAGCGCTGTCCGGCCCTGTCTATCAGGTCGAGGACCGCGCGCCGCTGACAGATATCGTTTTGATGATCGAGGATGAAAGCGCCAGCCAGACGCTATCAGACCGGGCGGATCAGACCGCCCGCGCGGCCGAGGATCTGGCCGCCGAGATTGAATCCCGCGACAACACCGAACTTCGACGCATTAAGGTTGGCGATGGCGACGGCGATCAGGGAACGCAAATCATGGCAGCGCTGAACGAAGCGCTGGCCGAAGAACCCCGCGCGCGCATTGCCGGGGTTCTGGTTCTGTCAGACGGGATCGTACACGACGCTGATCAGGCACCCGACCTGCCTGCGCCGATGCACCTGTTGCAGACAGGTCGTGCATCCGATTGGGACCGCAGGCTTATTGTGCGCAACGCACCGGCATTTGCCATCATTGGTGAACCCGTCACGCTGACACTGAGGGTCGAAGACAGTGGCGCTGCCCCCGCGGGGGCCGTGACCGCGCCGCTTGAAATTTCAGTCGACGGTGCCGAACCGGATGAATACACAATCCCGATCGGCGTGGACGTTGAGCTTCCGATCACTCTGCCCCACGGCGGCAGGAACGTGCTGCAATTCACCGTCCCTCAGGCCGAAGGTGAATTGACTGACCGGAACAACACGGCGCTGATCCAGATGAACGGGGTGCGTGACCGGCTGCGTGTTCTGCTGGTGTCCGGAGAGCCCCATCCCGGTGGCCGGACTTGGCGCAACCTACTGAAATCGGATAGCTCGGTTGATCTGGTGCATTTCACCATTCTGCGCCCGCCCGAGAAACAGGATGGTGTCCCGGTCGACGAGCTGTCGCTGATCGCGTTCCCAACGCGCGAGCTGTTTCTCGAGAAGATCAACGATTTCGACCTGATCATTTTCGACCGCTACAAGCGACGGGGCATCCTGCCCGCGATCTATCTGGACAACGTCAACAACTACATCAACGACGGCGGGGCAGTTCTTGTTGCCGCGGGTCCTGATTTTGCGACAGCCGACAGTATCTCACGCTCTCCATTGGGACCGATTTTGCCGGCGCAACCGACCGCGCGGGTCATCGAAGAACGTTTTGTCCCTTCGGTTACAGATTTGGGTCAGCGCCATCCTGTGACGACCAATCTGGGCAACCCCGAGCAATGGGGCGCATGGTTGCGCCAGATTGATGTCAACCAACGCTCGGGCGAACTGTTGATGACCGGTGTCGACGATCGTCCACTGTTGGTTCTGGATCGCGTGGGTGAGGGCCGTGTTGCAATGCTGGCCTCGGATCACGCGTGGCTATGGAGCCGCGGCTTTGAAGGGGGCGGACCGCAGCTTGAGTTGCTGCGCCGGCTTGCCCATTGGATGATGAAGGAGCCGGAACTGGAAGAAGAGGCGCTTTGGGCCGAAGCGAACGGTCAATCCATGCGTATCATTCGGCAGACGCTTGAGGATGAAGTTGGACCGGTCACCGTAACCCGACCCAATGGCGAAACACTTGAGATACCTCTGGAAGAGGTGACCCCGGGGCGTTTTGAGGCGCAGTATTATGGACCAGAGATCGGGCTCTACCGACTGCAAGAGGGTGAATATTCCGCGGTTATCGGCCTTGGTCCGGCCGCACCAAAAGAGTTTGAGCGCACGATCAGCACATCCGAGGTGCTTGATCCGATCCTGGCGACCCTACGCGGTGGTGCGATCCGGATAGAAGACGGCTTACCTTCAATCCGCAACGTGCGTGAAGGACGACCAGCTTCGGGACGTGGTTGGATCGGCTTGACCCCGCGCAACGCCTATGAAACGCGGGACGTCACGCAGGCAGGGCTGCTGCCACCGTGGCTGGTCCTGTTGTTGGCTGGCGGATTTCTGGTGGGCGGCTGGTTGCGCGAAGGGCGGCGCTGATTATTCAAACACAACGCTGACCGAAGGATCGCCCGGCAAACCCTGATAGGTGGCGGACGCCTGCCCTTTTGCCTTGGCTGGTGGGAAAAGTGGCCCGAAAGAACCGACTGAGATCAGGTCGCCGGGCTGAAACTCGATCCCGGTTGATGCCAGCCACAGGGCTGCGTTTGCGGGATGTCCAAGCACAGCAGTTCCCGGTGCCTGGGCCAGAACTTCGCCAGTTGCATCCTGCAGGGTAACGGTCATATCTGCCAGCGCTTTCGTCATTTCCACCGCATCTTTGACCTCGATTCCAGGGCCTAACACGCCAAGTTTTGGCGCGACGCCAATGGCGGTCAGGGTCACAGGTGTAATCGGTTCTTCGTTTGACAGGGTAAGATCAGGTAATTCGATGAAGGGGTGGATGGCTGCGATGTTCTGCATAACCTCTAGTGGGGTGGTCGCCTGATTGATGGACTTGTCTGCGACGACTTGGATCAAATCGGCCTCGAACACCGGGCGAGCTCCCCAAGTCGTTGGTACAGTTGCGCCGTCTTTCAACATCATGTCCCGAAACAAAACACCTTGTACTGGTTCGGTCGCGCCGAACCGCTCTTGCGCCGGTGTGCTGGTTAAGCCGGCCTTATAGCCGATGACCGGGCCCAAATGCGGCTCTAACGCGATGACAAGCTTGGCTTGTGAACATAGCACGTCTTGCATGGTGCCGTTGGCTGACAGGGCGACGGTCGGGGTATTGGTCAGGTAATCTTGTAAAAACTGATCAATTTGCGGGTCTGTTGCGCAAGCAGCACTGGCGACTTGCGCACCAAAAATCAGAAAAAGGGCGGACGACAGACAGGTTTTTCGGGTCATGGGTGGCCTCCGATCCGAGGCGAAGTTTGCCATGGCAGCGGGACGTCAGGCAACGGTTTAAACAGTTCTTCATGCTCTGGGGTGATGCTGAGCAAGAACATGGCCGGGATCACCGATGATGAGTCTTGCAACAAAACTGGCACAGGAACGACGCGCACGGCTGGCGGCCGAACGTCTGCTTGAGATGAAACAGGCCGAGTTGTCGGCAGCCAATCGTAAACTGGGTCTGCACGCGATGGCGTTGACCAAGCGGATCGGCGAAACGCAGGCCGAGGTGGAAACCGTTCGGGATGAAAACGAAAAGGTCAAATCTGACCTTACCCGCGCGAATGCTCAGATCGAAGTTGCCGAACGCCGCCTTTGGCATTCGATCCAGACATTCCACGACGGTTTTGCGTTCTTCGATGAAAACAATTGTCTGATCGGCGCCAACGCAGCGTATCTCAGCGTGTTTGAAGGTCTGGACGAAGTTGCGCCGGGAATTTCATATGAACGTCTGCTAGCAGTCCTGATTTCGGAGGGGTTGGTTGACTTGGGCGCTGAAACAGCCGCTGATTGGTCAAGGCGCATGCTAAACCGCTGGATGCAGGCCAATCCGGAACCGGAGGTCGTGCGCCTTTGGAACGGGCACTACATTAAACTCATTGACCAGCGCGGCAATGGCGGAGATGTGGTCAGCCTCGCGCTGAATATATCCGCATCGGTGCAGTATGAGGCCGAGCTGCGCTCGGCCCGCGAACGGGCCGAGGCCGCCAATCGCGCGAAATCGGCCTTTCTGGCTAACATGAGCCATGAGATCAGAACGCCGATGAATGGCATTGTTGGGATGACCGAATTGCTGACGGAAACCCCGTTGGATGATGAACAGCGCCTGTACCTGAACACGATCCGAAACTCGGGGGAGGCACTGCTGGTCATCATCAACGACGTCTTGGATTACTCCAAGATCGAAGCGGATAGGCTAGTTCTCCATCCCGAACAGTTTGATTTTGAACGCTGTATTCTTGAGGTCTCGATGCTGCTGCAGCCCAGCGTGCGGGACAAAGGCCTGACATTGTTGGTGGATTATGACCTATTCCTGCCGACGCTATTTGTGGGTGATCCGGGCCGTGTCCGGCAGGTCCTGACCAATCTGGTGGGCAACGCGGTCAAATTCACGGCGGATGGGCATGTATTGGTGCGCGTGACCGGTGTGCCGAATGCCGAACAACAGACCTGTGACATCCACGTTGCGATCGAAGACACAGGCATCGGCATCGACGCCGAGAAAATCGAGCATATTTTCGGCGAATTCAATCAGGTTGAGGATGAGCGCAATCGCCAGTTCGAGGGGACCGGCTTGGGACTGGCCATCACCAAACGTCTTATCACGCTGATGGGGGGTACGATCTGGGCGGAAAGCGACCCCGGCAAAGGGTCATGCTTTGGGTTTCGCTTAACTTTGCCAACGGTTGCAGGGCCGCAGCCGGAACCGCCTGATCTGGCCGACCGTCCGTATCACGTCCTGGTCGTCGAAGGGCTGGCCGTCAACCGAGCAATACTTGCCAAACAGCTTGACCTGTTGGGGTCGCGCGTCACGGTTTGCGCTACAGGGGGCGAGGCCTTGGCCGCTGTGGACGACAGCATAGATCTTGTGTTGTGCGACCACGACCTGCCGGACATGGATGGATTGGAATTTGTGTCTACTCTGAAGGATCGCGGGTGGCCGGACTTGCAAGTGGTGTTGATGTCAGCCAATCCCGGCGTGATCCACGCCAACCCGGCCCGCCACTTAATCGAAGGCGTTTTGCAGAAACCGATACCAAGGGTCGAGCTCTACGCTCGCTTAACGGCGTTGGGGCAACGTACGGGATCAAATGTTGCCAAAAAGACCACGAAACCCGTCTTTGCAAAGGGCGAAACAGGTCAACGTCTGATGCGTGTTCTTGCGGCGGAGGACAACAGAACCAACCAGTTGATCCTGCAAAAAATGGTTAAGGATTTGAATCTGGACCTGCGCTTTGTTGCTAACGGCACCGAAGCTGTCGAAGCCTGTTCCGAGTTTGAGCCCGATCTTGTCTTTATGGATATCTCAATGCCCAAGATGGACGGCAAACAAGCGACTGCAGAAATAAGACGACGCGAGGTTGGAACGGACCGCCATGTTCCGATCGTGGCACTTACCGCGCACGCAATGGCCGGTGATGATCAAGGTATTCTGGCAGCGGGTCTGGATCACTATCTGACCAAGCCGCTGCAAAAGCTGAAAATCCATCAGATGATCCGAACTTACCATCCGGACGGCGCGCAGCACCTGATTGTCGAGGAAGGGGAACCAAACTAGTCTGACATCATGTCAGAAACCCGTGGATTTCAACCGCGCGCGCTGGGCGAGATTGCCATACGCTGCGCAGATATGAACGCAATGGTACGGTTCTATGAAGATGTGATCGGGTTAGAGCGCCTTTCGGGAGACCATAACAGCGCGATCACCTTTTTCCGCATCGCGCCCGGATTCGGTGGCCACACGCAGGTTCTGGCTCTCTTTCATCATTCCGCTGCCCCCCGGCCGGGATTGCATCCGAGTGGAAACACCCAACCAGCGACGGGGTCTGGGTCTTCGTTGCATCATTTTGCTCTTTCGCTGCCCTTTCACGAACAAGAGGCCGTGATGCAATGGTTCGATCACCTCGACCAGCCCTATCGCGTGGAGCAATTCGGATGGGTAGGTTGGCGCGGTATTTTCACCGAAGACCCCGAAGGCAACACGATTGAGCTGGTTGCCTTCGACGTGTCGATGAAGGATCAGGCCTGATAGGGACGGACGAAAACCGGTTTGTCCTCGGACGACAGATCCGCACGGTAAGCATAGCCACCCGTATCAAAATCCAACAACCCTGCGGGGTCGGTCAGGCGGTGTTGAATAACATAACGCGCCATTGCGCCACGGGCCTTTTTGGCAAAGAAACTGACGATCTTGGGTGTCCCTGCTTTGTCTTCCATGAACACCGGAGTGATGACGCGCAACTTAAGGGCTTTGGGATCGACCGCGCCGAAATACTCTTGGCTGGCGCAATTAATCAGCACATCCGAGCCGATCTCGGCACCTTGCGCGTTCAACGCCTTGCTGAGCTGATCGCGCCAATACTCATAAAGGTTCTTGCCGCGCCGCGTTTTCAGTTTGCTGCCCATTTCAAGGCGATAGGGCTGAATCGCGTCCAACGGGCGGAGCACGCCGTAAAGACCGGACAAAATACGCAGATGGTCCTGGGCCCAGGCCATTTCCTCGGTGTCCAGAGTGGCGGCTTCCAACCCTTGATACGTATCACCCGCAAAGGCCAGCGCGGCCGGGCGGGTCATTTCCGCGTCGGGTGCATCGGAAAAGGCGCGATAACGGTCGCGGTTCAGCCGGGCGAGATCATCGCTCAGGTCCATCAGCTTTTTCAGATCGCCGAGGGTCAGATTACGGGCGGTTTTCGATAGTCGGATTGCATCATCCTGAAAATCGGGTTGTGTGACCGCAACATCGCGCTCGACCCAATCCAGCCGTTTGGCCGGGGAAATCACTACCAGCATATCCGCCCTCGTTCCTTGCCTGATGAGGCGTATCTAGCCCGCCTGACGCAGCACGTCCAGAAATGCAGCTCCAAACCTTTCGTGACGCCGATCGCCCAGAACCTGCTCCATACCACGCGGATCGTCTGGGCGCAGTTGCGCGACTTTGGCCAACTGAGAGGCCGAGCAGGTCAGCGGCTTGTCAATCCCATCCGGGCCCCTTGCAAGATCGTTCTGGATCGACAGCAATTGATCGTAGATATCGCCCTGTTCGCGTCCGGCCAATTTACGCCGTGCAGGGTGGATGGCGGCAGCCTCGCCGGCAATCACCTCAAGGAACGTGTCGCCATACCGTTCCAGCTTTTTCGAGCCCACGCCCCCGACACGCGCCATATCGTCCAGCGTCATCGGGCGCTTTTCGGCCATTTCGATCAGAGTTCGGTCGGGAAAGATAACATAGGCCGGAACACGGGCAGCTTCGGCCAATGCGCGGCGCTTGGCCTTGAGCGCCGATAGCAACGGCGCGTCCTCATCAGAGACCATGGCCTTGACCGCGGGGCGTCGTGTTGCCTTGCGGATCGTGTCTCTGCGCAGGTCAATCTGTGCCTCACCTTTGAGGATGGGCTTGGCGGCTTCGGTCATGCGCAGCGCGCCGTGGCGGTCAGGGTCGGGGCGCACAAGGTCGTGGCCCATCATTTGTCTAAAGATCGCCTGCCATTGAGGGCGCGACCAGTCTTTGCCAACGCCGTAGGTCGACAGCGCATCATGCCGGCGTGCACGGATCTTGTCTGTTTCATTGGCCAGCAGAATGTCGATCAGATGACCTGCCCCAAACCATTCTTCGGTACGCAGGATTGCGGACAAGGCCATACGAACCGGGGTTGTGCCATCGAACACTTCGGGCGGGGTGTCGCACAGATCGCATTTGCCGCAAGGCTCGGCCTGTTCACCGAAGTATCCCAGCAGGGTTTTTCGGCGGCATTTCAAGGCCTCGGCAAGTCCCAATAGGGCGTTCAAGCGGGCATGATCGGCCATGCGACGTTCGGATGGCGCCAGCCCTTCATCTATCTGTGACCGCCGCAACCGAATGTCGTCCGGGCCAAAAAGTGTTAGGGTTTCAGCCGGGCCTCCGTCACGTCCAGCGCGGCCGATCTCCTGGTAATAGGCTTCGATGGATTTGGGCAGGTCCGCATGAGCGACCCACCGGATATCCGGCTTGTCGATCCCCATGCCAAACGCAACGGTCGCCACCACGATCAGACCGTCTTCACGGGCAAAGCGGGTTTCAACGATGCGGCGGTCTTCGGGATCCATACCCCCGTGATAATGACAGGCCGTATGGCCATCGGTGGTTAAGGCTTGCGCCAGCACTTCGGTTTTGTTCCGGGTGCCACAATAGACGATGCCCGATTGGCCTTTGCGGGCGGCGGCAAAGTCCAGGATCTGTTTGCGCGGTCCGTCCTTGGCGGCAAAGGCCAAGTGAATATTGGGTCGATCAAACCCGCGCAGAAACTTGCGCGGCGCGATGCCGTCGAACAGTTTCTCGACAATCTCGTCCTGCGTTTCCGCGTCCGCAGTGGCAGTGAACGCGGCCAGAGGGACATTCAGCGCCCGCCGCAGTTCGCCGATCCGCAGGTAGTCGGGGCGGAAGTCGTGACCCCACTGGCTGACGCAATGTGCTTCGTCCACGGCAATCAAGTTAACATTGATCCGACGCAACATGCCCAAAGCGGACCCGGCGCCCAGACGTTCGGGGGCCATGTAAAGCAGCTTGAGCCGCCCAGCCTCCAACGCCTCCCACACGGCATCTGTTTCTTCAGGGGTATTGCCCGAGGTCAGGGCACCGGCTTCGACGCCTGCTTCTTGCAAGCCGCGAACCTGATCCCGCATCAGGGCGATCAGGGGCGATATTACCACTGTGACGCCGTCCCTCAGCAAGGCAGGCAGTTGATAGCAAAGGGATTTACCGCCGCCAGTGGGCATGATCGCCAGCACATTTTCACCAGACGTCACGGCATCTACGATTTCCTCCTGTCCCGGGCGGAAGTCGTCGAATCCAAAGACATCTCGCAGCAAAGGCGCGGCGTCGAACATGTGGGGGTTGCCCTGTTTTAAGGTTTATCTGCTCTTAAGACAGGACAATCACATACTAAGATTCAGTGAACAAGAGGTCAGACGAAATAGACCATATTGTTGATAAGGATAATCCGCAGCGCGTAGACGCCGACCAGCACGACCAAAGGGGTCAAATCCAGCCCGCCCATGTTAGGCAACACGCGACGGATCGGGCCGTAGATAGGCTCGAGTATACGGTTCAGGCCGTACCAGATTTGTGCGACCAATTGCTGGTGCAGATTGAGCACCTGAAAGTTGATCAGCCAGCTCATGATCACATGGGCCAGAATGATGAACCAGACAATGTCCAGGATCAGCAGGAGGATTTGGATCAGCGACAGCATGGGCTCTCCGTTCTTGTGTTGGCTGAGAGGTAAGCGCCGCAACGGCAAAGAGCAAGTGTAGCGAACTCTGCGCTTGCGAATTGATCCAAAGCCCCGTCTTATAAAAGCAACAAAACAGGGGCAGTCATGGCAGAGATTTCCAGGCGCAGGCGCATTTGGGGCTGGTGGTTTTTTGACTGGGCCAGCCAACCTTATCACAGCTTGTTGGTCACCTTTGTCTTTGGTCCCTACTTTGCGGGGGTTGCTGCCGGGTATTTCTCGGGCACAGGGCTGGATGCGCAGGCAGCGGCTGCACGTGCGCAAACCGTTTGGGCCAATTGCCTGACCATCACCGGTCTTATCATCGCGTTCGGGGCCCCGTTTTTGGGCGCGATGGCAGATGTGACCGGGCGGCGCATTCCATGGATATTTGCGTTTTCGGTCATGTATGCGGTGGGTTCTGCCGCGTTGTGGTTTACAATGCCAGATGGCTCGAACATGTGGCTCATGTTGTCGGCATTTGGTCTGGGATTTGTGGGCGCAGAATACGCGCTGATCTTCATAAACTCGCAATTACCGGAATTGGGCGATGATGATGAAGTTGGTGAGATATCGGGCTCTGGTTTCGCGTTTGGCTATTTCGGTGGGCTGCTTTCCCTGGCCATAATGCTGGCCTTGTTCGTGGAACAGCCAAACGGCCGGACGCTAATCGGGATCGAGCCTGCCTTTGGGCTGGATCCGGCACAACAGCAGGGCACGCGGTTTGTCGGCCCGTTTACTGCCGGGTGGTTCATTCTGTTCATGGTGCCGTATTTCCTGTGGGTGCGCGATGACCCTGACAGCAGCAAAACCGGCTCGCTCACCGAAGCTTTGCACTTGTTGAAGAAATCCATCACGGATCTGCGTCACCGGGTCAGTCTGGCGACCTATCTGGGCTCATCCATGTTTTACCGGGATGCTCTGAACGGGTTGTACAGTTTTGGCGGCGTATATGCCCGGCTGGTGTTGGAATGGGGGCTGATCAAGATTGGAGTGTTCGGTATTGTCAGCGTTCTTGCCTCGGCTGTTTTTGCATGGATCGGGGGGAAGGCCGATAAGAAATACGGCCCTAAACCGGTTATTCTTGTCGCGATCTGGGTGCTGATCTTTGTGTGTATCACGGTGGTTTCGATGGACCGTACGCAGATTTACGGCATCAGTCTGCCGCAGGGGTCCGGATTGCCGGATATGGTGTTCTTTGGATGTGGCGTTTTGATTGGCGGGATGGGAGGTATCCTTCAATCCGCCAGCCGGTCGCTTATGGTGCGACACACCGATCCCAAGGCACCTGTAGAAAGCTTTGGGCTTTATGGATTGTCCGGCCGCGCTACGGCTTTCGTGGCGCCCTTACTGATCGGGATCGTGACGACAGCGACAGGCAGTGCGCGCTTAGGGGTGTCACCGATCATCGCATTGTTTATTCTGGGCCTATTCCTGATGCGCTGGGTGAAACCGGAAGGGGATCAGAGCAGATGATTTTACTACGTTTTTTGGCAATAATCGCCGCGATTGCATTCTCAGGTACGGCAGGGGCGCAGCCTCTGGCCAAGCAGTTGTTCGGGGCGCAAAAGCAAAGTTCACAGCAGAAACCGGCCGCTTTCGGCAGTTATTCGCGCGGATGTGCGGCGGGATCGGTGCAATTGCCCGAAACGGGGCCGACTTGGCAGGCGATGCGGCTTTCCCGCAATCGCAACTGGGGGCATCCTGACGCAATTGATTTCGTCAAGGATCTCAGTGCGGTTGCGGCCAGGCAGCCAGGGTGGAACGGGCTTTATATAGGCGATATCAGTCAACCCAGGGGCGGGCCGATGACGTCAGGCCACCGTAGCCATCAACTGGGGCTGGATATCGATGTTTGGATGTTGCCGGGTGACAATATGCGTCTCAGCCGCAAGGCACGCGAAAACTTGTCTTCGATTTCACTCCGACGCTCCAATGGGGCCTTCGTTAACGGCAATTGGACCAAGCAACACCACGAGGTTTTGAAAGCCGCGGCCAAAGACAAACGCGTCGCCCGCATTTTTGTCTTTCCGGGTGCCAAGGTGCAGATGTGCAATGATGAAAAGGGTAATCGAGCCTACTTGCGCAAAATTCGACCCTGGTGGGGGCATCACTACCATTTTCATGTCCGGCTGAACTGTCCGCGCGGGTCCAAAGGATGCGTTAATCAAGACCCGCCCCCCAAGGGTGATGGATGCGCGCAGGCGCAGGAATGGGTGAACAACATCCTGAACCCTCCGCCACCGGATCCAAACGCGCCGCCGCCCAAGAAACGTCGTGAGTATCGATTGGCTGATCTACCCCAGCAATGCGCCGCCGTCTTGCAATCCAACTAACCGCGGCGTCTTTGTTTGCCACTGCGGTTTTGGCTGTCGAGGTCAAAACTGCAGCGCAGCTGGGCAGCTTTGTCTGGCGAAATGACGCAGAATGGTTCGGCGGCTTTTCAGCGCTGCATCTGTCAGAAAATGGCAGCAAAATGCTGGTGCTCAGCGATCGTGCCCATTTGGCTCAAGCCGAGATTGACCGTGATGGGGATACCATCACGGGCGTTCGGGTTGTCGGCCATTGGCCAGTCCTGTCCACTACGGGTGCGACTTTACCGGGTATTTCGGGCGATTCAGAAGGGATCGCGTTCAAACCTGACGGCAGCTTCTTCATCTCGTTCGAGGGTGTGCACCGTGTGGCTTATTATGAAACGCCTCAGTCGGCTGCGCGCCCTCTGCCACGGCCCCGTGCGTTCAACGGGCTGAACCTGAACGGTTCGTTCGAAGCGCTGGCAATTGACGATCAACAGCGCCTTTACACCCTGACCGAGAAAAGCCGCACCCAACAGGGCGACATCCCAGTCTATCGCTGGGACGGGCAGTCATGGTCGACACCCTTCGTGTTGCCACAACGCGGTAAGTTCCTGCCCGTGTCCGCCGATTTCGGCCCGGATGGCAGGTTCTACGTGCTCGAGCGAGCGCTGGGCTGGACCGGTTTTCGGTCTCGCCTGCGTCGGTGGCGGATCGACGGGGATTTACCCACAAACGAAGAAGTTCTGTTTGAAACCCGCACGGGCACGCATGACAACCTTGAAGGGCTGTCAATCTGGCGCGATGGCCAGCAGAGATTGCGTGCGACCATGATCTCGGACGATAATTTTCTGGCGCTGCAACGAACCGAATTGGTGGAATACCTGCTGCCTGATTGACAGGGCAAGGCCAAAGGTCTAAACGCACGGCTTGCCTTGGGATACGCCCGGGGCCAAGTCGCCGCTACCTTGTCAAAACGGGCATCAAAACATGCAACGCAGCTTTCTACCCGGCATTATCGCCATGGCCTCCATTGTTGTGGCCTCGAATATTCTGGTCCAGTTCCTGATCTTTGACGGGCTGCTGACCTGGGGTGCTTTCACCTATCCGCTGGCCTTTCTGGTCACTGACATCATGAACCGCGTTTACGGCGCGGCCAGTGCCCGCAAGGTCGTTTTCGCAGGTTTTGTGACCGGCATTATCTGTTCGCTGATTGGCAGTCAGATCATGCTGCAAGGCGATGGGTTTACCTATGCGGCGGTGCCGCTGCGGATCGCTGTCGCGTCCGGTACGGCCTTCCTGATTGCCCAACTCACAGATGTGACCGTGTTCAATGCGATGCGTGGTGGTCGTTGGTGGCGCGCGCCGCTGGTCTCGACCATCATTGGCTCGGCGCTGGATACAGCGATCTTCTTTACCCTCGCCTTTTCAGCTTCGGTCACGTTGTTCGGGGCCAACGCCGACGCCGCAATCAACTGGGCGTGGGAACCTGTTCCGTTCATGCTGTCCGGACCAATGGCCCCGCTTTGGGTGACGCTGGCCTTTGCCGACTGGCTGGTGAAGCTGTCGCTGGCGCTGATCGCGCTGATCCCGTTCAAAGTGATCGTTGCGCGGTTGACTGCGCAACCGGCTTAAAAAAGTGCTTTGAGAATGGCGCATCTTGTGTCACCATCCTTATCAACCGCAACAGATAGAAAAGGAGGTGATCCAGTGTCAAGAAAGAGATTGGAGAGAGGTGTCGGAACAACCGGGGGGATCGCCTGCTAGGGCAGCCCTTGGTGGGGCGCACGCCCCGGCTGGTCGATTGATCTAACCGACCCGACCTCCTGAACTTTCGAAGGGCCGTCCCACCGGGGCGGCCCTTTTTGTTTCCGCAGCGCCCCTGTAAGGTCCACGTCATGTTGCGCATCAACGACGAAATTGCCCTGCAAGACTGGGAAATGACCGAAAGTTTTGTCCGCTCCTCCGGTCCCGGCGGTCAGAACGTCAACAAGGTTTCGACCGCGGTTGAACTGCGGTTTGAAGCGGCGCGCTCGCCCTCGCTGCCTGACCCGGTCAAAAACCGCCTAAAGCGTTTGGCCGGACGACGCTGGACCAAGGACGGCGCAATCATCATCCAGTGCGAAGAGACCCGCTCGCAGGCGCGTAACAGGGACATCGCCCGCGCGCGCTTGGCCGAACTGATCACGCGTGCATTGGTCAAACCCAAACGACGTATCGCCACTAAACCCACGTACGGATCGGTCAAACGACGGTTGGCCGCGAAAAAGGCGCGTTCTGACGTCAAAGCGCTGCGCGGCCGGGTATCCGAAGATTGACCTAGCAAGTTTCCTACGCCTTGCTACTTTACTTTCGTCAGGTGATGGGGAGGCAAATCTATGAGGCTAGAGGGAAAATCGGCGATCGTAACCGGCGGAGCGTCCGGGTTCGGGGCCGGGATCGTGCAAAAGTTCCTCGAAGAAGGGGCGCGGGTGATGGTCGCCGATATCAATGGTGATGCGGCACTGGATATGGTCAAACAACTCGGGTCAGCAGCGACAGCACAACAGGTCGATGTAGGCGATGAAACCTCTGTTCAGACAATGGCTGATGCCGCCTATGATGCGTTTGGTCAGCTGGATATTCTGGTCAACAACGCGGGCGTCACCCACTTGCCTGCTCCGCTAGAGGACGTGAGCCCTGAGGATTTTGACCGCGTGTTCAACGTGAATATGAAATCCGTCTATCTAACGGCCCGCGCTTTTGTTCCGCAAATGAAAGCAAGGGGGCGTGGGGCAATTCTGAACGTGGCTTCAACTGCCGGTTTATCGCCACGCCCGAACTTGAACTGGTACAATGCCTCCAAAGGCTGGATGATCACCGCGACCAAGACGATGGCCGTCGAACTGGCGCCATCCGGCGTTCGCGTCAATGCCATCTGCCCGGTGGCAGGCGAAACACCCCTGCTGAAATCTTTCATGGGGGAAGACACGCCGGAAATCCGGGCCAAGTTCCTGTCGACCATCCCACTGGGTCGTTTCTCGACACCTCAGGACATGGCCAACGCCGCGTGCTTCCTGTGCTCGGACGAGGCCAGCATGATCACAGGCACAGCGTTGGAGGTCGATGGTGGCCGCTGCATCTGATCCGTTCTTCATCTGGCCAAAAATATCCCCGCCGGAGGCAGCGCGCTTGCGCGCTTCCCTGCTCTGTCGTCCGAGGATCTCATGACCCCCGGCGTCAGGAACATGATCACCGATGTCCCTGGACTGCTGGTCGGGAACGCACAGTGTGCGACCCTGAAGTCAGGCACAACTGTTCTGACGTCAGATACCCCATTTACAGCGTCGGTTCACGTTATGGGTGGCGCACCGGGAACGCGGGAAACCGATATGCTTGCGCCAGATAAGTCCGTTGACCACGTAGACGCGATTGTTTTGTCCGGGGGGTCCGCGTTTGGGCTGGATGCCTGTTCGGGCGTGTCAGACGCGTTACGGGCGCAAGGGCGCGGTTTTCAGGTTGCTCATGCCGTTGTTCCCATTGTTCCGGGTGCCATTCTGTTCGACCTGTTGAATGGGGGCGACAAGAATTGGGACGAAAACCCGTACCGCGCATTGGGACGACGCGCTTTCCAAGATGCTTCGGACCGTTTTGACCTGGGCACAGCCGGCGCGGGTACAGGTGCTCTGGCAGCTCGGCACAAGGGCGGTCTGGGCTCGGCCTCGGTTGTTTTGGAAAATGGTGTGCATGTGGGGGCGCTGGTCGCAGCCAACCCGATGGGAAGTGTGACAACCCCGGGCGATCGTCACTTTTGGGCTGCACCGTTTGAGGTGGGGGATGAGTTTGGTGGCTTGGGCCCTGATCCGGTATCAGGGCTGGGTGCACCGAGCCCAAGCCTCAAGGCGCAGATGATCCACCCGGCACCGGCAGATCGCGGGAACACAACAATCGCTATCGTTGCAACCAATGCCGCCTTGACCAAGCCTCAGTGCCAGCGATTGGCCGTTGCGGCGCATGACGGCATCGCGCGGGCAATTGTTCCGGCACATACTCCGGGGGATGGTGATCTGGTTTTCGGGGTCAGTACAGGCGCGCACAAAGTTGACGCAGAAGCGATGGCGATGATCGGGCATGCAGCGTCGCTTTGTCTGGCCCGCGCCATAGCGCGCGCCATTTTTCTGGCGACGCCGAGTAGCGGGGATTTTCTGCCATGCTGGTCCGATTCTCATGATTCAGATTAAGGACGACTAAAGTCGCTCTGTGATACTCTTCCTTCACGCGGCAATCTGCGCGTTGACTCTCTGTTGTACCGGCTGTCCATTCGGTACAGCCAATTTGTATCGGAGCATGAGCCATGAATCGTATCCTCGCCACCGCAATTGTCGGCCTGCTGGCTGTTCCCGCGTATGCAGAAGGCGACGCGGAAGCCGGTAAAAAAGCTTTCAACAAGTGTAAATCCTGCCACCAGATCGCAGACGCGTCCGGTGAGGCAATCGTAAAGGGCGGCAAGACAGGCCCGAATCTGTACGCCATTTCAGGTCGTACCGCCGGCACGGTCGACGGGTTCAAATACGGTGACAGCCTCGTTGCCGCGGGCGAGAAAGGCTTGGTCTGGGATGAGACCACCTTTGTGGAATATGTCGAAGACCCCAAGGCGTTCCTGAAATCCTATTTGGATGAAACCTCGGCCAAGTCCAAAATGACCTTCCGTTTGAAATCGGGTGGCGAGGATATTTACGCCTTTATCGCCAGCGTTTCGGGCGAATAAAGCCTCTAACTTAACAGTTCGAATAAATTTGAAAGGCCGCAGCCCCCTGCGGCCTTTCGTGCGATTGATAACGGCCGGGAACAGCGCCACCTTGAAGGCTCAGAATGCCGTGAGTCCGTGCCCAACCGGCGGACCGGCAGCAGGAGACGACAAATGGGAATCATGATCCCGGCCTGGGTCGATGGTGAGTTGACCCCCGTGGACAAGCTTGAAGCGCATGAAAAGGGGCTGCGGCACAAGGCCGTGTCCGTCTTTGTCGTGCGTGGAACCGAGATTTTGCTGCAGCGCCGGGCTATGGGCAAATACCACACGCCGGGGCTTTGGGCGAATACGTGCTGCACGCACCCCGATTGGGGTGAGACACCGTCGGCATGCGCTGTTCGCCGTTTGCGGGAAGAACTGGGCATTACTGGTCTCTTCCCAGAATACCGTCACCGGTTGGAATATCATGCAGATGTTGGCAACAACATGATCGAGCATGAAGTGGTCGATATCTTCTTGGCCCACGTGCGCAGCCCCTTGAAAATCGAGCCTAACCCGGACGAAGTCATGGATATCCGCTGGATTGACTATCATGATTTGCTGGCCGAAGTGCAGCGTCATCCGACGCGTTTCACCCCTTGGTTGAAAATCTACCTGCACAGCTATGCGGATACAATTTTCGGCCCTGATCTGATTATCTCGGCCACCAGCTGACCGCTTCGGCTTGCAAGGGCGGTCCAAGCCGCCTAAATCAACGCGTCATGGCCAAGCAAAAGCAGAACACGGATCCGAACTACAAAGTCATCGCCGAAAACCGGCGTGCCCGCTTCGATTATGCGATCGAAGAGGATATCGAGTGCGGCATCGTGCTGGAAGGGTCCGAGGTCAAATCCCTGCGCGCGGGTGGGTCAAACATCGCCGAAAGCTATGCTTCGGTTGACGATGGTGAGCTGTGGCTAATCAACAGCTACATCGCCCCTTATGAGCAGGCCAAGGTGTTCAAACACGAAGAACGCCGCCGCCGGAAACTGTTGGTTTCCCGCAAAGAGCTGTCGAACCTGTGGAACGCGACCCAGCGCAAGGGTATGACGCTGGTACCGCTAGTGCTGTATTTCAACCACAAAGGTCGGGCCAAGCTTAAGATTGGCATCGCCAAGGGTAAAAAGCTGCATGACAAGCGCGAAACCCAGGCCAAGCGTGATTGGTCACGTCAGAAACAGCGTCTGATGAAAGATCACAGCTGAGTTTCGCTTTTTTTTGCCTTGAAGGGGCGACCAGGCCCTAGAACGCCATGGTCGCCTGAACGGCCCGTTGCCAACGTGCGTAGGCTGCGTTCCTGTCTTCCTCAGCCATCGCGGGTTCGAACCGGCGATCCAGATCCCAGGTGTCGGCAAAACCAGCTTGATCCGGATAAACACCGGCCTTCATTCCCGCCAGCCATGCGGCCCCAAGCGCCGTGGTTTCCTGCATAACAGGGCGGTCTACCGGTGCGCCAAGGATGTTGGACAGGCCCTGCATCGTCCAATCAGATGCGCTCATCCCGCCATCGACACGCAGTATGACGTCTGCCTCGGCCCCCCAGTCACCCTGCATCGCCTGCCACAGGTCACGCGTCTGAAACGCGATGCTTTCCAGCGTGGCGCGTGCGATCTCGGCCCGGCCAGAGTTTCGCGTCAGGCCAAACATGGCCCCACGGCATTCGGGCTTCCAGTAGGGCGCGCCGAGACCGGTGAACGCGGGCACAAGCACCACGTTCTGCGTTAAGTCCGCCTCAGCGGCAAGATCGCCGCTTTGCGGTGCGGCGTCGATTATTTTCAACGCATCGCGCAACCATTGCACGGCGGCACCCGCAATAAAGATCGACCCTTCCAGCGCATAGGTCTTTTGACCGTTCAGCTGATAGGCAATTGTGGTCAGCAGACGGTTCTTGGACATGACCGGCTGTGTCCCGGTGTTCAACAAAGCAAAACAGCCGGTTCCATAGGTGGATTTCATCATGCCAGGTTGGAAGCAAGCCTGCCCGATCGTGGCCGCCTGCTGATCACCAGCCACACCCAGAATCGCGATATTTCCCCCAAATAGGGTCGTTTCTCCAAATTCTGAGGCACAATCCTGGACACTGGGCAGCATGGACTGGGGCACATCCAACAGATCACATATTTCGGCGCTCCATTCCCCTTTGTGGATGTCGAACAGCAGGGTCCGGGCGGCGTTGGTGGCGTCTGTGACGTGGTTGCGGCCCTCAGTGAGGCGCCAGATCAAAAAGCTATCGATTGTGCCGAACATCAACTCACCGGCCTCTGCTTTGTCTCGCGCGCCCGGAACGGTATCCAGCAACCATTTGACTTTGGTTCCCGAGAAATAAGGATCCAGCAGCAGCCCGGTCTGAGCGGTCACATCATCCTCGCACCCCGCCTGTTTGTAACGGGCGCAAATCTCGGCCGTGCGTCGGTCTTGCCAGACAATTGCATTGTGGATCGGCTTACCCGTTGCGCGGTCCCATACAACGGTGGTTTCGCGCTGGTTGGTGATGCCTATGCCCGCGATCTGATCAGGTGCAACGCCGTTCGTTTCCATGACTTCACGGCAAACGCGCAAAACACTGTCCCAGATTTCCTCGGCATCATGTTCAACCCAGCCTTCCTGCGGAAAGTGCTGGGTAAACTCATGCTGGGCGGTTCCAGCACGTTGCATATCCGCGTCGAACAAAATGGCCCGTGACGATGTGGTACCCTGATCAATAGCGAGAATATAGGTCATTCCCCGCGCCCCTCCCGTTTCGTTTTGCGGGACTTTAGCGCAAACACACGCGCGGGTGCCAGAGTGTTCAGACAGGAATGTTGTCGATCAGACGCACCCCATCCGCCCAAGCGGCGGCGAACAACCTTGCGGGACGGTCTGCGTGTGTAATTGGGTCCAACGTTTCGGCGCAGCGCAGGTGGATATATTCGACCTGCGCGAAACCAGCAGCCAGAAGTGCGGCTTCAGCCTGCGCGGCTAGGGCGTCAAAAGCCGTACCGTCCTTTAAAGCAGCGGCCAATTCTTTCATGATCCGGTGCTTATGGGCCGCAACCTCAAGCCCCTCGGGCGACAGGCGCAGATTGCGCGATGACATTGCCAACCCCGAGGGTTCGCGCACCGTAGGGCAGCCGATCACCTCAATCGGAATATCCAGATCACGCGCCATGCGGCGCACGACCATCAGTTGTTGATAGTCTTTTTCCCCGAAATAGGCTCGATCCGCCTGTGTTTGCAGGAACAGCTTGGCCACCACTGTCGCGACACCGTCAAAGTGACCCGGGCGAAATTCACCTTCCATCACGTCCGTCAACCCTGTGACCGAGACGGTTGTGGCAAATCCTGTTGGATAGATTTCGTCGGGGTCGGGAACGTAAATCGCGTCAACGCCGAATGGGGCCAGTTTGTCGGCGTCTTCATGTTCGGTACGCGGGTAGTTGGCCAGATCTTCGGGATTGTTGAATTGTTTTGGGTTCACAAAGATCGTTACGATCACCCGGTCGGTGCCTGCCTTTGCGGCTTCGACCAGGGACAGATGCCCCTTGTGCAACGCGCCCATGGTGGGAACGACGCCGATCACCTCACCTTCGCGATGCCATTGGGTGGTCAATGCGCGCAAATCGGCCAGGCGGCGCAGGATAGGCGCGGTCATTGGCCGGATCCCGGTGCAGGGGCCTGATCGGAAAACACATGTTCGTCGGCTGGAAAAGCACGCGATCGAACTTCGGTTGCGTATTCAGCTATGGCGGCCTCAGCAAGCGGGCCAAGCTCAGCGTAGCGTTTGACAAATTTCGGTTTGAAGGCGGTGAAAAAGCCTACCATGTCGTCCACCACCAATATCTGCCCGTCACAACCAGCCGACGCGCCAATCCCAATCGTCGGGATCATGACTTCGTCTGTGATCCGGTTCGCCAAACCTTGCGGAACTTTCTCTAACACGATCGAAAATGCACCGGCCTCCGCCACGGCGTGTGCATCGGCCAGTACCGCCGCAGCCTGTTCATCGCGACCTTGCACCTTATAGCCACCCAAGGTGTTGATCGACTGGGGGGTCAGGCCGATATGGGCCATCACAGGGATACCGCGCTTGACGAGAAAGCGGATGGTTTCAGCCATTTCGACGCCGCCTTCCAGTTTGACGGCACCCGCGCCTGTTTCTGCCATAATGCGCGCCGCATTGTGAAAAGCCTGCATCGGGCTTTCCTCATAACTGCCGAACGGCATGTCGATGACCATCATGGCCTGCTGCAGACCGCGCCCTACGGCTTGGCCGTGCATGATCATCATCTCCATCGTCACGCCAAGAGTGGATTCCAGCCCGTGCAACACCATACCCACGCTGTCACCGACCAGAACGAAATCACAATGAGCATCCATCAACCGGGCCATCGGCGTCGTATAGGCGGTCAGACTGACCAGAGGCGTGCCACCTTTGCGGGCGCGGATATCCTCGGCGTTCGGGGCTTTTTTTCGGGCAGTGGCGCTCATTTCGGCTCCTGCTGTGTGGATATTTCGGTGCGGCATAGCAGATGGACCGGGGCCATATAAACCCCGGTTGCGCGAACATTTCCTTGATTGCCCCTAGGTTTATGGGGACATTGGCTCAAGAATGGCCCGAATAGATACGGGGCCCAGCAAACTCAGTGGGGAGTGATTTATATGACAAAGCAGTCGTTTCGAACTTTTGTCTCGGCTTTGGCGGTTGGTGCCAGCCTGTTTGCAGGGCAGGCGTTGGCCAAGTCGGATATCACCATCGCGATGCAGCTTGAACCTCCGCATCTGGATCCAACCAGCGCAGCTGCGCAAGCCATTGATTCGGTTGTCTACACCAATATCTTCGAAGGGCTGACGCGCTTTATGGGCGACGGATCAGTGGTGCCCGGCCTTGCCGAAAGCTGGGAGATTTCTGACGATGGGACGGTTTACACCTTCAAGCTACGCGAAGGCGTGTCATTCCACGATGGCACGTCCATGGATGCCGAGGACGTGAAGTTCAGCCTGGATCGCGCGCGGGCCGAAGACAGCGCCAATGCGCAAAAGGCGCTGTTCGCCGGGATCGACAGCGTTGATGTTCTGGATCCTCAAACAGTTCAGGTCACGCTGTCCGGGCCAAACGGCAATTTTCTGTTCAACCTCGCTTGGGGTGACGCGGTGATTGTAGCCCCCGAAAGTATCGAGGATATCAAAACCAACCCCGTCGGGACCGGCGCTTTCACTTTTGGCGACTGGGTTCAGGGCGACAGCATCACGTTGAACCGCAACCCGAACTATTGGGGCGATCAGCCCGCGCTTGAGACCGCGACCTTCAAGTTCATCTCGGACCCGACCGCAGCGTTTGCGGCCATGATGGCCGAGGATGTCGATGTGTTCGACAATTTCCCGGCCCCCGAAAACCTGCCACAGTTCGAAGCTGATCCGCGTTTTCAGGTTCTTGTGGGCTCGACCGAGGGTGAAACGATCCTGTCGACCAACAACAAACAGGCACCCTTTGACGATATTCGCGTTCGGCAGGCGTTGGCCCACGCAATTGACCGTCAGGCGATTATTGACGGGGCAATGTTTGGCTATGGCACGCCAATCGGAACGCATTTCGCGCCGCACAACCCGGCCTATGTCGATCTGACTGGAAAATCGGCTTATGACCCAAAAGAGGCCGCCAGACTGTTGGCCGATGCGGGGTATGCGGATGGGTTCGAAACCACGCTCCACCTGCCGCCACCGTCATATGCGCGCCGCGGGGGCGAGATCATTGCTGCTCAGCTGGCCGAGGTCGGCATCAAGGCCGAGATTATCAATGTCGAATGGGCGCAATGGCTGGAGTCGGTCTTTAAAGGCAAAGACTTTGGTTTGACCATCGTCAGCCATACCGAGCCGATGGATATCGGAATCTATGCGCGGCCTGACTACTACTTTCAATACGACAGCAGTGATTTTCAGGCGTTGATGGACCTTTTGAACACAACGACCGACCCGGATGAGCGTAAAAAGCTTATGGGTGAGGCGCAGCGTCTTATCTCGACAGATTATGTCAACGGCTACCTGTTCCAGCTCGCCAAGCTGGGTGTGGCCAAGGCAGGCGTACAAGGGCTTTGGGAAAATGCGCCAACGGCCGCAATAGACCTGACCCAGATCAGCTGGTCTGAGTAAAACTGCACGGGGCCAGCTATTCTGGCCCTGCCCGGCCGTTGGTTGCTGCGCATCCGCGCGCCACATAGCGCTATCGCGGCGGTCGCAGGCCATGTATTCATTCGGTCCCTTAGATGCTGGACCCCGGCTAGATGTGGCCCTAACGTCCTCAATATGCTGCGCTATGCTTTGAAACGCCTGATCTCGTTGATGATCAGCCTGGCTGTTGCCTCGGTGGTCATCTTTGCGGTGATTGAGGTGGCACCGGGTGATCCGGCGTCCTTCATGCTGGGTGTAAATGCGCAAGAGGATACGCTGGCTGCCCTCAGGGCCGAGCTGGGGTTGGATGTCTCAAAAACCGAACGGTACTTCAATTGGGTCGGCGGCATGCTGGTAGGTGATTTCGGCACGTCCTACACTTATCGCACGCCGGTGTCGCAGATGATCGCAGATCGGCTTTGGGTCTCACTGCCGCTGGCGCTTTATGCGTTGACGCTGTCCACGCTGATTGCGTTTCCCGCCGGTATCTACGCAGCGGCGCGGCGCGGTAAACCTGGTGACCTGACCGTTATGGGCGCAACGCAGTTGGGGATCGCCGTACCAAATTTCTGGTTTGCGATGATGCTGGTGCTGATTTTTGCGATCAACCTGCGCTGGTTCAATGCCGGAGGTTTCGCAGGTTGGGACAACGGCCTGTGGGTCGGGCTTCATTCGTTGACGTTGCCTGCCGTGGCCTTGGCGCTGCCGCAGGCGGCCATTCTGGCACGAGTCATGCGATCGGCGCTGTTGGATATCCTCGGTGAAGATTTTATGCGCACCGCGCGCGCCAAAGGGTTGTCGCGCCGTCAGGCACTATGGCGGCATGGGGTGCGAAACGCGCTAATCCCTGTACTGACCATCATAGGGCTGCAGTTTTCGTTCCTGCTGGCTGGGTCCATCATCATTGAGCAGGTCTTTTACCTGCCTGGTCTTGGCCGGTTGGTCTTTCAGGCCATTTCAGCCCGCGACCTGATCGTTGTGGAATCTGTGGTTATGTTGCTGGTCTTTGCAGTAATCACCGTGAATTTTCTGGTCGATCTGGCGTATGCCGCCGTCGATCCACGGTTGCGGAGCCGGACATGAACCGCAATCTGGTCCTTGGTGCAGGTTTGTCATCGCTGGTTTTGCTGGCGGCTTTGATCTCGTTCGTCTGGACGCCCTATGATCATGCTGCGCTGAATATTCCCGAAAAGTTACAAACACCCAATGCGCAGCATTGGTTTGGCACCGATCATTTTGGGCGGGACATGTTCTCGATGATCATGGTCGGGGCCCGTACGTCAATCGCAGTGGCGCTGGTGGCCGTGGGTATTGGCATGGCGCTGGGCGTGCCGCTTGGCCTGACGGCGGCCGCGCGAAAGGGGTCTTGGCTGGATGAGGTGATCATGCGCGGGAATGATCTTGTGTTTGCCTTCCCCTCGTTGGTCATCGCCATTCTGATCACCGCTGTATTCGGAGCCGGAGCGATCAACGCGATTATCGCCATTGGCATCTTTAACATCCCTGTCTTTGCCCGCATCACGCGTGGTGCAGCGCTGTCGCTCTGGGAACGAGAGTTCATCCTTGCCGCGCGCGTCTCGGGAAAAGGGGCCGCACGGATCTCGGCTGAGCATATTCTGCCGAACGTTGCGAACCTGCTGATTGTTCAGGGCACCATCCAGTTCAGTCTTGGTATTCTGGCCGAAGCCGGGCTTTCTTACGTTGGTCTGGGTGCTCAGCCGCCCACGCCAAGTTGGGGAAGGATGCTAGCCGATGCGCAGACAATGGTCAGTTTTGCCCCGCATTTGGCTCTGATACCGGGTCTGGCGATTATCGTCACGGTGCTTGGGTTGAACCTTTTGGGCGACGGTTTGCGCGACTGGCTTGATCCGCGGATCAGGGTGGCGCGCGCATGAGTTTGCTGCAGATTGAAAACCTTTCACTGTCGATCCACGGTGTCCAGGTTCTGAAACGGGTCAACCTGTCCATCGACCCCGGTCAAATCGTTGCGGTCACAGGTGAAAGTGGGTCCGGTAAGTCCATGACTGCGCTGGCTGTGATGCAATTGCTGCCGAACGGTTCCAAAGCCAGCGGTGCAATCCTGCTGGACGGCGCTGACGTTCTAGCCCAGTCCGAGGTCCAGATGTGTGCCTTGCGCGGGGCCGCAATCGGTATGGTGTTTCAAGAGCCTATGACGGCGCTCAATCCGGTGAAGACTATTGGCGATCAGGTGATGGAGACGATCCTGATCCACAAGGCCATGCCGCAGGATCAGGCGCTTGACCGTGCCCGCGACGTGCTGACCCGTGTGGGACTGCCGCCGGAACGTTTCCCGTTATCTCGGTACCCGCACGAATTGTCCGGTGGCCAACGTCAACGTGTCGTAATCGCGATGGCGATCGCCCTCCGGCCCAAACTGTTGATTGCTGATGAACCCACGACGGCATTGGACGTGACGACACAGGCGCAGATTCTGGATCTGCTCAAAGGGTTGGTGCGGGAATACGATATGGGTCTTCTGATGATCACACATGATCTGGCGGTGGTTTCGGATATGGCCGACCAGATCACAGTCATGCGCCACGGCGAAGTGGTCGAAAGCGGCGCTACGCAACACCTGCTGCACCATATGCAGCATCCCTACACTCGGATGTTGTTCGAAGCGTCAGACCATCAGGTGGTTCTGCCCGAACCGGGTGAACCGCGACCGTTGTTGGAGGTTTCGCAGGTCGTGCGCGACTACCGGTTGCCGAAACAGGGATTGCTGGATGCTCCACGCCATCACCGCGCCGTCGATAAGGTCAGCTTTACCTTGCACAAGGGGGAACGCTTGGGTCTTGTGGGTGAGTCTGGGTGCGGAAAATCGACTCTAACTCGGGCGATTTTGGGCCTTGAAGAGGTTCAAGCGGGGCACATCCGGCTGGATGGTCAACCAGTGTGCAGCGGGCACAAACCCAATCTTTCCGTGCGTCGCAAGATGCAGGTGGTGTTTCAGGATCCATATGGCAGCTTCAACCCCCGACATCGAGTGGCGCGGTTGATCACCGAACCGTTTCACCTGCTTGACGCGCAACCGACCGGATCTGAACGCCAAGATCGGATTTCCGAGATGTTAACGGCCGTTGGCCTGAGCCCGGACGATGCGGGAAAGTATATCCACGAGTTTTCAGGTGGGCAGCGGCAAAGGATCGCCATCGCACGTGCTCTGATCATCCGACCTGAATTGATTTTGTTTGATGAAGCCGTTTCAGCGTTGGACGTCTCGGTCCGTGCGCAAATACTGGATTTGCTGGCAGAGCTTTGCGAGGCATACGGTCTGACCTATCTGTTCATCAGTCACGACCTGAGCGTTGTGCGGACCATTACGGATCGGGTTTTGGTTATGCAGGCAGGTAAAATCGTTGAACAAGGCGATACGCAACAAGTCTTTTCTGACCCGCAGCATTCGTACACCCAAACACTGATCCAGGCGGCACCCAGTTTGCCGGAAATCAGTGTCGATCTGGCAAATATAACTTAATTAGAGCCGAAACGGAGGCTGAACATGTCCAATCCCATATGGTTCAACCCCACCCGCTGTCTGATTGGCGGCGCATGGGTCGAAACGTCGGCTCAGATGGATTTGCCGCTGATTAACCCGTCGGACGGGACCGAGATTTGCAGGATCGCGCGGGGCAACGCCGCCGATATCGACGCAGCCGTTCAGGCGGCCCATTCCGCGCTGGCAGGGGATTGGGGACGCAAAACAGCGGTCGAGCGTGGGCGCGTTCTGACGCGGCTGGGTCAATTGGTTCTGGAGCGCGTTGATGATCTTGCCGCGCTCGAGGCGATTGATGTGGGCAAGCCGCTCACACAGGCGCGCGCAGATGCGGTGGCGCTGGCGCGCTATTGCGAGTTCTATGGTGGTGCAGCGGATAAGATCATGGGCGAAACCATACCTTATCTGGACGGTTACACTGTTTACACCTTGCGCGAACCACATGGTGTCACGGGGCATATTGTACCGTGGAATTATCCGATGCAGATCATTGGCCGTTCGGTTGGTGCAGCGCTTGCGATGGGCAATGCTTGTGTCCTTAAGCCCGCGGAAGAGGCATGTCTGACCGCGCTCGCCTTTGCCCATCTGGCACAAGAGGCCGGGCTGCCGGCCGGCGCGCTGAACGTTGTCCCCGGCCTGGGGTCTGAGGCAGGCGCGGCGTTGTCGGGACATCCAGGCGTCAACCACATCTCATTCACAGGCTCCGTTGCAACGGGTGCGCTGGTGCAGCAGGCCGCGGGGAAAAACGTTGTGCCTGTGACTTTGGAGTTGGGTGGAAAATCACCGCAACTGGTATTTGATGACGCCGATCTGGACGCAGCCCTGCCGTTTCTGGTGAATGCAGGGATTCAGAACGCCGGACAAACCTGCTCAGCGTCTTCCCGCATATTGGTGCAGCGTGGGGTTTATGAAGAGGTCAAATCCCGAATGTCAGCGGCTTATGAGGACCTTACCGTAGGTCCCGCGCCCGAGGATTTGCGTGTTGGCCCTCTGATCTCGGATCGACAAAAGAGGATCGTTGAGGGTTTTTTGGATCAAGGCACCGACCTGACCGTCGCTGCGCGAGGGCAGATCGTTCCTCACGCGCCGTCGAGTGGTGCGTATGTGCGCCCAACCTTGTTTGCAGATGTAGCGCCCGATCACGTACTGGCCCAGGATGAGGTATTCGGGCCAGTGCAGGTTCTGATCCCCTTCGACACCGAAGAGGAAGCCGTTCGGATTGCCAATGGCACCGACTATGGGTTGGTGGCCAGCATCTGGACACGGGACGGCGGGCGGCAGATGCGACTGGCCAAAAAACTGCGTTCGGGTCAGGTGTTCGTCAACAATTATGGCGCCGGAGGCGGCGTCGAACTTCCCTTTGGCGGGGTCGGGAAATCGGGTCATGGCCGCGAAAAGGGATTCGAGGCGCTCTATGGCTTCTCGCAATTAAAAACCGTCGCGAATTACCATGGATAGGGTCTAAACAACGACTTCGATTGCCTCTTGAGCACCCACGCCGAACACACGCTTATAGCGTTCGATTTCCTGCGCAGGTCCCATTGCCTTTTCCGGATTGTCGGACAGTTTCACAGTCGGACGACCGTTGGCGGAGACGGCTTTGCAGACCAGCGAAAACGGCGCAAGCGCGTTGTCGGGGACCAATCCGCGAAAATCATTGGTCAGCAACGTACCCCAACCAAAGGACACTTTGGTCCGTCCAGCGAATTGGGCGTGCAATTCCCGAATTTTGTCCACGTCCAGCCCATCCGAGAAGATGATCCGCTTTTCGCGCGGGTCTTCTCCACGCGATTTCCACCAATTTATGGCCGTTTCCGCCCCTGTTGCCGGATCACCGCTGTCGACGCGGATGCCGGTCCAGCCCGCAAGCCAGTCGGGCGCGTTGTCCAGAAACCCTTTGGTTCCATAGGTGTCTGGCAAAATGATGCGCAAATTGCCGTCATGTTCGTCATGCCAATCGCTGAGAACGTCATACGGGGCTTGCGCAAGCTCGGCATCTGTCTCGGCAAGCGCTGAATAGACCATGGGCAGTTCGTGGGCATTGGTTCCGATCGCCTCGACCTCGCGGCGCATGGCGATCAGGCAATTCGACGTGCCGGAAAACGCAGGCCCCAGCCCCTCGATCATCGCCTGCACGCACCAGTCCTGCCATAGAAAGGAATGCCGCCGCCTTGTCCCGAAATCAGCGATCCCCAACCCGTCAATATCCCTGAGTTGTTCGATTTTTTCCCAAACGCGCGTCATTGCCCGCGCATAAAGCACCTGAAGCTCAAACCGGCGCATTTCGTTCAGAACCGCGCGGGATCGTAGCTCCATCAACACGGCAAGTGCGGGGATTTCCCACAACATGACCTCATGCCACTTACCTTCAAAGGTCAGCTCGTACTGATCGCCTTTTCGCTCTAAATGGTATGGCGGCAGGCGAAGGCTCTCGTACCATTCCATGAAATCGGAACGGAACATCTGCCGTTTGCCGTAAAACATGTTGCCCCGCAGCCATGTGCTTTCGCCCCGACTCAGGCTGAGGGAACGGATATGATCCAGTTGTTCGCGTAGCTCGCCCTCGTCGATCAACTTGGCCAGAGGTATGTGATTCGACCGATTGATCAGCGAAAACACCACATCCGTTTGGGGCTTATTTCGAAACACTGACTGGCACATCAGCAGTTTGTAGAAATCTGTGTCGATCAAAGACCGGATAATTGGGTCAATTTGCCATTTATGATTGTACACCCTTGCCGCAATATCGACCATGAGGAACTCCTGCGATTTCCGTTGTTAGATCAATCGGTGTGTGAAATGGCAAGAGTCGCTGGTTTGGTGACAATGACAATGTACAGTCACAAAGCGAGCATATTGTGTGATCTTTTCACTGGTTAGTGAAAAGAGAGGGTACGGAAGACGAGGTTAAAATAGTGTATGGTTCTCGAGTACGATTTTGACATTGTTGTTGTCGATCCGGGTGAAAGAGACCCAGAGGCCGGCCCGGATGGGTTTTCCAAGAAACCTGTGCTGCGTGCGATGTTTCGCAACGTAAAAACTGCGGACGCCCTGCGTGCCACCTCTCCTAAAATCCGCAAAATCTTTCAGGACGCCGGATTTGGGCTTGATGCAACTGGCAGTGAACTGATGCACGGTCTCTATCGTCCGCGTGACGAAGCCGAACGCGAGCGCATTCTGCGAGCGCTATTCAACAACATCCGGGAAATGGGTGTTCAGGGCGAATATTGCGGTGAGTTTGATTTCCTCAAATTCCTGCGGGACGTCAAAAATGCACGCCCACGGAACGGTCAGCGCCGTAAGGTTGCCGATTGGAGCCCGAACCCCCGGTACAAATCCCCGGCGTCGCCCGAACGGCGCACCCTGCCGGGTCGTATCGGTGTTGCTTTGGGGCTGGCCGTGGTCCTGTTTGTGATCCTCAAGTACCTGGCCGAGAGGGGCGGAACCCCCTAGACCAGTGTAATGCCTGCATTGCGCATGGCCGTTTCAGCGGCGGCCAGTGATCCATCTAGGTCAATGGCCCGACACGCATCCATTCGAACGGTGACATCAAACCCAAGGCGCGCCGCGTCCACAGCTGAGAAATGAACGCAAAAGTCTGTCGCAAGCCCGACAAGTGTCAATTTCTCAATCCCTCTGGTGTTCAGGTACCCCTTCAGTCCGGTCGGCGTCGTCTGATCGTTTTCGAAAAAGGCGGAATAGCTGTCGATAGCGCTCCGAAACCCCTTGCGGATGATCAGGTCGCCGTCGGTATTCAGATCTGGGTGGAACGCTGCGCCCGGCGTACCCTGAACACAGTGATCGGGCCATAACACCTGCGCACCATAGGGCATTTGGGTTACGTCGTAAGGATTGCGACCGGCATGGCTGCTGGCAAAAGAGGAATGTCCTGCAGGGTGCCAATCCTGGGTCAGGATCACGGCGTCAAAATCGCCCATCATGGCGTTGATGGGCGCAATGATGGAATCGCCATCCGGAACGGCCAGCGCACCACCGGGGCAGAAATCGTTCTGGACGTCGATTACGATCAGGGCATGAGTCATTCTGGGCCTCCTAGCGTTGCAATATCGGTAGGCGGCAAGTGCGGGGGCGTCAATCCGGTCACTTGCGACTCTGCGCGTCCGGGTTTAGACCGCGCGCATGTATACGATCGCTGCACTCTATCATTTCACCCGTTTCGCTGATCACGCCGCCCTGCGCGATCCTTTGCTGGATTTGTGCCGCGCGCAGTCGGTCAAAGGAACCCTGTTGCTGGCGCAAGAGGGGATCAACGGCACCATCGCGGGGCCACGCGCCGGAATTGACGCAGTTCTGGCCCATATCCGCGCCTTACCGGGGTGTGCCGATCTGGAGTGGAAAGAGGCAACTGCCGATCATCCGCCTTTCGGCAAGATGAAAGTGCGCCTTAAGAAAGAGATCGTGACAATGGGTCAGCCCGATGTCGATCCGCGCGCCCGCGTCGGCAATTATGTCGAGCCCGAGGAATGGAACGAGCTGATCCGGTCCGACGACGTAGTGGTGATTGATACGCGCAACGATTACGAAGTCGCGATTGGTACGTTTGAAGGTGCAATAGACCCTGAAACAGCCAGTTTTCGTGAATTCCCCGCATGGTGGGACGCCAACAAAGAGCGTTTTCACAACAAGCGGGTCGCCATGTTCTGCACGGGTGGTATCCGGTGCGAGAAATCCACCAACTTCTTGCTGGGGCAGGGCGTTGAGGATGTGTACCACCTGAAGGGTGGTATCCTGCGTTATCTTGAAGAAATGCCAGCCGATGACAGCACATGGCAGGGCGAGTGTTTTGTTTTCGACAACCGTGTGTCGGTGGGCCATGGATTGGTCGAAGGACCACACAAGCTGTGCCACGGGTGCCGTCGGCCGATTTTACCCGAGGATATGAAACGCCCGGAATACGAGCATGGTGTTGCTTGCCATCGGTGCGTTAACGAAACCTCCGAAGCGGACAAGAAACGTTTTCGCGAACGGCAAAAACAAATTGGTTTGGCGCGCCAACGCGGACAGGAACATCTGGGCGCAGATTAAATCGCCGCTTTTCGCGGTTGCGCGCATGAGCCAAAACCCGGATCATCGCACCCGCATAATACGGAGGCGACATGCACCGCGAACCAAATACGTTGGAAGAGTGGAAATCGACCCTGTTTGCAGCAGTTGGGCTCGTATTCGTCAGCTTTCTCGCGTGGTTCGGGCTATCCCGTCTGAGCGAGGCGACAGCTGGCGACACGATCGGCACAGTTGCAACCGTGTTTCTGGCTGTGTGGATGGTCTCGCAGATCTGGTACTATGCCACGCAAATCCGATCGCCCCGGCGACAGCTGTTGTTGATGGGGATTTCCTTTATTCAGGTGGTCCCATTCCTGTTCGCCGCTGTTTACGGCGCGTTTGGCTATCGTGATCTTTGCGTCGTCGGGGCCAAAGGTCCGGCGGATGTGCTTTATTTCTCATATGTCACGTTTACGACCGTCGGGTTTGGCGACTTGCGCCCCGCAGGATTGTGCCGCGGTCTGGCGGTCGCCGAGGCGATCACTGGCTACGTCTTGCTGGGCCTTTTCGTGGCCGCCGCCGTGGGTATTTACGCGCGCAGCCACAACAAAGCGTAACGCCTTATTTGTTGTGGTCGATCCACAATGACATGGCATGTTTGTCGCGAAAGCATTCCTGCGGGATTTGCCGACGCTTGATGCGCGCGATCCGTTCCGCATAGGCCACTTGTTTTCCCGTCGGATAGTTCGCGAATGGCGAAGGGTCACTTACCTTATGGGCGGAAATCCAGTCCGACATTGATTTTCGATCGCGCTGGGCCTCGACCGGAATCTCCAGTGCTGATTGCTGGGCAATCGCACGCGCGTATCGCATCTGCCGGTCTGTCACGGGCAACATATGATAGTCGTTGCTGGGTGCGTCATACCAGCTTTGACGGGCAGCGTTGGTCATAGCTCGAATACCTCCGTTCCGTCTCAGAAAATCTGATGGAACAAATATAGAACATTTTAGGAACTTTTTCAAGATTTCCACCGGTTCGCGCGGCCCCCGCCACGTATTCAACCAGTCTGTCCCGTCGTTTTTCGACCAAATCGGCACGTTTTTTCGTGCTTCATAAAAGAATCAAAGAATCGGCGTGCGTCGTTTCAATACACAGATGCTCACGAGATCGCGCGCGAGTCTTACAATGGCAATGATCCGCCGAAGCCGGGCCTATTTCCGGCGCTTTGGGTGATTTTTGCGACATTTCGCGTCGGGAACAGATCATAAGCTCTCGCAGAGCTGTGGCTGACTTTACCAAAGGGCGATGTTTTGCACGAGGAGAGCCGGACGATGAAAACCCATGCACAGGCGGTGGTAATCGGAGGAGGGCTGGTTGGATGTTCCATCCTGTATCATCTGGCGAAACTGGGCTGGAACGATGTTGTGCTGCTTGAACGGGATGAACTGACGTCGGGCTCAACCTGGCACGCAGCGGCAAACATTCACGGACTACACGACAATAACAACGTCACCCGCCTGCAGCATTACACCATGAACCTGTATAAGCAGTTGGAAAAAGAAACGGGCCAGGGATGCGGCGTGTTCCAGTCCGGCTCATTGTATTTGGCGCAGACGCAGGATCGGGAACATCAACTGCGTCTGCAAGAAGCCAAAGCGCGGTATTACGGCCTGAACTTCTATGAAGTCAGCCGTGAAGAAGCGATGGATTTGCACCCGTTGGCACAGTTCGACGACATTCGGTGCATCATGTTTGAACCGGACGGTGGCAACGTCGATCCCTCGGGTGTAACGCATGCTTATGCTGCGGGAGCACGGGCTTTGGGTGCCACAATCGAGCGGTTTTGCCCTGTAATAGGGACTGATCCGCAACCGGATGGGTCATGGATCGTGCGCACTGAAAAAGGCGACATCCATACGCAATGGGTGGTCAATGCAGGTGGGCTTTGGGGGCGCGAAGTTGCTGCCATGGCAGGGCTGACCCTTCCCTTACAACCAACCGAGCATCAGTATTTTGTGACAGAAGCAATCGAAGAGGTCGCCGCGCTGGGTCGGCGGCTGCCTTCAATTGCAGACCGGGATGGGGAATACTACTTCCGGCAAGAGGGCAATGGGCTGCTGATTGGTGCCTATGAAAAAGACATGCGGTTTTGGGCCGAAAACGGTACGCCGCTGGATTTCGCCCATGATCTTTTCCCGGATGACTTGGACCGCATCATGGAAAACGTCATTCGCGCGACAGAACGCGTGCCATTGGCCGCAACTGCGGGTGTAAAGCGCGTCATCAACGGGCCAATGATCTGGTCTCCGGACGCAAACGCGATTTGGGGGCCGGTTCCAGAGCTGAAAAACTACTTCTGCTCTACCGGCATCATCCCTGGGTTTTCACAGTCTGGCGGCTTGGGTCTTTTGGCGGCGCAATGGATCATCGAGGGCGAGCCGCAATATGACATGTTCGCATGGGATTTGGCCCGGTTTGGGGATTGGGCAGATCAGAAATTCACCAAAGCGCGGGTCCAGGACGCCTATACGCATCGTTTCGCGATCCATTTTCCGAACGAAGAACGCGCCGCGGGCCGTCCTGCACGCGTGCGCCCCGCTTATATAATGCAAAAGGAGATGGGCGCGGTCTTTGGCATGAACTGCGGTCGGGAGCATCCTTTGTGGTTTGCGGATGCACCGGATGTGACGGAAACGACCGGCTTTACCCGTCAGAATTGGTGGGAACCGGTTGGGCGCGAGGTCAAGATGCTGCGGGATCATGTGGGCGTGATCGATATCTCGAACTTTGCGAACTACGTGGTCAAAGGGCCCGGAACGTATGATTGGCTGGATCGCGTCGTTGCCAACCGCGTTCCAACAGAAATCGGGCGATCTTGCCTGACCCCGTTGATCTCGGTTCGGGGCGGTATCGCAGGGGATTTCACAATCACCAAAGTTGCCGATGACGAATACATGATGATCGGGTCCGGCATGGCTGAACGTTATCATCAACGGTTTTTCCGTATGGTAGACCTGCCCAAAAACACCACCTTTGAAATCGCGACGGATCGGATCGCCGGTTTCAACATTGCTGGTCCAAAATCCCGCGACCTGTTGCAACGGTTGACCAATGCTGACTTGTCCAACGATGGATTTCGGTTCATGCGATCTCGTGTGATCGATGTTGCCGGTGTCACATGTCTGGCGATCCGGGTCAGCTTTACCGGTGATCTCGGGTGGGAACTGCACTGTGCCGCAGAAGATCAGATCAGGCTCTATTCAGCGCTTTTGGACGTTGCCAATGATCTGGACGGAGGGCCTGTTGGGAGCCGCGCACTTGGATCTTTGCGCATCGAAAAAGGCTATGGGTCCTGGGGTCGCGAGTATTCGCAGGAATATTGGCCGCAGGAGGTCGGGCTGGCTGGCTTGATCAAGCTAGATAAGGATTTCCTGCACAAGGATGCCTATCTCGCAATCAAGGACAATGCACCTCGAGAGGTGTTGTCCGTCTTTTCAGTTGACGCCAAAGAGGCTGACGCGTCGGGTGGTGAGCCAATCTTTTCGCTGGACGGGACGCCCGTTGGGCGCGTGACTTCAGGGGCTTTCGGCTATTCCGTCGGAAAGTCTCTGGCGTTGGGCTATGTCGACCCCAAACTTGTCCAACCGGGGGAAACGGTCGAGGTTTTCATTCTGGGCGAACCCCACCGCGCGACCTTACTCGCCGAGCCGCCATTTGATCCTGAGGGTCATCGCCTGCGCGATACCGTTCAACCTGCCGCAGAGCTCGTCAAATGAGCGATACGTTTTCCCGCGTTGCCGATTTTGTTCTGAACCGGTCTTCGGATGATATGCCCGACAGCGCGAAAGAGGCCGCCGCGCTGCTTATGCTGGATACGATGGGGATCCTCATTGCTTCGGGGCCGATGGAGGCCGGGGTAATCGCGCGCGACACTGCAGCTTTGCTGTTTGCCAGCCACGACCCGTCTTATTCTGCACGGATGATGTTCGATGGTCGATCCGTCAGCATGGCGGGTGCCGTCTATGCCGCTGCCACGCAGACCGACAATTTGGACGGGCATGATGGGTACAACCCCACAAAGGGCCATATCGGTGTGGTCGTTTTGCCTGCTCTGGTGGCACTGGCGGAGAACTGTCCAGATTTGACCGGGCCAGAACTGCTGTCTGCCGTCGTCGCCGGGTACGAAATCGCAGGCCGGGCCGGGTTGTCCCTGCACAGTTCTGTCAGTGATTACCACACGTCCGGGGCTTGGAACGCGCTGGGCGTGGTGGCAATGGCGTCCCGATTGCGTCACCACTCGCCCGAACAGATGCGACAGGCCATGGGCATCGCCGAGTATCACGGACCACGCAGCCAGATGATGCGTGAAATTGCGAATCCGACGATGCTGCATGATGGCTCTGGCTGGGGGGCGCTGGCGGGAATGTCTGCTGCGGTTCTGGCCGAGCGCGAGTTTACTGGCGCTCCGGCGATTACGGTCGAAGCCCCGGAAGCTGCGCAATTCTGGCAGGATCTGGGGCGGTTTTGGCAGATCGAACATCAATATATAAAACCCTACCCAATTTGTCGGTGGGCCCATGCAGCCATTGATGGTGTCCGCGCATTGATGTCGGCCAACAATCTGATACATGAACAGATAGAAACCATACAAATCAACAGTTTTGACGAAGCTGCGCGTCTCTATGCGGGGATGCCCGATACGACATCTCAAGCGCAATACTCTTTGGCATTCGCAGTTGCCGTTAACGCGATTTATGGGCGGATTGGGGTGGAACATATCTCAGGCGCGGGTTTGCGCGATCCTGCCGTTGCCGCGCTGTTGGAGCGGATTCATGTCGCGGAAAGCCCTCGTCATTCAGCGCGCTTCCCCGAGGGGCGATGGGCGGATGTACAGATAACCACCGCGGATGGTCGCGTGTTCGACTCGGGCGACTTACACGCTCGTGGGGGACCGGAACACCCGTTTGGCAGGGCCGAGGTGATCGACAAGTTCAACGCCTTCGCGTCACCTGTGATCGGGATCGAACGCGCGGCGGCAATCCAGAACGCAGTATTGGGATGGACCAGCCCGTCTTCGCGGTTCTCGGACCTTTCCCAATGGCTTTTCGACCCGCTCGAAAGCTGAGCGGTAAAACAGCATCACTGTGTCGCCTGCGGAATGATTGCGCTCGCCCTTTTTACGGGCCAATCGCATTCAGCAGGTCAGCAATCGTTTGTCGAGCATCCGCGCTGTCTTGCAGCAGGATCCGGGCATCGGCCAATGGTTTATCCAGCTCTCGTGGGGGAGGTGTTGCGATCTTCTGTGACATCCGGTTGACCTCACCGAATTTCGTTTCGCGCGTTGGGGCGATCCTGTCAGGTTGATCCGCCAACCAAAACAGCCTGTCGGCTGCACTAACGTCTGCCAGCTCATTCAACAATTCTGCGGCTGCAGCTAAGTCCCCTGTTGCCATCATAGCCTGCGATTTGATTTGCAGCGCGCCTTCAGATGCGTCGTTTTCCAGCTCTAACATGGCGCGATGCGGGCGTCCCTGCAGCAACGATGCCTTCGCCCTTATTTGTGCGCGTTCGGCCCGGTGCTGCTTGTCTTGTGACCGATTGGCGAGAGTATATGCAGCCTGCGGGAAACCGAGTTTTGCCAGTCGCACTGATACTGACGTTGCCACGGTTGTACTGAGTGCTGCGCTGATCTCGTCAGAAAATGTCAACGCATGGCGTAGAAAGGTTACGTCACCGGCACGTTCACTCGCCAGGTGAATGATCCGGTTCAGCGCGGCCTCGCGTTCAACACCGATGGGGATTTGACCGGCGACACCCAATGCCGCGTCAAACTCATTATTCAGGCTCAGAGCGACTGCATGCGCGCGCATTAGCGTCGGATGCATGTCTGACTTACGGTGTTCGACTGCGAAAGCCGCCGCCAAACCCATTTCTTGAGGTGAAACGGATCCTCGGTCCATCCAGCGTTTTTCCACAAGGCGCGCCATCGCAAGAGGGGCTTCTTTGTTTGCGTCCTCTGCGGTGATGGCATCGGCCAAGTGCTTTTCTGCCTTCGGGCCATCGCCTTTCGCAGTCGCTACCGTGGCCTTGGCTTGCGACACGCCTGCGCTGGTGCTGGCTTCTATGCGGTCAACGGCTCTTAGGACGCGTTGCGCCGCTTCAAGTTTGTCGGCTGAGACCAAAATGTCGGACAGTTTTGGTCCGAGATATTGCCGCAAATGCGCAGGAAGAGCGGTAAAGGTCTTTTCGATACGGTTCAGATGCGCATCACCGCTCAATTCCCCTTCCGTCAGCACTGCCCAAAGTGCGACATCGCCGTCACAGCGCTGCAGACCCTGAAACGGGTTGTCACCAGTGAGTTGACCGTGGTCCAGGTATTGCGCGATCGCGGACACCCTATGTGTTTCGGCCGTGCTGAGTTGAGACAATTCCAGTGTATCAAGTGCTTCGGCACCAAACCCGTGATAGGTATATAGCTTCGCCAGCTTCAGCGCGCTGTCCCTATCAACAGTGTCAAACTCCTGAAACAGGGCAGAACGATGCGCCGCAACCAACACCGAAAACGGGGCTTCGCTGGACCACGTGTTAAATCCCAACTCTGTGTCAGACACGCAGACTGGGGGGCGTTCAGCGTCAGTCACATCCGGACCCAATAGGCCATCCAGTTCATCAAAAACTGATGTGACGTTAATGTTTGCATATAAGTCAGTCTGCGGAACCCGCACGTTTTGGGCCAGTGACGATCGGGGTCCCAAAGGTGCTAGGCTGAGGTCCACGAGACTACGATCCGCACCTTTGAGGACTTGTGCAGACAACTGGTTTTCGAGACTACGTGCGTTCAGATTGAGCAGTGGCAGAGGAAGCGTTTCCAAAGACCGCTCCGGGTCGACCGTACTGATTTCCGCCGCTACTTTCGGCAGGATCGGTGGCGGGATGCTTGCATCTATCGGCGGCAGTTTGGTCGCTGGCGCGATATCTACAACAATCATCGTGTCTTGATACAAAAACGAAGACGCAGCACATTCACAACCGAACTGCAATTCCAGCACGTCTCCGGGGTTCTTTTGCGATATTGCCGAAAGCCGGTTCTGAGTCAGACGCTGAAATACCGACGCTGTGCTAAACGTCACATCCGTCAAGTCGACTTTCAATTGCGCACCGTTTTTGGTTTGCGCAAACTCCCATTCCGTGCGCGCAGGGATCTGAACGACAAGCCGTGTATACCCTTCGTGTTCACCTGATCGAACCGTCAATTGTTGGGCAAAGGCCGCGCTCGCCACCCCCAAAGCGAACGCTGTCGCTAGAGCAATCCGGATCATGCCGCAGCCTGCTTGAGCTCTTTCAAAGCTTCCTCAAGTTCGGAAAAACCGGGGCGATTATGTGTTGGTGTATTCTGACGGCCAACTTCAATACACATGGCGGCGTTATGGTTATGCAGATTGGCAACCAGGACTTCCTTGATCAGTTGATAGAAGTGATTGTCCTCCTCAACCACAGCTTTCAATTTGCCGGCGAAGGGCCCAACCAGACCGTATGCCAGAAAAACCCCCAGAAAGGTCCCAACCAAAGCGCCGCCGATCAACTTGCCCAGCACCTCGGGTGGTTGGTCGATTGAGCCCATCGTTTTGATAACACCCAAAACAGCCGCGACAATTCCCAAGGCGGGCAATCCATCAGCAACTGTCTGCAACGCATGGCTGGAATGCATCGCGTGGTGGAAATTTGCCTCCATCCGTTTTTCCAGAACTTCTTCCACTTGATGTGGATCGTCATAATTCATCGAGGCAGACCGCATCGTGTCGCAAATCAGATCTACGGCCTCCTTGTCTGCTTGGATCTTGGGGTAGTTCGAAAAGAGCGATGAGTTCTGGGGGTCTTCGATATGTTGCTCAACCTCGACCGGGTTCGCCTTGGCAATGCGGATCAGCGAGAACAAAAGGCATAGCAAATCCCGGTAGTCATCGGGTTTCCATTTGGGGCCTTTGAAGACTTTGCCGATATCCTTGGCGGTGTGCTTTACCGCGCTCATATCGTTGCTGATCAAAAAAGCACCGACAGCCGCGCCGCCGATCATCATCATCTCGAACGGTAGTGATTTCAAAATGATCGTCATTTTTCCGCCTGCGGCGAGGTATCCGCCGAAAACCATTGCGAAAATAACTACGATTCCGATTATTCCGATCATGTGCGTTCCCCAGCGGTGTAATTTGCGGAATTGAATTTCATGAGGTTATTCCTGCGGCGCGGCAGCATTTCGACCGGCCATGATGACACTGATCGTGTAAGCGGCCTCGGGGCTTAACCCTGCAAGAACGCCAGCCGCTGCATCCGCGGGCATGCGTGACAGGAAACCGGCTGCAAATCCTGGGTCCATCGTTTCAAACAAGGCGGCGGCGTCTTTCGCTTTCATACTTTGATAGACATCGGTGAGGCGCGTAAGATCGCTCTCGGCCGCCTTTTCCGCGTATGAGAGCGTTTCTCTCAGGCTCGCTTCTGCCTCCTGCAACGCGGCTAGCCGTAATTCGATCGCATCACCCGCAAGCTTTAGTGCTTTTTCCCTGTCCAGCGCGGTTGCCTCCCGCTTTTCCAGTGCTTTCTCGCGACGCAACAGCTCTGTTAATAACTCATCTGCTCCTGGCAGATCAGACTGCACAATTGGCGATGCAGTGTTGGATGGGACGGCTTCTTTGGCCAAAGCCGGGCCCGCCTCGAGCCCCAGACGAATGGCGGCTGAGCCGATCATTAACAATGAGATCACGGCAAGCACGCCCCCTTTGGGTCGGGTGGAACGCTTGCCCAAAACCCTTCCCTTCATGGAGTGACCTCTTTGCGGTCGCGGCTGTGACGCATGAACATCAACCCGACAGGACGTTTGATCGGTTCCACCTGCACTGGATCAGAATCCACTTCTGCTTCAGTGTTGTTCTCTGATTCTGAAAGGTCGATTACCGGGGGCGCTTCGACGGGACCCTCATCGGGGATGACGTCGTGCATGGAAGCCATCGTCAGCTCCAGGCGTTTGGCCACAGATTCAGCACGCTGCGTGAGGTCGTTCAGCTCTACACCTGCCTGTTCCGAGGCCGAGCGCGCTGCGTCCAGAGACCCTTTCAATTCATCAACCTGCGACGATAATACGGCAACAGCGCCGCCCACGCCCTTTTCCAGATCCGTAAACCGCCTAAGACGCCGGGACAGGACGAAACAGTACAATCCCGCGCCCAAAGCACCGGCAACAAGCAAAATATCTGCGATCAATTCCATTATCGGCTCCTAATTCAGTACGAATTCCATCACGAGGACATCGCGTACGCGGTTCTCACCGACGACGATGCCGATTCGACGGAGCAGGTGGCCGCGGATGCGCATCAGGGCCAGTGAGTCCTCAAAGTCCGAGATTTCCACCGCGCGCAGATAGCTGTTCAGAACGTCCATGATTCGTGGCTTCATTTTCTCCACGTCGGCGATGTGTTCAGAATCCACCTCAAGCTGTGCGTGAAACTTCAGATGTCGAGAATCACCGGTTTTGACCGACACGATCACCGGCAGAAGGTCCACGAAGCCAACATCAGGCAACGCCTTGGCTGGTTTGTCCTTGTTTTGTTCTTTGGCCCCTGTTTCTGCGCGTTCGGGCCCAATTGGCAGTACGCCCGAGGTGGTGGCAAAATAGCCACCCGCAGCCCCGGCCACCGCCAGAATCACACCGATAATCAATCCCTTTTTCCCAGATTTTTCTGGGGCTTCTGCCTGTTCTGCAGTCGCGTCAGCCATGACGTCCTCATTCCTACGTTCTGAAGCTGTCATAACCCGGCAGGGACTAACCGATTGTTAAGGGCAATCGTTCAAACAAGGGATGCGTCAGGCAGAACGCCGGCGAGTCGGAGGTGAATGTGCAGCAGATCGGAACTGTCTGGGCAAATTTGGACAGGCGTAAACAAATCATCGTTGCCGGTGCAGTTGTACTGGTTTTTCTTGGGGTCCTTGCAATGTCGCGGATGGTCAGCGCGCCATCGATGACCTTGCTGTATGCCGGGCTGGAAAGCGGTGCGGCGGGCGACATTGTTCGATCGCTGGATCAGCGCAGTGTTCCCTATGAGATTCGCGGCGGCTCGATTTATGTGCCGGGCTCACAGCGTGACGAACTGCGGATGACACTGGCCAGCGAAGGGCTGCCCGCGAACGGGAACAGAGGGTACGAGCTGCTGGATTCACTTAGCGGTTTCGGCACTACGTCTCAGATGTTCGATGCCGCGTACTGGCGTGCAAAAGAGGGCGAGCTTGCGCGTACAATTGTTGGCAGTGCACATATCAACCAGGCGCGCGTTCATATTGCAAACGGATCGTCGAACCCGTTTCAGCGCAGCGTGGCACCCACGGCATCAGTATACCTTGTGCCATCGGGGGGCGACATAACTTTGGATCAGGCCAAGGCGGTTCGGTTTCTGGTCTCGTCCGCAGTCAGTGGCCTGATGCCGGAAAACGTTACGGTGATCGATTCGAACGGTGCAGTGATTGGGGCGCAGGACGGCGCTGTTGCCGCAGATACCGCGGATGACAAATCGCGCCAGCTGCGCGAACGTGTTCTAAGACTGATCGAAGCTCGTGTCGGCGCGGGGAATGCCGTGGTCGAGGTCAGCGTTGATACGGTCACCAAGACCGAGTCGATCCGTGAAAGGCGTTTCGATCCGAATGGTCGGGTAGCTATCAGTACCGACGTTGAAGAGCGTTCGGACAGCGCCCGAAATCAATCGGCAGATGTCACCGTGGCATCAAACCTGCCGGATGGGGACAGTGCGGGCGGTGATGAATCGAACTCAAACGCGACCCAAACCCGGGAGCGCGTGAATTATGAAGTCTCCGAAACAGAGCTTGAAGTTCACAACGCGCCCGGTGCCATCAAACGACTGACCGTTGCAGTGCTGGTCAACGGAACGACCTCAGTCGCCGCAGACGGAACCGAAACTTTCGCCCCGTTGCCGGAACAGGAAATGGGTGCTTTGAAAGAGCTTGTTGCCTCGGCCGTCGGATTTGATTCGGAACGCGGTGACGTGATTACGCTGAAGTCCATGGATTTGCCCACCGTTGAACCGCAGGGCACGGTCGCTTCGGTTTCGATCTGGCAGAATGTGCATTTGGATGCGATGTCGCTTGTCCAAATGGCGGTACTGGCTGTTGTATCGCTGGTTCTCGCGTTGTTTGTCATACGGCCGATCATGACGAAACCGGCTGCGGCCCCGGCGCTGTTGCCTGCAGGTTCATCCTCGGAACCCGAGACTTATCTGACCGGAGAAATAGCAACAGACGAAGGACAGCAATTCCAGGCGTTGCAGGCACAGGAACAATCCGGCGGGGTCCCCACCCTTGCAGCCCAACAAGCCACGGATCCGGTCGACCGGCTCAGGGCAATGATCGGCGACAAACAGGAAGAAACCGTCGAAATTCTGCGCAGTTGGCTTGAAGAAGGCGAGGAGCGCGTCTGATGTCGATTGCACACCTTCTTGAGGATTTCACCGTGCAGGCCAGCGGCGGTAAGCTGCACCTGCTGGACGAAGATGCGCTTGAGGAACAGCGACTGGCCGCGTTCGAGCAGGGATACAGCGCGGGTTGGGAAGACGCGCTTCAGGCGCAGGAACAAAGCCGGGGGCAGGTATCGGCCGACTTGGCCCGGTCGCTGCAAGACATGTCCTTTACTTACCACGAAGCGATGAGGCGTATGAGCCTGTCATTGGAGCCTTTGTTCCAAAGCCTCGTTCATGCCGTTTTGCCGGAAACGTTGGAACAAGGGTTTGCCCTACGCCTGGCCGAACAGCTGGTCGATATGGCCCGTGATGAGATCGGACAACCCATGCAGATATTCGCAGCCGGTGGACAGGTGGATGACATCAAGGCGTTGCTGCCAGCAGACCTTTCGCCACCTGTGGCCGTGATCGAAGACCCCTCGCTAACGGAGGGGCAGGCAAGGCTGCAAGTGGGTGTTTCACAGCGTGAGGTCGATACCGCCGGTCTGCTGGCTTCGATCTCAGGGGCCTTCGACGCGTATGTATTCGAGACAAAAAAGGCGACAAGCAATGAGTGACCCGCAAAATATGAAAACCGAAAAACCAAACCCGTTCGAAGCCGTCCCGATTGAGGTCACAGTTTCTGTCGGACGTGCCCGCCCATTGATCCGAGATTTGTTGAACATGGGAAAGAATGCGGTGCTTACACTGGACAAACGGATTGAGGATCCGGTCGATCTGTATGTGGGCGATCAGCTGGTAGCACGCGGTCTGTTGGAAGAGATGGAAGGTGACCAGCCGGGCCAACTGGCTGTCCGGTTGACGGAAATCGCCGATCTGCAAAACGGAATAGGCTGATGCGTGCCCTCTTGTGGGCGTTGGTCGCCGTCGCGCTGTTAAACCCCAGCCTTGCAGCAGCGCAGGACGTTTCGTTGTCTCTGGGTGAAGGTGGCTCAATTTCTGCGCGCACGATTCAGTTGATTTTGCTGATCACGGTTCTGAGCCTTGCTCCGGGATTGGCCATCATGATCACCTGTTTCCCCTTCCTGATCACGGTATTGGCGATTTTGCGACAGGGCATCGGCTTGCAGCAATCGCCGCCAAACATGTTGATCGTCAGCTTGGCGTTGTTTCTCACCTATTTCATTATGGAACCCACCTTTACTGAGGCCTGGACTGCGGGCATCCGCCCACTGGTCGAAGAAAAGATGGAGGTAGAACCCGCGCTGGAGCGTGCCTTGACCCCTTTCCGAGCCTTCATGGCAGCACGCTTGGACCCGGATACGTTTCACTCCATGGCGGCGCTGCGCCCGGGTGGTGACACTGTGGACGTGTCACCAGATGCGCCTCTGTCGATCCTGATGCCGTCATTCATATTATCCGAAATCGCGCGGGCATTTCAGATCGGATTTCTGATCTTTCTGCCATTCCTGATCATAGACCTTGTTGTTGCGGCAGTTCTGATGTCGATGGGGATGATGATGGTGCCGCCAGCGACCGTTTCTTTGCCCTTCAAGCTGGCATTTTTTGTTATCGCGGACGGCTGGTCGTTGATTGCAGGTGCACTGGTCCGCAGTTACATGACGTGAAAAGTCAGTGCCGGGCTATTTGCAGGCGGGCGCGGAGCCCGTGATCGCCCGCTTCGAAGCTTAGGGATCCGCCGTGCTGCTCGGCGACAGTGGCCGCGATGGTCAGGCCCAATCCGTAGCCGTCCGAGGATCCTGTGTTCGATCCCCGTCGGAATGGTGCCATCAAGGCCTCGATATCGGACACAGAAAGATCGGTGCCTTTGTCCTCGACAGTTATTGTCGCCATATGGGCATCGGTTTCCAGTTGGACATCTGCGTGCCGCCCATATTTCAACGCGTTGTCGACAAGATTGGTCAACGCCCGTCTAAGCGAAATTGGCCGGGCCATAACCAGCATGCGGCGCGTTTCGGTCAATGACCCTTGCCCCCTGCGTGACATGAAAACGGACGGTGCGCCCTCGACTTTGACGGGGTCGGTTTTTTGCAATGCGACCGGCAGGCCCATGTCCTGATAATCCGCCACCAGCGACTCGACGAGGGAGGTCAGGGAAACCTGGCGAGGCTCCTCAATACTGAGTTCCGACCGCGTGTAAGTCAGCACGCTTTCGATCATGCCAGTCATCTGATCAACGTCTGCCTCAAGCTTTTCACGCAATTCGTCGTCGGGGATCAGCGCGGCCCGCAACCGCACGCGCGTTGCAGGCGTTCCAAGATCGTGACTGACGCCGGACAAGACCGTTGCACGTTTTTCCAGCTGCTGCCGTTCGGCATCAAGATGGGCATTGACCGCAGAAACGATTTCGCGCAGTTCGCCGGGGCCATCGGTGTCATAGCTATCCGGCCCGCCCCGCCGTTGTCGCATGCGCAAAGCATGCGCGAACCGGGTGAACGTCTCGGACACGTTGCTGACAGAGGTCAGGATCACGGCCAACGCGACAATGCCAAGTATGATTGCGGGCAGCCGCAGGTCTGTCGGTGCTGCACCACATCCCCAGATTTCGGTTCCGTCCACTTTTTGCCACGGCCCGCGCCCGAATTGCGCGATCAAGATCGGCTCACTGCAATATGTGGCCAGCAGACGGGTCAGGTGCCCCATTTTCTCCGGTCCGGTCTGATCGCTGCCGGATACGATGTCAGAGACAGGGTACACCAACCTGTCGGACATAATGGCCAGTGTCAGCTCGCGACCGCTGAGCGGTGACGAACTGTCGGTAAGGATCGACAGGTTCGTGACAAACCGGCGATCGGAAAATCCCGGCAATTGCTGAAACTCGCCTTTGTTGGCCAGCACCGCTTCGGCCGGAGATAGCGGAGTGATGGACAGGCCCGCTGACGGTGCCATCCCGGTCCGTAACTCTTCATAAACGGCAAAGCCTGCCACAAAAGATTGCGTTACGAACTGGTTCCACGCGCGCGCCGAGGCGAACCACATGACGGCCGACAACAACCCTGCTGCAAAGGCAGAAAGAACCCATAGCCAACCCAGTTCGCGCAGGCGCAATGTCATTCGTCGTGCACCGAAACATCAGCTGCAAAGACATAACCCACACCACGTTCCGTGCGCAGCATCTGCGGATCTTTCGGATTTGCCTCGATCTTGGACCGTAGTCGCCCAACCAGCATGTCTATAGCGCGGCCCTGCGCTTCGGACTTGTCGGCATCGCCCGTCACATCAAGTGCTGCCACGATTTCATCGCGGGTCAGGGGTATGTGCGGATTGGCCAGCAACACTTTGAGCAGCGCTGTCTCTCGTTGTGACAGGGAAACAAGGTATCCTTCGGGCGAATGCACTTCGTCCCGCTTGCCGTCATAAACCCAGTCATCAAAGCGAAAGCTGCGGGTCTGTCTGCGATAGGCCAGCGACGACGTGCGCCGCGCCCGTTGCATGACCGCTCGCACCCGTGCCAGCAACAACTGTGGATTAAACGGCTTGGCGATATAGTCGTCGGCGCCGACCTCATATCCCGCCATGCGCTGGTGATCCGCCGACAGGGCGGAAACAAGGATGATCGGAACATCCTGTTCCGCGCGCAGGGTGGCGCAAATGTCGACACCGTTTTCATCGCCCAGCATGACGTCCAGCAGGATCAGATCGATACGGCCCGCATTCAGATGTGTTCGTATTTCGGCCTGAGAGCTTGCTGGAAGCGCGATAAAGCCGTTTTGCTGGAGGAACTGTGTCATCATTGACCGCATCTCTGGGTCATCATCCACCACCAAGAGCCGTGGAATGCTCACTGTCTTTATCCTCCCGTTCTCTGCCCCTCTGGCGTCGTCAATTGTAACGAACGGAAACAGATTCAATGTCAACGTAACACGCTGTAACAAAAGCGGTGAAAAATTGGACGGTTTGGGTGAATCGCCGCGGATTCCGCGTTGCCAGACGGCACTTGAGGCCCAGTATGACCGTCATCGCTGCTGCGGCAGTCACTGAGTTCTCTAGGGAGGAGACACTATGAAGCGTTTTTCATTTGCCACCGTATCGACGCTGGCGGTCATTGCCGGATCGACGGCTCTGGCCGGTCCAGAGGCCGAGGTACTGCATTGGTGGACCTCGGGCGGTGAGGCCAAATCGGTAGCCGTCCTGCAAGAAGAGTTTGCCTCGAACGGCGGCACATGGACTGACATGCCGGTCGCTGGCGGCGGTGGTGATGCAGCTATGACCGCGCTGCGTGCGCGTGTTTTGTCCGGCAACGCTCCCACGGCTGTTCAGCTGAAAGGCCCGGCCATTCAGGAGTGGTATGAAGAAGGTGTTCTGGCCGACATTTCCGCGGTGGCCGAGGCCGAAGGGTGGGCCGATGTTCTGCCAGCTTCGATCGCGGGTCATATGAAATGCGATGGCACATGGTGTGCAGCACCGGTTAACGTACACCGTGTCGACTGGATCTGGGCAAACGCCGACGTTCTTGCAGCAAATGGCATCGAGATGCCGTCCACATGGGAAGAATTCAACGCAGCTGCTGAAAAGCTTCAGGCGGCTGGTGTGATCCCATTGGCGCATGGTGGGCAGGCCTGGCAGGATGCCACCGTCTTCGAGGCGGTTGTCCTGGGTGTTGGTGGGCCTGAATTCTATCAAAAAGCCCTGGTCGATCTGGACGCGGATGCTTTGACATCAGACACGATGGTTCAGGTCTTTGATCAGATGCGCACAATGCGTGGTTACGTGGACGAGAACTTCTCGGGCCGTGATTGGAACCTGGCCACCGCGATGGTCATGAACGGCGAGGCCGCATTCCAGATCATGGGTGACTGGGCCAAGGGTGAATTCCTGGCGGCAGGCAAAAAGCCCGGTGAGGATTTCCTGTGCGCCTCGACCCCCGGTGATGGCTATCTTTACAATGTCGACAGCTTTGCCATGTTCGACGTGGACGGCGACGACAAGAAAGCCGGTCAGGACCTGCTGGCCAAGCTGATCGTTGCGCCGAACTTCCAGAAAGTGTTCAACCTGAACAAGGGCTCAATCCCTGCGCGTACCGACGTGGCGCTGGATGACTTTGACATCTGCGCCAACCTGTCGGCCGAAGATATGGGCTCGACCTCGGATGCAGGTTCTCTGCTGCCGTCCTATGCCCACGGCATGGCGTTGCGCGGGTCGCAGTCTGGTGCGATCACGGATGTTGTGACCGCACATTTCAACTCGGATATGTCGTCGGCTGACGCGGTTCAGCAATTGGCGGCGGCAGTGGCTAACAGCTACTGATCCAAATCGCTCTGCCCCCTATACTGACGGGGCAGAGCATCTTTCCCCGGAGGAAATCATGTCCGAATGGCTGGAAAACCACCTGCCCAAGGTGGTGCTGGCACCGTCGTTCATTGCCGTATTGATCTTTGTCTACGGCTTTATCGGATGGACGGCTTGGGTGTCGCTGACCCGATCGAAACTGTTGCCGAAATACGAAATCAAAGGCTTCATTCAATACGAACGCCTGTTTGAATCCCCCCGCTGGGATACGGCGATCAACAACCTTTATATCTTTGGCGCGTTGTTCATCGTGATTGCGATGGTGCTGGGCCTGTTGCTGGCCATCCTGCTGGATCAGAAAATCCGCGTCGAAGGGGCCATTCGCACGATCTACCTGTATCCCATGGCGCTGTCGATGATCGTGACCGGTACGGCGTGGAAGTGGATTTTGAACCCGGGTCTGGGCATCGAATCCATGGTGCAGGGCTGGGGTTTCACGAATTTCGAATTCGACTGGCTGGTGAACCCGGACTACGCGATCTACACCATCGTGATGGCTGCGATCTGGCAAAGCTCAGGCTTCGTGATGGCGCTGTTCCTCGCTGGTCTGCGGTCAGTGGACGGTGAGATCATCAAGGCCGCCCAAGTCGATGGTATCCCCACATGGCGTATCTATACGGCGATCATCATCCCGTCGATGGCTCCGATCTTCCTGTCGGCCTTCATCGTGCTGGCCCACCTTGCGATCAAAAGCTTTGATCTGGTCATCGCGCTGACAGGTGGCGGTCCGGGCTACGCAACCGATCTGCCTGCCACATACATGTACGCCATGGCGTTTTCGCGCGGCGATATTGGTCAGGCGGCCTCGTCCGCGATGATCATGATGCTGGTCGTCTTTGCCATCGTCGTTCCCTATCTTTACTCAGAGCTGAGGGCGAAAAATGACTGATCTGTCGATGCCCCAATCCCAAACCGAACCCCGCAGCCAAAGTGCCGCTGGCAAGATTGCCCTGCGTTGGTTACTCTATGTTCTGCTGGGCCTCTTTGCGCTGTACTACCTGATGCCGTTGTTCGTGATGTTGACCACATCGCTGAAAAGCCTTGAGGAAATCCGCACAGGCAGCCTGATTTCCTTGCCGCGCGAGGTCAGTTTTGACGCCTGGAAAACCGCATGGTCGGGCGCCTGTACCGGTATTCAGTGCGAGGGTTTGCGCCCCTATTTCTGGAACTCGGTCCTCATCGCGGTGCCTGCGGTGGCGATCTCGACCCTGCTGGGCGCGCTGAACGGCTATGTCGTGGCGCAATGGCGGTTCAAAGGCGCGAACATCATCTTTTCGCTCATGCTGTTTGGCTGCTTTATTCCGTTTCAGGTGGTTTTGCTGCCGATGGCGCGCCTGTTGGGCATGATGGGGATCGCGGGGACCATTCCGGGCCTGATCTTTGTCCATGTGATCTACGGGCTGGGCTTCACCACTCTGTTTTTCCGCAACTACTATGTCACCATCCCGTCCGAGCTGACCAAGGCCGCGCGCGTCGATGGGGCCGGGTTCCTGCGGATTTTCTGGTCGATCTTCCTGCCGCTGTCGCTGCCGATCATCGTTGTGACCGTGATCTGGCAGTTCACGCAGATCTGGAACGACTTCCTGTTCGGCGTGTCGTTCAGCCAGGCGGGCACGCAGCCAGTGACCGTGGCGCTGAATAACATCGTAAACTCCACCACCGGCGTCAAAGAATACAACGTCGACATGGCCGCCGCGATCATCGCGGGGCTGCCGACGCTGCTCGTCTATGTCGTTGCCGGTAAGTATTTCATCCGCGGCCTGACCGCCGGTTCTGTGAAGGGATAAATCATGGCCCCGATCCTTGATATCAACAAACTCTACAAGAATTACGGCGCGACCGAGATTCTGAAGGACATCAACATCTCGATAGAGCCGGGCGATTTTCTGGTGCTGGTTGGCCCCTCGGGCTGCGGTAAATCCACCCTGCTGAACTGCATCGCAGGGCTGGAGGAAATCACCGGCGGCACCCTGTCCATTGGCGGCAATGACATGACCCATGTCAGCCCCAAGGACCGCGATATCGCGATGGTGTTCCAGTCCTACGCTTTGTATCCTACCATGAGTGTGGCCAAGAACATCACCTTTGGCATGAAAGTGCGCGGGGTGGATCAGGCGACGCAGGATGCCAAGCTGAAAGAGGTCGCCCAACTGCTGCAGATCGAGCCTCTGCTGAACCGTCGCCCCAGCCAGTTGTCGGGCGGTCAGCGTCAGCGTGTGGCCATGGGTCGGGCGCTGGTGCGCGATCCCAAGCTGTTCCTGTTTGACGAGCCTCTGTCCAACCTCGACGCCAAGCTGCGGGTTGAGATGCGGACCGAAATCAAGAAGCTGCATCAGACGCTGGATGCCTCAATCGTCTATGTGACCCATGACCAGATTGAAGCGATGACCCTGGCGACCAAGATTGTCGTGCTGAAAGGCGGGGTCGTGCAGCAGATCGGCACCCCGGCCGAGATCTACAACAACCCGGCCAATCTGTTCGTGGCCGATTTCATGGGCTCACCGGCGATGAACCTGATCCCGGCGCAGGCGCATAAGAACGGAGCGGGCACGCAGATCGCGATTTCACGCGAAAGTGGCGAGACGCTGGTTCTGAACGACGCGCGTGATCTCGCACTGCCCAAGGATGTGATCCTGGGCCTGCGTCCCGAAGACATCGCCGAGGCCGGGTTCCGTGCGGGCGATGGCGTGCAAGAGGCCGAATGCCTGGTGGATATGGTCGAACCCGCGGGGGCGGATACCTATGTGGTTTCGGAACTGGGGGGCAAACAGGTGACGGCGCGGCTGCATGCAGAAACCAGTGCGCAGGCCGGTAAAGTTCTGAATCTGGCCTTTGACATGAGCAAGGTCTCCTATTTTGCCAAAGAAACTGGCGAACGACTGAACTAAGGCCGGCAAGGCCCCGACAAAAAAACGCCGCGCGATTGGATCGCGCGGCGTTTTTGCGATTTGGTGTTGCGATCAGCTCAGCTTGTTCTGGTTCATGTCCTTGATCAGGCGGTTCAGATCACCGCCGCGGGCGTCCAGCATCGCGCCGACTTCTGTCCGCTCGGTCAGCAGCATGTTTACGCCTTCGATAAACATGTTGAAAAACTTGTCGCTGCCCGACTTGTCAGATACCAGGAAGGTCACCTCGAACGGGGACGACCCCTGCAGCTTGACCGAGGTGCGCACCTCGTAACCTGCCTTGATTTTGCGCGCATTTCGAACGGTGACCTGACCGCCGATGAATTCACGGAAGCGGCGGCCGTACTTGTTCGAGATATAGCCCTGAAACGCGCTGGTGAACTGCCGCAGCTGCGCCGGGCTGGCTGATCGGCCATCGGCACCCAGCACATAGCGCGCCATGATCGGCACGTCCGCATATTGGGTAAAGATCTTCTCGAAATCGCGGATCATCGCATTCTCGGACTTGCCCGAGGCAATCACACGGTTGATGTCATCCACGACACTGACCACCAGCGCCTTGGCACTGGCTTCGGTCTGGGCAAAGGCGGGCAGGGCGGTCAGCATCGCCCCGGCAAAGCCAGTGGCAATGAAACCGCGTCGGTTCAGTTGATTATTCGGCATATGGGTCCTCGTAGGGGTCTAGGAAGGGGTCCCTGACAGGGTCGGTCCCGGTTACGGCGTAAGGGTCGTCATAGAGGTCCAGATAGGCCTCTTCGTCATCGCGTGCCAGTTCAAAGCGTCGGTTTTGCAGATAGATCGTCTGCGCCTGCGCGTAACTGTCCGCGCTTTCATACAAGATCGAGTCCACCGTGTCCGAGAACCGGCCCCGATCGCCCATGCGGCGGACCACTTCGGCATAGACACCGATATTGTCGACCGGACGAACCGGAGAGAAGTTGATCGGGTTCGAGAACAGATTGACCACAACGCCGATCGCGTCGCGTTGCGTCGATGGACCATAGAAGGGCAATTCGACATAAGCGCCTTCGCCCACGCCCCAAACGTGCAGGGTTTCACCGAAATCGGTATCAACCGGCGGCAGGTTCAATTCGTCCGCAGGTTTGGCCAGCCCGGCCCCCCCGACGGTCGTATTCACCGCAAAGCGCAGCAACGCATTGCCCGATTGTTTCAGGTTGCCCTGCAGCAGGTAGTCCAGTGCCTGTCCCGGCATCGTCAGGTTTTCCGCGAAATTGCTGAAGCTGGTCACAACAGGATCTGGCACGATCTTGACATAGCCTTTGGAGGCCGGACGGAACAGGAACCGGTCTACGCCAAGATTGAACTTGTGAATCCCGCGGTTGTTTCTCTCATAGGGGTCGAAAGTTGCACCCGGCGGGGTTCCTTCTGGGGGCCGCGTGGCACAGGCACCCAGGATTGCCAACAGGGACAGAACGATCAGGGGCTTAAAGCTGGTCTTACTCAACACGGTCTTTGCCACTCCAACGCGTCGGGATCAAAAGCTTCCCAACGTTAAATAAATACTGTTTCGGGCCGGTTTTCGGCTCAATCTGATGTCACATATGTGTTTCATAAATACATTGAAACAGCCAGCGTGTAACCTGCGCAAAAGGTCAACGTAAAGTGACACAAGTTCAACAGTCCAGAATAAGTGAAGTTATGCTTACTGCGCAGGCAATCCTAAAACTGCCGGTTTCCCGCTTTCCCAGTCGTGCGATCCCGGTTAGCGTCCGACCGAGTCGAATTAAGGTGAGGACCAACTCATGAGCATCGCAGCGAAACTGGAAAGCCTTGGCGTCACATTGCCCGACGCCCCCGCGCCTGCAGCGAATTACGTGCCTTTTGTGCGTATTGGCAATATTGTTTACGTCTCGGGCCAGATTTCCAAGGATGATAACCTGATCACCGGAAAACTGGGCGATGACTTGGACGTGGACGCCGGGGCTGCTGCGGCTAAAGTCTGTGCGATCAACCTGTTGGCACAGGTTAAAGCAGCGTGTGGCGGGGATATCGAGAAACTGGTGCGCGTCATCAAATTGACGGGCTTCGTGAATTCCACCGCTGGTTTCACAGCCCAACCGCAGGTGATCAACGGTGCGTCGGATTTCCTTGTCGAGGTGCTGGGCGATGCTGGCCGTCACTCAAGATCAGCCGTTAGTGCTGCGTCATTGCCATTGGGCGTCGCGGTTGAGATCGAAGGTATTTTCGAGGTCGCATGACACCCTCATTGCCACCGGCCTTTCTGGACGTGCCAATTGCGCATCGCGCGCTTCACGACCTGTCAGACAACCGCCCGGAAAACAGCCGGGCGGCCATTCGTGCAGCGATCGAGGCGGGTTACGGGATCGAGATTGATCTGCAACTGACATCCGATGACAGGGCCGTGGTCTTTCATGATTACGACATGGGTCGCCTGACAGGCCAATCAGGGCCGATCCGCCAGATAACGGCGGCGCAGGCATCTGATTTGACCTTGTTGCACGGTGAAGACGGCGTTCCAACACTGGAAGAAGTGGTCGCCATGGTGGCAGGTCGCGTGCCCCTGCTGATCGAGCTTAAAGATCAGGACGGTGCCATGGGGCCCGATGTCGGGCCGCTCGAACGTGACACGGTGCAGGCTTTGGATGGGTATGACGGGCCCGTGGCGGTCATGTCCTTCAATCCAAACTCGGTGGCTGAACTGGCGCGCATTGCGCCGCACTTGCCACGCGGCCTCACGACCTGTGCCTACAAGCCCAAGGTTGAACTTCTGCCACAAGATGTCTGCGATCATCTGCGCGACATTCCTGATTATGATCGGGTCGGTGCCAGTTTTATCAGCCACGAAGCCGCTGATCTTTCCCGCCCCCGCGTGGCTGAATTGAAAGCACAGGGTGTTCCCATTCTGTGTTGGACCATCCGGTCGCCTGAACAAGAGGCAGAGGCCCGCACGGTTGCCGACAATGTGACCTTTGAAGGGTATTTGGCCGCGCATTCGGGTTGAACCCGGTCCTGTACGTCACAGATAGTAAAAGGACGCGGAGGGCACATGGATCAGGCGCAAATCGAGGTTCGGGTACTTGGATCGCTCTCGCAGATTTCTGCGGCGGAATGGGATAGTTGCGCCTGTCCCGAGGCCGCAGATGGCGGACGCCCACTGGATCCATTTACCACGCATCGTTTCTTGCTGGCGCTCGAGGAAAGTGGCTCTGTAGGGCGGCGCACGGGATGGCAGCCGCAATACCTGACAGCCTATCTTGACGGAATGCTCATCGGTGCTGCGCCGATGTATGCCAAATCGCATAGTCAGGGCGAATATATCTTTGACCACAACTGGGCGCATGCTTACGAGAACGCCGGCGGTCATTATTATCCTAAGCTTCAGATCGCTGTACCGTTTACACCCGCCACAGGCAGGCGTTTTCTGGTGCGCCCGGGATATGAGGGTGTGGGCCTGTCGGCTCTGGTGCAAGGCGCGGTGCAGTTGGCTGCAGACAATCAGGTATCCTCGATCCACGCGACCTTCTGTACTGAAGAGGAGGCCGAAGCAGGTCAGGAAATGGGCCTGATGGTGCGCCACTCGCAACAGTTTCACTGGTTGAACGATGAATACGCGGATTTTGACGGATTCCTTGCTGCATTATCGTCTCGCAAACGCAAGAATATCCGCAAAGAGCGCAAGCAAGCCTGCGAGTTCGGCGGAGAAATACGAACCCTGACCGGCGCCGACCTGAGACCCGAGCACTGGGATGCGTTCTGGCGGTTCTATCAAGATACGGGTTCGCGGAAATGGGGTGTGCCATACCTGACCCGGCAATTCTTTGATATCGCACATGAAACCATGGCGGATGACATGGCACTTGTTCTGGCCGAGCGTGATGGCTACCCGATCGCCGGGGCGCTGAATTTCATCGGTCGCGAAACGCTTTATGGCCGGTATTGGGGCTGTATCGAGCATCATGCATGCCTGCATTTCGAACTGTGCTATTATAGGGCGATCGACTTTGCGATCGCCCAAGGCCACAAGCGGGTCGAGGCTGGCGCGCAGGGGGAACATAAACTTGCGCGCGGCTACCTGCCCACACGGACGCACAGCCTGCATTGGGTCAATGACCCGGGCTTTTCTGATGCGATCCGCAAATATCTGAAGGCCGAAGCACAGGCGATCGGCGACGAGATCGAAATCCTGACGGATTATGGCCCGTTCAGGAAAGCGAACCCGGAGGAACAGCAATGACCGAACTACTGTCGACCGAGACCCGCGGCCCCCTGCTGGACCCGCTGTTCGAAAACGGCTGGACCATGGTCGAGGGTCGGGACGCAATTACCAAGAGTTTTGTGTTCAAGGATTTCGTCCATGCCTTTGGTTGGATGACACAAGTGGCGATCTTTGCCGAAAAGTGGAACCATCATCCCGAATGGTTCAACGTATACCGAACGGTCGAGGTCACCCTGTCGACCCATGACGTTGGGGGATTGTCTGCGCTGGACGCCAAGCTGGCGCGCAAGATGGATAGTCTGGCCTAGCGCCGATCCATATCCGACCCGAAGCCACCCGCCAGGCTTGCGACCTGCCCCAGTTGCTTGAATTCAGCCGGAGTGACGGTTCCGTTGCTGACGTTAATATTGCTTGGAATTCGGGTGGCCCGGTTTCCGACCATTCGTACGGATCGGGCCGCCGGGTCGATATCCAGACACCGCGTTTCATAGCAGGTCAAACCACTTGTGTTGATCTGTATGCGCGGCTGGCCATCTGGACCCGTTACAATTGGGGCTTGTGGTACATCACAGGCTGCAATCAGGGCCACGACACCCAGAGAAATCCATTTGTTCATCTCGAACTCCTGACTCTTGAGGCAGGTGGCCGGATTCAGTCCAACTGACCGTTGCCGTCTTGATCGGCGGACTCGAAATCTTGGTTCATCTGCAAATCATATTCATCTTTTGAAATAAGGTTGTCTTGGTTGCGGTCAAGCTGCTGAAACTGCTTGATATCCAGAAACGGCTTGGCTTCTTCCAACCCCAATGTCCCGTTCTTGTCTTCGTCCATTGCCTGATACGCGTAGTCGGAAAAGGCATTGAACTCATCTTTGGATAGAAAGCCGTCATTGTTTGCATCTATGGCCTTCAGTTCATTCTCATGCAGTTCCGCAACGGTTTCAGCAATAGCCCCGCTGGAAAGTGTAACGAAGGCCAACGTCAAAATGTATCTCATGATCGCCCCTTTCAGCACGCGAATTTCTGCCCTTCGATCCCGCCAACCGCAGCACCTGCTGCTGTCAGGATCGTTTTACCCGAGCCGCCTCCGAACTGGTTGCCGATCACGCCACCCAGCAATGCACCGCCTACTGTGCCGCTGAGGCACGCAATCTCATGCTGACGTGCCGCCTGTTGTTGAGGCGTTGGCGCTGGACCACACGCGGCCAAGGCGCCGGCTGCACCCAGAGAAAGATAAATAACCTTTGGGTTCATGAAAAACTCCCTGACGAATACATCTCAAGTATTTGCGCATCAGGGCAGAGGATCAAGTTAATTAGGATACTGGCCCCGGCACCGCCGGGGCCAAGTTTTGGCTTAGATTACGTCCAGCAAACCTTCGCCGGCCGAGATTTCGCAAGCGCCGGGGCTTTCTTCGAGGTTCAAGGCGACAACCTTGCCGTCTTCGACAAGCATCGCATAGCGTTTCGAGCGCGCGATCAGACCAACTGGCGGTGCATCAAAGTCCATACCGATGGCCTTGGTGAATTCCGACGCCGCATCAGCCATCATGGTCAGGCCGGCTTCGGTCGCGCCGGTGGCCTCACCCCATGCGCTCATAACAAAGGGGTCGTTCACGGAAATGCAGATGATCTCATCCACGCCCTTGGCGTCGAACTGATCCTTGGTCCGCACAAAGCTGGGCACGTGGGCTGAATGACAGGTCGGGGTAAACGCACCCGGTACGGCGAAAATCACGACTTTCCGGCCACTTGTCTTATCTGAAATCCGAACTTCTTCGGGGCCTTCCGCGCCCATCTGGGTCAGCGTGGCGTCGGGCAGCGTGTCACCTGTTGAAATCATTTTTGTGCTCCTGTCGTTTGGATTTGCAGAGTCGGGCTTTGCCGCAATATAGGGGAGCCAGAGGAAGTGACCACGGTAATTCGACTGAGCGAGGAAATGATGAGCCATATTGTCGTGATTGGGGCTGGGCAGGCGGGTGCTTCGCTTGTCGCGCGACTGCGCAAGGATGGGTTTGACGGTGACATCACCCTGATCGGCGCTGAGCCGCATTTGCCGTATCAGCGCCCACCGTTGTCCAAAGCGTATCTGCTGGGCGAGATGGAGCTGGAACGCCTGTTCCTGCGACCCGAGAGCTTTTATGCCGAGAACAATATCACCCTGCGGCTTGGGCAACGCGTGACCGGTATTGACCCGCAGGCCAAGACTGTGTCGCTGGGCGATGAGGTCATTTCGTATGACGAGCTTGCCCTGACCACAGGGTCTGATCCGCGCCGTCTGCCTGCTGCGATCGGCGGCGATCTGGCGGGTGTGCATGTGGTGCGCGATCTGGCCCATATCGACGAGATGGAGCCGCGCGTGAAAGACGGTGCGCGGGCCTTGATCGTCGGCGGCGGTTATATCGGGTTGGAGGCTGCCGCAGTCTGCGCCAAGCGCGGGGTCAAGGTGACCTTGGTCGAGATGGCCAACCGCATTCTGCAACGCGTCGCTGCGGCTGAGACCAGTGACTATTTCCGCGCGCTGCATTCCGAATACGGCGCAGATATCCGCGAAGGGGTTGGGTTGGACCGTCTTGTGGGGGAAGACGGCAAGGTAACGGGTGCAATTCTGACCGATGGCACCGAACTGGACGTAGATTTCGTCGTCGTCGGCGTCGGTATCGCCCCGGCAACGGGGTTGGCAGAAATGGCTGGACTTGAGCTTGAAAACGGTATCAAGACCGATGCACATGGCCGCACCTCAGACGCGTCGATCTGGGCGGCAGGCGACTGCGCCTCGTTCCCTCATGCTGGGGGGCGCATTCGACTGGAAAGTGTGCCGAACGCCATTGATCAGGCCGAGATCGTCGCCCAGAACATGTTGGGCGCAGCCAAGGATTACACGGCGACACCGTGGTTCTGGTCGGATCAGTATGACGTCAAACTGCAGATCGCTGGATTGAATACCGGGTACGATCGCGTTGTGACCCGCAAGGGCGAGGGCTCGACCGTGTCCTTTTGGTACTACAAGGGTGATCAGTTGATTGCGGTGGATGCGATGAATGACCCGCGCGCCTACATGGTTGGTAAACGGTTGATCGACGCGGGCAAAACTGCGGACCCTGCCGTTGTGTCCGACCCCGCCGCGGATCTGAAGCCGCTTCTCAAGGCGTGAGGATCATCGCCGGACAGTACCGGGGCCGTTCTTTGGCCTCGGTCGGCAAGGGTGACGCAGGGGCGCATTTGCGCCCCACGACAGACCGGGTGCGCGAGAGTCTGTTCAACGTACTGAACCATCAGATCGACTTTGACGGACTGCGTGTTTTGGATCTGTTTGCAGGCACCGGAGCCCTGGGTCTTGAGGCTCTTTCACGCGGCGCGGCCCATGTGACCTTTGTTGACGATGGTCGCGTGGCGCAGGGATTGATCCGCAAGAATATCGAACTGACCCAAAGCCGCGACAATACGGATCTGATCCGTCGCGATGCCACTCGTTTGGCAGCGAACTCCGACGACCCTTACGATTTGGTTTTCCTCGATCCGCCATATGGCAAATCTCTTGGGCAAAAGGCGCTCGCCAACTTGACGCAACGCTGGTTGTCGGATGGTGCGCTGATTGTCTGGGAAGAAAGCGCACCGATGCAAGCGCCCGAAGGTTTCAGCGTGCATGACAGCCGCAAGTACGGCGACACGCATATCACGCTGATTTGGAAGGATGATGCGCATGCATGACCTGGTGATTTTTGATTGTGACGGCGTTCTGGTCGACAGCGAGCCGATATCCAATCAAGTCCTGGTCGACAGCCTGTCGCGTTATGGTCTGCCGCTAACCGTAGAAGAGTGCATGTCGCTATTCGTGGGCACCACCATGACAAAGGCACAAGACGTGGCGCAAGATATGGGAGCGGTATTGCCGGCGAATTGGATCGAAGAGGTCTACGCCGAAACCTATGCTCGTTTGCGCCAAGGTGTTTCATTGGTTGAGGGCGTGGCCGAAGTGCTGGACCGCTTGGATGAGAAGGCCATACCGTTCTGCGTCGCATCCAACGGGCGGGTGGACAAAATGAAAATCACGCTGGGTCAAAACGGTTTGTGGGATCGGTTCGCGGATGTCATGTTCTCGGCTCATGACATTGGTGTCGGTAAACCCGATCCGACGATGTTCCGTTTAGCGGCGCAACACTTCAACGCCAAATCTCCGGTCGTCATAGAGGACAGTGTCAGCGGGATTACTGCGGCTTTGCGGGCGAACATGCGCTGTCTTGGTTACGCTGCGCATGACGATGGTGACGAATTGGCCGCCTTAGGGGCCGAAGTTTTCACGCGCATGTCACAAGTGCCCGAGCTTTTGGGACTCTGACGACCGATCGTGCTATGGTCGTATTCATGGACCGTGCACTTACCCCGCCCCTGTGGGCATTTTCAAAAGACACCGAAGCTGCCACCGGACCCGAGCGCAAGCCAACGCGCGCGCCGGTTTTCATCCATGACGCGATCACGCCATGGGGTTCTGAGACGCTGTTGCTGAAACTGATGAGAGATCAGGCCACAGATCAGGACGAATAGGTCGGATGGAACCTGTCACCTGGTGACAGGGTGAAAATCTCAACCCCATTTGCGGTCACACCGACCGAGTGTTCGAACTGTGCCGACAGGGATTTGTCACGTGTTACCGCGGTCCAGTCATCTGCCAGCGTCTTGGTCTCGGGTCGGCCGAGGTTCACCATGGGCTCGATGGTAAAGAACATGCCCTCTTCCAGCACGGCACCTGTACCCGGGCGGCCATAGTGCAGAACGTTTGGCGGCGCATGGAAGACACGACCCAAGCCGTGCCCGCAGAAGTCCCGGACGACACTCATCCGGTGAGCCTCGACATAGGCTTGAATCGCGTGGCCGATATCGCCGAACGTGTTGCCGGGTTTGACCATTTCGATCCCTTTGAACAGGGCGTCATGCGTGACCTGAATCAACCGTTCCGCCTTGCGTGGCAGCTTGCCCGCTACATACATGCGTGACGTGTCGCCGAACCAGCCATCCACGATGACCGTGACGTCGATGTTCAGGATATCGCTATCCTTCAGCTTTTTGTCGCCGGGAATGCCGTGGCAGACCACATGGTTCACACTGATGCAACTGGCGTGCTGGTAGCCTTTGTAGCCAATAGTGGCCGAGGTTGCGCCTGCGTCTTCGACCATCCGGGTGATGATCCCGTCAATTGCACCGGTGGTCTGACCGGGAAAAACGTGTTCGGCAATGTCATCCAGAATCCGCGCGGCCAAGGCCCCTGCCGCTTGCATTCCGGCAAAGTCACCTTGCTCATAGATGCGTATACCGTCCTTGGTCAGGCGGCCACGATGTTCTTTCATCGGTGCGAGGCTCCAAATGTTTCGCGCAGCATTCTATTTACGCTGCTTGTGCAGAAAGTTCCAGAGGGCGTGCGGTCGCATCATGGTGAAACTATGTGCACATCATTTTCGCAGGTGGACCAAGGCGGCACAATGAACTAGCACAAGGCAAGTCCTACCCGCATGCTAAAACCACAAAAAAGGGTGCGCCAATGCAAAAAGCCGACCAGCTTCGGGCCGAAATTGCCAGCATTACAGACCTGCTCAAGAAGGGACGGCCAGAGCGTGCACTTAAACGAGCAAGCAAAGCCGCCAAAAAGTGGCCAAAGGTGGCTGCGTTGCCGAGGTTGGCAGGATTGTGCGCTGTTCAGCAGCAGAACCCCAAGCTCGCTCAACCTTATTTCGAACAGGCTTTGAAGCTGGACCCCGGTAATCAGGAATTGATCCAGAACTACGGTCTAAGTCTTGTCCAGGCGGGCGATGCCGAGGCTGCTTCGAGGTTTATCGCCAAAATCGCGTCCAAAGGGCCGTTGACGTCGGCGCAGCACTATATCCACGCGATGGCGTTGCTGCGGGAACGTCACTTGGATAAGGCGCTGGGCGCGGTTGATCAGGTGACACAACACGAGCCGCGCAATTTGGCGGCTGTCTGTCTCAAGGCGGATATTCTGGACGAGATGCACCGTTGGGACGACGCGATCGCTGTGTTGCAGGACTTGGTCGTTCAGCACCCACGTTTTCCTTACGGCCAGTTGCGGCTGGCCAAAGGCTTGTCGGGACTGGGGCGTGTCGATGAAGCCCTGGACCACGCCCGAACCGCACTCAAGCTGGCCCCAACACACGCCGAGACCCTGCGTTTCCTGGCAACCCTTCCCAATCTTACTGCCGATGATGTGTCGGATCTGAAGGCACGTGTTGGGCCTGTCGTTGCGAAGCTGCCATCCAGCAACAGCCAGGAAGACGCCGTGGTTCATTTCGCCGCCGCAAAACTCGCCCTTCGTGATAGGGACGCGAGGCAAGAGATGCAGCATCTGGCTATGGCGCACGAGTTGATGGCGACCGGCCTAGAAAAAATGGAAAACGATAAGGCAAAAGAGGCCCGTAAATTATTGGCGGCACCACTTCCGGCCGAGTCGGAGAACGCAAACCCAGAAATCCCTCGCCCAATCTTTGTGGTCGGGTTGCCTAGGTCTGGCACAACGCTGGTCGAGCGTGTTTTGTCCTCTCATTCAGGCGTTCACGGCTTTGGAGAGCTTGTCACCGTTCAACACTGGGTCAGAAAGAACAAGGTAGAGACCGTAGACAAGTGGGATATGGGCGATCTTGCGGAATTCTATGCGAACAAGCTGCCGGTCTATGATGGTGAACCGGTTGCCTTTGTGGACAAGATGCCCGGAAACTACGCCTATCTGGGGGCCATTGCGCAAGCCTTTCCGAATGCGATCATCCTGAATGTCCAGCGGGACCCAAGGGACATCGCCTTGTCGATGTGGCGCGAGTACTTTGGTGCCCGGGGTATGTATTTTTCGCATAACTTCAAATGGATGGCGGCAGAGGCCAACCGCTATCAACGATACATGCAGCATTGGCATCAGGTTTTGCCGGGTCGTATTCACGATATTGTCTATGAAGAGCTGGTCGGCAATTTCCCTGACGCAGCGCGTTCACTGGCGCAACTGTGCGATCTGGAATTTGAAGAGGACATGCTGACACCCCAGAAAACCCAGGATGCGGTGAGAACGGCCAGCTTTTTACAGGTTCGTAAGCCGGTCAGTACGTCATCGGTCGGGCGGTGGAAGGCGGTCGAAGACCATCTTGCGCCGTTTATCAAGTCGCTTGACACTACGCTGTGGGCGGACCTTGAACCCAAGACATAAGGTCTGGCTGCTTTATTGCTGGGTCAGGGTATCGTGACTCAGTTTTAGTATCCATGCCGACGGTTGCCGTGCTTGGGTGGGCTTGCGAATTTGGTGCAGACGCATGTGGAAACGATGAAGTTACGGGCGGTGATCCTTCTTTTTGTGGCCCTTGCAGGCTGCCGCGAAGATGTGACCATGCTGTCCGGACCTGAAATCGCGGCACTGCTGACGGAAGATCGCAAAATTTCATTCAAAAGGCTGCACTACAGCGGCACCGCCACGTTGCGCGCTGACAAAACGTTTAAGGCCTTGGTTCCGCGCGTTGGGCAGGACACGGGCATTTGGTGGGTGGAAGACAACAAAATCTGCAGCCGTTGGCAGGACTTCCGGCAGGGGCGTATGCTGTGCGCGCAGGTGGGGCGTTTACCCGATGGAACCTACAGGGGGCTGTTTGCGAACTCGGGCGCCTTTTTAGGGGATTTCCGGATCGTGCCGTAATCTCAGACGATCTGCCAGCGCTTTGCGGGATCGACCCAAACACCCTCGGGTGTGATCTTTGTGCCAACGATCAAACGCTCAACCCCTGTCGCCTCAGAGAACGCCGCCGCGTATTTGGGATCGATATCCGCCGCCAGCGTAAATTGATCGCAATCGGTACGTTGAACCAGATACAGCATGATCGCCCGGTGCCCTTCTGCTGACATAGCCGCAAGTTCCGTCAGGTGTTTGGCACCACGTGCGGTGACACTGTCGGGGAACTCGGCCAAACCGGATTGGCGCGATAGTGTCACGCTTTTGACTTCGACATAGGCGTCGGGCATGCCGGGTTGGGTCAGAAGGAAGTCAATTCGGCTGTTCTCGCCGTATTTGACTTCGGGACGCACAGTTTCATAGGCGGCCAGCTCAGGGATTGCCCGAGTTTCAAGCGCGGCGCGCAAGGCTTTGTTGGGAACCGAAGTGTCGACACCCGTGAAGTGTCCGTTTTCATGATCGACCAACCGCCAGCCGAATTTCAGCTTTTTCTTCGGGTCGTCATTGGGTTCCAGCCAGATTTTCTGGTCAGGTTCTGCCAAACCCATCATTGACCCCGGGTTGGCGCAATGCGCGGTAACTTCACGCCCGTCCTCCAGCCTGCAATCGGCAAGAAAGCGTTTATAACGTCGGATCAGGCGGGCGGGGACAAGAGGGGTTTCAAAGCGCATGTGTCACGGCCTATACCTGCCTCAAGGGTCGATCAAGAGGAGGGCACTTCGACATGTCCAATCCAACTGCTGCAATGCTTGTGATCGGGGATGAAATCCTGTCTGGCCGAACGCGCGACGCGAATATGCATTTCCTTGCCGGAGAGCTTACGAAACAGGGGATTGACCTGAAAGAGGTCCGCGTCGTCAGCGATGATGCACCCGCAATTGAAGCCGCCGTGCGCGCATTGTCTGAGGCGCATGACCATGTATTCACCAGTGGCGGTATCGGACCCACACATGATGACATCACGGCCGACTGCATCGCGCGCGCGTTTGACAGACCGATAGATATTCGCGCGGACGCACGCGCGCTTCTCGAAGCGCATTATGAAAAATCCGGGCTTGAACTGAACGCGGCCCGTTTGCGTATGGCGCGTATCCCGGATGGCGCAACGCTCATTGACAATCCGGTTTCGACGGCACCGGGGTTCACGATTGAAAACGTGCATGTCATGGCAGGTGTGCCGTCTGTCTTTCAGGCAATGGTGGCCAGCGTGCTGCCCGGGCTGACCGGAGGCCGTCCGCTTTTGTCGCAGACGCTGCGGGTGGATCGGGGGGAAGGCGATATTGCAGGCCCGCTTGCCGCTCTGGCCGCCGATTTTCCGGATCTGGCGATTGGCAGCTACCCGTTCCAGGTGAATGGCGTCTTTGGTGCCAATGTGGTTGTGCGTGGCACGGATGGTGCGCGCGTCGACGTCGCTGTCACCCGTTTGGCAAAAGAGTTCGCGCTTTGACGGATTGGCCCGGTGTTGTGGACGGAACATGGCCGGCTGCGCGATATCAAAAGCTAGGCCCTTTTCAACTGCGTGAAGGGCAGGGCGGCGGCTCGCGCGTTTCCGCGACAAGTACCTTTGAGCCCGCGACCGAGGCCCAGATTGATGCCGCGGAAGAGGCTATGCTGGCTATGGGCCAAAAGCGCATTTTTTGCATCTGGCCGGGAAATGAGACACTGGACAGGCAACTTGCGGGTCGCGGGTATTCGGTTCTGGACCCCGTGAATATTTACAGATGTCCGGTCTCTCATCTCACCGACGTGCCGATTCCGCGGGTGACGGTTTTCACCATTTGGGACCCGTTGGCCGTGATGAACGAAATCTGGGCCAAGGGCGGCATCGGGCCGGCGCGGCTTGCCGTTATGGAACGGGCGCAAGGGCCGAAAACCGGGCTTTTGCTGCGCCGCGTCGATCAGCCTGCGGGGACGGCCTTTGTGGCTATGCAAGGTAAGATTTCCATGGTGCACGCGCTTGAAGTTCTATCCAACCACCGCAGACATGGTCTGGGTCAATGGGCCATGCGGGCGGCCGCGTTTTGGGCGCAGGAACAAGGGGCACATACCCTCAGCGTGATCTGCACCAAGGCGAATGCAGGGGCGAACGCCCTTTATGCAAAGCTTGGGATGGAGCTTGCCGGAGAATATCATTACCGTCAGCTTGTGTAAGGAGAAAAGCCTGACGTGACCGATCACACCTTGCCGACTGCATTGAACCTACCCATGGTCGACCCGCTGCCGACTGAGACGCAGCGGTACTTTGATATCTGCGTCGAAAAGCTGGGCTTTGTTCCCAATGTTCTGCGCGCATATGCCTTTGACATCGACAAGCTGAACGCCTTCACCGGCATGTATAACGACCTGATGCTGGCCGAAAGCGGGTTATCCAAGCTCGAGCGTGAGATGATTGCCGTTGTTGTGTCTGCAATTAACAAGTGTTTCTATTGTCTTGTGTCCCACGGAGCAGCCGTCCGACAATTGTCCGGTGATCCGCAATTGGGTGAGATGTTGATGATGAATTACCGGGTAGCACCCTTAAACCCACGACAACGTGCGATGCTGGATTTTGCTGTGAAAATGACCACATCCAGCGCCGAGATTGATGAGACCGACCGGCAACATTTGCGCGACGCAGGATTCTCGGATCGCGATATCTGGGACATCGCCAATGTGACCGGTTTCTTCAACATGTCGAACAGGGTCGCCAGTGCCACGGCGATGGCCCCGAACGAAGATTACCACGCGCAGGCCCGATGATCTGCCGGGTCGCCCTGATACTCGCCGTCATGGCCGGACCCTTGCTTGCCCAAGAAGTCGCGATGCCTTCCGGCTCGCGATTGGTCAGTGATCGGGCCAGTCCTTTTGACAGCTATTACATGCCAACCGGCCCATTCTCCGGTGGCACGGTGCCGACGCTACGCGTCGAAGGGCAGGTCGAGCGGCTGACATGGCGCTTGCAGTCCGGGTCAAGCACCACATTGCAACTGCTATCGCCACTGCGTGACCAGATCGAGGCGCAGGGGTTTGACGTTCTTTTCGAATGCGATGCGGATACCTGTGGCGGGTTTGATTTCCGCTTTAATACCGAGGTTGTGCCCACCCCGGATATGTATGTTTCCATTCAGGATTACCGCTTTTTGTCCGCAACACGCGGAGAAGAAGCCCTGAGCCTTTTGGTGAGCCGCAACCCGCCGGACGGCTATGTTCAGATGATCCGCGTTACGCCGGTGGATGCGCCGCCCCCCCCACCTCTTGTCGTCGAAGAGACGATTACGCAGGCTGGGGGTTTGCTGGCTGATCTGGAAGAGAACGGCCATGTCATTCTGGCCGACCTGCATTTTCGCACCGGAGAGATAACACTGGGCGAAGGCCCGTTTTCCTCTTTGGGTCTGATTGCGGGCTACATGTCCGAAAACCCGGATGTCCGGTTGGCGCTTGTTGGGAACACGGACGACACGGGCGCGCTTGAGGCGAATATTTCGGTTAGCACAGGGCGTGCCCAGGCAGTACGTGTTCGGTTGATCGAAAATTATGGGATAGCTGGTGATCGGCTCGAGGCGCGGGGGATCGGATATCTGGCCCCGATGACGTCTAACGCAACCCCCGAAGGCCGCGAGCAAAACCGCCGGGTCGAGGCGGTTTTGCTGTTAAACTAATCGCCTACATAACCCACCACAGGTACACAGGCAGTCCAACCGTGATGTTGAACGGAAAGGAAACGCCCAGAGACAGGGTCAGATAGATTCCGGATTCGGCCTTGGGCAGCGCAATTTTCATTGCGGCAGGTACCGCGATGTATGAGGCCGATGCGGACAGAACCATAAACAGGAACAAGCTTCCTTCAGACAGTCCGATCAAGGCACCCACGACCCAGGCCATCAGCGCTCCGATCAGGGGCATCAGTACACCAAAGGCAAACAACCCCACCGACAGCTTGTCCCGGTTCTTGATCAGGCTTCGACCCGCCGACAGGCCCATATCCAGCAGAAACAGGCAAAGAATCCCGGTGAATGGGGTGACAATGAAGGGCGCGATCATCTGCATACCCTCGCCGCCGGTAATGGCGCCGATCAGAAAGGCTCCGGTCAGCAATACGATTGACCCATTGGCCAGCAGATCCCGCCAGAGTTTGTCGTCCTTTACACCGTTTCCGCCCGACCTGTGGGCCAGCCAGAGCGCGGACAGGATGGCAGGCACCTCCATCGCGGCGGCTACGGCCACCATGAAACCGTCATGGCTGAGGCCGACCAGATCCAAAAGACTGGTCGCGGTCACAAACGTTACGATCGAAATCGACCCATAGTGTCCTGCAACCGCCGCCGCGTTCAAAGCATCCAAGCGGGTCATCGCCCTCAGCAATCCGAACGCCACAAACGGAATGGCAAACGAGAGCGCAACACCCCCCAGCAATGTCAAAAACAGGTCCAGATGAACCCCATGCTCTGCCAGGTTGCTACCGCCTTTGAACCCGATGGCCAGCAATAGGTACAGCGACATGAATTTGGCTGCGCCTTCTGGAATGGACAGATCGCTTCGCACAAATGCGGCCAGCAACCCGAGGGCAAAAAAGAGGATCGTCGGCACCAACAAATTGCTGGAGAGGGTTTCGATTACGCTGGGCATATTTAGGCTCCTGTCCCGGTCTTTTGGGGCTGTTGCCTTGCAGAAAAGATTTATCCCAATATTATCTTTCTAAATTTAACATAGTTTAAGGCTATTAAATGCGACCAACCCTGCGCCAGTTGGAATATATTGTGATGGTAAGCCGACTGGGTCGCTTTGGGCTGGCCGCTGAGGTCCTCAATGTCAGCCAGCCCAGCTTGTCGGCCCAAATTGCGACGGTAGAACAAGAGCTTGGGCTGCGGATATTCGACCGAAACCGCGGTGGAGTTCAGGTAACGGCAAAGGGGGAAGAGTTCATTTCCCGCGCCCAGAAGATCCTCGCGGACGTTCAGGATCTGCGCCACGCCGTCACCAGCGATACTCCGGTTGGGGGACGACTACGGCTGGGCGTGTTGCCATCAATTGGTCCGTACCTGTTGCCGCAAGTCATCAAAAGGGTGCACCAGGATCGTCCAGGGCTGCGTATCGTCGTACGCGAGGAAAACACCCGCGATCTTGAGCAGGGCCTGAAAACAGGGCGGTTCGACATGATCATTTCCACCCCCGAAGATCATCCCAACACGGTTCAACAGCGACTGTTCAATGAAACCTTATGGATAGGTGTCGCGGTCGACGATATCCTGGCGCGCGATCTTCACGGTGTCACGGCCGAGGATTTGCGCGATCGGCTGATCCTGACGCTGGACCAAAGTCACCGTTTGTCCCGTATCGTCTATGCTTTGGCGGCCGAATGCGGAGGGGTGGTTTCAGATGAATATGAGGGCACGACACTGGATTCGATCGTGTTGATGGCCGCGTCGGGGGTTGGTGCTGCGGTTCTGCCCGATTTGTATGCCCGGCGTCAGGGGATATATCGTGACGAAGTTCGTTTGCGCCCGCTGGCAATTCCCAATGCCAACCGCGACATTGCCCTGCTGTCGCGCAGCGGCGAGCGTAATTTGCCCGGCCAGAATATTCTGACAGAGTCGCTGCGCACCGTGGCGCGCGGGATGGGGTTGAGGGTTCTGAGCGATTGAAAAAAAAGACCCGCACAGATGTGCGGGCCGTCTAGTTTCACCGGGGAGAAATTACCAATCCATCGGTCCCTTGTCTTTGAAGGACTCGACCAGAAAATCAATGAATGCGCGTACTTTGGGCTGGGTAAAGCGGCCGGGCGGATAGACCGCAAAGACACCCTGCACTTCATCCGGTAGTGACGGCATCGCGTCCAAAACCTGTCCGGATTTCAAAGCGTTGGCATATAGATAGCTTGGGAGATGCGCGATCCCAAGACCCGAGATCGCAGCGTTCAGCAAGGACTGCCCGTCATTCACGCTTAGCCAACCTGCAGTGCGGACCTGACGTTTTTCACCCGAAGGTGCGGTCAGTTTCCACACGTTGCCCGATGACTGGCTGGAATAGTGCAGCAACTTGTGTTCGTTCAGGTCGTCGATCTTTTGCGGACGGCCATATTTTTCAACATAGCTGGGTGCGGCGACCATGCGTTTAACGGTTTCCGTCAGCTTGCGGGCGCGCAGGGTGCTGTCTTCAAGCTCACCAATGCGCACGGCCACGTCAAAACCCTCTGAAATCAGCTCCACATAGCGGTTGTTAAGAACCATGTTCACGGTGATGTCCGGGTAGGCCGACAGAAACTCTGACAGGACCGGAGACAGGTGATTCACACCAAAATCGGTCGCAACGCTGATCCGCAACAGCCCGGATGGGGCGGATTGCATCGATGTTACCAAAGCGTCTGCTTCACCCGCGTCATTCAAGACGCGGCGGGCGCGATCATAATAGGCCAAGCCGATCTCGGTCGGCGAAACACGCCGTGTCGTACGGTTCAGCAGGCGGGCGCCCAAGCGGGCCTCCAGGCTCGATACGTGCTTTGACACGGCCGATTTGGAGATGCCCATCTTTTTCGCCGCGTCGGTGAAGCCGCCCTGGTCCACCACATTGGCAAAGGCTTCCATTTCGGTCAGTCTGTCCATCCTCGTTCCCCAGGTCTTTTCGTTTGCACCAACCTGACGGGCAATCTGGGCGGAAACAGGGCAGAGTCGGGATAATATCAGGGATTTAAAAGGGATCGTTTAAGGATGGGAAACGCGGAAACGGTGGTTTCCTAAATCGCCACAAACCCAGTAATCACAGGCTTTTGTGGGTCTTAGCCCGATTATGCCAAAATGAGAATGGCAATTTTGTGGCCATCGAGAAGGTTTTGGGCCTCATTTTCACCACCTCGATCCTGACTTTTTCTATCCCACTCACATGAGTTAATCGCGAAACTAAAATACCCCGGCTAGGATCGCCTATGTCGAGATGCTTTTGGATGCAAATACCACGCATGCTCCGATGACAGCGGTGTACCTGCAAAGAAAAAGGGGATGGCACCCACAGGGCTCGATTGAGACAAATGGGGGCACCACCATCCTTTGATTTTTGATCCCGGCGTTATTCTTAAAAACTTGCGGCCAATCGCGTGCCTTGATTAATCGCCCGTTTCGCGTCCAACTCGGCGGCCACGTCCGCTCCTCCGATCACATGCGGTGTGAGTCCGCGTTCGATCAGGATATCTGCGAGGCTACGGTCCGAGACCTGTCCTGAGCACAGAACGATTGTGTCCGCGGCAATCACGGTCGGATCGGCGCGTTCTTCGCCAAAGGTGATATGCAGTCCGTCATCGTCGATTCGTTCGTAGTTCACGCCACCGACGAAATTCACATTCTTCATCTTCAGCGTTGCGCGGTGGATCCAGCCCGTCGTCTTGCCCAACCCTTTGCCGTGCGCCTGTTTCTTGCGTTGCAACAACGTGACCTGCCGTGCAGGCGCGGCGGGTTGCGGCCCCTCGGGTGCCAGGCCCGAGCGGTGTTCAGCCGGATCTGTCACGCCCCATTCCTTCATCCACGCCGGAAGATCCGTGGTGACACTGTGGCCGTCTTCCAGCAGAAATTCGGAAACGTCAAAGCCAATACCGCCTGCACCAATAACGGCGACAGATTTACCGACATCGGCCTTGCCCCGCAGGACGTCAATATAAGTGAGGACGTTATCGCGATCTTGTCCCGGTATTTGCGGATCGCGCGGTGTGACGCCTGTTGCGATGACAATCTCATCGTAACCTGACAGATCGTCGGCGGTGACCTCGCGGCTTAGTTCAACCTTTACGTTCAACTCGTCCAGCATCGTGCGGTACCAGTCGACCAGCCCCCAGAACTCTTCTTTACCGGGCACCTGTTTGGCCATGTTCAGCTGACCACCAATTTCGGTGGCCCGGTCAAACAGGGTGACCTTATGTCCGCGCTGGGCTGCGGTCATCGCAGTGGACAGCCCTGCCGGGCCAGCGCCGACAATGGCGACTGTCTTGGTCGTCTGGGCATCTTCAATGACCAGTTCGGTTTCATGGCAGGCACGCGGATTCACAAGACACGAGGTGAGCTTGCCGCCAAACGTGTGGTCAAGACAGGCCTGATTGCATGCTATGCACGGCGCGATTTGTGCGGCGTCACCGGCGATCGCCTTATTGACGAAATCCGCGTCCGCCAACATTGGGCGTGCCAATGAGACCATGTCTGCACAACCCGTTGAAAGTACCTCTTCGGCGACTTCGGGCGTGTTGATGCGGTTTGATGTAATGACGGGGATCGAAACTTTGCCCATCAGCTTTTTGGTGACCCAGGCAAAAGCAGCGCGGGGTACGCTGGTGGCGATTGTGGGAATCCGGGCCTCATGCCAGCCAATACCTGTGTTGATGATTGTAGCACCGGCCTTTTCGATCCGCTGAGCCAGCTCAACCACCTCATCATGGGTCGAGCCGTTGGGTACCAGATCGATCATCGACAAGCGGTAAATGATGATGAAATCTGTTCCGACGGCTTCGCGCGTCCGTCGTACAACCTCGATCGGCAGGCGCATTCGGTTTTCATATGACCCGCCCCAACGGTCTTCGCGCTTGTTGGTATGGGTCACAAGGAACTGGTTCAGGAAATACCCTTCGGATCCCATGATCTCGACCCCGTCGTAACCGGCTTTCTGGGCCAGAACAGCGGCGTTGACGATGTCGCTGATTTGCTTTTCGATCCCGTCTTCATCCAGTTCATTCGGCGGAAAGGGTGAGATCGGAGATTTGACCGGGCTGGGCGCCACGCATTTCGGACCGTAAGAATAGCGACCCGCGTGCAAGATCTGCATTGCGATTTTACCGCCGGCCTGATGGACGCGGTCTGTCACGATCGAATGGTTCGCAACGTCCTTATCTGTGGTCATCATTGCGGCTCCGGGTAGGACGGAACCTTCAAGGTTCGGGCCGATCCCACCGGTTACCATCAGGGCAACACCACCACGCGCCCGGTCAGCGTAGAACTCGGCCACCCGGTTCCAGTCGCCGGTTTCCTCAAGGCCGGTGTGCATCGAACCCATCAGCACGCGGTTTTTCAGCGTGGTAAAGCCCAGGTCCAGCGGGGCCAGCATGTTTGGGTACGCAGTCATGGTGAACTCTCCCTCAGGAATATTGCCCGTTAGATTGACGTTCGCGTCATCTTTGTCACGTGAAACCTAACGTCACCCCCTATGCGGGCGTTGCGGCTGTTGATACAGAGTTTTCGTAGCACATTTATGAGGCCGCGCATGACCCCCGACGAAATCGCCAAACTGCCCTACCGGCCCTGTGTTGGGCTCATGCTGATGAATGCCGCGGGCAAGATCTTTGTCGGGCAGCGGAATGACCGTCACAAAGACGCCTGGCAAATGCCGCAGGGCGGCGTGGACAAGGGCGAAGACCCACGTGATGCGGCCCTGCGCGAGCTGTGGGAAGAAACTGGTGTCACGGCCGATCTGGTCGAGATCATCGCCGAAACCGAGGGCTGGTTGCCCTATGACCTGCCGCACGACATCGTGCCCAAGATCTGGAAAGGCCGGTATCGCGGGCAGGAACAAAAGTGGTTTCTGATGCGTTTTACGGGCCGCGACGAGCAGATCAATATCGAAACGGATCACCCCGAGTTCACGCAGTGGAAATGGCAGGAGCCTGCGAATCTGGTCAATGAAATCGTGCCGTTCAAACGCGCGGTTTACGTCAGCGTGCTCAGCGCGTTTGCTGCGCATCTGGAATGAAAGTTCGGCAACGCCCCATGTGTGATTTAGTTCCATATCCGAATGAATTCGGTCTTAGCGGGGTGGGCAGGGTCGCGTTGTGAGAACTGCCGTTGTCTCATGCATGAAGAACGAAGGACCGTTCGTTCTGGAATGGGTGGCCTATCACAAGGCCATCGGTTTTGACGATGTCTACGTCGTGACCAATGATTGCACGGACGGGACGGACCAGATCCTTGAGCGGTTGCAATCATTGGGTGTTGTTCGTCATTTCGATCAGTCCGTGCCCGAAGGCGAAAGCCCGCAGGTGAACGGATTGAAAGCGGTTATGGGCCTGCCCCAAATGGCGGACACCGATTGGTTGTTGCATGTTGATGCGGATGAATTCCTGAGGGTTTCCGCAGGCGACGGTCGGGTCGGCGATTTGCTGGATGTGTGCGGGCATGCAGATAACATTGCGCTGATGTGGCGGCCCTTTGGCAATTCCGGCCAAAGGTTTTGGCGCGGTGGCAGTGTATTGCGCAGTTTCCTGCGCTGCCAGGCGCGGCCCCGGCGGCCTAACTCTGGTCACAAATCCATGTTCCGGCCATCGAAGTTCACCTTCGCAATAGACCACATGCCGAAAATCCCGCGTGACCCAAAAATCCTTTGCGTGAATTCCAAAGGGGAAGAGATCAGCAATGCTGCGGTCAAGTCACCCGGACGTGCACGATATATTCTGTCAAACGACAAGCTGACCTGGGATGTGGCTTGTATTCACCATTATGCGATCCGTTCGCTGGATGTATTTCTGATGAAAAATGACCGCGGCGACGGCATGGGGCACAGCCATCAGAAATATTACATCAACTCGACCTTTTTCCGACGCCATAACGGGAATGACAGACGGGACACTGGCATTCTTGACCATATCGACGCGGTTGAGGGCTTGTTGTCGGATTGGTTGCAGGACCCCGTCCTTCGCGAACTCGAGCAAAACGCGTTACGTCTGTTTCAGGACAGAAGAGACAGGTTTCTGACCTCCGAACGCATTGCCAAGCTGACGATGTAACACCGAAACCTGATGTTTTTGCTGGCGGGCGTTCACTGCGCTGCACGTTGCCGTGAGGGGGCGTAGTTCGGGCTGGGGCACATCTCTAGCTTGGTCCGCATGAGAGACACCGCGCATACCGAACTCGCCATCGCTCCTGCAGGGCGCAAATTCACCGGCTCAGATCGCCGCGCACCTTTGCGTACCGGTTTGAAAAGCTGTGGCGAATACGGCGCCGGGCAGACTGCGGGTCGCTTTTATCCCATTGCCTGCGTAGCGCTTGAGGTGACGCAGCGCTGCAATCTTGATTGTACACTGTGCTATCTGTCTGACCGGGCCGAGATGACATATGACCCCCCGCTCTCGGTCCTGTTCGCGCGGTTGGCTACGATCCACAGCCACTATGGATCTGGCGTTTCCGTGCAGCTGACAGGTGGGGATCCGACGTTGCGCAAAGTCGAAGATCTTGAGGCGCTGTGCCGTGAGATCCGACGATTGGGCATGCGGTCCTGCTTGATGACGAATGGCATTCGCGCCAGCCGGGCCTTTTTGACACGTCTTGCCGCTGCCGGGCTGGACGATGTGGCCTTTCATGTGGACATGACACAGGAGCGTAAAGGATTCGATAGCGAGGTCGAACTGAACACGGTTCGTCGGGCGTATATTCGCCGCGCGCGCGGGCTGGGCCTTCGGATTTTGTTCAATACCACGGTGTTTGAAGGCAACTTTGCCGAGCTTCCGGCACTAGCCCGCTATCTGAGAGACCGGCCCGAGGTTGCCTTTGTGTCGTTCCAGATGCAGGCCGATACCGGGCGCGGCGTGTTGCGTGAACGTCCCGACATAATCACACAGGACGCCGTCGCCAAAGCTGTTGAGGAAGGCTACGAAACCCCTTTGCATTTCGGCACGGCTGCTGTGGGTCATTCCAAGTGCAACCGATACGCAAGCGTCGTGACGGCGGGTGGTCGGGCAAGATCAGTGCTGTCGAACCCAAAACTGGTGCATCGCGTCATGGCAGCGCTTGAAAAGGCGGACCGCGCGACAGATGGGCATCTGGTGATACGAGATGGCGTGCGGCGCATGGCTCTCCGAAACCCGCGGCTGGCTTTGAGGGCCGGTTTGCATCTGGCGGTATGTGTTTTGCGGCTGGGGACCGGGCTGTTGCGGGGGCCGGTTCGTCGGCAGGCTGTTTTCATTCACAACTTCATGGCAGCCGATGCGTTGGAAGAAGACCGATGTGCGTCATGCGTGTTTATGGTGGCGACGGCGAACGGGCCCTTGTCCATGTGTGTGCACAACGCCCAACGCGACATGCACCTTGCCAGCCCCGATCGCATTGACGGTCCAACCGGCCCCAGCTGGTGGAATGCTGCGGTTCCGCGTCTTTCGGGTGGCCCCGACCTACCCGATCTAAGCGATCCTGCGCTGGCCCCTATGAAACGATTGAAAGGGCAGATGCGCGCCCTGCGTCAAACTCGAAAGGACGCGTCATGAGAGCCTTCCTGTTGATCCTGCTATTTCCGCTGCTCGCAGCCTGTGCAAGCGTCGAACGTCTGGCATTGCCCGCGGCGGCGCCCTTGCCGGACAGCGCGTTGACCCAAACCGCGCCTCCGCCCGGTGAGCGCGTCGATCACCGCAATTGGAGCGCGTTCCTGAACAGCTACGTGGCACCGGACGCGCAAGGTGTGAATCGCGTGGCTTACGCGCAGGTTACGCAAGCCGACCAAGCGCGGCTGGATGATTACCTGAACCGGTTGCAGTCAGTGGACCCAACCACGCTGACCCGCGATCAGCAGCTTGCGTATTGGATCAACCTTTATAATGCGGTCACGGTTGACCTGATCCTTGAAAACTATCCGGTTGAGTCGATCCGGGATATTACAGATGGCGGGTTCTCTTTTGGCCCATGGGACAGGCCACTGGTCACGGTGGAGGGTCAGACCCTGACCCTAAACGAGATTGAACACCGCATCATTCGCCCAACCTTTGACGAACCTCGCATTCATTATGCGTTGAACTGTGCAGCCGTGGGCTGCCCCAACCTGATGGATCGCGCATGGCAGGCTGAAACGCTGGAGCGCGACCTGGCCGCAGCAGAACGCGCCTATATCAACGATCCGCGCGGCGTGCGCTTCAATGATCGCGGCGGTTTGATCTTGTCCAAGATCTATGTCTGGTTCCGCGAGGATTTCGGATCGAATGAGAAAGCCGTTTTGGAATACATCAAGACGGCCGCCGACCCGGATTTAAAAGCCCAGCTGGAGAACACGTCGCGGGTCAGCGCCTATAAATACGATTGGGCGCTGAACGACGCGGCAACCGGGTCCTGAGCGTGTTACAAAAGCCCTTCGGCCTGTAAAAGCTCCTTCATGTTCGCTTCGGGGCGTGGGCCGATGTGGCTGATGACCTCACGCGCGCAGACATTGCCGATCTTAGCGCAGGTCTCATAATCGCGACCTGTGGCCATTCCGAACAGGAAACCGGCGGCGAACTGGTCGCCTGCTCCGGTTGCATCTACTGGCACAACCTTTTCTACCGGCACATCTGTGCGCTGACCGTCGAACAAAACCGTCACGCCGTCACCTGAGCGAGTACAAACGACCAGCGGACAGATTGCTGCAGTTTTGGCTAGCGCTTCTTCCAGATCGTCGGTTTCAAACAGCGATTTGATCTCGGCCTCGTTGCCGATGACGAAATCCAGCTCATTCTCGATCAGCAGCAGGAAATCGACCCGGTGACGTTCCACGCAGAAAGGATCAGAAATGGCGATCCCGGCCTTGCCGCCACCTTTGTGACAGGTGCGCGCGGCCTCAAGAAACGCGGCCTTGCCCTTTTCCTTGTCGAACAGATACCCCTCAAGGAACATGATCTGGCTGTTGCCGGACACGTCCTCGGATACGTCCTGAGACGACAGTTCCGAGGAAATGCCCAGATAGGTGTTCATCGACCGCTCGCCATCGGGCGAGACAAAGATCATCGAGCGTGAGGTCGGCAACTCCCCACCCGGCACCGGCGGGTTCACGAAATCAACCCCATCCTCGTTCATCGCGTCCGCATAGAACCGGCCCAAAGCATCGTCATGAACCCGACCGATAAAGGCCGCATCCAGACCCAGTGCCCCGGCACCCGCGATGGTATTTGCGACCGATCCGCCCGGCGTCTGCACCCGGCCTTCCATCGAGGCATAAAGAACCTCACCGCGTTCCTGCTCGATCAGTTGCATGATGCCCTTCTCGATGCCCATCAGTTCCAGAAAACTGTCATCGGCCTGAGAGATCACGTCCACAACGGCATTTCCGATACCGGTGAGCTGATAGGTTTTCATAAGTTCTTGTCCTCGAATTGGCAGAGATCGCGGATGATACAGGTTCCGCATAGGGGTTTGCGCGCCTTGCAGTGATAGCGACCATGCAGGATCAGCCAATGATGCGCGTGAAGCTGGAAATCGGCGGGAATATTGTCTTCGATGGCGCGCTCGACGGCGTCCACATCCTTGCCGGGGCAGATGCCGGTACGGTTGCCGACGCGAAAGATATGCGTATCCACAGCCTGCGCCGGTTGCCGCCACCACATGTTCAGAACCACATTGGCCGTCTTGCGCCCGACACCGGGCAGAGATTGCAGGGCGGCACGTGAATTTGGCACCTCGCCGCCATACTCCTCGACCAGAATACGACTGAGTTTGATGACGTTCTTGGCCTTTTGGCGGAACAGACCAATGGTCTTGATATGCTGGGTCAGCCCCTCTTCGCCCAGATCCAGCATCTTTTGCGGGGTGTCGGCGATTTTGAACAGCTCGCGCGTGGCCTTGTTGACTCCTGCATCGGTTGCCTGCGCCGACAGCGCCACGGCGACGACCAGAGTGTAGACGTTCACATGCTCCAGCTCGCCCTTGGGTTCGGGGTCGGCGGCTTGAAAACGCGTAAAGATCTCGCGGATCGTGTGATAATCGAGTTGCTTTGCCATCCGGGTCTTAATGCCGCCCGCAGGGCTTTGACACAAGCCCAAAGCCAATGCGCAAGTTCCGGGTCGCGATGGCGTGGCCTGCGCGCTATGGTTTGGCCAATTGGAATGAGGTGAGTCCCATGAACGTCCAGACCCCCGAAAGCGGATACCACTACAACGTCATGCGCCGCGCGATCGAATTGATTGATCAGGGGGGTGAGGCCCTCAGCCTCGAGGAATTGGCCAAGCAGATGGACATGAGCCCAGCGCATTTCCAGCGACTGTTCTCGCGTTGGACCGGCGTGTCCCCCAAACGGTATCAGCAGTATCTGACGTTAGGCCATGCCAAGGCGCTGCTGCGTGAACGGTTCACCACTTTGGACACGGCCCATAATGTCGGTCTGTCCGGCAGCGGCCGTTTGCACGATCTTTTTCTCAAATGGGAATCCATGAGCCCCGGCGAATACGCCCGCAAAGGTGAGGGGCTTACGATTTATTGGGGTTGGTTCGATTGCCCCTTTGGCCCGACGCTGGTGATGGGGACTGAAAAAGGCATCTGCGGGATGGCCTTTGGTTCAGAGACCGGAGAAGAAGCCGCGATGGAGGATATGATCTCTCGCTGGCCCAAGGCGACCTATGTCGAGGATGCCGAAAAACTGCGCCCCTGGGTCGATACGTCCTTCGGAGCAGAGCGGTCTGAAACGCCACTGCATCTGATCGGTTCCCCCCTGCAGATCAAAGTGTGGGAGGCGCTGATGCATATCCCCTCAGGCCAGGTCACCACCTATTCAGAGATCGCGCAGCGGGTCGGTTCACCGCAAGCCGTTCGTGCAGTGGGCACCGCCGTTGGGCGCAATCCGGTCAGTTGGCTGATTCCGTGCCATCGGGCGCTGCGAAAATCGGGTGGGTTGGGTGGCTATCACTGGGGGTTGCCGGTCAAACGCGCCATGCTGGCCTATGAAGCCGCACAGGCGGATGCCTGAAGAATAGAGCGAGGCACCCTTGGGTGCCTCACAACTGGATAACAGTTTGCCCAGCTTACTCGGCCGCCCAACCGCCGACAGCTTTGACCTCAAGGAAATCCTCAAGCCCCCAAACGCCGCCCTCGCGCCCGTTGCCGGATTGCTTCATCCCCCCAAAGGGCGATCCTGCGCTGCGCGACTGGCCATTCATTTCGACCATACCGGACCGCAAAGCCCGAGCCATGCGGTTGGCGCGGGCTCCATCCTGTGTTTGGACGTAATTCGTTAGGCCATAGGGCGTGTCATTGGCAATCTCGATGGCCTCTTCCTCGGTATCGAAGGGTATCATGGTCAGAACAGGCCCAAAGATTTCCTCGCGCGCGATGGTCATCTGGTTGTTGGCATCGGCAAAGACGGTCGGGCGCACATAATAGCCTTTGTTCAGTCCCTCGGGCCGTCCGGTGCCACCTGCAACCAGGCGCGCGCCTTCATCAATGCCTTTCTGGATCAGGTCTTGGATTTTGGTCCACTGGACCTCGTTCACCACGGGCCCGATATGGCGGCCTTCTTCTGACGCTGGACCAACGGCCACATTGCCGGCCACCTCGGCGGCGGTCTCAACCGCCTGATCGTAGATCGGGCGCTGAACAAGCATCCGGCTGGGGGCATTACAGCTTTGACCTGTGTTGTTCATCATGTGCAGCACGCCGCGCTTGACGGCTTTTTCATCTGCGTCCGCAAAAACCACATTCGCGCCTTTACCACCCAGTTCAAGATGCACTTTCTTGAGCGTGTCGGCGGCATTCTTGGAAATTGCCGTTCCGGCGCGGGTTGAACCGGTAAAGCTGATCATCTCCACGTCTGGATGCGCTGAAAGGTGTGAGCCGACGCCGACGCCATCCCCGTTCACCAGATTGAAGACGCCCGGTGGGAATCCTGCTTCATCCATCATTTCAGCAAAGATCATCGCGTTCAGCGGGCTTTGCTCGGACGGTTTCAGGACCATTGTGCAGCCAGCGATTGCGGCGGCTCCTACCTTGAGTGTGATCTGATTCATCGGCCAGTTCCACGGCGTGATCAACGCGGCGACACCGACGGCTTCGTATATGATCCTGTCATTCGGGGCGTGCTCACCCAGCGGGCGGTCGAATTCAAAGGCTTTGGCCGCGCGCACAAAATTCTTCAGATGCCAGATACCTGCACCCACTTGCTGGGTTCGCGACATATCAATCGGGGCACCCATTTCGTGAGACATAGCTTGTGCAAGGTCTTCGGTGCGGGTCTGGTAAACTTCGACCAGTTTTTCGACCAACGCGATGCGTTCGCTGACTGGGGTGGCCATCCACCCTGGCAAAGCGGCTTTCGCGGCCGCAACGGCCGCGTCAGTATCGGAGGCCCAGCCCAATGAAATCACGGCGCAAGGCTCTTCGGTTGATGGGTCGATGACCTGAAAATCGTTGGGCTGTGCCGGGGAAACCCACTGGCCGTTGATATAGAAATCGCGCTTTTCGATCATGAGGGTTCCTCCGCACCACAAGATAACCGACCGAACGGTCGGCTTATAATCCACTTTGGCATCGCAGGGATGGCGACGAAAGCGAAAAACGTAAGTCAAATATGGCGATACGTGAATTTACCTTACGTAAGCACACAAAGGTTTAACCTGCGGCCAAAGTGGTTAAGTTTGCTGCAACCGACTCGGTTCCCATACCAACAGAGGAGACGCATCATGGGTTTGCGCATCAACGACACTGTCCCGAATTTTACAGCGGAAACGGATCAGGGGACCATTCAGTTCCACGATTGGATTGGCGACAGCTGGGCGATCCTGTTTTCACACCCCAAGGACTTTACCCCGGTTTGCACCACTGAGTTCTCGGCGGTCGCGCAATTGAATGACGAATGGGCTGCACGTGGCACCAAGGTGATCGGTGTGTCCGTCGATGGTGTTGAAGACCACAAGAAGTGGAAGAAAGACATCGAGGCTTACGGCAACGCCAATCCGGGCTTTCCGATTATCGCGGATGATGGTCTGGCGGTTTCAAAAGCATTCGACATGCTGCCCGCCGAAGCTTACCTGCCCGATGGGCGTACCCCTGCGGACAGCGCGACCGTCCGCTCGGTATTCATCATCGGGCCCGATAAGCAGTTGAAGCTGTCGATGACCTATCCAATGACCGTTGGCCGTAATTTTGCGGAAATCCTGCGCGCTCTGGACGGTCTTCAGATGAGTTCGAAGGGTGTTGCTACCCCGGCCAACTGGGTGCCGGGTGAAGACGTTATCATTCCACCTGCGGTATCGAATGAAGATGCCAAAGAGAAATTTGGTGAGTTTGAAACCATCTTCCCTTACCTGCGCAAGACCAAAGCACCCAGCTAAGAACGTGGGCGGGGCAATTGCTCCGCCCATTACCTTTTAAGGGCCTGCTGCTCTGATTCAGGCCGGACGGCCTATGCGGCCGGTCTTTGAGGGTGTTGAAGCAGTTTCGCCCGGTAGGCGGCTCGCTTGAACTCTCGCGTGACTTTGTCGGACGCTGGTGGGCGAACCTGAATGGTTGAACCACCGATTTGGCCCGCGATTTCCTGAATTCGCGTACCTTGCAAGGACAGAATTTGCTGTCCGGTCAGCCAATGCATTTGCAAAAATGTATCCACGGGGCGGTCGATCTTGTCCGTAACGGCCAGCAACCTTTTGGCTGCATTTCGACCGACCACCTGACAAACGCACTGCAGTCCAATCACTTTGGGCAGGATCAGACGCATCCCATCTTGCCGGGCAAGAACCTTGGCCGCGACTTCGCGCTGTTTGACGGGTATGCGGATGTAGTGGTCAGGCGTGGCGATCGGCTCCAGTATCTTCAGTGCCGTAGTCATACGCGCGGGATCAATCCGCAAATCGTCTTCGGTGATGATCGCAAGATCTATTTGCTCGTCGACCAGCTTGCGCCAAATCCGGCGGTGGCTTTCGAACACGCCAATCTCAGTAGGGCGCAGTTTGAACGGGTATGCCGGGCGATGCAGGTTGCCGGGAAACAACTGCACGCATGCAATCTGATGCGGGTCCCGGCCATCGACAGCCTCGAACAACTCAGCGTTTGGCAGATCATTGCACAGCTGTTCCGCGTTCGGTCGACGTGCAGCACTTGAAGACATATGAATAACGAAAGATCGCATGCCCCTGTGCATAGAGCACGAGGGCATGCGGGGGAAGTGAAACCGGAGAGAAACACTTCCCATTGCGGTCAGAAGCTTTGACGGAACCCGAAATTGACGCTGAATGCGTCGATATCGTCTTCGACTGTACCGGTAAGCGACCCATCAGGCGCAAAACGGTCAGAAGATACGTCGAAAGCACGAGAGTACCGGGTATCCAACGTCAGAGCGGTATTCTCGCTGACGTCATATGAAACACCCGCAATGATTTGCGCCGCGAAGTTCGTGTCGCTGTCATCAAGCTCGAGCCCCGGACCATAGGCAAAGTCCAAATCGGTATAGGTCGCTCCAATGCCCAGACCGACGTAAGGCGTGAACAATCCAGCCTGTTTGAAATCGACCAACACGTTGGCAAACAAAGAGGTCTGCGTCACGTCACCCGAAACGTTCCCTTCAGCGGCGGGTCCGTTGCCGGTAAAGTTTACCCCATCCACGTCGTTGTCGCGATAGGACAGCTCCAGCTCTACCCGGGTGCCGATGGTATCGTTGCTCCATTGTGGGATTTCCTTGCCCACAGCGACACCAAGGCCAAATCCACCATCAAAATCCGTGTCTACGTTTTCCGAAGATCCGTTGATGGTGCCGCTGAAGTCGCTGTCTTGCAGCTGGCTGTATCCCGCGAAACCTTGAATATAAAGTCCGTCTGTCAGGCTTTGGGCGGACAGCGCCGAAGCGCTGATCGTCAGGGCCGCCGTAGTAATGAGAAGACGCGTAACCATATCCATGTCCTTTGTTCCAAATGGTTCGTGTCGCTCATGTGGGCAACGCAGGTCCAAAAGGAAGCCAAGGAACCTTCACTTCGTTTCACAGGTATTTTGAGGGGTGTGAGCCGTTGATCTGAGGCAGTACTTGATCGCGTCTTACGTGACCGAAACCGGGCTAGCGGGATCTTTGAAAGAGGCGTCAGTTAGGTTGGGCTGAACAGGACGAAGACGGTCGTAAACGATGTGGAATACATAGGTGTAGACCGAATAAGTCACGGTCAGGCCGAGGTTGAAGGCCAACGCCGCTGTTAACGAATGTCCCCCCAAATACATCAGCAACGGGCATGTGATGAGGACTGCGGTCACCTCGTGCATCACGGCATGAATAATTCGCAGCTGGTGGGGGCGAGCACAGGCAAGTCGACAGGTTCGGTGTCGCTCAATCAGGTCGAACAGCGTGTTGAATATCGGTGACCAGATCAGGATGACGATGGACAGCATGGTAATCAATGCGAACCCGTGGGCCATAGATGCGCCTGCGATGTAGGCATAGACAGGTGAGACAAACGCGATGCCGATTAACTCGAAACTGCCCGTCTGAATGACTCGTTCCTTGAATGTCCTGAGTGTCATTTGCCGCCCCTTCAAATACACGCTTTTGAAATCTGTTCGCTCTGGTTTCGGGTCAAAAATGTCAGCCCAAGCGTAGATTGTTTCCGTTACGTAACCTGTCACGGCAAGGCGCCTTTGACTGTGAACTTGCACACAGACACATGATGGCCGGCGGAAACACACCCATGGCTTCGTATGTCGGGTCAAATATGTTAGGGTGATCTGGGGCGGGACATTCTTCATTTGGACAATTGCGGGTATCGGGCATTCAAACTGTGCATCACAGGAGAAGACGATGGCGTTTAAAGATTGGTATTTGGAAGGCGATGCCTTCGGAAATTGCAATTGCGGGTACGCATGCCCCTGCCAGTTCGAGGAGCTGCCGACAAACGGGCATTGCCGCGGGTTCGAAGTTCTGGAGGTATCGCGCGGGCATTTCGATGACGTCGATCTGACCGGTTGCAAGGCAGCTCTGATCTACGCTTGGCCGGGTCCGATTTTTGAGGGCGGCGGAGAGATGCAGGTTATCATTGACCAAGGTGCCTCAGATGCGCAGCGTGAGGCCTTGGAAAAGGTTTTCCACGGTGAAGAGACCGAAGAGATGGCGACCCATTGGTTCGTCTTCCGCGCGATGTGCAAGACTGTGCACGAAACCCTCTATCTACCGATAGATTTCGAAATGGATATGGAAGGCCGCACAGCCAAAGTTGCAATCGGTGACGTCCTAAGCTCGTCCGGTCGCCCGATTCAGGCCCCGCATGGCGGAGGTGAGCATCGTGTTCGGATCGACATCCCCGGCGGCATCGAATTCACCCTGGCCGAGATCGGCAGTGCCTCGACCAAGGCGGATGCCGCGATCAAGCTGGACCTTAATGACAGCTACGGGCAATGGCATGTGATGAAGCACGGACCGTCAGGTGTGGCGGTAAGCCACTAATTAAAAGCTACTTCGCCGTTCCACAAAAGAAGAAACAGGTGCTTTTCTGCACCCGTTTCTTTTTGGTAAAAATTCAAAACGTCAGACTAACAGCCAATCAGTTTCAAACGTGATGACGTCTGTTGTGCCTGAGTTTCCAGCGATCTCAATTTGCGTTAGACCCCCGATCTCGTTGACTGTTACGTCTTCGATCTGGTCCGCTTGTTCAACGATGGCTGAAAGATCGCTGACCTTGACCGATCCGCCTAGTGGATCCGGTTCGTCCGGCGCTGCGACCTCGTCAGTTCCGATTCCGATCTTTTTGTTCAAAGGATCATCAGACGACACAAAAACGAATTGATCTTCTTTGTTTTTTGGATTGATCAGATCGTCCGAGCCGAAAACATTACCGATGATCCCGGCAGCGTCCTTAACCAGAAACGTGTCGGTCACATCATTTCTGTTGACCTGAATCGTAAAGCTTTCTCCGTCAATATCCAGAAGAGTGACACGTGGGTCCCCATCCAAAGCGGCCTGAAGCAACGCCTGGTAGTCGCTTTCCCCTTTCGCAGAACCGCCGACCAGATCACCGATCCCGCCAACAGTGCCCAGCTCGTCGTCGACGTAGTTTTTACTGGTGCCGATAATCTTGCTGTTCTTGGTGTTGTCGGTTGCCGAAACCACATTAAAGGATTCACGATTGTCGCCGACATTGCCCCCAAAACCGCCGTTCTGGTCCAAAGATGCCATATCGGCATCCACGCGCAGTATGTCAGTCTTACCGGCGTCATTTGTGATTTCCAGCGTGTACCCGTGGCAGTCCAGTTCCGAGACTTTTACGCCTTCAACGTTTCCACCCAGCGCCTGATAGAAAAGCTCGACCATGGCGTCATAAGTCGAATTCGTGCTCATGATGCTATCAAAATCATCGCTGGCCGTGCTGACATTTCCAAAAAAGTACTTGTCGCCTTCGACCAGAGTAACCGTATTGGTTTTTTCGACGCCGCCGCCGACGTCCACTGCAATCTGTTTGACCATTTCTCCACCCGTTAACTTGTCAAATAAGGGGGAGTGTACCGGCGGTCATGTGGGAACTCACATTAAGTTTATGCCGTCAAACATTAAGATGTTGTAACAAAAAAATAGAACTTCAACTTCCGACTGTAGTGCGCAATCAGGTCGGGAAACATGAGTGCTCTGCACGTCGTTCTTTGGGCGCAACATTCCAGGCAGAATCGACCCGCAACGCTTTTTAGGAACGCGAAACAAAAAAAGACCCCGGCAAAAACCGGGGTCTTTCTTAGTTTAGTTGGAAGCACAGACTACTCTGCGTCTTCTTTCTTTTCTTTCTTCTCGGGAACGATCTCTTCGCCGGTTTCCTGATCGACAACTTTCATCGACAGGCGGACCTTGCCGCGGTCGTCAAAGCCCAGCAGCTTGACCTTTACTTCCTGACCTTCTTTCAGAACATCCGACGGATGGTTCAGGCGGCGGTTTTCGATCTGGGACACGTGGACCAGGCCGTCGCGCTTGCCAAAGAAGTTCACGAAGGCACCGAAATCGACGATCTTGACCACTTTGCCGGTGTAGATCTGACCTTCTTCCGGCTCGGCCACGATCGAATAGATCATGTCATATGCCTTCTGGATCGACTCTCCGTCCGGCGAGGCGATCTTGATGACGCCGTCGTCGTTGATGTCGACCTTGGCACCCGAAACCTCAACGATTTCGCGGATGACCTTACCGCCTGAACCGATCACTTCGCGGATCTTGTCGGTCGGGATGTTCATGGTCTCGATGCGCGGGGCGTGGACCGAGAATTCGTTGGTCTCGGACAGGGCTTTGCCCATCTCGCCCAGAATGTGCATCCGGCCCTCTTTGGCCTGCGCCAGAGCGGTCTCCATGATCTGCGGCGTGATGCCTGCGACCTTGATGTCCATCTGCAGCGAGGTGATGCCGTTCTCGGTACCCGCCACTTTGAAGTCCATGTCGCCCAGGTGGTCTTCATCACCCAGGATGTCGGTCAGAACAGCGTATTCGCCGTCATCTTCCAGGATCAGACCCATGGCCACACCGGCAACCGGCGCTTTCAGAGGAACACCCGCATCCATCATCGACAGCGAACCGCCGCAGACAGAAGCCATCGAGGAGGAACCGTTGGATTCCGTGATCTCCGACACCACGCGAACGGTGTAGGGGAAGTCAGTCGGCGCAGGCAGAACCGCCTGCAGCGCGCGCCATGCCAGCTTGCCGTGGCCGATCTCGCGGCGACCGGGCGAACCCACGCGGCCTACTTCACCAACCGAATACGGAGGGAAGTTGTAGTGCAGCAGGAAGTTCGATTTGAAGTTGCCATGCAATGCGTCGATGAACTGCTCATCGTCGCCGGTGCCCAGCGTGGTCACGGCCAGCGCCTGCGTTTCACCACGGGTGAACAGGGCGGAACCGTGCGTGCGCGGCAGCAGCGAGGTTTCCGCCTCAATCGCGCGAACATCGGTGGTCGAACGACCGTCGATACGCTTGCCGCCTTTGACGACGTCACCGCGCAGAATGCCGGCTTCCAGCTTTTTCATCGCCGAACCCAGGTTGCCGTCTTCCAGCTGTTCCTCGGTCAGCGCTTCTTTGATCGCTTCGCGGGCCGCGGCAACAGCAGCGGTGCGCTCTTGCTTGTCTGTGATCGCAAAGGCGGCGCGCATCTGCTCTTCACCGGCTGCGGAAACAGCGGCGTAAAGTTCCGAGTAGTCGGGTGCGACGAACTCAAACGGCTCTTTTGCGGTTTCTTCGGCCAAGCTGATGATCAGGTCGATGACCGGCTGAATCTGTTCGTGCGCGAAGGTCACGGCGCCCAGCATTTCCGCCTCGGACAGTTCGTAGGCTTCGGATTCCACCATCATCACGGCGTCTTTGGTACCTGCAACAACCAGATCCAGACGCTGTTCGGGGTTCAGGCGCAGGTCCTGCATGTCGTCCACGGTCGGGTTCAGGACGTATTCGCCATCCACGAAACCAACACGGGCACCGGCGATCGGACCCATGAAGGGCGCGCCGGAAATGGTCAGAGCAGCGGATGCCGCGATCATTGCAACGATGTCAGGGTCGTTGACCAGATCGTGGGACAGCACGGTGCACATGACCAGAACTTCGTTTTTGAAGCCATCGACGAACAGCGGGCGGATCGGGCGGTCGATCAGACGCGCGGTCAGCGTCTCTTTCTCGGTCGGACGCGCCTCGCGCTTGAAGAAGCCACCCGGAACTTTACCGGCGGCATAGTATTTCTCTTGGTAGTGGACGGTCAGCGGGAAAAAATCCTGACCGGGCTTTTGTTGCTTGGCAAAGGTCACGTTGGCCATGACGCTGGTTTCGCCCAGCGTGGCAATCACGGTGCCGTCCGCCTGACGGGCAACCTTGCCGGTTTCCAGTGTCAGCGTCTCTTCGCCCCACTGAATCGATTTCTTTGTTACATCAAACATATGCGTATCCTAGAACGGAGCACTCCCGCCCCTGCGGGTCTCCGGTTTGCATGGCGGCCCCATTGCCGCCGACCCCATTTATCTTCCATTCGAGTGCCGGGGTCAGGGCACAACGTCTCAGATACCCGCGCGGATACATGAGATTGCGGCCAAAGGAAAGCGAAACCGCACCGGGGCAGTGGTCCGCCATAAATAAGCAAAGCCCGCTTAATATCGTTGACGCGATTTCCGCAGAGCTTGAACATCCGTCGATCTGTCCGCTCTGCGCGAACGTTGGGCATTTTTATCGTCGAATTTCAATAGAGCCAAAGCCGTTATCGACCAGATCCAAGCGTTAAGCCAGAGCAGTGCCGCCAGCGACGCGACCCCCGTCAGAATGAAATCAAGATCAAACGCCGGCAGGGTTTGAGTGAAAATGAACAAAATAACGGACAAGATCAGGGGAAACAGCGCGTATAGGACGGATAATAGCTCAAAGTAGAATATCGGAAAGATAGACAAGAAGAAGACGCAGAACAGAGGGATGAAACTACGTCCGAAACCATTGAAGAATCCCGGACTGACAAAACCATGCCCGGCGGCTCGGGCTGCGTTTGCCAATGGAACAGCCATCAGCGCGTAGACCACTGATACGGTAATCGTAGAGACAACGATCTTGCCAAGCAGCGTGTAGATGCCAAAGGCGAAAAGTTCATCTTCGGTGACAGACTGAAGCGCTGACAATGACAGGGGCTCGCCGATTTTCCATAGTGCAAACCCGACTGCTGCATAGCTTGTGATCACATTCATTACAGCGAGAACGGCGATGAAAAACAAGCCATATAGAATCGCGAAGGCGATCAGGTTCTTGAAGTCTGTACGATGCCGGTCGCCGGTCAAAGCCAAAGCGGCGCGAATGCCAACCATGCTGATAAAAGCGGTTGTGACGCCCTCGCTGATGTATTCGGAAAGCCCGAGGGACACGATTCCCAGAACACTCCAGACGGGAATACACAAAGCGAAGATGATAAGCACCGGGAAGATCATGCGTACCGCCACACCGACTGAAAGAACCAATGACTGGAAGATGAGCTTCATAGGAAGTACCTTTTAACAATAGCATTCTTCTGGGTGTTAGAACGCCAAACCAATTAAAATCACTGAAAATGCCGTTGCTCTAAGCGCGGAGATTTCCAAGTTCACTCTACCCTTGCGAGAAAATGTTGCAAGAAATAGCGGTGATGCAAACCCGGTGAGTCTGAACTGTCGCAGTGTCTGCTGCGATTTTGCTGAACTGAACGAAACGATATCAGCGAAAAGCTCCTTGCTAATTATTATGTGATAACATAACAACTTTGAGGCAAGCTAGGTTATAACCCATTCGACGTCGCATCGTTTGCCGAGCCGCACATCTACATCACGGAGCCCTTAAATGACTGACACCCGCCTTCCAGTAACTGTTCTGTCCGGCTTTCTTGGTGCAGGTAAGACAACGCTTCTGAACAGGGTATTGAACAACCGCGATGGGCGTCGGGTCGCCGTAATCGTAAACGACATGTCTGAGGTGAATATTGACGCTGATCTGGTGCGGGCGGACACCGAGTTGTCGCGAACGGATGAGACGCTTGTGGAGATGTCTAATGGTTGCATTTGCTGCACCCTGAGGGATGACTTGTTGGACGAAGTGCGCCGTCTGGCAGGAGAGAAACGCTTTGACTATTTGCTGATCGAGTCCACCGGTATTTCCGAGCCGCTTCCAGTGGCGGCAACCTTTGATTTTCGTGACGAAGACGGGCTGAGCCTCTCGGACGTGTCGCGCCTTGATACGATGGTTACGGTAGTGGATGCGGTGAATTTGTTGGAAGACTATTCCAGCCATGATTTCCTGAAGGATAGAGGCGAAACGCTGGGTGAAGAAGACGAACGAACCTTGGTGCATCTACTGACGGATCAGATCGAGTTTGCTGATGTTGTCATTCTGAACAAGGTTGCGGATGCTGGTTCCACGCGCGTAGAGGCCGCGCGAAAAATCATTCGTAGCCTTAACGCCGATGCGCGGATCATTGAAACCAATCACTCTGATGTATCAGCGGCAGAAATTTTGGATACGGGCCTGTTCGACTTTGAAAAGGCTCATGAACATCCGATGTGGGCGAAAGAGCTTTACGGCTTTGCCGATCACGTCCCCGAAACTGAAGAATACGGCGTTTCCAGTTTTGTCTACCGTGCACGACAGCCGTTTGTACCAGAACGGATCATGGAGGTTCTGAATGGCGACTTGCCCGGGGTGATACGGGCCAAGGGGCATTTCTGGATTGCGACGCGCCCTGATTGGGTGGCCGAGTTTTCTTTGGCCGGTGCTTTGTCGTCAGTGCAGCCACTTGGCACATGGTGGGCCACTTTCCCAGAAGAGCGCCGCCCAACCCACCAAAGCGCCCAGGCTTATATGCAAGCCCATTGGCAGGAGCCTTGGGGCGATCGGCGTCAGGAGATCGTATTCATCGGCAGTGGCATTGACTGGCCTTCGCTCAAAAACCGTCTGGACGCGGCCCTTCTGCCCGAGAGTGTTGCGTCCGGTCCTGAAGACTTACCGCACCTTCCTGACCCTTTCCCCAACTGGCGGCGCGCGGAGGCTGTAGCATGAAGTTCGTGCGCGAAGCCATAACCGACGCGGCGATTGGCGTTGGCGTTTCTGAGACTCCCAATGGTTTAAACGTCATTCATCAACCGGGTTGTGCAGCCGCGATCTGGAGACGGAATCCTTTACCGGGGTTTCAGTCTTGGTTGGACGGGCTAGATCCTCAGCAATTGCCTAAAACGCGCGTGATCCTACGCTCCGAAGCGGCGCGTGATGTGGCTCATTCTGTCTGCGAGGCATCGGGAATACCGGATTGCGCTGAACGCGACCGTCTCGTGTTTGATATTGCGTCTCTGTCGGGCCTTTTCTCGGGTCTCATGCGGACCAAGTGGCTACGCTTGCGCTTGGATGTGGTCGAAACCAACGCCTGCCGCCGGTTCCACATCGACGCGGTAACTGCGCGTCTCGTTTGCACGTATCGAGGGACTGGGACCCAATATGGCATTTCGACGAGCGGTACTGATCCAATTCGGGTATTTACCGTTCCAACCGGTTCACCGATCTTACTGCGCGGCACACTCTGGCCCGAGCATCCGGCATCGGGTTTGCTGCACCGTTCTCCGCCAATCGAAGGAACGGGGGAAACGCGTCTTGTGCTGGTGCTGGACCCGGTTCTGGATCCCGAAGGCGAGCCAGATTCAATTTACATGAATTGAGCACTTTTTCGTCCAAGAATGGATGCTCTGATCTAATAAGCAAAGCGTGAGACTTAGCACGCGTTGCAACTAATGCGTGTTAGACACACTTTCGAATGCAGAAAAACTGGTTTGTTGAAACCGACTAGGTAAATTCGGCAAGCTGCAAGACATGCGTATTTCAACCATTTTTCAATTTCTTTTACCGCTTGTACTGTTCGGGATTTCTTATCTTTTTTTGTCAGGCACACTGTCGTTTGTTCAATTTTATCATAGCTTCCAGCGTTTAGGGTCTGGTGTGATCGGTCGTTCTGCCGAAGCAGTGCACAGTGTTAAGACAGACTCGAGCATCGCTCTAATAGACAGATACACTTTTGCAGGTCAGCTTGACGCAACGCTTAGGTTTGCCGATCCCGAGGGGCGCGAGACTGTCTATGATGTGCACTACCCGGGTGACTACACCATGTTTTTTGATGGCCTTGGCCCATTGTGGTTGGCCAACTGGAGACCGGACATTGCCAACAATCCGCAAGTCACACCTGTTTTGGGGAATTCCTGTCTGCAGACGGTCGGGACCGAAAACCTTGCGCCCAGCGTTCGATATCGAACGGGATTCAAAGAATACATCGTGTGTCGCTTTCTGGATGAGCAAAAGCCCGATGCGCCGCGAGTCTACGACATTTCTGGTGCGAGCCCCGCTGTGATCGGGGTAATCTGGGCCAGCCCTAATCATCAACCGATCGATATTCCGCGCGAACGATGTATAGCCGAGATGCGCATCTGGTCGACTGAGATTGCCCAACCCGGGGATCGTTTCATGGCCTGTCTCTTTGTTGTGAATGAGACGCCGGAGCAGGTTGAAGTTTTCGCTTTTGAATTGTCCGAAGACACCATTGTTGAGGTTGGCGGTGCCAATGAAAGCTGGTCGCGTGCGTCAGTCCCTGTGCGTGAGGACGCTGCGCGATTGAATCAATACCGGCTGATGCAAACCTGGCTGTTGGACGATGCTGCGCATGATCAAGCCATAGAACGGGCTCACAAGCGTATTGAAGCCAGCCTTGAACAGATTATTCCACACCGAGTTTCGCGTTTTGATGGGGTCGAGCTTCGGGACGGCATAATCAATTTCACCTTCAGTGCGCGTAACACGGCCGAGATGGTTCGGATACGCGATGAGTCGACCTTTGGGGCAGATCTCCATCTCTACCGACATATCCGTCCGGTAATCTGCGGTTCGGACGAGCGTGCCGCCTTGCTGGCATTTCAGGAAAACCGGACCGCTTACATGTTCGACTTATTCCGAAACGACGGAAGACCCCTGACGCGGTTTGGCCGTTTCCCCAATCTGCCCTGTTAGTCCTGACGGCTAAGAACGTGGCGAGGCGCGCCTGATGAAATGAAAACGCCCACCAAGCGGCGGGCGTTTCACCGGATCAGACCGGGTTCATTCGGAACGCAAAAAGCGATTAGCGGCGGATGCCCAGCTTTTTGATCAGGTCCTGATAACGCGCTTCTTCTTTGCCTTTCAGGTAGTCCAGCAGCTTACGGCGCTGGGCGACCATTTTCAGCAGACCGCGACGACCGTGATTGTCTTTTTTGTGGGTCTTGAAGTGCTCGGTCAGGGTGTTGATGCGCGAGGTCAGGATGGCAACCTGAACTTCAGGCGAACCGGTGTCGCCTTCTTTGGTTGCGAATTCTTGCATGACGCGTGCCTTTTCAGCAGCAGTGATCGACATCGGGGTCTCCTTTACAAGGTTAGAGGTGATGGCGCAGGCCGGGATGTCGTCCAGCACAGGCCCATGGAGAAAAACGCACCGATTCCGATGCGGATGGGCGCGTATAGGCGCTTTTTTCTGGAATGGCAAAAGGAATCTGCCGCGGTCAGCCCAACCCAGATAACTGGGCCAGATCGCTTTGGGCAATCAATTGAATGTCTTCGGCCGTCAGCCCTTCGGCCCCGAGTAACTGCGCGACAGTCTGGCCATCAACCAAAACATTTGTCAGGTTATCATTCTCGGCATCCGCTTCGATCTGAATGTCGGCTTCATCTTCGCCTTCCCAAGCGATCATCAGTTTGTCTTGCCCGGGTTGAAAGTCCATCACGGTGACGGCCTCATCATCCGCCTCTGCCGAGACAGCAATGCGGTCATCGCCTGCACCGCCAGTCACGATATCTCCGCCCTCGGCCAGAATGGTATCGTCACCTGCGCCGCCGTTCAGGAAATCCACTTCGTCACCATTTTCACCGTCTTGCCCGGTCAGCACATCGTCACCGTCGCCACCAAACAGCGTATCCTGTCCCGCGCCGCCGGAAAGGTGATCGTCGCCAAAGCCACCATGCAGCGCGTCATCTCCGGCCTCGCCCGCCAAGGTGTCGTCGTCTTGCCCGCCGTAGAGCACATCATCGCCGTCACCGCCTTGCAGGTTGTCGGCACCGAAGTGACCGTACAGCGCGTCCTCGCCTTCGCCTCCGCTCAGTAGGTCATCGCCATCCTCGCCGTGCAAAGTGTCATCGCCTTGGCCCCCGATCAGTGTGTCGTCACCTGTACCGCCATAAATGGAGTCGTCCCCCATACCGCCGAAGACCGTATCGTCATCGTCATACCCGTTGATCTGATCATTCCCGTCGTGACCGGTCAGGATATCCTCGCCGTCGCTGCCAGCGACAATCAGGTCGCCATCAAACTCTGAAATCACAGTGCCGGTTGAAGCCTTGGTTTCTTCGGGATCAGGAGGGTTTTCGCTGATTTCAAGCAGATTCCCATGTGATGTCTCTTCGACCTCATCTTCGACGATCTCATCGTCTTCCGGCTCTTCGCTCAGCTCAAAAAGATCGCTTATGGCGTAAGCTGTACCTCCAACGGCCACGAGGCTGAACAATCCGATCAGAAACATCTAACCCTCCCAATGCGCACGGCGTTGAGGGTGATTTATCTCATTTGGTCAAGCGGTTGGTCAAAGCCAGGTTGGGCTCTTGGTTAACCTTTGGTCACCACGGCTCTGGCTGTTGGGTGTAGGATATGTAAAGCGGATGTTTGGGGTGACCGGCCTGGGTCAGCCCCAGATGGAACAAAGGCTGCCTGGTGCCCCGCAACAGGGTTTCAACCGCAGGCCCTCGGTCCAGATGTGCGCCGTGGGTGCCCCATGCGGCGATGACCTGATCGGCCCATTGAACGCCCTCGAGAATAGCCGCGTCATTAGCCGGGCCCACCGGATCGGTGGCGGCGCGCATCTTGCGCGGGTCGGTGTCGCGCCACGCAAAGATATTCGTCACCTGAAACGCACCAAACCCCAGCGCCCGTGCACGGCGTTCGCAGCGTTCGACCGTGGGGTCATTCTGAACCTCGGTCGCGGTCGAAGGGTTCAGCATCACAAACAGCGCCTTGCGCCCGTCCGGGTCCCAGACCCGGGTCAGGCTATAGCGATACTTTTCGCAATCGGAATAGACGGCGGTCGAGGGCGCGTCGCCCTTGGTATGCGTTCGGGTGATCATACTAAGTTTATCCAATTCTCATTTTGATACCACTATATGTGGATTGTGTTCTCGTTTTGTGCCAATGTGGATTTAGTGATTCCATAGGAGACTGACATGCCAGCGAAAAAGCAATCGGGCAACAAAACTTCAACTTTGGCTTCAAAAGTGCTTTCGGGCAAAAAGAAGCCGACGCAAAGGGAAATCAAGTCTTTAGCAGCTTCTGTGCTGTCTCAGGACGAAACCAAAGGAAAGCGCAGGTCTTCTAGGTGACGAACACCCGGCTGGGGTGCAGTTCGCCGGATTTATAGATGCCCACGGCCACAGCTTTGCCGTCCAGTGAGGCCCAAGCCTCGTCGCCGTATTCCACGTCGCTGGCCAGAACCATACCCGGATTGCCGTTGCGCAGGCGGGTGGCGCCTTCGGGGGTGCATTTCAGCTCGGGCAGGTCGGCGAGGCCGGTTTCCAGCGGGTGCAGGTAGTCGTCCAATGCCTCGGTTTTGGCCATCTCGTCGATCTGTTCGATGCTCAGCCCATCTTCGACCTCGAACGGGCCGGACCAGATGCGACGCAGCTCTTTCACATGGCCGTGGCATCCCAGCGCCGCGCCCAGATCGCGGGCGATGGAGCGGACATAGCCGCCTTTGCCGCAGGTCATCTCAAGCACCACGTGATCGGCGTCGGGGCGGTCGACAAGGATCAGTTCCTCAACCCACAGGGGGCGGGCGGACAGTTCCACATCCTCGCCGTCGCGGGCCAGTTTATAGGCGCGCTGGCCGTCGATCTTCACGGCCGAGAACTTGGGTGGCACCTGCATGATGTCGCCCAGAAACGGGGTCAGCGCCTGTTTGATGTCGTCATCTGATGGACGCGCATCGCTGGAGGCGATCACCTCGCCCTCGGCATCGTCGGTATTGGTGGCCTGACCCAGACGCACGGTGAAGGTGTAAGCCTTCAGAGCGTCGGTGATATAGGGAACGGTCTTGGTCGCCTCACCCAAAGCCACGGCCAGAACGCCGGTTGCCTCGGGGTCCAGAGTGCCCGCATGGCCCGCCTTTTTCGCATCCATGGCCCAACGCACTTTGTTGACCACAGAGGTCGAGGTCATGCCCGCAGGCTTGTCCACCACCAGCCAACCGGAAATGTCGCGGCCTTTGCGTTTGCGTCCCATATCACACCTTGATTCATGCTAAGGCGCGCGGGGTAGCGGATCACATGGGCGCTGTCAATTTACGGGTGCGCTTTCGACCACTCCCACGATCGGCCCCAGCGAGAACCCGATATCCGAGCGTCCCCCGGCCCGGTGATACATGCGTGAGATATTGCCGTCGAAGAACAGCGCATTGGGTGTTTTCAGCTCGTCCCGAAACAGGCTGCCGAATTCGTGGAAGGTAACGTAATCGTCCGAGATCGCAAACACCGCGCGGGTGCCATCACCGCTGGTACCCACCCCGTTGCGCACGAAAAGAGAGGTCGAGTCGGGCAGAAAGCGCGGGTGCAGCTCTCCGTCGATCACCAGCATGGGGCCGGATTGGGTGGCAAAGCGGCAGTCGGGGGCCTGATCCACATAGTCGAGCGTTTCGAATACATCGGCGCGACCGTCGCGGATGCAGAACACGCCATTGGGCAGCAGGCCGAAATTGCCGGGGCCGGGGTTGGCGATGACGCGCATCTGCTCCTGCCCGTCCTCGACATAGTGACCCACTGGCGAGCGGTCGTCGTGATACATGCCCGCGTTCATAGCAAAGGCCAGACGTTCGCCGCCGGGGGCCAGCGCCTCATTCACTGACGAGAAATGCCCCAGAAGGGCACCGTTTTCGTCGTTCAGAAACAGGCGCAGGTCTTCATTGGCCGCGTCCACCTCGCAAACGGTATAGCGCTTGTCCCCATGTGTGACCTTTTCACAGGTCACCGCGCCAGCCTGCGCGGCCCAGAGGAGCGCGCATAATGTGGCCAGCGTGCGGATCACTCGTCCAGATCGCGGCGCACCGCGTCCTGTTCGAACATGCGGCGGGTGTCGTCCAGACGGTCGAACGTATCATCCAGTCGGAACCGCAGATCGGGCGAGAATTTCAGGTTTAGCTTCTTGCCGATCATGCGCCGCAGCTCACCCTTGTTACGGGCCAGCAGATCGATTACGTCTTCCTGTCCCTTGCCGCCCAGTGGCAGCACATAGGCGGTGGCGATCTTGAGATCGGGCGAGGTACGCACTTCGCCTACAGTAATCGACATGCGGTTCAGGTCGGGGTCGTGGACATCTCCGCGCGCCAGAACCTCGGACAGGGTGCGGCGGATCAGTTCGCCGACGCGCAGCTGTCGTTGGGACGGGCCGGGGCCATCGTGGAATTTGTTCTTTGCCATGACTTCGATCTAAGCCCAAATCCCACCTTTGCCAAGCGGGCGCGAACCGGGTAGGAGGCTTTGAGCCGATTGCAATGAGGGAAGCAAGCCATGACCCATATTCCGGGGATCGTCATCACAGGGGCTTCGGGCCGTATGGGGCAGATGCTGATCAAAACCGTGACTGAGAGCGATCAGGCGCGTCTGGTCGGTGTCGTCGAACGCACGGGTCATGACTGGATCGGTCAGGATGTGGGTACGGCCATGGGCGGTCAGGCGCTGGGCGTCACCGTCACCGATGACCCGCTTGAGGCATTTGCGCAGGCGCAGGCCGTGATAGACTTCACCGCGCCCGAAGCGACGCTGGAATTCGCCGCGCTGGCGGCGCAAGCGCGCTGCGTGCATGTGATTGGAACCACCGGTATGACGGATGAGCAGATCGCGACTCTGGAACCTGCCGCGCGCCATGCGGTCATCGTGCGGGCGGGCAACATGAGCCTTGGCGTCAACCTGCTGGTGCAGCTGACCAAAAAGGTCGCTGCCGCGCTGGACGAGGATTTCGATATCGAGGTCATCGAAGGCCATCACCACCACAAGGTCGATGCGCCATCGGGCACCGCCCTGATGCTGGGCGAAGCCGCTGCAGAAGGGCGCGGGGTCAATCTGGCGGACGTGTCCGATCGCGCCCGCGACGGTATCACTGGCGCCCGCAAGCGCGGCGATATCGGCTTCCACGCCATTCGCGGCGGTGACATCGTGGGCGAACACGACGTTTTGTTCGCCGCTCCTGGCGAACGCATCGTGCTGCGCCATCTGGCCACTGACCGCGCCATTTTTGCACGCGGCGCATTGAAAGCTGCGCTGTGGGGACAGGGCAAAGCGCCCGGCCAATATGACATGGTGGATGTGCTGGGCCTCTGAGACATAGACGCGGAGACCAAAGGCGCTAGGGTCACCTTATGCGAACCGTGAAGTCTCGCGTAGTTTTGGGCTTGCTGCTGGTGGTGTTCTATCTGACGCTGCTGCCTTTCGTCGTGCATGGTTTTGCAATGATCGGTGTCGGGCTGTCCGAAGACGCGGCGCAGCAAAGCTATTTGTTTGCAGAAGGGCAGCGCGTCGGCAATTTGGCGATGCTGGTGCATATTTTCGCCGGGACCGTGTTGGTTGCGCTTGTCCCTTTGCAATTGCTACCAAACTTGCGGCGGAGATTTACCGGTTTCCATCGTTTACTGGGCAGAGTGCTGGTCACGCTGGCACTGATAACCGGTTTGGCGGGAATGACCTATATTCCGCTGCGCGGCACGATCGGTGGGCCGGTTATGTCAGCCGCTTTTTTCCTTTATGGTCTTTGCCTGTTTACCGCTGCAATGATGGTGGCCCGCAGGGCGCGCACCCGGAACCGAGAGGGTCATTGGGCGTGGGGGCTTCGGCTGTTTTGGCTGGCGCTTGGGTCATGGCTGTACAGGGTGCACTACACGATTTGGTATCTTCTGACAGGCGGGCTGGGGTCCGAGCCCGATTTCTCGGGCCCGTTTGACCTTGTGCAGGATTTTGCGTTCTTTGTACCCTATCTGCTGGCCGTTCAGGTCTGGATCATGCGCCAGAAATCGGCACATGGCGGGGCTTTGCCTAAACGTCCTTGATCTTGTCCGCGCGCAATGGGCAGGCGAGATAGACTCCGAATTCCTTGCCGATATCGGCACTGACCCGTGCGTGAACCGCGCCCTGGCGGTCTAGAAACCGTTGTTCGTCCTGGACCGGGAAAATCCCCTCGTGCCAGATGCCGGGGTGGATATAGAGACCGCGTGAGCCATCACACCAAAACGCCACCACCTTTTCCGGTGTCAGGTTGTCGCCGGGCAACGCGGCAGGAATGATGAAGGGCTTGTTGTCCAGCGGCCAGAACATTTGCCCGCCATCCGGGTGATAGTTCATGTGCCACAAAAGCACCTGATAACGCGGAGCGGTCTGCCGGTCGGCCTGCGCCTTTTGCGGATCGGTAGACCAACCCAGAACGTAGTGACCCCCAACCGCTTCGTTTCGACCATAGAGCACATCGCCCTTCCACTCGCCATGAAAGGTGCCCTCAACCCAACCGCCTTCATCCCCCGTGCCCTCGTCAATGGGCCGCCAGCCCTGTTGCGGCCAGCGGGTGATTTCGATCTCGAACCCTTCGGGATCATCGACCAGACAGCCATAGCCTTTAACCGTCTCATCGGTGGCTTGGATCAGCGGGACCTCGTGCCAGGGCAGAGACGGTTTGGTGCTGGCTTCAAAGATGTACTCCGGTGCGTTCATGCGGCCCCCATATGCTTGTTGACCATGCGCTGTACCATGGGCGCAAAGTGGGTAAAGTCAGGGGTCTGCATATCCGGGCGCTTGCCTGCCTCGTCCAGATAGCGGACCTGAATGATCTCTTTGAGGTTCGGATTGGATTCGAACTCGGCCACTTCTGCGGGGGTCATGGGCCCACCCTGCAATTCCAATGTGTGGACCGAGGCGGCGGACAAGCGATTGAAATATTCCGGCTTGGTCGCACACAGATACCTTTTGGCCGCAACGTGATAGCGGCAGCTATCGGTAATGACTGAGGGGAAGAATTGCTGCAGCACCTCGGCCCCCGCATCTTCGTGGTGCCGGTCCTCGGTGTCGTCTGGGTGATAGGTGCCGAACTCGGACGTGAAGTGGCCGATATCGTGAAGCAACGCGCCCACGATGATCTCTTCGGGCATGCCGTTCTGTTCGGCAATCGTGGCCCCTTGCAGCATATGTTCGGCCATGGTGACGGGCTCACCCAGATATTCCTCACCGCCGCGGCGCGCGAAGATATCACCGATAAATGCCACGATATTGTCGCGGGTCAGGGTCGAGAAATCGGGCTTCATTCTGCGGCCTCCGGTGTGGTCATCTCCATCGCTGCCAGTGTTGACAGCAAGCCGTCCTTGTCAGCGTAGCATCCCTGCAACCAACGCGATCCTGCACCGGAGTATCCCAGCCTTGCATGCAACACACGGGTGTTGTCGACGATAAAGCTTTCGCCCGGCTCAAGCTTGAAGGAAACACCCATTTCAGGGTCGTCGATATAGGCCGCCAACTGACGGTAGGCGGCATAGTAGGCTTCCATCCTATCAAACGGAATGTCGACCAGAGGCGCTGTTGACCGGTTATTGAAACGGATGGCGATCAACTCGCCGTCTGGCGACAGTTCGATCATCGGGCGTCTTGAGCGCAGGCAAACTCCATCTGAACCTTTATATTCGAAACGGGCCGGATACCCTGCCAGCAAAGCAAAACCTTCAGGGTTATCCGTGCGCAGGCGTTCGGCCGCGCGGAAACCATCGACGACGATCGAGTCGCCCCCTTCTGCGCTGTTTTCAAGGCAATATAGGATTTGCAGCGTTGGTACCGGATCGCGATAGGGGTTGTCCGTATGCGCCTGTAAACCCAGGCCCGTATAAGCAAGGTTGGTTGGGTTCACCTCGGTGCGGACTTCGAAGTAGGGGCCGTAGTTGGTCTCGCGGACATAGCCGAACAGATCGGCCACTTGCAGCAGTGACTCCGGTTCTTTCGGGCCGCCGGTCAATTTGGCAAAGCCAAATTCGGCCACAGCCGCCAGCCAGTCGCGTTTGACGGCAGGATCGGTCTGCACCCGAGTCCAGTCTGCGCTGGGCGCATCAATATCGTTCTGCCACGTGGTAATGCCGGGGGCCGTGCGGCCGAAATCGGTTGAGTGGTCGTGGTCGTACCGATGGGCGGCCAACCAATGGGCGGGGAAGGTGACTGTCTTGTTCTCGGGTTTGAACGTGATCTGTAAATCGCCATCCACGATCTCTACCGCGCTGATCGTGACCTGTTCGGGCAGATCGCCGATGGTGATCAGTCGCTGACCGTTGCCCGGTGCGCGCGTTTCTGGGTCCAGCGCGTTGTCACGCAACCAAATGGCATGAAAGCGAGATCTGGAACCGTCGGTGAATTCGACCGTCAAGACGGACGCATCAAAAGTGGCTTGGCGCAGCATGGGGCATCTCCTGTTCAGCGCGAGCTTTGATTGAGCTGATACGCCGTTCATGGCATTACGACAATTAATCCTTATTACGACTGAGGCTTGGAATTACTTATGGCTAAGAAAAAGATCGGATTGCCCCCGTTGGATTGGTTGCGTGTTTTCGAGGCTGCCGGTCGTCTTGGCGGATTTTCAGCGGCTGCTCGTGAATTCGGCTTAACGCAGGCCGCGGTCAGCCAGCGTATCGGGAACCTCGAGGCGTGGTTGGGTCGATCCTTGTTTGTGCGCGAGGCGCGCGGTGTGTCCTTGACGGTTGAAGGTGAAAGCTACCTGCCGCTTGTGCAGGACAGTTTGCAGGCGTTAGAGCGCAACACCGAGGATTTATTCGGGAAATCCCCGCGCGAACTGCGGGTGGCGGGGCTGTCGTCGAATATTCACGCGTTGGTCGTGCCTGCGATCACAAGGTTTCGGCAGATGCGTCCGAAAGTCCGAGTTCTGACAGATTCGGTTGCCCGCAGGTCGTCGCTGGATGAAGAACGGACATGGTTGCAAATCCGTTATGGACGAGGGGCGTGGCCGGGACGTGAGGCAGAGTTAATTGCGCCCGAAGTTCTGGTTCCGATGGCCGCCCCAGGGATCGAATGGGGTGATGCGGTCATTGATCTGCGTGGGGAAAGACCCGGTTGGCGCGACTGGTCCCGAAAGGTTGGGTTAACCGAGGTTTTGCCGTCAAAGATCAGCTTTGATTCGATGGAGCATGCTATTTCTGCCGCGCGACAGGGCATGGGGGTGGCGCTGTGTTCTGTACCTTTGGCGGGCGCCGATCTGCGCGCGGGGCGTTTGGAAAGACTGGACTTGCCGGAATTGGAAACAAAGGACGGCTATTGGCTGACATGGCCCGAAGAACGGGCGAAATCCAAAAAGCAACGCACTCTTATTAGCGATTTCCTGCAAGCACTCAGGGAGTTTTAGGGGTCAAAAGTCGATTGCGATGCCCTTTTTTTCCCAATCACCATACCGGGCCGGGTCAGGGCCGTCTCGGCCACCCAGCTCTTTGGGCAGCTCTTTCGCCTCGGCCGCGGCCTTGCGACGACGTTCTTCGGCTTCGGCCAGAGCACGCTGTGCTGCAGGGGGCAGGTCTTTGCGATCGTCAGTCATGACACTGGGTTCCTTTCCGTGCATCTGCTTGATATACGCCCCCGTCCGCGATTGGCAATGCGGGCGAGGGTCACAGCAAAGGCGGTTCCATGTCTGACAATGCAACAGCGGCACGACGCAGCGCGATATATCTGCTGGATCAGATTCTGGGCGAGGGGCGGCTGTTATCCGAATGCCTTGCCGCCGGTGCGTTAGAGCGGCTGAACCCCGAAGACCGCGCGCGTGCGCAGCGTTTGACGCTGGAAACCCTGCGCGGATTGGAACGGGCAGATCGCCTGCTGGACAACCATCTGAACAAGTCCCCGGCGCTGACTGTGCGCAACGCGCTGCGACTGGGTGCTGTCGAGCTGTGCCATGGCGAGGCGGCGCATGGGGTGGTGAATTCCATGGTCGAGATTGTAGGACGCTCGCGCAAACATGGTCGTCTCAAGGGATTGGTCAACGCGGTGCTGCGCAAGGTTGCAGCAGAGGGTCCCGAAGCATGGCCCAAGATGCGGGTGCCACGCCTGCCCGAGTGGTTACGTGACCCTCTGACCATGGCTTGGGGGGCGGATGCCGTTGCGGGTATGGAACGGGCGCATTTTGAAGGCGCGGCATTGGATCTTTCGCTAAAACCCGGGGCCGACGGACCAGGCGAGGTGCTGCCGACCGGTTCGCACCGGGTGCGAGACGCGGGTCAGGTCTCTGCTTTGCCCGGCTATGATCGCGGCGATTGGTGGGTGCAGGACGCCGCTGCGGCATTGCCTGTGCAAGTTCTGGCGCCAAAAGCCGGAGAGAAGATCCTTGATCTCTGCGCAGCACCGGGTGGCAAGACGCTGCAACTGGCTGCGGCCAAAGCGCAGGTCACCGCATTGGATGTATCCGAGACGCGGCTGGAGCGCGTGCAGGAAAACCTGACTAGAACAGGATTGAACGCCCAAGTTATCGCTGGGGACGCGTTGGAGCATCAGGGCCAGTATGATGCTGTTTTGCTGGATGCGCCCTGTTCGGCGACGGGTACCATTCGACGCCACCCGGATTTGCCGTTTGCCAAGGACGGTTCTGAATTTGGTGAGCTGATCGCGCTGCAATCGCAGATGCTGTCTCATGCGTGGCAATTGCTGAAACCGGGGGGGCGGATGGTGTATTGCACATGCTCATTGCTGCCAGACGAAGGCGAGGTGCAGATCGAAGACGCACTGGAGCTGCATTCGGACATGCAAGTCGATCGCGCGGCACTGGATTTGGACGGTGTTGAAAAAGACTGGATCAACTCAGAAGGCGGCTTACGGCTTCGGCCCGATTACTGGGCGGATCTGGGCGGAATGGATGGCTTCTATATCGCTTGCCTGAACAAATCTTCCTGAGGCTACGCTTTTCGATGACATGACGCGCGACGCGGTTTATCGTCGGGCACATGCGCCACCAGAGCGCAGGGGGCAGAGTAACGAGCGGCATGTCGAATTCGGATAGCATGGCAAATCGGTGGACGCGGTTTCAGAACCGTCTTTACGCGCGTCTCAGCCAACGACGTAAGGCCGTAAACGGTTTCGTCGGCGACCCCGAGCCGCGAACTGTCGGATCCTTTGCGCGCGGACGACAGCTGGTCGCCGGAAACCTTTTATTTGCAGGCTTTCTTGTCGAAGCGCAGGATACCGAGCTTTGGGATGTCACCGCGCCAAGCGCAGGTTTTGATCATGAACGGCACGGGTTTTCATGGCTGGACGATCTGGCTGCCGTGGGTGATATGCGCGCCCGGGAAAAGGCGCAGCGTTGGGTTTGGGGCTGGATCGCGGCGCATGGGCGTGGACATGGCCCGGGGTGGGCCCCGGATCTGACAGGTCGGCGCGTTATGCGCTGGATCAACCACTCGTCCTTTCTGTTGCGTGGTCAGGACGAGAAACAAAGCCAGCAGTTCTTTCGCGCTTTGGCTCAACAGACATGGTTCCTGTCCAAACGGTGGAAAGCAGCCACGCCGGGGCTGCCCCGTTTCGAGGCTTTGGCGGGCTTGGTTCAGGCGGGTTTGGCGCTGGATGGTTTTGAGCATATGGCAGATCCGGCGCTGCGTGCGCTGGCCCGCGAATGTGACACGCAGATTGATCAAAAAGGTGGTATTCCAACGCGAAACCCAGAGGAATTGCTTGAGGTCTTTACCCTGCTGGCCTGGACGTCGGCGGCGCTCAGTGAACTGGGGCGTGGGACACCCGGTGCGCAATCCAATGCCATTAAGCGGATGGCTCCAACCCTGCGGTGCCTGCGGCACGCGGATGGCGCGTTGGCGCGGTATCATGGGGGTGGTCGCGGCGTCGAAGGCCGTTTGGATCAGGCCTTGGCGCAAAGCGGAGTCAGGCCCCAGCACGTCACCGGATTGTCGATGGGCTTCGCGCGCTTATACGCGGCACGAACCAGTGTAATCATTGATGCCAGCGCCCCGCCCAAAGGGGCCACATCCTTTAACGCACACGCTTCGACCCTGGCATTCGAGCTGACGTCCGGACGGCGGCCTTTGATTGTCAATTGTGGTTCAGGTGAAACCTTCGGGGCAGAATGGCGTCGGGCCGGGCGTGCAACCCCGTCGCATTCGACGTTATGTCTGGATGGCTATTCCAGCGCACGTTTGACCGCACCCAACGAAGGCACCGGAACCGAGGCTTTGGTTGATGCGCCAAAAGACGTTCCGAACGAATTCGAAGAGTTTTTCGACGGCACCCGGTTCATGGCGGGTCACGACGGCTATGCCAAGGTTTTTGGCCTGACGCATGCGCGTACGTTCGAGCTGCGCTTTGACGGGCGCGAACTGGTTGGCGAAGATATTCTGCTCGCTGCCGATGACAAGGCAAAACGGCAGTTCGACAAGGCGCTGAACGCCTCGAATCTGCAGGGCATCGGTTTTGATGTCCGCTTTCACCTTCATCCGGACGTGGATGCAGCGCTGGATTTGGGCGGGGCCGCGGTGTCGATGGCCCTCAAAAGCGGCGAGATATGGGTTTTCCGCCATGATGGCGTTGCGAAATTGTCCGTTGAACCAAGCGTTTATCTTGAAAAGGGTCGCCTGAAGCCCCGCGCGACAAAACAGATCGTTCTATCTGGCCGCGCAATGGAGTATGCGACGCGCATTCGGTGGACGTTGAGCAAGGCACAGGATACAGCCTATGCCGTGCGCGATGTGCACCGGGACGAGCCCGTTTTCGACTGACGCCAAAAGGACCTTTGGACCCATGACCGACCTTCACCCCGTGCGCCGCGCGCTACTTTCCGTATCCGACAAGACCGGATTGATAGACCTCGGCAAGGCACTGGCCGAGCGCGAGGTTGAGCTGTTGTCGACCGGCGGTACGGCACGCGCGCTGCGTGATGCCGGGCTGGAGGTCAAAGACGTAAGCGAGGTCACCGGCTTTCCCGAAATGATGGATGGCCGCGTAAAAACGCTGCACCCGATGGTGCACGGCGGGCTGCTGGCGCTGCGTGACAATGACACCCATGTGGCTGCGATGAATGAACATGGCATTGGCGCGATCGACCTGCTGGTGGTGAACCTCTACCCGTTCGAGGCGACCGTGGCCAAAGGTGCCGGCTATGACGAGTGCGTCGAGAATATCGACATTGGCGGCCCCGCGATGATCCGCGCCGCGTCCAAGAACCACGCCTTTGTAAACGTCGTCGTGGATGTCGAGGATTACGATGCCTTGCTGGCCGAACTGGCGGCAAATGACGGTCAGACCTCTTATGCGTTCCGGCAGAAACTGGCCCAGACTGCCTATGCGCGCACGGCGGCCTATGACAGTGCTGTATCCAACTGGATGGCAGATGCACTGTCCGCCGAGGCCCCGCGCCGCCGCGCCTTTGCCGGTGAGTTGAAACAGACCCTGCGCTATGGCGAGAACAGCCATCAGACGGCGGCGTTCTACACAGATGGTACGAACCGCCCCGGCGTGGCGACTGCCGTGCAGCATCAGGGCAAGGAACTCAGCTATAACAACATCAACGACACCGACGCAGCGTTCGAACTGGTGGCCGAGTTCGACCCGGCACAGGGTGCCGCCTGTGCCATTATCAAACATGCCAACCCCTGCGGTGTGGCGACGGGTGCCACGCTGATTGAGGCTTACAAGGCCGCGTTCGACTGCGACCGGACCTCGGCCTTTGGTGGGATCGTGGCTCTGAACCAACCGCTGGATGCGGAAACCGCGCAGGAAATCACCGGGATTTTCACCGAGGTGGTGATTGCCCCCGGTGCCTCGGATGAGGCCAAGGCGATCTTTGCCGCCAAGAAGAACCTGCGCCTGCTGACGACCGAAGGGCTGCCGGATGTGACCGCAGGCGGCAAGACCGTCCGGCAGGTGGCCGGTGGCCTGTTGGTGCAGGACAAGGACAATGGCTTTGTCGGTATGGATGACCTGAAGGTTGTGACCAAAAAGGCCCCGACCGAGGAACAGATGCGCGACCTGCTATTTGCGTGGAAAGTGGCGAAACACGTCAAGTCCAACGCCATCGTCTACGTCAAGGACGGCGCGACCGTAGGCGTGGGCGCAGGGCAAATGAGCCGCGTGGATTCGGCCCTGATCGCGGCCAAGAAAGCCGAACGCATGGCCGACGTGCTGGGGCTGCCGCAACCTCTGACCATCGGCTCAGCCGTGGCCTCGGATGCATTCTTCCCCTTCCCCGATGGTCTGATGGAGGCTGCCGAGGCGGGCGCGACCTGTGTCATTCAACCCGGCGGCTCGATGCGCGATGATGAGGTGATCGCGGCTGCGGATGAGGCCGGGCTTGCCATGGTCTTCACCGGCATGCGCCACTTCCGCCACTGATGCGGTATCGGCTTCTGCTCTGGGCCGCACTTGTGGCGTTTGCGATCGACCAGATCAGCAAGGTTCTGGTCGTTCACGTCATGCGCGTGGCCGAGGGCGATATTGATGTGCTGCCACCCTTGCTTGTGTTCAAATACGGTGAAAATCGGGGCATCAACTTTGGCCTGTTCCAGGGTAATAGCGACGCCGCGCGCTGGGTTTTGATCGCAATCTCGCTGGCAATCGCGATAGGCGTGATGATCTGGCTTGTGCGATCCGCGCCGTCAAAAATAATGTTATTCTGCGGTGGGCTGCTGATCGGCGGTGCGCTTGGAAACGTTCTGGACCGGCTGCTTTATGGATATGTCCTGGATTTTCTGAACATGTCCTGCTGTGGCATAAACAACCCTTTTGTTTTCAACCTTGCAGATGTGTTCATTTTCGCTGGGGCCATCGGTCTCGTGATCTTTGATGGTAAAAAGCCCTCGTGACGCGCGAATTGAAATGCGATAAAAGCGCCTGAAACAGGCTGGAGACTCTGATGCGGTTGCCGCGTTCCTTCATTGCAGTGACATTGGCCTTTGCGGCTGCGGGTTGTTCCGATATCGGTCTGCGCCATCTTGAGGCGCCGGGACCGGGACCGGATGAGTTTTCGGTTCTTCCGGCTAAACCGCTGACACAGCCACAAGACTATCAGTTTCTGCCTGCACCCACACCCGGGGGTACCAACCTGACGGACCCGACGCCAAAAGCTGATGCAGTGGCTGCATTGGGTGGCAACCCTGCCGCGTTGAACCCGAACACTGCCATCCCGTCGACGGATGCGGCCTTGGTGACGGCTTCCAGCCGCTATGGCGTTCCGGCGAATACACGGCAGACGGTCGATGCCGAAGATGCCGAATTTCGCAGGAAACAGGGACGCCTGACGCGTCTGCGTCTGTTCAAGGTGGATCGGTACGCGCAGGTTTACCGCAAGGACGCGCTTGATGCAGAAGAACAGAACCAAGCGGCCCGTCGCGCGGGTATCGAAACGCCGTCGGCGCCCCCGGCGGATGAATAATCCTTAACTTTTCGTCATCAGTCTTGAACCTGCGCCGCGTCACCGTAGTTTGAACATCAGACAACAAACGGAGGATGCCCCATGGTTCGGGCCCTGGCACTGTCGGCTGCCCTTATCGCCGCCACCCCGGTTTTCGCCGAGGACGGTCAAGAGGCGGTCACGACCTTCACACTGGATAACGGCATGGATGTCGTTGTGGTCGAAGACCGCCGCGCCCCTGTGGTGCAGCACATGGTATGGTATCGCGCAGGTTCTGCGGATGAGCCGGTGGGCTCGTCCGGTGTTGCGCATTTCCTGGAACATCTGCTGTTCAAAGGTACGGACACGCTGGCACCGGGTGAGTTTTCGGCCACGGTCGCGGCCAACGGCGGCAACGACAACGCCTTTACCTCGTATGATTATACTGCGTATTTCCAGCGCGTCGCCGCCGATCGGCTTGAACTGATGATGCGTATGGAAGCGGATCGCATGCGCAATATCCGCCTGTCCGAAGACGATATCGTCACGGAACGCGACGTGATCCTTGAAGAACGCAACCAGCGTACAGACAACAACCCGCGCGCGCTGTTCGGCGAACAGATGAACGCGGCGCAATATCTGAACCATCGCTACGGCGTGCCGATCATTGGATGGCGGCATGAGATGGAGACGTTGGACATGGAGGACGCGTTGTCCTTCTACCAGACCCACTATGCGCCAAATAACGCCATTCTTGTGGTAACCGGAGACGTGGACCCTGATGAGGTCAAGACGCTGGCAGAGCAATATTATGGTGTGATCCCTGCCAATCCGGACCTACCAGAACGGATCCGGTCGCAAGAACCACCGCAAACCGCGGAACGTCGATTGACGTTCAAGGATCCACGCGTGTCGCAACCCTATGTGCAGCGCAGCTATCTGGCGCCCGAGCGCGACTCTGGCGCGCAGGAGAAAGCCGCCGCGCTATTCCTGCTGGCCGAGTTGCTGGGCGGTGGGAATACCTCTTACCTGAACGAAAAGCTGCAGTTTGAACAGCAAACCGTCGTATATGCGGGCGCGTTCTATCGGGGCGTGTCCTTGGACGACACAACCTTTGATCTTCTGGTTGTTCCGGCGCAGGGCGTGTCGCTGCAAGAGGCGGAGGATGCGATGGATCAGGCGGTTGCCGATTTCATTGCCGAAGGCGTGAATGAAGACGACCTGAACCGCATCAAAATGCAACTGCGTGCCGCGCAAACCTATGCGCGTGATAACGTGGATGGTATCGGAAACCGGTATGGCCGTGCGTTGACCAGCGGCCTGACAGTCGAGGATGTGCAGGCTTGGCCTGATGTTCTTCAGGCCGTGACCGGTGATGAGATCATCGCGGCTGCCCGCGAAGTTCTGCAACGCGAAGCATCCGTCACGGGTTGGCTGATGCGCGATGATGAGGTGACGCAATGAAACGGTTTCTGGTAACACTGATCGCTTTTGTCGTCGCTCTGCCCGCATGGGCCGAGATCGAGATCGAAGAAGTGACATCGCCGGGTGGTATCACCGCCTGGCTGGTCGAAGATCACTCAATCCCCTTCACGGCGCTTGAGCTGCGTTTCAGAGGCGGCACGTCGCTGGATGATCCGGACAAGCGCGGTGCCGTCTACCTGATGAGCGGCCTGATCGAAGAGGGCGCAGGCGATATGGATGCGCGAACCTATGCGCGCCAGTTGGAATCCCTTGCGGCCTCGTTCCGGTACAACGCGTCTGATGATACCGTTTCGGTATCTGCGCAGTTTCTGACCGAGAACCGCGATGAGGTTATAGATCTGCTGCGCACCACTTTGCACGAGCCACGGTTTGATCAAGACGCTGTAGATCGCGTCAAGGCGCAGGTGTTGTCTGGGCTTCGGTCGGACCAAACGGACCCAAATGACATCGCCGGACGCAGCTTTGCGCAGATGGCCTATGGTGATCACCCTTACGGCTCCGAAGGGAAAGGCACCCTAGACAGCGTGACGGTCCTGACACGGGATGACGTTGTCACGGCATATGAGAATGTCTTTGCCAAGGACCGGCTGTATGTCGGTGCGGTCGGAGATATTACGGCCGAGGAACTGGGCGAATTGCTGGACAAGTTGCTGGCCGACCTTCCCGAAACAGGAAAACCCATTCCGGGCAAGGCCGACGTGACCATCCCCGGTGGTGTCAGCGTTGTCGATTTTGATACGCCGCAATCCGTGGCCCTGTTTGGCCATGCGGGCATTGACAGGCACGATCCGGATTTCTTTGCGGCTTTTGTCCTGAACCACATTCTGGGCGGCGGTGGTTTTGAAAGCCGATTGATGCATGAAGTTCGGGAAAAACGTGGGCTGACCTATGGCGTGGCGACTTACCTTGTGCCCAAGGATTTGGCGTCGGTTTATCTGGGGTCCGTGTCCTCGGCCAACGACAGAATCGCCGAAACCGTCGAGGTGATCCGCAACGAATGGGCGCGGGCTGCGTCCGAGGGTGTGACGCAGAAGGAACTGGACGACGCCAAAACGTATCTGACTGGCGCTTACCCGCTGCGGTTTGATGGGAATAGTCAGATCGCCGGGATCATGGTGGGTATGCAGATGGACGATCTGCCTATCGACTATATCGCCACGCGGAATGATCAGGTGAATGCGGTGACGTTGGACGACGTAAATCGCGTCGCGTCAGAGCTGCTGAACCCTGAGGGGCTGCATTTCACGATCGTTGGTAAACCCGAAGGGCTGGACGGTTAAGCCCTAGGCCGCCGCTGGCTGCTTTTGGGCCTTGAGCGTATGTTTGTTGCTGTTCAGCAGCTTTTGCCGCGCATGTCTGAAATGCGCGGCCTTCAGCGCATCATCAATATGGCGGTTGCGGCGCAGCAAACGGGCCAGTTGAATATTGTCGAACACAAGGCACTTGGTGGGCTCAGTGGCGATGACGGTTGCCGTTGCAGGTAACCCCAAACCGAAGGTGAGCTCTCCTAATATTTCGTCTGATCCGCAGGTGTTGATCACCTGGTCTTCTTTGAGAATGGTCGTCTTACCACTTAGGACAAACCCAAGAAAATCCGTGGTTTTGCCCTCTTCGATCAATATGTCCCCAGTGGGAAACTCCCGGACAGTGGCCGTGTTCAGCAGTTTTCGGGCTTGATGGGGTTTGAGGGATTCAAGGTGCAATGCAATGAACTGCCGTTCGTCGTCGGAAAAACGGACAAAGTGACGTGCAAGATAGCCGCGCATCAGTCCCAGTACCGAAATCAGAATATAGGCGAATTGTATGATTGACCCAGCGAGGTTGAACTCTTTCGCCATGCTGATCAGTACGCAACCTGCGGCGACAATGACCAACACCGGATACGCGATGCCATTGCCACGAATGAAACCCATCTGCAGTAGGAAATAGTTCAGTATGTAAAGACCGGCGCCGGTCACGCCGATCAATGTGGTCAAGTGAACGAATTCAGGAAAATCAAACGGAAAACTCAGCATGGTCGGGCGTGCCCTCGTGTTGAATGCACCCAAACTGAAGTTTTCACTTTCGATTGTATATGAACAAATTCACAGGTTAATTTGTGTTATGTGCGTGTTTTCGCCTGAGCACGCAACATCTGCCCCATCATTTGACCAAATTTGCCCGAACCGCGTTGATATAATGCCCCGTCGACAGACAAGACTGTGCCGCTGATATAACTGGCCATATCCGAGGATAGGAACAAGCAAGCATTGGCGACGTCCTGCACGGTTCCCCAGCGGCCAATTGGGACATCTGCGCGTAACTTCTCGGCTGCGTCTTCAGTCGGTGCAAGCCGACGGGCCCCTTCGGTGTTTTCGATAAATCCGGGCACGACCGAATTGATACGGATGCCTTCGACACCCCATTCCATCGACAGGGTACGGGTAATCTGGTCAACGCCAGCTTTCGCGGCGCAGACGTGGGCTTGCCCTTCGTATGGCAAAAAGGCCTGCGGGGCCGAGATGTTGATGATGCTGGCCCCGGGCCGTTTGAGATAAGGGTAGGCCCCTTTCATGACGTGGACAGTTCCCATCAGATCAATATCGACAACAGTTTTGAACGCGTTGACCGACATTTCCGAGGTCAGAGCCGGAAAATTACCCGCTGCACCCGAAACCAAAACGTCAAAATCGCCGAGCGCCTCGTGGAACTGTTTAAGGCCCTTAGCTACGGCCTCGGGGTCGCGTACATCAAACGCTGCACCGATGGCATCAGCGGCACCCGCAGTCTTGAGTGCGGCTACGGTGTCATCCACCTTTTCCTGCGATCGGCTGGCGACGGCCAGTTTGGCACCCGAGGCCGCAAAGGCCTCGGCGATGCCCCGGTTTATACCGCTGGTGCCGCCGATCACAATGACGGTTTGTCCTGAAAAATCCATGTGGGCCTCCCGTGATGCGGGAGCCCTACTCGCCGTAGGGCACCCAGATGTTTTTCACTTCGGTCGCAGCCTGCAGGAAGCGGCGGGAATGGTCCATGCTCCAATCAATTGCCGTCGCGTTATTGACCCAAGTGCGTTTCAGGTTTCCGGCGGACACAGCCTCGATTTCTTTCGACAGGTCGGTGGACGAGAACGACCAGACCGCATCGACGTTCAGGTGTGAGGCCAGCGGCTTTGCCAGTTCTGCGTGGCGGCCGGTCAGAATGTTGACCACGCCTGCGGGTACGTCCGAGGTTTCGAGGATCTGGTAGAAATCCGTCGCGGCTAGCGGGTAAGGTTCTGATGCGGCCAGCACCACCCGGTTGCCCATCGCAATCGCCGGGGCCAGGACCGAGACCAGACCCAGCAAAGGTGCCTCATCCGCGCACAGCGCGCCGATCACACCCACGGGTTCCTTCATCGCAAGGGCTACTCCCCGGATTGGTACCCCGTGGACTTGACCGTCATATTTGTCGGCCCAGGCGGCGGCGGTGAACAGGCGCTGGATTGAGGCGTCCACCTCTTTTGCACCGGTCTTGCCGCCGGTCATGGCATCAATCCGCGCCGCGAACTCATCCGCACGGGCCGAGAGGTTTTCGCCGATGTAGTACAGGATCTGCGCGCGCAGATGGCCGATGGTCTTGCTCCAACCTTTGGCTCCTGCCGCCGCCTCAACCGCGTTGCGCACGTCCTTGCGGTTGGCCAGACCCACATGGCCCAGAAGGCCCGATTTGCCCCAGACGGGTTTCGAGTACCCGCTATCGGGCCGCGCCTGTTTGCCGCCGATATACATCTTGGCGGTGCGGTCGATTGGATCGACCGGGGCACCGTCGCCTGTCGGAACTTCGACCTTGGTCAGCGGCTTGGTCTTGCCCTTGGGTTTGGTATAGGCGGCCAGCCCTTCCCAACCGCCTTCGCGGCCAAAGCCGCTTTCGCGGACACCGCCAAAGCCGGCGGCTGCGTCGAACAGGTTGGTGGCATTCACCCAGACCACACCCGCAACCAGTTTGGGCGCGATATCCAGCGCGAGGTTCACATTCTCGGTCCAGACTGTCGCGGCCAGCCCATAACGGGTGTTGTTGGCCAGCTCGACCGCCTCAGCCGGGGTGCGGAAGGTCGTGGATACCAGAACCGGGCCGAAGATCTCTTCTTGCATCAGCGGATCGGATGTCTCCAGACCCGAGATCAGCGTGGGCGGATAATAGCAGCCGTTCTCGGGCAGCGCGCAGGCCGCCTGATAAACCTCACCTGCGGTGTTGCTGTCGACCATGCCTTTGATCGTCTGCAACTGGATCGGGTCTACAACCGCGCCCACGTCGATGCACTTGTCCAGCGGATCGCCGATGCGCAACCCATCCATCCGCGCGCGCAGCTTGGCGTAGAACCTCTCGGCAATGCCTTCCTGCACCAACAGGCGCGAGCCCGCGCAGCAGACCTGACCCTGATTGAACCAGATCGCATCCACCAGACCTTCGATGGCTGAATCGATATCGGCATCGTCAAACACGATATAGGCGGATTTGCCGCCCAGCTCCAACGTCAGTTCCTTGCCCGAGCCTGCCGTTGCCTCGCGAATACGCCGCCCCACGGTGGTTGATCCGGTAAAGGCGATCTTGTCCACGTCGGCAGCCACGATCATCTCACCCACCGCGCCGTCGCCGGTGACGATGTTGACCACACCCTTGGGCAGCCCGGCCTGCGAGCAGATGTCAGCAAACAGCAGCGCCGTCAGCGAGGTATACTCGGCCGGTTTCAGAACCACCGTATTGCCCATCGCCAACGCGGGCGCGATCTTCCACGCCAGCATCAGCAGGGGGAAGTTCCACGGGATGATTTGACCACACACACCCAACGCCTGCTCGTCGGGCAACTCGCTCTCCATCAATTGCGCCATGCCCGCGTGGTAATAGAAATGCCGCTGCGCCAGAGGGATGTCGATGTCGCGCGATTCACGGATCGGCTTGCCGTTATCCATAGTTTCCAGAACGGCAAACAGGCGCGCATGTTTCTGCAACAGCCGCGCAATGGCATAAAGGTAACGCGCACGTCCCGCGCCACCGAGTTTCTCCCACTTGGGCTGCGCCTTGCGGGCGGCTGCCACGGCAGCGTCGACGTCGGCCTGCTTGGCTTGCGTCAGCTTGGCCAGCACCTCTCCGGTCGCGGGGTTGCGGCTTTCGAACCCTTTGCCGGGCTTGGTGAAGGCCCCGTCGATATAGTGGCCGAATTTGTCACCCTGATCGACCAGCCAGGCCAACGCCTCGGCTGCACTTTCGGGGGCGGGGCCGTAGTCCATGGTTTCGAAAATCTCTTTGACTGTCATTATTCTTGTCCTCAGCCCATGGAGTGACGATAGCCGGCGGAGTAGGCGCCCGTTACATAATGTTCCAACTGCCGTTCGATATCGCCCAGCAGCGAGGAGGCGCCAAAGCGGAACAGGTCCGGTTCAAGCCAGCGATTGCCCAGCTCATCCTTGATCAGCGACAGATAGACCAGTGCGTCCTTGGCCTTGGAAATCCCGCCCGCAGGCTTGTAGCCGACCCGATACCCGGTGCGGTCATAGTAATCGCGGATCGCGCGGATCATCACCAGCGATACGGGCAGGGTGGCGTTAACGCTTTCCTTGCCGGTCGAGGTCTTGATGAAATCCGCCCCCGCCATCATGCACACGACCGAGGCGCGAGCGACATTGCGCAGGCTGCCCAGCTCTCCGGTGGCTAGGATGGCTTTGACATGGGCGTCGCCACAGGCGGCGCGAAACGCTTTCATCTCATCATACAAGGCCTGCCAGTCACCCGACAGCACATGGCGGCGCGAGATCACGATGTCGATTTCTTCGGCCCCGGCCTTCACGCTTTCTTCGATCTCGGCCACGCGCAGGTGAAAGGGCGACAGACCCGCCGGGAACCCGGTCGAGACAGCCGCCACCGGAATGCCCGTGCCTTTCAGCGCCACAACGGCGGGTTCGATCATGTCGTGATAGACACAAACTGCGCCTGTGGTGATCGGTGGCATATCCATCGCCTGCAACAGCGCTGGGGCCACAGGTTGCCGCGCCTTGGCGCAAAGACGGCGAACGCGGCCCACCGTGTCATCACCTGACAAGGTGGTCAGGTCGATCATGGTGATCGCCTTCAGCAGCCAAGCGGCCTGATAGTCTTTCTTTACCGAACGACGACCGGGCAGGGTGGCGGCACGGCGTTCAATAGCCGATGTATTGGCCTGAACAGCGCGCACCCAATCCAGGTCCAGGTCCATGCCCGGGTTTCTGGGTTCGGTCACTTGCGGCAGATGCGCGGTGCGCACGGGGCTGTCTGAGCTCTGCGTTTCCATCTTCACATCCTTTGGGAGGTTTGCGCCAAAATCGCATGTGTTGCGGGTAAATGGAAGGCAGTCCGGCGTCTGAAGTCCAGTTTTTTTGACCAAATGGACAAAAATAATGAACTTTCTTGCGAATAATTCTCAATAGCATTGACTTAGTTGCGAGTGGTTCGCATATTTAACGTCATGGGGATATCAGATCGGGGTCTGACATGATTCGTCGTAGCTTTCTTGCAGCGCTGGCTTTTGCCGTCGCGCTGCCCGTATCGGCTTGGGCCGGATCGCCGCTGAAAGTGGTGGCAACGACTGGTATGATTGCAGATGCCGTGCGTCAGGTCGGTGGTGATCAGATCGAGGTCAAAGGCCTGATGGGTCCGGGTGTCGATCCACATGCCTACCGCCAGACCCGCAGCGACATCGTCGCGATGACCCGTGCGGACTTGATCCTTTGGCACGGTCTGTATCTTGAAGCGCAGATGGAAGACTTCTTTCACGATCTGGGCCGTAAACGGAACGTGGTCGCCGTGGCCGAGGTGATCGACACATCCAAACTCCGCGCGCATGACGATTACGCCGACAAATACGATCCGCATATTTGGATGAGCCCCGCCTTGTGGCGCGATGTGGTTGTCGAGGTGCAGAATGCCTTGACCGAGGCGCGTCCCGACGCGGCTGATTTCTTCGCAGCCAACGCGAAGACACACTTAACCGAGATTGACCAATTGGAAGCCTATGGCAAGAAAGTGCTAGCGGCCGTTCCAGAAGACCAACGGGTGCTTGTGACCGCGCATGATGCCTTTGGGTATTTTGGTGCGGAATACGGGTATGATGTTTTGGGAATTCAGGGCATCTCGACCCAATCCGAGGCCGGTTTGAACCGGATTGGCGAATTGGTCGATGCGCTGGTCGACCAGAAGCTTGCTGCAGTGTTCGTCGAAAGCTCGGTTTCTGATCGTTCGATGCTGGCCCTGATCGAAGGGGCCGCAGCCAAGGGTCATGATGTCAGCATCGGAGGCGAGCTGTTTTCGGACGCAATGGGCGAGCCCGGAACATATGAGGGCACATATATCGGCATGCTGGATCATAACTTCACCGTCATCGGGGGCGCTCTGGGCGCAGACGTGCCGGATCGCGGTATGAACGGCAAACTGTCGGCGGGGTTCTAAGCGATGCTTGAACTGGCGGCAAATCAGGGTGTATCCGTACAGGAAAATGGACTTGAAAACAGCCCTCTCGCTATTCGCGGGCTGACCGTCTCTTATGGCCAGAAACCGGCGGTGTTTTCCGTTGACATGACCGTGCAGCCTGGGGCGATGACCGCCATTATTGGCCCGAACGGAGCCGGTAAATCGACGTTGCTAAAGGCGGCGCTGGGCATAGTCTCGCCGCTGTCCGGGCAGGTGACCGTCTATGGTCAACCGTTGGAAAAACAACGTGCCCGAATTGCCTATGTACCGCAGCGCGCAAGCGTTGATTGGGATTTTCCGACCCGCGTGATTGACGTGGTGCTGATGGGACTGTCTCGGGAATTGGGCCTGCTGGGACGTGTTCGCGCGCGGCACAAGGCGCGGGCGATGGATTGCCTGAGCCGGGTCGGCATGCGCGATTTCGCAGATCGTCAGATCGGCCAGCTGTCAGGGGGGCAACAGCAACGCGTGTTTCTGGCGCGTGCATTGGCGCAGGACGCTGACCTGTATCTGTTGGATGAACCCTTTGCCGGTGTCGATGCGGCCACGGAAAAGGCCATCATTGCTGTTCTGAAATCGTTGAAAGAGGCTGGCAAGACCGTGGTCGTGGTCCATCATGACCTTGCCACTGTGACCGACTATTTCGATCATGTTTTCCTGATCAACACGCGCAAAGTGGCCGAGGGAACAGTGGCTCAGGCGTTCACTGCTGAAACCCTGCAATCCGCCTATGGAGGGCGGTTAGCGACAGCTCAGATCGACCAGATTTCGCGCGCATTGGGATAACCATGCTTTGGGACGCTCTGACCCTGCAGCTTGGCTACAACGCCTCGCTGGTCGCCATTGGTGCCGCGCTACTGGGTGTGTCGGCTGGTGTGACAGGCACCTTTCTTTTCCTGCGCAAGCGCGCGCTGGTCAGTGACGCAATCAGCCATGCGACCCTGCCGGGCGTATGCCTGGCCTTCATGCTTTTGGTCCTGTTGGGCGGCGACGGTCGCAACCTGATTGGATTGTTGGCGGGCTCTGCCGTATCCGCGTGGATAGGGCTTTTGTGTATGAACTGGCTGACGCGCAACACAAGGCTGGCAGAGGATGCAGCGATTGGCGCGGTTCTGTCGGTTTTCTTTGGGTTTGGCATCGTTTTACTGACCATTATCCAAACTATGGGTGTCGGCCGTCAGGCCGGGTTGGAAGGGTTTCTTTTGGGATCGACCGCCGGAATGCTGTGGGCCGACGCGTTGATTATCGCAATCGGTGGGGCAGTGACCTTGGGGTTGGTGATGCTGCTGCGACGTCCCATGACCCTGGTGGCCTTTGATCCGGAATATGCCGCAGCCCGAGGCGTGCCTGTGCATCGGGTCGATCTTGCCATGATGAGTCTTGTCATGGCGGTGACGGTCGTCGGGTTGAAAATCGTCGGTTTGATCCTGATCGTCGCCTTACTGATCATCCCGGCTGTGACGGCCCGTTTCTGGACAGAACGGTCGGATCGCGTCGTTGTGCTGGCCGGTCTGGCAGGGGGCGTATCCGGATACGTCGGAGCTGCGTTATCCGCATCGGCACCCAATTTACCGACTGGCCCAATCATAGTTCTGGTGAGTTTCGCGCTGTTTTTGCTGTCTTTGCTTCTGGCACCAGTGCGCGGTGTCATGGCGGCCCTTCTGCGGCACCTTAGGTTTCAACGTCGCGTACACATCCGGCAGGGTTTGCTGGCGCTGGCGCAGGGGCAAAAAATCTACGAACCGCTGACCTTGCGATTGTTGTGCCGCGCCGGTTTGGCGCGCGCGGACGGTGTCGCAACCGAGGCCGGGAAAGCCCGCGCCGCGAAGGCGTTGCGCGACGAAAAGCGTTGGGAAGTTGTCCGGGCCGATCAGGCTCACGAGGCGACAGCCGCGCTGTATGATGGTTTGCGCGATATCGAAACTGTATTGACGCGCGACCAGATCATCGAGATCGACCGTCAGATTGGCGGCCCGCAGGGGGTTGTAACATGAGCGGTGAAGAATTTGTCCCCCTTTCATTGACGCCCCTATTGATTGGTACGTTTGCAGCCATCGCCTGCGCATTGCCGGGCAATTTTCTGGTGCTGCGCAAACAGGCTCTGATCGGGGACGCGATCAGCCATGTCGTGTTGCCGGGGATTGTTGTGGCGTTCATACTGACCGGCGCAATTTCCACCTGGCCGATGATGTTGGGGGCCGCCGGTGCCGCTGTGGTCGCTGTTATATCGATTGAGGCGATCCGCCGTCTTGGCCAGATCGAGCCCGGTGCCGCGATGGGTGTGGTCTTTACCACTATGTTCGCCGCGGGCGTTCTGTTGCTTGAGCAAACGGACACCTCGACCGTGCATCTGGATGTGGAACATGCGCTCTACGGCAATCTGGAAAGCCTGATCTGGCTTGACGCAACCGGGTGGTCGTCGCTGTGGGACATCGAGGCGCTGGCCGGTCTGCCGCCGGAACTGCCACGCATAGCTTTGACCGTCGCCGGGGTTTCTTTGTTCACTTGGTTGTTCTGGCGGCCGCTCAAGATTTCGACCTTTGACGAAGGTTTTGCGCGTACCGTCGGAATTCGCACGGGTCCGTTGGGTTTTGCCCTTGTGATCACGGCTGCAATTGCGGCAGTGGCGGCATTTGACGCGGTGGGTTCAATCATCGTGATTGCAATGTTCATCTGCCCGCCCGCTGCGGCGCGAATGATGACCAACCGGCTTGAGTCCCAGATTGGTTGGAGCATCGTATTTGCCGTGATTTCAGCGGTCGCCGGATACGTTTTGGCGGGGTACGGACCCTTATGGCTGGGGATGGCAGACGCGGTCAGCGCGGCAGGTATGATCGCAACTGTTTCGGGCCTAATACTGGCGCTGGCTGCGATCTTGGGGCCGTGTCGAACCCGGGCCGGGGCACCGGGACCGGCATAAATACGGTGTGCGCAGGGGCCAGATTCGGCTGAACTCCGCCCAACGGGATGGGGGCTTCAGAGTTAATGAGCCCCAAAGGGCATTTCGTGTTACAGAACTTTCATTGTTAAACGTTTGACCGCCACTCACATTGGATCGTTCGGGCAACCGCGAATACGCTTATCACCCCTATTTTGATGACGCGACGCGATTGTCCGAACGCCCCCTCTCTCTTTAAATCCAGTATCTATGAAGGTGGTAGAATCGTGCGCACCTGTGCTAGGTCTAGGGGTATGGCGCATGTAGACCCCAATATCCGCGAAAATCGACCGGTTATCCGACAGCTGGATGACGCCGCGATCAACCGTATCGCAGCGGGGGAAGTGGTGGAACGCCCGGCCTCTGCCGTCAAAGAGCTGGTCGAAAACTCGATTGATGCGGGATCAACGCGAATTGCCATAGATATTGCGGATGGGGGTAAGACACTGATTCGTGTCACAGATGACGGATGCGGTATTTCTACCGATGATTTGCCGCTGGCCTTGTCGCGCCATGCCACGTCAAAGATTGACGGCTCGGACTTGTTGAACATCCACACGTTCGGCTTTCGTGGCGAGGCACTGCCCTCGTTGGCGGCCGTCGGTCGGCTGACCATCACCAGCCGAGTGCCGACGGAAGACGCGGCGCAGATCCATGTGGCGGGGGGCAAAATGGAGGCAGTTAAACCTGCCGCCCTGCGCGGGGGTACTGTGGTCGAATTGCGCGATCTGTTCTTCGCAACGCCTGCACGATTGAAATTCATGCGCACAGACCGGGCCGAGGCGCAGGCAATCACGGATACAGTCAAACGCCTTGCGATGGCAGAGCCGGCAATCACCTTTACGCTGCGCGATGTGTCCGGTGGTGGTGAGGGTCGGGTGACCTTTCGCGCCTATCGTGAAAATGGCGATCTCTTTGATGCACTGCACGCACGACTGGCCCGTGTCATCGGACGCGACTTCGCCGAGAATGCCCTGAGGATCGACGCCACACGCGAAGGCATTCGACTGTACGGTTACGCGGCCCTGCCGACCTATTCCCGTGGTGCCGCCGTGGCGCAATACCTTTTCGTCAATGGCCGTCCTGTGCGGGACAAGATACTGACTGGCGCCCTGCGGGCAGCCTATTTCGATTTCCTCAGCCGCGATCGGCATCCCGCTGCTGCATTGTTCATCGATTGTGACCCGACCCTGGTTGATGTGAATGTACACCCTGCAAAATCCGAGGTTCGGTTCCGCGATCCCGGCGTGGCGCGCGGTCTGATTGTCTCGGCTTTGCGCCATGCACTGGCCGAGGCTGGTCACCGGGCGTCATCCACCGTGGCGAATGCGACGCTTGGTGCGATGCGGCCAGAGCTGGCGCAACCGGAACCAGCACGGGTGTATCAGATGGACCGGCCATCGCGCGCTGCGCGGCAGATCGCCTTTCAGGCGCAATCGCCCGGTTTTTCCGAATTGTCGCAGGATTACAGCGGTAGGATTGTCGAACCGGGCCCCACAGCGACCCCTGCAGCAGAAGAACCACCTGTGCAAGAGCTTCCTCTGGGTGCCGCGCGCGGGCAGGTGCACGAAAACTACATAATAGCCCAGACGGCTGACGGCATGGTCATCGTTGACCAACATGCTGCGCATGAGCGGCTGGTCTACGAAAAGCTGAAGACCCAGATGGCCGAGAATGGTGTCGCAGCGCAGGCGCTACTGATCCCGGAAATTGTGGAATTGTCCGAGAGCGACTGCGCGCGTTTGATGGCCGTTTCTGACGACCTTTCCCGCCTTGGCCTGACGCTGGAGCCGTTTGGTGGCGGGGCAATCGCAGTGCGCGAAACACCCGCAATTCTGGGCGAGGTCGACGCGCGCGCGATGATCCTGGATATCCTTGATGAATTGGCGGACCAAGGGGAAAGCCAGACGTTACAAGCCCGGATTGAGGCGATCCTGAGCCGGGTTGCGTGTCATGGCTCGGTCCGTTCGGGGCGCCAGATGCGTGCCGAGGAAATGAACGCGCTGCTGCGCGAGATGGAGGCGACGCCCCATTCCGGTCAGTGCAACCATGGACGGCCAACATATGTGGAACTGAAACTGGCCGATATTGAGCGTTTGTTTGGACGCAGTTGATCCCGCCTTGCGCGCGGGCTAATAAGAATAAAACAAGAACATCCGAGGCGACATGATCGAGATTGCAGGTACTCAATACGCGCTGAACGACCCGGTGGTCCTGACCGTGGGCGGAGTGGTCGCGCTCATTCTGGTCTTGTTGTTTTTGTCGCTGCGTGCGGCCAACCGATCCGCCCAATTGGCAGAGCCCCTTTCCCGTCAAATGGCGCATCTGGGGCAACATGTGCAGCAGTTGGGGCAGGGGCAAGAGCAGCTGCGCGGCGGGTTGCAGCATGTATCTGACACGCAGGCCAACGCGCAGGTGCAGGTGATCCAGACGGTCGAATCCCGCTTGTCCTCGGTACAGCAGCAAATGAACGACCGGCTGGCGGACAATGCGATGAAATCGGCACGTGCCCTGGCTGAGATGCAGGAAAGGATGAAAGAGTCACTGCACGGCTCTTCCAAGCAGACGGCCACCTCACTGACCCAATTACAGGAACGTTTGGCGGCTATCGACAAGGCACAGGACAATATTACCAAATTGTCCGGTGATGTGTTGTCCTTGCAGGATATTCTGTCGAACAAGCAAACACGCGGCGCGTTCGGTGAGATCCAGTTGAATGATATCGTGTCCAAGGCGTTACCATCGGACAGTTTCCAATTGCAGGCTACGCTGTCGAATGGGCGACGCGCGGATTGTCTGATTAACCTACCCAACCCACCGGGCCCAATCGTGATTGACAGCAAATTCCCATTGGAAGCCTACGAGGCGCTGATCGGGTCGACCAACGATGTGGAGTTGAAGGCGGCGGTGCAGATGTTCCGCAGCACCGTTCGCAAGCACATCACCGACATTGCCGAGAAATACATACTGGATGGCGAAACCGCCGATGGCGCGTTGATGTTTCTCCCATCCGAGGCAGTCTATGCCGAGCTGCATGCCAAATTCCCCGAGCTGGTGCAGGAAAGCTTTAGCAAGCGGGTCTGGATCGTTTCACCGACCACCTGCATGGCAACACTGAACACGATGCGCGCGATCCTGAAAGATGCGCGAATGCGCGAGCAGGCCGGGGCGATCAGAAAAGAGCTTGGGCTGCTGCATAAAGACGTGGAGCGTTTGGGGGATCGCGTCTCGAACCTGGATCGGCATTTTGGGCAGGCTGCCAAAGATATCTCAGAAATCAAGATCAGCGCCGAAAAGGCCGGACGCAGGGCACAACGGTTGGATAATTTCGACTTCGAAGAATTGGCCCCCGAAGACCACACAAACGTCGTGCCTTTGGGTAAGTCCGAAGGTTAGGCGTTACTGGATAGACAGATCGAGGTTATAGCCAACGGTCTTTCCTGTATCGCGGTCATTGCCCATCAGGTAGACGCGGATCGTGTATTCCCCGTCTTCGGGCAGGTTTATGCGGGCTGTATTGCCGTCAATGGACCCAATATAGATCGCCTCACCATCACTGCCCGGTGGCAGGATGTTGAAATAGACCACACCGTTGCCGTTCGTGTCACTGACAACAAGCTCTGCGAACATTTCCTGCCCGGCTGAGGCGCCCAGCTTATAGTCGAAATACTCATACCCAGTGACTGTTCCGCTGACCATCGTGCCATAGTTGCCTTGGTCGAATTTGACATCGGCCACACGCTGAGCAGAAGCGACTGTGGCCAACCCGATGGTTGTCGCAAGAACGAACAAAACTCTCAGCATAGCAAGGCCCTCCACAGTGCGGGTTCAGTTTAGCACAACCGGGCGATACGCGTCAGATTCGAAGAAAGGGCTGAAAAATGCGCGGCATCAGTTTGCTGAATTTCAGCGGCGCATCCGTGACCGCCAGGCAAATGCAATCCTCGGACATGTCTGCCGTGGGGGTGTGATGCAGGTCTTCGTCCGCAATCTCAACATCACCACGGGCAAAGTGATCAACCTCGTCCGAGAACGCACCCTGCAGCACCATCGTCAGCTCAATACCCTTGTGCGAATGGTCCGGCACGGCAGCTCCGGCCGGGATGAACAGAAGGCGGGCTGTCGCTTCGCGCGTCGTCGGCAATATCGCCTGTTTGACGCCCATACCGATCGAGCGCCACTGGATGTCGTTCACGTCACCGCCAACGTAGTCCTGCAGCGGTGTTGGTAGAACCGAACAGCCGGGACGCGACGGTTTCGCAATTGGCGCGCCTTGGGCGATCATAGCCATAGTTGCGGCAAGGGACCCGTTGCTCATGCCGATAGTGTCATCCTGCTCTTGCAGGACACAGCCGCCTACGGCGTCGAACCCTTCGGCACGCGCACGGCAGTGGTCGCACAAGGATAGATGCGTCGCGACCATCAGGTCGAACGCCTCGGGCAAAGACCCTGCAGCGTAGGCCATCAGCAGGTCGTCTGTCAGGTGATGTTTGATCTTGTTACTCATCATCGTCATCTCAGTTCATGGCATGGCGCAAGCGGTCCAGCGCCAACCTAATTCTAGATTTGATCGTTCCCAGGGGCAGCCCGGTCTGCGATGCGATCTCTCGGTGACTCAGGTCGCCGAAATACGCCTTCTCGATCAGTTCTCTTTGCGCCACTGGCAACGCGGTCAAAGCGTCACGCAATTGCGCGGTTTCCTGTTGCAGCGCGATCACGTCGTCCTGATCCGGCTCTGCCTCGGGTCCCCAGCCAAGATCTTCTGGCTCGGGTCGGCGTTGCTTGCGCAGGACGTCGATGCGCTTGTTTCTTGCAATCGTGAACACCCAGGTGGCCACGGTTGCGCGGGTCGGGTCGAACAGATGCGACTTGTGCCACAAGGTGGCCATAACCTCCTGCGCGCACTCTTCGGCCAAAGTGGCGTCCGATCCTGATTTCATCAGGAACGCCTTGACCCGAGGGGCAAAGTGCTGGAACAGCTCGGCAAAAGCCGCCTGATCCTGCCCATCGCGGATACGGGTGATGTGACTCACCCAATCGGTTCTTGTGTCGCAACTGCCGTTTGCCTGGTTCACCGGTTTACCCTTGATGCGTTGCTTTGCGCGCAAGGGTGTCACTATGGGCCCGTCGGCCACCGGTTCATCCAAGCTCGCGGTATCGATCTCGGTAAACATAACCTTATTACGCGGGCAGACCCAAGCCGGATCACTCTGCACAATTATTTTAATCCACACTGACTACGATTTCGTAGTACGCATATGTAAAGACTGAGGAAAAGAATGCAGTTTGATCGGTTGGCGGGCAAAATGGGAAAGGCAGGATGAACCGGATTGATCACATCGCGGGGCATACCTACCACGGACGTAAAGGTGCGATAGAAAACGCGTTTCGCTATTCGGTCGACTATATCCTGCTGGATCCCGAAGCCGACGTAGCGACACCGTTTTTATTCTCACTCAACAAACCGAACATTACCAATTGGCGCGAGCGGGATCACGGTGGGGAGCCTGGCAAAGGGCGTGGTGCAGAATGGCTGCGTGAGCAGTTTGAGCTGCTGGGCGTGACACAGCCCAAACGCATCGCTTTGCTGACCCAACCGCGTGTACTGGGCCATGTCTTCAACCCGGTCAGTTTTTGGTTCTGCTTCGATGCCGAAGATAATTTGTATGCAGTCGTGGCTGAGGTGACGAACACCTATGGCACACGCCACAGTTACCTGTGTCACAACGCGAACTTTGCGCCTATCCAACCGTCAGACAGGATTGTGGCCGACAAGTTGATGCATGTGTCTCCGTTTCAGAAGATCGAAGGGTCTTACACCTTTCGGTTTGATTTGCGTCCCGATCGGGTTGGCGTCTGGATCGACTATGGGCGCGAGGCGGGGGGCCTGATCGCCACGCTGACGGGACCGCGTGCGCCACTGACGGACCGGGCTTTGGCTTGGTCATTGGTGCGCCGGCCATTCGGTGCACGCCGTGCCTTTACGCTGATTGTCTGGCAGGCCTTGAAGCTAAAGCTGAAGAAAGCCCGATTTCGCCCGTTTCGCAGCGCACCGGTGCCGGATCACCCTGTTTCGGGTATCCGCAAACCCTAAACCCTCGTTTTTTGCTCAAGATCAAAGACTCAACCCGGTCTCGGTGGTTGATGTTGTCTTGAAACCGCGAACACGAGGAGTCGGAACATGCTGGAAATCTCGGCAAGAAAAATCGCTCAGGTCGCCATGATGGGCCGTGAACTGGATCGGGCCGAGGGCGAGTTGCGTGCGTTTATTGATCGTATGGGTGAGGACGAACAGGCCGAGCTGGTCGCCGTCATGTGGATTGGCCGCGAAAGCTTTTTCGCAGAAGATCTGGCCGAAGCTATTGCAACTGCCAAATCCGAAGCATCGACCCCCTGTGCGGATTACCTGATTGGCACACCGCACCTGTCAGATCACCTTGAAAACGGTTTGGACGCCTTGGGTATTTCAGCTGAGGATGTCGAGAACGATCTGATGTGATCTTGTGGGCAACCGCAAAACTCCGACAAAAATTTTGACACGAACATCCTGAAATGCCTTGTTAGGCGTGGGCTGGCTTTGTTTGTCTGAGGCTTGGCCAGAACAAACGTATTGCGCAAAAAAGGGATGGGATATGACGTTGGATTTACAAGAGGTTTGTAGCGGCTTGGGCTTTCCAGAAGGACCGGTCGCGATGGACGATGGGTCTGTCCTGTTCGTGGATATCAAGGACGAAAACCTGTCCCGAGTGACGCCTGACGGGAACGTCACTGTCGTTGCCCATATACCCGGTGGACCGAATGGCGTTGCTATCGGTCCGGATGGCGCGGCGTATGTGTGTAACAACGGTGCCGTTTACAGCTTTGTCCCCTATGGCCCGGACAAAATCACTGTGCCGTCGCCTTTGCGCCCGGATTATCGGGGTGGATCGGTTCATCGTGTCGATCTAAGCACCGGCAAGGTTGAGCCCTTGTTTGACTCGTACAAGGGCGAAAGGCTGATTGCACCTGATGATATCGTCTTCGATGCGGACGGAGGGTTCTGGTTCACAGACACCGGAATTCAGGATGAAACCTCGACCCGATATGGGGGGCTGTACTATGCCTCGATCGACGGAAAAACGCTGATCAAGGCTGCGACGATCCCCATGCCCAATGGCGTTGGGCTGTCTCCGGACGGAAAAACAATCTACGTTTCGGACACTGTTTTTGGTCGTTTATGGGCGATGGAGATCACCGGACCCGGAGAGGTCAAGCCCGGACCGATTCCGGGGATGACTGGAACCGTGGTGCAAACCTTGCCGGGATACCAATGGCTGGATAGCCTCAAGGTGGAACAGGACGGTCGCGTTTGCGTTGGAACAATCTACAACGGTGGGATCACTGTTTTCAGCCTCGATGGGACAACGGAACATGTGCCGGTGCCGGACCTCTTCACAACAAATTTATGTTTCGGCGGCAAAGACATGCAGGATCTGTGGATAACTGCGTCGAGCACCGGTAAAATCTATAAAACCAGATGGCCCCGCCCCGGCCTGAAACTTGCATTTACGGCCTAAGATACAGCTTTTGGATGCAATCGCGTGACATTTTCGCTTCCCGGTCGGGATGTCTTGTCGATTGGGTTGTGTCGCGTACTGGCGGGGTCGGTCGCGGTGTTGTAGACAAAACACCGATATGGTGAAGGACAAGGATAAGCCTGCCAAGGAATTGGCAGAATCGGCGCAGCGTCGTCCGGTTTCCGTATTGTTCGCCGATATGGTTGGCTACACCGCGATCATCGCCGGGCTGGAAGAAGAAAAGTCTCTGGAATTTGTGCGCACCGTCTATGACATGCTGGTGCGTTCAGTCGAAGAACATGGCGGCACTGTCCGTGATTTCGGCGGCGATAGCATCATGGCCCTGTTCGGAATTCCGGATGCATTGGAAGACCCGGCACTGCGGGCATGCCGTGCCGCTCTGACTGTCCATCAAGCTTTTGCTGAGGCAGAGGATGATTTTGAAAGCCGGTTCGGTGTCCGCCCCAAAATGCGGGTTGGGGTCAGTTCTGGTACCGTTCTGATGGCCACCGTGCAGGGCAAAGGCGGCCCGACGACGGCTGTGGGCAGCACCGTGAACTTGGCGGCGCGGCTTGAAAACCTTGCGCCACCCGGTGGCAGTCTGATCTGTGACACGACCCGCGGTCTTGTCGAGTGGGTGACAGAGCTGGGTTTCTTTGGCGAACACCCGATCAAGGGTTTGGACGCACCCCAAAAGCTGTGGCAATTGCAATCGGTCAAAGACGAAGCCACGCGGTTTGATGCCTCTGTTGCGCGTGGCCTAAGTGACTATGTCGGTCGGGCCGGTGAATTGGATGCCATGTCCACCGCTTTGGCACGATCCGAGCGCGCCCGTGCGGTCATAGATCTTGTCGCGGAACCCGGCCTTGGAAAAACACGTCTGGTTTTTGAGTTCCTGCAGCGGGTTCAGTCCGAAGATGTTTCAGTATTGACCGGTCACTGTTTTGCAGACGGCCAACAGGTGCCGTTTCTGCCCTTCCTTGAGATTTTGCGAAAGTCCTTCCAGATCGTCGATGCCGATCAGCCTCAGCGGATTCAAAAGAAACTGGAGGTCGGGCTAGAGAAATCCAAACTCTATACGCAAGAAAACCTTGGTCTGGCGATGAACCTTCTGGGGCTGCGCCCGCCAGCGGATGCGTTGGACGGTTTGGACGGCGTTTTGATCGGGTTGCGCAGCCGCGAGCTTATGCTGGCGCTGCTCAGATCGAAATGCAGCCGGGACCGCGTGATCCTGTTGATCGAAGACAGCCACTGGATTGACAGCGCCTCCGAAGATCTGTTGGGCCTTGTGATCGAAGAACCGGAATTCGCCAATCTCATGGTCATTCAGACGCGTAGGCCGGAATACACGCCCGGCTGGCTGGGCGAGGCTGGTGTCACGACGCTGGCGCTCAGCCCGCTTGAGGTTGATGATTTCGCCGATTTGGCCCGTGCGCGTCTGGGTGTGGATGATCTGGAAGACGGGCTGGCCGAACAGTTGACAACCCGGGCAGGTGGAAACCCGTTATTCGGTGAAGAAATCCTGAGTTTTCTTCAGGATCAAGGAACGCTGCGCGTGGACGCAGGCAAGGCGCATTTCGACGCGGAAATGGACGATACCGGTCTTCCTGTGACGATGCGCAGCCTTCTTGCGGCGCGGATTGAACGGCTGGAACCCGAAGACCGGGAATTGCTACAGGCGGCGGCTGCGATCGGGCGCCGCTTTGATCCGGGTCTGTTGTCCCAACTTGCAGAGCAGGCCGAAGACACAGGCGCGGTTTTGCAGCGTCTGCAGGCGCAGGATGTTTTGTACCGCGAGGCGAACTCGTCCGATTACATCTTTCGCCACGTTCTTTTACGGGATTCAGTTTACCACAACCTCGTGGCGTCCCGGCGAGCAGAGCTGCATTTTGCAATTGCCGAAGCTTTGGTGCATCGCAACGCAAACCGTTTGCAAGAGGCGGCCGAGATGCTGGCCTATCACTACGGATTGTCGGATCGGGTGGATCAGGCGTTTCGCTTTAGCGCGATGGCCGGTGACAAGAGTTTGGGCGTCTATTCACTGGATGAGGCCAACCGGTATTACGAGTCGGCGTTGGACTTGTATCTGAACAACCCAGATTGTGCCTCGAAAGAACAATTTGCGGCGTTTCTGGCGAATTTCGCATTGTGTTCTAACATCTCGCTCAGGGTGAAAACACTTATCGATCTGGCAGGAACCGTTCGTCCGATCCTGGAACAGGTTGGAGACGACAAAAACCACGCCTTGTTCCTGCATCACTATGTGTCTTGCCTTGTGTGCAATGGAAAATACCACGAGGCGCATTGGGTTCAGAAAGAACTGACCGAAATGGCCAATCGCCTGCGCGATCCGGCCTCCAAGGCCTATGCGATGGTGAACGAGCTTTCGGTCTCCATCTATCATTCGCCAATCGACAACGACAAGTTCGAGGCCAGAAAGGGTCAGGTCGAAGCTGTCCTTGAACAGATCGAAGACGCCTATATCCAGAACTTCTATCTGGCGACTGTCGGCTGGAATGAACTGTGCCGCGGTCGTGTTGCGCGCGCGCATGCGACATCGGATCGAATGATCGCAGTGGGCGAGACGCGTAATGACCCGCGATCACTGGGTTATGGCAAGGCGATGAAAGCGCTGATCGCAATGGTCACCGACGATTACGAGCTGGCGTTGGCAATGGCAGAAGAAGCGCGCAAAACCTCGAAGGTCGAATTCGAACGCGCCATTGCTGCGGCTGCAACCGTAGGGGCGTTGTTGCCCCTGCAAAAGCCCGAAGCGATCGAAACGGCCAAACGCCACATTGAAGACTGCCAGGAAAAGGGGTGGTCTTTGTTTACGGTCGGTCCCGAAACGATGCTGGGGGTCGCGTATGCGATGAACGGCCAAATCGCAGAAGGTCTGTCACAGATAGAAACCGCGCTGGCAAAACGCGAAACCGAAGGTACCCAGATCGCGACGGATTGGGCGCGCCTTTACATGTGCGAGCTTTATTTGGCGATCCTAACGGGTGAGGGCGGCGGCTCATTGCGGGTTCTTTTGCGGAATTTCAGGTCCATACTGTGGGTTGTTCTGTTTGGTGAGAAACGGCTGCGGTCGATGATCGACGCGGTTCGCAGCAACCCTCAGTTGGACAAGAACGGTCACTATATCGCACGCTGCGACATGATCATGGGCTTATTGTGCAAGGCCCGGAAAAAGAAAGATCAAGCCATAAGTTATCTGACCAAGGCTCGTGTTGTCGTCGAGACGGCCGGCAAAACGCCGTTGCTGGCACGTATCGACGCCGCTTTGGCGGAACTGGCCTAATCCGTCAGCTCGGACAGGTATTTTATCGCGGTCAGACTGGGCAAAAAGGTATATGCACCCCCGCGTGTGAAAATCAGCCGCGGGAAGCCGTACAAGCGGATCGTATCGCCGTCGGGCAGTGTCATGTCAAACCAACTGGTCTCGGCTGTGTTCGCCCCCAATAGCGGGTCATTTGCCCCGGTTATGTTGGGGTCCTGCAGGCCAAGGTTGATCCAGTCACACATGACTGCTTCGAATTGCGCGCCGATATTGGCACCGATGAAGCTGCCCAGCAGTCCACGTTCCGCGCTGTCGGGGTTTTGCGGGTCAAAGTCGGGGCCATAAGACATACCCCGGCGCACCAGTCGCCGGGTGTAATTGGCGATCCGCTGAACGATAGGCCCACCACGCGGGTTGCCGCGGCGCAAATGCGACCCGGCAGGGCAACGCGAACCGTGCGTATAGTCAAAATTGGTTGGTGAAACCTCGGTTTCCGGCCACTGCGCGTCTGGCGAAAGCTCGTAAGGGACACCATTGCGCCAGCGCCCGCACATCTGGGCGGCAACGACTTCGCGCAGTGCGCCGCGCTGATCCAGACCTTTGCCGATACGGTCCAAGTGATCGGGGTCGGCCAACAGATCGCGCTTGGGGTGATCCATCAGTGTGTCAGCGGCCTGATCCAGATAAGCCTCGAACGCGGCTGCGTCCTGCGCGAGAATGCGAAAGGCATTGAAGGATCCATTAACGCCCAAAGCATCCGGGGATGGGACGCGGAACAAAACGCCCTCTTGCCGCGTGGGGTATCCCAGCAAAGCCGTGCCCAGCGGGTCAATCGGTTCGTCCACCCCGGCTTGATCAGGGTCGAATACCTGTTCGAACCTGGGTTGAGAGATGCCATCGACATAGCCAAAGAACACCTTGCCTTCAGGCAAATTTCGACCGTTGCGCACACCCAAAACATTGAACGCCGCGCTCACCTGCTTTTCGATGAGGTCGAGGTGTTCTGCAACGTCGGAATGCACCGAAGCCATCAGGTGAATGCGGTCTGGCTGATCAAACGGTGCGGGCCAGTGCTCAGGTGCGCTATCGCCGAAGTCGCCCAGTTTCATCGCGCGGCTTGTCATGCCCTGCTTGAATTCTGTGGGAAAAGTATTGAGATGCTGCGCCGGAGTTCCCAGCGCCCGCAGTCCCTGATACGTAATGCCGATGTTAAAGCAGAAGGGCGGCTTGACCTCCCACAGCACCCCGCGTGTGATGGCCGGAACGTTGTCCTGCCCGCCTTCAACCGTAGCGGCCAGAAACTGACGTGCAGCTGCGCGGTCCGTGACTTCCAGAAAAAGGTGGCGCACAAGGTCAAGGCGGTAGCCGCGCAGGATGTTGCCCTGAATATCGGCGAGATCGAGTTTTCTGGTCACCAGCCCTGTCCAAACTTTTGGCGCACTTGCGCGGCTGAAACTCCGGGATAGGCGCGATAGCCGCCCCCGAGCGAAATATTGCGGTTGGCATGTAGTTGCAGCACAAAGTCACGCGGCAGCGACGCCAACATATGGGGCGGCTTGTTCGGTTCCCGCCCTTTGGCGATGTCCTGCAGTCCGAACATGTCGGTGGGGAAATCAGGCGCCTGAAACAAGTCGTGCTCGTGGACCCAGTCGATGAACTCTTCGACGTTGTGTTCCGTTGGAATCAGATGATCTGCGCCATCCACCAGTGAGATCACATCGTTGAACACACTGCCGATTGTGGTGATGAAGTCGCGGATGTAATTGGTGAAATCTCCGTCATAGACCGAGATCATACAGATATTATTGTCGATCAGAAGGAACCGGGCGAAATGCACGGTGCCGACGTTGTCGAGCCCGGCAAAGATCTCGTCCACGTTTTGCGCAATTGCCATTGTGGCGCGCGCTCGACCGTCGGGCGAGGGGTCCTTGAGCGGCATGATCAGGTTCATCATGCGCTGCACGTTCTCACTGGGTTGCGGCGATGGGCGTGGCCCGCCCGGTAGCTTGGGTTTGGGGTCACGCCAGATCCAATAGGGCACGACGATGTATCGCGACAGGAACTGGAACCAGCCGCGATCAGGCAGGCTGTTGACGTATGTGTTGAACCATCCGTTCTGCGAGGACATGCGCTTACCCCTTTGAGAACGGGCAGGGGGAACCGCCGCGCCATTCGCTTGAGATTTTGTACGACTCGATACGGATTTTCAGCACCGGGTCATCTGAGGCCTCGATCCCCTTGGTCAGAAGCCCAGGGTTGAAGCTGAGTTTTTCGCAATCGGCAATCTGGTTTTCGGGGACGGCATCTACCGTCAGGGTCCCCATCATGATCCGTTTGCGATGGGGTGGCCAGGGACGGGATGAGTTTGAAAAGTCGTCGCCAACCTCGCCTATCGCCATCATCAAGGAAAACCGTGCAGGTTCCTTTGACAATCGCCTTTTTAGTTCGCCACGCAGGTAATCGTTGTCCGGCGGCTCATTGGGATTGGTCTTCAAGACACCCGCGATGGGCTGCCAGGAAAACCGCACCCAGCGGCGCACATTGTCCGGGCCTGTCACAATAAATGTGTGCACCGCATGGTACGCAGCGCGCACATAGCTGGTTGGCGCGCCGATTTGTGCGGCCTGCATCACACCCAGCTGTGAAAACGCGTATTTGTCGGCGAACGCGATCGCACCGTCGTCGGGGCTGATGGTTTCATCGGGATAGGGGTCACGTTTCGGCAGCATCAGGTGCAAGTAGTTGCTGATCTTTTGCCAAGGCGTTTCACCATGATAAGTTTTGGGCTTGGCCTCTTCGGCGAATTCCAAAAATGTTTCGGGCGTTGGTGCGAAGAATTCCGGCAGAGTCATCGCAATCAGATCGGTGTCCGAGCCGTCGGGCAGGTGGAACCGCACCGCCATGCCACGCACGTCTGACCAACCATCATGCACATCTGCGCTGCCTGACCCGTTTGAAAACCGCACGATCACGTCCGTCTTTTGCGTGTTAAAGTGCTCGGCAATACAGAATGTCTTGGCGATCGGAGAAGGCTCGAAAAATCCCGTTGCACTTATGCCGATCGTATGAACCGGACGAAGGTCCACGTCGCCATCAGGTCGACGTAAAACCTCGACCAGCTTCTCGGCAATGCCGGGATCGCTCATGCTTCTGCCCTCGTGTAATGTACTGATATTTTGAAACTAACGATGCGTTAACCATACTTACTTCGTTTCCAAAAACAACAGTGACGACGAGGTTGACCGGGTTTCAGTTTACCAGTTGCTCAGCATGCTGAGGGCGTTTTGCCAATACTTGCTTTGTTTGCAGGCCTGGAACGCGTTTTCCATCAAAACGTAGGATTCCGGTTTGTGCGTGGCCAGTCCCACCACTTTGGGCAGCGGCGGGTTAATCCGCACAAGCCGGTCCTTCAGAACAAGGCGTGCCATCCAGTGCTGATTTTCGGCAGATGTTGTCAAAAGCAGTTCAATCAGCGCCCCTTTATGCGCGCCCGAGGTGATGCCGAACCATTTCAACAGGCCCCAATCGTCAGGATTGCGAACCATCTGCTCTGAGATATCGGTTGGTTGTTGTCCGGTGCCGATCGACAAGGCGTCAATATCTGCCAAACCTTGCGCGTGGCCGGTTGCGATGGCTACATTTATCCCGTTCATGACCGGGTTGTTGGCAAAGGTGCCGCCGTCGGCAAAATAGCCGTAATCCTTGCCGCCCGCCTTGATCAGATGGGGTGGGAAATAAGAAGGTGCGGCCGAGCTGGCCAGCGCAACGTCGAGCAAATGCACCGCGCTCATATCCAGCCACGAGTCTTGCGTGAGGTTCTGGTTGGTAATCGTAAAGGGCGACCAGCCAATTTTGTCGCTGCGGTGCAGGCAGGCCGTGTTCACGGCCAGTACCAGATCGGGATCCAGCGAACCGACTGTACGGTCAGAGACCAAAGAATGCCCGATGTCCTCAAGCCCGGTCGCGACGTATTGCGAGGCAAGGATGCCGGGGCCACCACCCAGTTTGAACCGCCGCAATAGGTCATCCAAAGCCTTGTCCAAAAGGGTGCGTTCATTTTCGCGGAATATGGTCGCGGCGTCGTCGCGATAGTGCTTTGCAAGCTGAGCGATCAAACCGCCCATATCCTTGCCCTGGGTGCGACCGTCCGCCAAAGCGACGGCAATCAGCCCGCCGGTAGACGTGCCCGCGAACCCGTCTGCCATATCCAGAAAGCCGGTTTCTTGGTGCAGGCCCTCAAGGATCAGGCAAGTCAGGTATCCCCTGATCCCGCCGCCGTCGCAGGAAACCAATTTAAACGTCACGTGCCTGGCCTCATCTTCTGCCCTGCGCTTTTCGTGCGCGGGTATTCTTTTTCGGGCCCATCATGGAAAATTCAGTCTGAAGCGCAAGACCCCAATCTGGGCAACATAGCCGCCCCAAACGTTCAGGCCGATGTTTGACCGGCGCGAAGATGGTGGCTGAATATGACCTGACCGGATTGCACGTCCGTACGAAAATCGGCAGAGCGTCCTGACAACGAGTGATAGAACTGCCGCAAACCCGGTTCGACATTCGCCGACAGCGTCGCGCAACGCAGGCACATCTGCTCGATGCTCTGGTGCGATTGTCTGTTGCGGATGGCGTCAATCAGGTCTGAATGCGCGGTTGCGAGCTTTCGAAAACCAGGGCTTTCCAACACAGACTTGTCACCCACCAGAACGTAAACAGCCTCTAGGTCTGATTTCCCTTTGAGGTCGACAAACCCGGCCTCCAACATTGCAAGGTCTCGGCGGGCCGCCCGGTAGACAGAGTTCGAGACAACGATGTCATAGTCAACGTGGCGACAGCTTTGTTCGATACGGGCCGCGATATTCACAACATCGCCGATTACGGTGTAGTTGAATCGGCTTCGTGACCCGATATTGCCGACGCAGGCCTGACCCGTTGCACAGCCCGTCGCCAATGCAATCGGTGGCCGGTTCCGCATAACGGGTGATGCATTGAACGCAACCAGAGCCTTGCGCATCAGCAACGCGGCATGGGCGGCCCGGCAGGGGTGGTCCTCGACCGGCAATGGCGCGTTCCAGAATGCCATGACAGCATCACCGATGAATTTGTCGATCGTACCGCGTTCATGAAGAATCTGATCGCCGACTTGCGAAAACAATTCGTTCAGCAGCGCTACAAGATCAGTCGCAGAGACGGTTTCTGACAGGGGGGTAAAGCCACGGATGTCGGAAAACATGACGGTGATTTCCTGGGTTTCGCCACCCAGTTGCAACTGGTGACCCGAGAGTTCCATTTCGTCCAGAATCTCGGGGGCGACATAGTGCGAAAAGACCTTGCGGATTTCACGCTTTTCCCGCTCGGTCGATACAAACAGGTATCCTGCCAACAACCCGAAATTTGCCATTCCACCGACCAAAGGAAAGGTCACATCGAAAAGCGTTAGCTGGTTTTGAAAAGCAAGCCAACTGGTGCCCAAAACGACCCCAGCCGCAAGCCCGCCCGCAACGAAGGACACAACTGCGCCAAAGCTGGACATTACGGCGATTACGATGAGCCCAAGCAGCACAAAGGACAGCAATTCAAGTGCCGCTGTCACATCTGAACGGTTCAGCATTTCGCCCGTCAGAATTTGCTCTAGCAACTGGGCATGAATTGATACGCCTGGAACGGACTCGCCCAACGGCGTTTGGTGCATGTCAAACAGTCCGGCCGCCGATGTCCCCACCAGAATGATCCGGCCTTCGATTTCGGCGCGCAAAGCCGGATCGTTCGGATTTTGCATGATCTCATTCGCCGACAGATACAGGTCGGGTCGGTCGCGTCTGTACCTGACCCAGACCTCTCCGTTTTCGGTGGTTGGCAAGCGAAACTCACCAAGTTCGACCGCAAGCATGATCCCCGCCTCATCCGGGGACCCTTCGGCCAGAACAAAGGGCGCGTCGATCGCGACCCTTAGTGCTTCAATCCCAAGGCTAGGGATTGGACCGCTAGGTCCACCCCACAGGACAGGCACGCGCCTGACAACTCCGGTCCCGCCAAGGGGCGACACATTTACACCGCCAATACCGGCGGCGCTTCGATCCAATGGTGGGGCGATAGGTGTCCAATACGGGACCCGTACCAGCCCTGCGGTTGGCTGTTCACCGATTTCAATGATGCCCGCTTTGGGGGTAACGTCGGACCCTTCCTGAGATATCCGCGCAGCGGTTCCCATAACAACCGGCCAATTCGCAACCTCCAAACCGAAAAGGACATCATAGTCTATGTGATGGGCTTGGCGTTTGACCGTCAGAACCTCGGAAAGAGTAGGATCATTCAGCAACCGAGTTGGCGAATACCTGTCGGGTTCGACGAACAGCATATCAAACGCGATTGCTGCTGCGCCATATTCGCCAAGGTTCTGAACCATCTGCGCCAGCAGCGTCCGGGGCCACGGCCACTGCCCCCAGTTTGCCAATGTCCGCTCGTCAATATCCAGAACGCGGATGGGCAGGTCAGGGACGTATTCCCGAGGAGATATCCGTTGCAGAAGATCGAAATAGATTAACCGCGTCTGCCTTACAGGATAAGGATCCAGAACCCTGATCAGGCACCCAAGCAGGATCAGGGCAAGGCCGACCAGCCGGAAGCCCCGCCGACGCCCTGTTTTTTCTCTGGGTCTTCTGGTCACTCCGGCCTCCGTATGCAGCAATCTGTTTCTAGCTGCGGATGGCTTGCATGCGCCTGACGCGACTTACTTTGCCTTCTTGCCCGGTCACTCGACTGAGTTACCCGCTCAGGTTTTACCTTTTCTTCCTTTTCCCTGTCCCTTTCCTTTGCCATGCCCCGGCCCCTTGCCTTTTCCGGGGTTGTTTACACCTCCGGATTTTCCGGAGACCCCGGCTGGGTTTGAACCATCTTGCTGACCCGAACGGCTCGACCTTGTCGGTGGCTCGGACGAAGGTGGCTCAGACGAAGGTGGCTCTGGTGAAGGTGGTTCAGCAGACGGCGGGTCCGGGCGCGGTGGGTCTGGCGTCGGCGGTTCTGGCGGGGCCTGCTCCTGCAGTGCCGCTTGTCGGAAACCGGGTCGTGGAGGTGGGTCAGAGTTCACAGATGGGATTGGTGCGGCCTCACCCGCGCATCCTCCGATGTCTACCTGAAGCGGGCTGAGCAAGTCCTGCTGTGACTGAATGAAAGGAAACCCCGATTGCAGCGCCAGATCGTATTGAACCTGATCTATAGGGCGACCGACGCTGCCGCGCTCGGACGTCGCATACAGGCTGCATACGCGCCCCGCCGATCGACAGGCACCGCTTTGTCCGCACATGCGAACGGATCCTTCCAGAACCAACATTGCGCTTTGCGCATCGGAAACGACCCACATGTCAAACGTTGTCCCGCGCACGGCCATGGTGGCAGTGGGTGTTTTGATCGAATAGGCACGCTTTTTGCTTTTGCCCGAGATAAAACGAAAGCTACCGCCAAGGGCCTGAACGGCAAATGACTTTGCCTTTTGGTTGCCGCGTAGCATGGTGACATCCAACACCATGCTGGCGTTCGGACCAATCGCAATTTTGGTTTCGTCGCTAAAGATAAGCTGAACCAGACCGCTACCGTTCGTCGAGATCGCGTCGCCCGACGCGACCTCCATCCCGGTCTTCAACGGTTGCGACTTTCCTGCGCGCGTGATCTGCGCGCCTTGCTTTACGCCGACAACTTTTCCGATGTTGGCCAGAGCCTGCACAGGCGCAAGCAGCAAACACAACAAAACAAGTAACACTTTTAACCAGGCCAACCGTCTATTCCCCCAAATAGATTATGTTGCAGGCGAAACGCCTACTGCCCGGTTTTGACCTCTATGAATTTAATCTTTTTGTTTTCTTAAAATATGTCTGAACAAATATGCCTTATAATACGCATGTTTGGCAAGTTTTATGGCGTATTTAGTGAAACAACTCGTGCCGAGCAAACCGCCAACGTAGCCCCTGCGCGTTTTTGAGGCGCGTATCGTGGGTTTCGTGGTCTCGTTCCCGGCCAAACTTGTCTCGGTAGGCAGAAAAATTGCGAGGCTCTGGAAAATCGTCTTGTAACTGGTCAACAGGCGAGGATATACCGGCCAGCGGAGACGTGGCCGAGTGGTCGAAGGCGCTCCCCTGCTAAGGGAGTAGGCGGGAAACCGTCTCGAGGGTTCGAATCCCTTCGTCTCCGCCACCTAAGCCAACTCTAGTAATAGTACGGGCTGGCTGGCTTTTGCCTTGTTCGTCCTCGGCTTTTTTGCATCTGTTCTTGGGGTTTGGCGGCTAAAGGCTGTCTGGAAAGCTGCGGCAACGGGGCGTTATCGCGCGGGTTTTTTGTAGACTGAATTGATGATTACCCGGCACTCAAGACCACCCAATGTTTTTGACCGGTCCAACTCAAGCTTGGCACCATAGGCATTCAGGAGGTCGACCGCGATCGCAAGCCCCAGACCCGTACCGGCCACCGAGGTATCGAGGCGACCGCCGGATCTCAGCGCTTCTCGGCGATCATCCTCCGGGATGCCTGGACCATCATCTTCGATGTGAATTTCTATGCGACCTGGCTTGGCAAAGGCGGAAACGCGAACGGTATTGCGGCACCACTTGACCGCGTTGTCCATAAGGTTTCCCAAGACCTCTTCGATGTCCTGCGGGTCCATTCGAACCCAAAGGTCCTTTTGGCGCGTGACTTCAAATACCTTGTCGTCCCTAGCTGCCATCCTTGAAAACAAGCGCGAAAGCCGATCGACCGAGTTCGACAGGTCGGCGCGCGAATGAGAAAGCTCGGCAGTATTCATAGCGCGCATTCTGGCCAGTGATCTGCTCAGTTGCGCGTCGATCCTCCCCAAAGCTTCTTGGGCTGTTTCAATCTGGGTGCCTTGCTCGGACAGGTTGCTCAGCTCGTTTCGCAAAATGGCCGTCGGTGTTTTCAGGGCGTGCGCCAAATCCGCCGTTTGCCGTCGAGATCCAGACACGATATCGCGGTTGCGCTTTGAGAGCTGGTTCAAGTCGTCGACCAGCGGCGATACTTCTTCCGGGTAGTCATCCGGTTTCAGACCTTCATCTGTGTCCCAGCGATGAGCGACATCCGTTCGCAGTTTCTGAAGGGGGCCAAGAATCGCAGACATAAGAAACAACGATCCGGCGACCCCGATCAGCCCGACCAGTGTGAAGACGGGAAAAAGACTGCGTTGCGCGGCACGGCGTTCACCGATCAGCTCATCCCGGCTTTCGGCGACGCTGACCCCCCAAACCGTTCCGTCTTCGTAAGAGATTTCCTGATAAATGCTGCGCAGTTCCTCACCTTCCGGCCCTTCGGTATTCCATAGGACGGGTGCGGTTGGGGTGGATTGCGGCTCTGCAATGGTTTCGTCAAACAGAGAGGCGGATGTAAAAACATCACCCGCCTGGCTTGTGACTTGCCAATATCGCCCGGAATAAGGAGTGCTATAGGCCGGGTCGAACATCAGATCACCCAGGGCCCCGGGGTTCTCCGTTGTTACACTCAGACCAACGACAAGCTGTGTATGCCGGTCCCGCAGTGCTGCGTCAAACTGATCTGAAACCCTAGAGTTGATATAGGAAAGAACGGCCAGCGTTCCGACGGTGACGGATATGGCGCCTGATGCCATGCCACCCAACAAGGCGCGTTGACGCAATGAAAGCATCAGGTCCCATCAATCATGTAGCCGCGTCCGCGTACTGTCTTTATAAGTTCAGGCCCCAGCTTTTTTCTCAGACGCGTTATAAACACCGCGATGGTATTTGAATCCCGATCCCCATCATATTCATAGATATGCTCAGAGAGTTCGGTTCTTGAGATCAACCGACCCCTGTTATGCGCAAGGTAGGTCAGAACGGCGATTTCCTGTGCCGTCAGATCAATCGGTATACCCTTTGCTGTGACCCGACCGTTCTTTGTGTCCAGCGACACATCACCCATCTCGATCATCGGGTTTAGTTGTCCGCTTTGCCGCCTCAAGATCGCGCGGACCCGTGCGGCAAGTTCCGGCATGTGGAAGGGTTTTGTCATATAGTCGTCGGCACCCGCATCAAGGCCGTCGACGCGTTCGCTCCAGCCGTCGCGAGCGGTCAGGATCAAAACGGGGGTTTTTACACCAGCCGATCGCCACTCTCGTAGAACGGAAATTCCATCGCGCTCAGGCAGGCCCACATCCAGAACGATGACGTCGTAGGGTTCGGTTGACCCCAGATGGAGGGCTTCAAGACCATTATGGGCGACATCCACAACGCGCCCTTCGGCATTCAGAAGCTTTTTGATTTGCGCACAGAGGTGCGGTTCATCTTCTGCCAGTAATACTCTCATATGCGAAAACTACCGTGCCTCGGTCAATTGTTCATTCTTTATCTTCTACCGCCGCCGTTGCCATTGCCGCCGCTGTTGCCGCCACCGCCGCTGTTGCCGCCACCGCCTTTATTGCCGCCGCCGTTGCCGCCACCATTACCGCCGCCGTTGCCGCCACCATTACCGCCGCCGTTGCCGCCACCATTACCGCCGCCGTTGCCGCCACCATTGCCGCCGCCGTTGCCACCACCATTACCGCCAGCGTTGCCACCACCATTACCGCCAGCGTTGACGTTACCGTTGTTCCCGGAGTTACCGCTATTGGCTTTGTTGCCAGCTTGGCTGCGTGTATTCGCGGTTCTGGTCGCGCTTGCTTGGGCGGCCTCTTTTATTTGTCGCCCCAGGCTCGATCGATTGGAAACGACCACGCCGGTTTTGGCATCGACGATGACACTTACGATCTTGCCATCCGGTTTTTTAACCAGAATCCGATAATAGACACCGTCGGATTGATAGGCTCGTGCGTCGACCGGTGTCCCGCCAAAGACTTTTTCGACCCCTCGGATCACTTTCTTTAGCCGAATTGCCCCGCCGGACTTGGTCGCCTGACGCAACTCTGACTGCTTTAATTCGCGCACGGCAGCGTTCCCTTCACTCGTCACGAGAAGGGCCACACAAACTGTCGTGGCAAAAAGCTTTATCATCACTGTCACTGTCTTGGCGTACATCACACTAAAGATTAATTAATTCTATGTGAACTAGTGATGAACAAACAGTTTTTCGTGTGTTCAGCGAGCATCAGTTCTTATGGGAGGGCAGGTGATTCCTTTCCGAGCTTTTCCGCCCGGAGTTGTGATTGCCAGGATCTGACCCAAGAGGATGAAATGAAAACCAAGGTAACCAGTCTGTTGAAAGCTTCTGCAGTTGCAGTGGCTCTGGTTGGCTCCGCTGCGGTTGTTGCGACTATGGCAATGCCCGATGCAGCGTTTGCGAAACCAGGTAACGGAAATGGTGGGGGCAAAGGTAACGGCGGCGGTAACGCCGGAGGAAATGGCGGCGATAAGGGTAACGCCGGCAACAGTGGTGGAAAAAGTAAAGGTTCCGGTTTTAGTGCTGGAAAAGGTAAAGGTATCGGTTTTGGCGCTTCCAAAAATGAAGGCGCGAAAATCGGCGGACTCAACCGTGGCGGTAGCAAATCGAAAAAAGGCAAAGGCTTTTCTCTGAAAGGTTTGCTGGGCATCGACAAGAGCGGTGGAACGAAATCGAAAGCCGGTCAGAAAAAGACTGGCGGAGCGCAAAAGGCGTTCGCGTCGACTGATGTAGAAACTTCGGTTCGACCAAAAGTACGCGCCAAAGGAAACAAAGCTGCGGCGCTTTTGGGTGCACATCCTTCTGAGCTAGGTGCGCTCAACGCGGCGAATGCAAGCGAAACAGCGTTGCTGAATGCATCGCCCAATTCGCGGGTTGGTCGGATTGCGATCTATCGTGATACGGTACTGGCCGGGCAGCAGCTTGAGGAAGATCTTGCAATCGCTGAAGGTATCTTGGCTGGCTTGGATGAGCCAGAGCGTACCGTCAGTGAGATAGATCCGGAACTGGAAGCCGCGCTGACTCAAGTTCAGGAAGATCAACAGGTTCTGGATGATCTGAACCAGGATTTGGAAGACGTAGGCGGCACCGACCCAGATATCGAAAACGCGATCGAACAAGCTGAGGCTGATTTGCAAGCGTCGAAAGATGCAGCGGATGCTTTGTCGGATGAACGTCAAGACGCGCTCGATTTTGAACAAGCCGTGAACGATGTCGAAACGCTGAACGAAGCTATCGAAGAGCAACCCGAACTTGAACGGGCTGCACTGGAAGACGCTGCAAACAAACCTGTAAACGACGAAGTGGAGGCAGCCGTAAAAGCCCTGCTGGGTTTGGAATAGTCAACGCCAACTCATTGCCCTGACACCCACGGAGGCAAGGGGGGCCGGGCCAGCCATTTTCATCCACCTACACAAACATTGGCTGGCCCGGTTACTTAAAATACTAGGTGTAAATTGAAGCACCGCAAACAGAACACGCGCACCTTGTACTCACTCTAAGCGCGAACGAAAGCCCGCTCTTATTTTGAGCGGGCTTTTTCTGTGCAATGGGTCTGAACCAGTTATTGCTCGCCTAATCTGACTGCACGGTTGGCCGGTTTTTCTTTTGGTCACTTGGTTGAGTTTGATGAAGAAGATTTCAAGACGTTTCCGGTTATGGGTAAAGCGTTCGAAACGAGTTTTCGATTCGTCCGCTTTGGTGTGTCATCGGTCGGTCGGGAAGCGGTCGAGACTGACTTGCGACCAACGCTCTTAGATTAAAATGACAACTAGCCCCCGGGGTTTCCCTTATGTATCTGAAGCCTCCGCTTCCAGACCCGGGATAAGCCAGCTGCGCTTAAGCCGAATTATGGCCGAACACATTGAAAATACATTGGTTAATTTTCGCTTTGGTTGTCCCCAATGCGTGGACAATCACTTGATTATAGCCGCGAATCGAAGGTTACTTTGTTTGTAACAAACAGACCTTAATGGTTCCCGATTCTGATCTATTGCCTGACTGGCTAAATGCCGGTGAAACAGCGATTTCGGGCATTTTTGACAACGTTCTTAGGTTCAAAAGCCCACTATCGCTCTAATCGACAAAGGATACGCAAAAATAAAAACATCAAACAATTGCGTGTTCATATTCAGTTAAAATAACATTCATTTACTGTAATCTAAACTCCCGATTTATGGCCAATTAGAAACAATTTCTTCTGAGATAAAGGCAAATAATTATTGCCGTATTGGAGATTCAAATGCCTAAGTTCTGGCCCAATGGACGACCCAAGCGCAGTCTGAATTGGAAGCAATCGAAGCCAAAAGAAACCTTCGCCTCCGATGAAGATGGTGCTCTTACAATTTTCGTCGTTTTCGTATTTTTGGTTTTGTTGGCAGCGACTGGTATCGCTGTTGACGTAGCGAACTACGAACGAGACCGTGTTAAACTGCAGTGGGTTCTGGATAATGCCGTACTGGCGGCTACAAATCTGGATCAGGAACTGCCCCCAGCCGATGTTGTGAACGCGCATCTGGCAGCTAATGGTTTGTCTGAATACGAAAATTCTGTGGCAGTCCAAGAGGCAATCCGGGAGCGCACGGTCAGTGCAAGTATTAGCACTGATTTTAACACGAATTTCATGCGCTTGAGCGGGGTCAAAACCTTGTCTCTCGACGTTAACTCAGCTGCGAATGAGGCGGAACCATGTACTGAGATTTCCATGGTGTTGGACATCTCGGGGAGTATGGGAGACAACGCGCGCCTGACGCTAATGCAGACTGCTGCCAAAGAGTTTGTGACGAAAACCCTGGAGCATAACGACGACCCTGACAACGCATGCGCGACCTCGGTCAGCATTATCCCGTTTGCGGGTCAAACCAACCCAGGTTCGGTCATGTTCGAATATCTGGGCGGCGAGCGGTTTGGCACGACCACCGACGAGGATTACTTCCCGGAATGGCAACAGGATATCTCGAACGTCGTGTTCTGGTTCGATACAGACGGCAATGCCGACCCCGATTTTTCCGTCAAGATCGACAGTTTCCCGGACAACGAAACCGATCTGTTCAACAAGGATGACGTCGACACCTACTACCACTATGTGCGCGACTTTATCATCGACAACTCGTCCCAGCTGCCTGAAAGCGCCGAATTGGTTGGAGCTTCGATCAAAGGAGGACGGCAGAAGACGACGTATTTCAGCATTGACAGGACATCGACGGAATATGATGAGGCTGATGGCCCGACCAAATTCAATAACGTGGACATCGAACTGCAGTATTCTGATTTCCACAATTACGTGGGCAACATTCCGAACAATACTTCGTCTTGCCTTGAGATGACGTATTCGGATTTCCTGGACACAAGCCTACCTTCAGGCTCGATCGAACAGACGCCCTATTTCGTGAACTGGGAATATGATGCGACCACCCAGAACTGGGGCTGGTGTCCGGAAGACGAAATGAGCATCCAATACGCTCAGGGCGATGAAGCTGAACTGCATACCTTCATCGACGGTCTGCGCCTGTTCGACGGCACCGGCACCAACTATAGCATGAAATACGCGCTGGCCCTGCTGGACCCGTCAAGCCAGGATGCGTTTGCCTATCTCAGCCAAGCCGGGGAAGTACCTGCCGAGTTCGCAAACCGCCCGCTGAGCTGGGAACACGAAAACAGCTCGAAGATCATTGTCATCATGACCGATGGACAGACCAGCCCGCAGGTGCGCCCCACCGACGAGATGGAAGAGGAAAACGGCCTGACGGAGCTGGTGGCTCGCCCCAGCGAAGACACGACCATTACCTCGTCGCAGCTGACCAACCTGCAACTGTTCAACCAGCAGTGTGAATTGGCCAAGGCAAAAGGCGCGGTCGTCTACACCGTCGCGTTCGAAACCACGGACGAGGCTGCTTCCGAGATCAGAACCTGCGCATCTTCGTGGTCACACTACTACGAAGTGACTGGCGAAGAGATCATCGACTCGTTCGTGTCGATTGCAGGCTCGATCCAGAAGCTGCGTTTGATCAAGTAAACAGGTCCAATACAGGCTTAAGAACCAAAGGGGCGCGGTTTACTGCGCCCCTTTTGCATTGGTCTGGGTGTTTCAGTTAGATGCAGAGCCCGATTGGTGCCGGCGCATCATTATCGCTGACTCGCCAATACGCGGCCAGTCGTTGTCCCCAGAGGTTAGTTGAACTGGGTCACTGCGTTGCCGCTTTTTCGATAAGCCGTGCAAGAGGTCGGATCTGCGCCGCAATCTGTTGGCGCAAAGTCTCAAGGGTCATGCTGTCCTGTTTTACAAAATCGACGAACATTTGGTTCAGGCAGTTGAAGATCATCCGGCCCAGATCACTGGCAACAAGATCGGTTCTGATTTGTCCCCTGTGCTGCAGGACAGTGATCAGATCCGTGACCTGTGCGGCCAGCCGTTCATCCTGTTCTGCGTATTTCCGACCGCTTGGCGTGTTTGGATCTTCGATGGAATGCGCCATCGCCGTACGCCACATTTCCTTGGAAAGATACTCGAGCGAGTGATCATAATACTCATAGATCAATGCAAGAATGGCCTCGTCCAGCCGACCCGGGGGATCGGCCAGAATGCGCTCGCCTGCGGCGATGACCTCTTCGACCTCCATTGCGACGGTCGCGATCAGAATGTCCCCTTTGGTCTGGTAGTAATTGTACACCGTCCCGACAGAGACCTCGGCCGTTTCGGCAAGGTCCTCGATTCGCACCGAGCGATAGCCCTGCGACCGGAATTTGGCAGATGCTGCCTCGAGGATTCTGCGTTCTCGTGCTGCTTTTTGCCTCTCTCTTAATCCTGCCATGGGCTCATCCGTGTGAAATGTAAATTTAGAGTTGACTATAAAGATGAGGGTGTTCAAGTTTTTTCTTGCAGACCCACTCAAAAAACGGGCGACCCGAAATCAACAGGAGATGAAGCAAATGCGAACCAGATGGAAAATCCTTGGTGTGTCGGCACTGGCCCTGACCGCGGGCAACGCCTGGGCCGAAGGTGAATTGAATGCGTTGGTGTGGTGTGACCACACGGACCCCGAACTGATTGCGCCGTTCGAAGAAAAACATGGCGTAAAGGTCAATCTGCGCGAATACGAAGGAACAGGGGCCGCGTTGGCCTTGCTGGAACAGTCCCGCCCGGGGGATTGGGACGTTCTTGTTGTGGACGGGATCGACGTGTTTCGAGCGGTAGAGGCCGGTGTATTGGCCCCGTTGCCTGATGGCGCGGTGTCGACAGCCGATTACTTCCCCGAAGTGGTCATGGCCGAAAACAACACAATTGATGGCGTGACATACGCCGTGACTGAAAAGTTTGGCTATAACACGATCTCGTACAACTCGGCCAAGGTTGATCCTGCGGATATGGAGGCGTTGTCCAGCGTCTGGTCCGAGAAATACGACGGTAGAATCTCAATCTATGACTACTACTTGCCGGTCATGGGGCTTGCTGCGATCGCAGAAGGGATCGCCACGGATGCGATTGGTGCGGGCGATCTGGCAAAGATCGGTGATGTCTTGTCCACGATGCGTGGGCGGGCAGCTTCGGTTGCGGGCGTTGTCGCCGCGCAAACAGCACTGGCCACAGGCGAGGTCGATATCGTTGTGGGTGGTGGCGAGTGGCTGACGGCCGTCTTGGCCTCGGAACAACCCGAGCTGACATGGACCATTCCCAAGGAAGGTGCGGTGCGCTGGGCGCAGTCAATCGGCGTGGTCGAAGGTGCGCAAAACCCTGACATGGCGGTTGAGTTCATCAAATACATCACCAGTCCGGAAGGTCAGGCCCGTCTGGCAACGTCATCTTGTTTCTGGGGGATGCCCGCCAACGCCAAGGCTGGTGACGTTCTGACGGATGAGCAAAAGTCCATACTGCGTTGGGATCAGCAGCCGGATTATCTGGCGTTGACGCAGCTTTATCCGGCACCTGATGCGGATTTGGACATCGAGATGCAGGACCTCTGGCTCGAGACTCTGCAGCAGTGATGCAAAAGGACCAGTTGCGGGGCTGGGGCTTTGTGACCCCGGCCCTTCTTTGGACTGTCGTATTCTTTGTCGTCCCTTTCGTTGTGATGGGGGCGATGAGTTTTGCGTCACTCGAAGGGCGCAAGCTGGTCTGGGATTTGTCACTGGCGAATTACGCGGAATTGTTTGAGAAAGCGTACCTGTCGCGCGCGATTGTGGTGTCGTTGGAGATCACGCTGACGGTCACGGTTGTTTCGGTTCTGCTGGCCTATCCACTTGCTTGGATACTCGCCTTCAAAGTGCCCCCGCGCTGGCAACGCCTTGCGTTGTTGCTGGCGATTTTACCGTTCTGGACGTCCTACGTTGTGCGCTCTTACGCTTGGCTTTTGGTTCTGGCACGCGAGGGTGTTGTGAACGAAGCGCTGATGGGGCTGGGGCTGATTGGCGAGCCGATTACACTGGCCAACACGCGCTTTGCTACGGTGACCGGTTTTGTCCATTTCTTTGTCATGCTGTTGACGCTGACCATCTATGCAAACCTGATCCAGCTATCGCCGAATTACCGCCGGGCTGCCATGGATCTGGGCGCGAATGCCTTTCAAACCTTTCGGCATGTCATCCTGCCACTGACGCTGCCCGGTATCGTGACAGGGGCCTTTCTGACGTTTGTCTTATGCATAGGGGATTACGTGACCCCCCAGATTTTGGGCGGGAACACCGAGCTTACTGTGCCGCAGGTCATCATGGTGCAGCTTGGCCGCCGAGCCGATTTCCCGCTGGCCTCGGCACTGGCCATCGTATTGATGAGCATCGTTGCATTGGCATATCTGGCTTCTGCGCGCTGGCTGAGGATTGACCGGTTATGATGCGCGCGCTGCCCTGGATCTACCTCGTTGTTGCGTTTGTCTTCATTTACCTGCCGGTGGGTGTTCTGGTGCTGTTTTCGCTGCAGGACGGAACCTTGCCGGTGCCGCCATTCAATGGCCCATCGCTGCGCTGGTACCAGACCATTTTGGGTGATTCCGATCTGATGGGCGCGTTGCGCAATTCATTGGTCGTGGCGTTTGGCGCATCTGCTGTTGCTGTAACGCTTGGGTTTCTCGCCGCTTATGGGTTGGCGCGCCATGTCCTGCCGGGTTCGGCCCTGATCCGAGGGTTGCTGATCACACCATTGACCGTCAGTTACCTGATCGTCGGGCTGGGACTGTTGATCGTACTGACACGGACTGGCATGGGTGTATCCCTGTGGACCGCGGCAATCGGGCATGTGGTGATCAATCTGCCACTGGCCTTTGCGATCATATATGCCTCGATGGGGGCGCAGCAGCAGAACGCTGAACGGGCCGCGCGCGATCTGGGTGCATCAGAACCCAAGGTAATCCTGCTTGTCACTGTGCCGATGCTGTTGCCGTCCATTGCGGCGGCGTACTTTCTGTCTGTCACGCTCAGCTGGGATGAGTTCATCATCGCCTTTCTCCTGACGCGCTTTGATGTGACCTTACCGGTTGAGATCTGGTCTTTGCTGCGGTCGGGGTTATCCCCGCAGTTGAACGCGATCGGTAGTTTTGTCTTTGTCATCTCGGTCGCAGTTGTGCTGCTGTTGGAATTCACGATCTTTCGGAAGGGCCGCTCATGACTGCGTCCGTAACCTTTTCCGGCCTCAACCACTGGTTCGGTCAGTTTCAGGCCCTGCGCGATATAGACTTGCAAATCGAAGCGGGCGAATACGTGACCCTGTTGGGGCCGTCAGGTTGTGGCAAGACCACCTTGTTATCCATCTTGGGCGGCTTTCTGGAACCAACCGAGGGGCAGGTTCTGATCGGCGGCAAGGACATGACCCATGTTGCACCGGTGAAACGGCCCACCACTACCGTGTTTCAGGATTACGCTTTGTTTCCGCATATGTCTTTGCGCGACAACGTGGGCTTTGGCTTGCGGATGTCCGGTGTGAACCGCAAAGACCGCAACATCCGCGCCGACGAAATGCTGGATCTGGTCGGGCTGAAACAGGATGCCGCAAAACGGCCACACGCATTGTCTGGTGGCCAACGCCAGCGGGTCGCGCTGGCGCGCGCCTTGGCGGTCAATCCGGATGTGCTGTTGCTGGACGAACCCCTTGGGGCGCTTGACCTCAAACTGCGCCGTTCAATGCAGGATGAGTTGAAGGGTATCCAAAAACAAATCGGCACCACATTCGTACATGTCACACATGATCAGGAAGAAGCCATGGCCATCGCGGACCGGATCGTGGTGATGAGCAAAGGCCGGATCGAAGATCACGGTACGCCGGATCGTGTCTACCGCCACCCGGCAACTTTGTTCACCGCAGATTTCATGGGCGAAAACAACCACATCCCCGGCAAGCAAACCGGGGCAGGGGTTGAGACTGCCTTTGGTCTTTTGCCCTCTGCCTCAGATATTCCGCAGGGCGCTGCAGCGATTTGTTTGCGGCCCGAGGATATCCGCCCGGACGATCAGGGCGCGGTTCAACTGGGCGGTGCCAGCCTGACATCCGTGGCGTTTTTCGGAACCTATTGCCGGGCGCATTTGTCGCCGGAACGCGCGCCCGACCTGACCCTGACTGCCTATTTGGCACCGGACAGGGCGTGGTCTTCGGGGGACGTGATACAGCTGTCAGCTGACGGCGACAGTTTTCGTGTTTTTTCAGGAAAGGCATGACTGATGGAGCGTGCAAGACCGCAGGATTGGTATCGCACCACCCGTAAAGGCGATGATGTGACCTTGATTGATGAGCCATTCATCACGCCGTTCTACCGCTGCAATATGTGGCATGTTCGGGGGCGTGATCGGGATATGCTGATCGACAGCGGAATGGGTGTTGTGTCGCTGCGCGAATGGGTTCCCTTGGTAACAGAACGGGCACTGACAGCGGTCGCGAGTCACACGCATTTCGACCATATCGGCTGCCATCATGAGTTCGAAGATCGTGCCGTACACTGGGCCGAGGCGGACATTCTGGCGACACCTTCCAGGGCTGCAACACTGGCGGACCCGTATGTCACGGACGAGATTTTTGACCGCCTTCCACCGTTGCCGTACCGTTCAGACAGCTACTCGGTCAAAGGGGCGCGGGCGACGCGTCTGCTGGACGATGGGGATGTGGTCGATCTGGGGGATCGCCACTTTGAGGTCATCCACACTCCGGGTCATTCGCCCGGCGGTATCGCCTTGTGGGAAGCCGCGACGAGCACGTTGTTTTCAGGTGATATCGTCTATGACGGAGAGCTTATCGAAGACACCTACCATAGCGATGCGGCCGATTATTATCGATCTATGGTTCGCCTGTATGGTCTGCCTGTGCGCGTTGTGCATGGCGGCCATTTCCCCAGCTATGATGGTGAACGTCACCGCGCGATTATCCGCGCTTGGCTTGATCAGAAGGAATCCGCCTGACCTGCAGCGAGGCTTCGGTTTCGGACCCAATCCAGAACCGACTTTGCGGTGTCTGCCCACTGCGTGTCGAACTGAATGTAATGGCAGGCCCCTTCAACCGCGATAAAGTCAGCCGTTTTGTAACGCTCTGACATAGAGCGCGCGGTACTGGTCGCGACAGCTTTGTCCTGGGTTCCCGACACGAACAACAGCGGGCACGTTATGGTTTCAGGGTCAATCAACGTCGTCTGATGTATGTCGTACATCCAGAACACAAACTCGAACAACACGCGCCCGGATTCCGTGCCCAATCGCTCGTGAATTTCGTGCTGCAAGGCGGGCGGCAGCGTGTTCAGCCCGTAGGTTGCCAAAAGGTCAAAGTCCTGACCCAAAGCCTCTTCCCAGAATGCCCCGGCTGAAATGAAAAGCTGACCCAGTTCCCGCTCACCGTCTGTTGTCGGCAAGACGCCGTTAACGATGCTGCTGTTCAGCATGACGGCGGCTCGGATCAATCCTTGGGATGCCAAGAGCTGTGCGACCACGCCTCCCAAAGAATGCCCCACGACGATAGGGGGTTCTCCGATTTCAGTGATCTTGTTCCGTGCATCTTCCACATAGTCGGCAATGCTGAGCCCAACCAGTTTGGCGTCGCGTTCTGGTCCGGGGGGTAGGTCGTGATGGCGATAGGTCAGGCTGTGGCAGGCGTAGCCTTCGGCTTCAAAGACCAATCGGACATTGTCCATTGTCCAAGCGGCGGCGTTTGTACCTGTCAGCAAAAGGACAGGCGGTCGTGAGGGGTCTGCCATGCGATATTGTTCCTTCCCAGGAACAGCAAACCGCGTTTGTGAACCACGCGCAATAGCTCTTAGCCAGTGGCGGCAAATTCGCGTATCACCTGGCCCGCGTTTTGGTCCGTGCGCTGTCCATTTTGCATTGCCAGTTTCCCGTTCACCAGCACATGTGCGATGCCCGACGCATATCTACGGGGGTTTTGTGCTGTCGCGTTGCTGGCGATATTCACCCGGTCAAACACGCAGATATCCGCCCTTTGACCTGCGGCCAGACGCCCGCGGTTTTGCAATCCAAGACGATCTGCCGGGATCGAGGTCAGCTTGGCGATACCCTGTTCCAGCGTCAGCGTGCCACGATCCCGCACATAGTACTGCAGGAAACGCGCCGCCCAGCCATAGCCCGAAAGCGAGCCGATATGATCCTTAAGAATGCCCTCGTTGGCGATGGCCACGGTGTCCGAGATCACCGCGCATTCCGGTTGATCCAGGCACAGTTCCACATCCGAGTTGCGGAAGGATTTGGAGGACCACATGCAGGCCATCAGGTTCTCACCTTCCTCCAGCAGGATATCCAGCACCGCATCATAGGGGTGGCAGTTGCGCATCCGCCCGATCTCGGCAAAGTCGGCGCCAACGATGTCTTTGTTGACGGTGGCGTTCAACAGGATGATGTCCGACCATTTCTCGGCCTTGACGATCAGCCACATGGGCTGTGGGTTGGCTTTGATCTTTTCGCGGCTTTCAGGATCGGCCAGCCGTTTCAGCACATCATCGACTGACCCCGCCTGCGCCCATTTTGGCAGGATCGCCGCCATCAGCGTGTGGTTCCAGTCATGCGGGATCACGTCAAAGGCGATGTCCACATCGTGACGGCGGGCCAAGTCGATCATCTCCAGCGTATGATCCATCGCATAGTCCGGCGCGCCGAATTTGGGCTGTATATGGCTGATCTGCAGCTTTGCGCCGGATTGCCGTGCGGTGGCGATGGCCTCAGCAAAGCCCAGATCATAATGCGTATCCCGGTTGCGCACATGAGTGGCGTAGAGGCGTTTGTATTTGGCCGCGACCTCGCACATCGGCACCAGATGTTCGGGCGCGGCGAGGCTGCCGGGGAAATATTCCAGACCCGAGGAGAACCCGCCTGCGCCTTCGTCCATGCATTGATCGACCAGACGGGCCATTTCGGCAACCTCTTCGGCCTCGCCGGGGTGCAGTTGATCGCCCAGAACCGCGCGATGCACGGTGCCGTGGCCGACAAAGGCCATGACGTTCACGCCGAGTTCGGTGCGATCCAGCACATCCAAATAGTCGCCGAAACCCAGCCATGTGTCATGCCTGGCCTGATCGGTGTACCACGGCGCGACGCGGCTGATGTCACCGGGCGTGTTGACCGGCGCGCAGCTTATGCCGCATTGGCCGATGACCTCGGTCGTGACGCCCTGATGCACCTGACTTTCGGCGCGCCCATCCGCGATCAGGGTGAAATCGGAATGGGTGTGCATGTCGATGAAGCCCGGCGCGACCACCAGACCTGAGACGTCGATCTCTTGCGCAGCCTTGCGCGCCGGTAGTTCTCCGGCAGGAGTCACCGCGCTGATCGTTTCGCCTGTGATCGCCACGTCGCCGACAAAGCCGTCCTGTCCCGTGCCATTAACAATGGTGCCGCCTTTCAGAACAAGATCGAACATGGGGGCCTCCTATTTCGCTTCTCCGTACAGCCAGTCGGGCAGGAAGGTGGTGAGGTCGGGGAAGAATATCAGGATCACCATGCCGATGATATAGGCGAGGATGAAGGGCAGGACACCGACGGATATGCGTTCGATGGATATCCCGGATATCCGCGCCGCAACCGTCAGGTTCGCGCCCAAAGGCGGCGTCAGGAACCCGATCTCGCAGGTGATGACGGTGAAGATGCCGAACATCACCGGATCAACACCCAGAGAGCTGACCAGCGGCAGGAACACGGCGGTGAACAGGACGATCTGGGCCAGCGACTCCATGAAGGTGCCGATGAAGATGTAGAATACGCCGATCAGCAGCAGCACGAGGAACTTGTTCTCGGTGATCGAGGTGATGCCGTCCTGCACCGCCGTGGGCACGTCATAGAACGCAGTCAGTTGCCCGAAGGCCAGCGTGGGCGTCAGCAGGATCAGGATGCCGGTCAGCAGCGATGTAAAGCGCAGCGCCTCAATCAGCTTTTTGATCGTCAGTTCGCGGTAGATGAAGAAGCCCACGAACAGCGAATAGAACACGGCCACGCCTGCCGCCTCGGTCGGGGTGAAGGCCCCGCCATAGATGCCGCCAAGGATCAGAACCGGCGCGCCGATGGACCATTTGCCGTCCCACGCCGCGCGCAGGAAAGGACCCCATGAGAACCGCTCACCGTCGCCTCCATACCCTCGCCGACGGGCGACGATGTAAGTGGTGATCATAAGCAGAATCGTGACCATCAGCCCGGGGATCAGCCCAGCCAGAAACAGGCGCGGGATCGAGGTTTCCGAGACCAGCCCGTAGATAATCAGCAGGTTCGAAGGCGGGATCAGGCTACCCAATGCACCGGCGCTGGCGGTGATGGCGGCGGCAAAGGGCACGTCATAGCCTTCACGTTTCATGGCAGGCACGGTTACAGATCCGATCGCCGCCGTGGTGGCAGGGCCCGAACCCGAAAGCGCGGCAAACAACATGCAGGCAAAGACCGTCACCAACCCCATTGACCCGCGATAGGCCCCAACAAGGTTGGTCGCGATTGAGATCATGCGGGTGGCCATGCCGCCCACTTCCATCAACCGTCCAGCCAGCACAAACAGCGGAATGGTCAGCAGGGGAAAGGGCGTCAGGCTGCCATAGCCAGTCTGCGCCATCAGCGTATAGGGGATGTCGATCAGATACAGCGCCAGCGCCGTGGTCAGACCGACCGACACAAACAGAGGCACGCCAATGACGGTCAGCACCACAAAGGCGATGGCCAGAACCATCAGAGCACTCATATCTGATGCTCCTGGTCCTTGGTGGTCGCTTCCCACTCCTCGGCCAACATACCCGGCAGGCCGTTTCGCCCGTCCCGCCACCAGTTGACATAGGTTTGTGCCAGACGGATCAGCATCAGCGCGTAGCCGATCACCAGAATGGTTTGCGGGTAGAACTGGTTGATGCCAAGGCTGGGGCTGGTTTCGGGAAAGCGCCAGAAGACCGCGAGATAATCCCAACTGATCCGCAGCATGAAGAGGCAGAAGAAAGCCCAGAAGATGTCGGCGATGAAAATGACGATCTTGCCGAAGCCGGTGGGTAGCGCTTGCACCGCGACCATGATGCGGATGTGGAACCGCTCGCGTACACAAAGTGATGCACCCATATAAACCGCCCAGACCATGCACATGGCTGCGGTTTCTTCGGTCCAGTGCAAGGCGACCTGAAACACATAGCGCGCCACCACTTGCGCAAAGACCGCTACGGCAATCACCGCCAGACAGGTGCAGCAGATCAGTTCCTCGAAATGCCGTTCGAGCCACTTGAGTGCAGCCATTTTGTCCCTCGTCCGCTTACCGGGCCGAAAAAGGGCGCCTTGTGGCGCCCGGTTTGTTTATTGGGCGGCCGCCTGAATGGCGTTCACCAAGGCGATGAAATCATCACCGCGTTTTTCCGCGAACTCCTGCTGCACGCCCTGAGCAGCGGCAATAAAGTCGGTGCGGTCCGGATCGGTACGCGCCATACCACCTTCTTCGACTAGCCATGCACGAACCTCTTCGGTCTCACTCGCGACCTGCGCTGCGAACTCGGCCCCAGCCTCTTCGGCGGCGGCAAGGATTTGGGCGCGCTGCTCATCGTTCAACTTCTTCATGAAGTTGTCCGACGCGAACAGAGGTGCGAAGGCCACAAAGTGTTCGAGGATGACCAGATGCGGCTCGAACTCAAAGAACTTCATGTCGCGAATGAAGGATGTGCCGTTGTCGCCACCATCCACGGTACCGGTTTGCAGCGCGGTGGGGGTCTCTGACCACGCAAGCGGCACTGGGTTTGCGCCAAAGGCTTCGAACGTGGCGATCATCACCTCGTTCTTAGGCACGCGGATTTTCAGCCCTTCCATATCCGCCATGGTGTTCACCGGGCGCACCGAGTTGTAGAAATCGCGATAAAGCGCCGGGCCAAAAGCCAACAGGTGTACACTGGTATCGGCCTGCAGCTGATCTTTCATCTGCTGACCCACATCGCCATTCAGCACCCGGTCCAGATGTTCGGCGTTCTGGAAGATGTAGGGCAGAACCGTCACATCCATCAGCGGCCAATGGGGCGAGACATTGTTGGCCGTGATAAAGAACCCATCAACCGTACCCAACTGCATGGCTTTGAAAGCCTCATCCTCGCTGGAAATCTGGTTGCAGCAGCGCAGCTTGACCTCGATCGCGCCGTCCGAGTGCTCGGCCACTTTTTCCTGAAAAATCTTACCAAAACGACCGTAGAGAGACTCTTCGGGTGCGCCAAAGCCGACATTCATCGTGATGTCAGCTGCCAGAGCGGATGTGGCAGAGAGTGCGAATGCCAGTACCGGCATCGTCACCGTTTTCAAATTCATCAATTTCATGAAGTCCTCCTGGTTGGTCGCGTTCTGTTATGTGGTTTTTGTCTTTCGCCCCGGTTTTGTACCGTCTCTTTCAAGGGTTAAGTCGTTCCAACGATACTCCGCAAACTTGGGCAGGCAGTCTTTGAGAAAGCTACCCAATCCCAATAAATGCAGAAAACAATTGTTTTGGCGGGGTATTCATACATTTTTTGACGCTTTTAGCGGTGGTCGGACGCCGGGGTCGACAGCAGGTGGTCAAATCCCCCCTGATCGGCGATTTCGCGGCACGTCTCCAGAACGGTGCGCACCAAAGCAGATCGTTTGCCAGCGCCAGTATAGGCGACACCGTAGTGGGGGGCGTCCTGGTTGCCTGAAATCGGCCGGGCGACATATCCGTTTTGGCCTTTTCGGTCCAACGGCCCGCAGATGTTCAGGATGGCATATCCCAGATCAGCCCCGACCATGCCGCGCAATACCGAAGAGCTTTTGGTGGTATGCGCGACCTTTGTCCGAAGGCCTTCGGCTGTGAACAGGGCTTCGAAGTAATCCGGGGCTCCGGGCAAATCGAGAAGGATCATCGGCAGGTCAGCCAGATCCGACAACGCAACCTTTGGTTTTTTCGCAAGCGGAGAAACATCAGGTATCAACGCGATTGGTGCCGCTTTGAACATTGGCAGAAACGGTTGCGCCTTGGGTGCTGCGCGACGGTAGGTCAAAGCAAGATCAACAACACCGCCATTGAGCAGTTCAGCGATGCTCAGCATGTCGCCTTCCTTTATTTCGACCCTGATCTGAGGAAAGTCCTGCGAGATACGCTTTAGGATTGGCGGCAGAACATACGGCGCAGTCGGAGCATAGCATCCCAACCGCAAAGTTCCTGCCGGATCACCGGTGAGTGTCAGCAGGTCGGATTCGAATATTCGGGCCTGTTCCAGAAACTCTCGAATGCGCGCGCCGATTTCGATCCCTTTGTCCGTTGCGATTATGCCCTTGGCGGGCATGCGCCGCAAAAGCTCGGCTTGTGTGGTGCTTTCGATCATGTCGATGGCCGCGGTGATCGAGGATTGAGAGATGTTCATTTCAACCGACGCCCGGGCAATTGATCCGGTTCGTAATGCGGCGTCGAAATATTGCAGTTGCTTAAGGGTGAAACGCACGGAACATCCCATATTTTTTGTGTGATACTCCGATACTAATTCCATTTTTCCAAACGACAAAGCTTGGATAGCTGTTTGGAAACGGTAGTAGGACGGGCATGGGTAAAACGCTTTTATTTCACGCTAAATCGGTGCTGACGATGGATCGTAACATCCCCCGGGCGACCCATGTGGCGGTACGGGATGGGCGGATTCTGGCTGTCGGCGGTCCGGATTGTGCCAGCGCGTGGGGCGGAGCAGATCAGCACATCGACCTGTCCGACTGCGTCCTGATGCCGGGTTTTGTCGAAGGCCACGCCCATATGATGGCGGGCGCCATGTGGGATTACGTCTATTGCGGGTATCACGACCGGCTAGACCCGCAAGGCCGGCTGCACAAAGGCATGACCGAGATCAACCATGTCATTCAGCGGTTGAAAGAGAACGAAGCCGATCTGGCACCCGGACAACCACTTGTGGGATGGGGTTTTGACCCGATATTCCTGACGAGCGAACGTCTTAGCCGACGCCATCTGGATCAGGTCAGTTCCGAACGGCCAATCGCTATCCTGTTCTCAAATTTCCATCTGCTGTGCGCCAATAGCGCGGCACTGGACCTTGTCGGGTATGATCAGTCCACCAATGTTGAGGGTGTGATCAAAGGCGAAGACGGTCTGCCCACGGGTGAGTTGCAGGAAATGGCGGCGATGTTCCCGATCATGCGTCGAACGGGGATTGATTTTCGCGCGCTCACACAAACCGATGCTGCCCTGACATCCTACGGAGAGGTCTGCAAACGTGCGGGCGTGACAACGGTGACGGACCTATTCGCCACGCTGACGGATGAAGATATCGGTCGGCTGGCGACTGCGACGGCGCGGGTTGATTTTCCTGTGCGATTGGTCCCTGCGCTGGGCGCCATGGGTGCGCCCCCGCACGAGATCGCGGCAAGTGCCTTGAAAATGCGTGCGGCATCTACCGACAAGCTGCGGTTGGGGGCCGTCAAGCTTATGACCGATGGATCAATTCAGGGCTGGACAGCGCGCGTCCGCGCGCCGGGCTATGTTGGGGGTCAGCCTAACGGGTTATGGAACACGCCACCGGAACAGATTTTTCAACTCTGCAATGCAATGCAGGAACATGGCGTTCAGATGCATATCCACGTCAACGGGGATGAAGCGGCCGAAGTCTCGCTGAATGCGCTAGAAGATGCTGCGCGCAGTCACCCTTGGCCGGGCGCGCGACATGTTTTGCAGCATTGCCAGATGATGGATTCCGCTTTGTTTCGACGCGCTGCCGAATTGGGCGTCGCGTGTAACATCTTTGCCAATCACATCTGGTATTTCGGCGATCAGCATGCCGCGCTGACAATCGGGCCCGAAAGGGCCAACGCAATGGACGCGGTGCGCGACAGTCTGGATGCCGGGGTGGTCACAGCGATCCATTCCGACGCGCCTGTCACGCCGATGGGCCCGCTATTCACGGCATGGTGCGCCGTTAACCGCCAAACGATGAGCGGTCAAACACTCGGACCGCGGCAATGCATTACAGTGCAAGAAGCACTTTCAGCAATCACGCTGGGGGCGGCGCAGACTTTGAAAATGGACGCAGAAGTCGGGTCGATTCAGGTTGGAAAACGTGCGGATTTTGCCTTGCTTGGCGCGGATCCTCTGACTGTATCAGCGACCGAGTTAAAGGATGTCCCGGTTTTGGGCACCGTGCTTGGGGGCGAGGTCCACCGCCTATGACCCAACTGCCCCTGACGGTGATCGGAGGTTACCTTGGCGCGGGAAAAACAACGCTGATCAACCATGTTCTGGCAGCGGATCACGGCCTACGCATATTGGTTTTGGTCAACGACTTTGGCGCGATCAACATTGATGCAAGCCTGCTGATTTCATCTGACGAAGATACGATCGAGCTGGCAAATGGATGTGTCTGCTGCACAATGGGTGCGGACTTATTCCTTGCGGTGGGCGACGTTCTGGACCGTACTCCACGACCCGATCACCTGATCATTGAGGCAAGTGGTATCGCAGACCCTGCCCGTATCGCCAACGTCGCCAGAGCCGAGCCTGATCTGCGCTATGCTGGTATCGTCACTGTCGTGGATGAGACACAGTTCGAAAAGTTGAACGCGGACCCGATGATTGCACCGCAGATACACGGCCAGATCACATGCGCCGACATTCTGGCGCTCAGCAAATCGGATGGTGCTGACGGAATTGGCGAGATCTTATCTGCGATAAATCCAAATGCCCCACAGATCCGGGCAGAGGCGTTTGACATAACATCGGTTCTGTTAACCGCAATGGAGCCCGGAGAGGTGGGCGAGGAGTTGCATCCCGCTTACACGAAATGGTCCTTTACCGGTCGACAATCCTTTGACCGGCGCCAGTTGGTTGCCGCTTTGGCAGAAAGGCCTGAACATTTGTACAGGATAAAAGGGCAGATACGCGGCACCTCCGGCAAAGGGTATCTGGTGCAGGTTGCGGGCAATTCGGTAGGAATCGAGGAAATCCCGCAGCCCGACCAAGGGCAACTTGTTGGTATCGGGTTGGCTTCCCGTCTTTCTGCCACTGACTGCGAGGCTTGGTGGTCGGAATATTGCACGACTTGCGGTTAGGCGCATGGGTTGTGGCACCCATTGAACGGTACCACAAGGTTGCGGCGCGAAGCCGAGCTTTTAAAGCAACCGACTTACAACCGGTGTCAGGTGTATCCCAACAACTTTCGCGCGACACGGAAGCATTCCAGTGCCTGAGGGACGCCGCAGTAAATGCCGATCACGTGGATGATGGCGCGGATTTCCTCGGGTGTGACGCCATTGGTGATCGCGCCTTTGCAGTGAATTTCCCATTCGTGCATTTTACCCAATGCGCCGATCATCGACAGGTTCATCATTGAGCGGGTCTTGGCGTCGATCACGTCATCCCCCCAGCCAAAGCCCCAGCACCATGCCGTCATCGCCTCTTGGAACGGACGGGTGAAATCATCGGCAGCGGCAAGATTTTTCTCGACATATTCTGCGCCTAACGTGCTTTTGCGCTGCTCTAGCCCTTTCAGGAACAGGTCTTCGTCAAAAATGTCAGCCATTGTAGGTCTCCCGGTCGTTCAGTCTTTCAGGCGATGCTTATAGAGATGGTCGTAATGCGGTTTCATCCGCCGGTACACCTGTTTGACCCGATCCGGCGCATCTGTGATCGATATGTGTTTGCGCGGCTGTGGGGTCAGCCCGGTCGACTTGGCGAGATTGGCGTGAAACGAGCCACCGTCCCACCAGCTATGGGCCGCAGGGTCTCCGCCCGCCTCCCAGTGCAGGGCGTCCTCGATAAAGGGGATGCCGACCGTTTCGCAAAACCGTTGCGTCATCCTGTGCGGGTTCTCCAACAGATCATCGCTATCGATCACGGGTGGGGGTGTTCCGTTCAGGGCAGTTAGCAGGTCGAACAGGGCGCGCTGTTCGGGAAAGCCAACCTCACCTTCGGCAAAGTCGGGCCAGTGTTTGTACATTGAGGTTATCGTCTTTGCCGGATCGCGGATCAGGAAGGCATGATTGAAATGGGAAAGGAACGCGGCATCCCACATATGGTTGATGTAATGAGGGAAGTCTTTGATGAAGACCGGGCCTTTTTCGGCGCGTTCCTGAATATCTTGCCAAACCGTCTCAAGCGTCAGACCGGGTGTGGTGACGTCACCGGGTTGAAACCGGTGCCAGAGAGGGTCTTCCCCCTGATACCATGCTTCGCCAAAGGGTTCGTGCAAGCATTCCAGATCGCCGCGTTGACGCATCATCCACTCAAATGCGGTCGAGGTGGATCTTGGCACTGCCCAAAGCGCAAGAATCTTTTGCATGCTGCCGTGGTCCTTTTTGCTAGAGCTGCCTAAGCAATCGCCCGGGTGGCTGCGCAGGAGTTACACCAAGCGATTTGAAGATGCGCCAGTAGAGCGCAATGTCGTGACCGATCACTGGTTTGTCCAAAGCGGCCTCCAGCTCGTCGACCAGATGCAGGGGTCGTTGTGGCAGCCCGTTCAGACCGCTGCGGAAGTTGCACATACCGTTGATCAGGATCGCGTCGGCACTGGGTGCTTTTTCAGCGACATATTCAAAGCTTTTCAACGCCAGATCACCATCAAAAACCCAGCGATGATCATTCACCTGTTCCTGTGTTTCGAACCAACCCTGATCGTGGAAATTGCCGGCCCATAAGACGTCGAATCCGGCCTCTTGCAGGAACCCCACTGTCCCGCGCCACCATTCCGGCCAATGGTAGGCCGCGTTCAGGGCGACTTTTTCGACGTTCATCTCACGCAGGGCTTCGACCATGGCATAGCCGGCCATATGGAACTGTGTGCCGTATTTGTCGGACAGGTTTTCACAATGCTGGCGAACACCATCAACGCCCAACCCACAAGCGTGCACCCAGTTGGACCCGACTTGTCCGCAAACATCGACACCATTGCGCGACATGCAATGGACGAAATCCTCGAGCATGCCAAAGTTCTGTCTCCGCTGGTCCAGCCCGTGCACGTAATCTGGTACGTGCAGCATCCAGCCATGAACACCGACAGTTTCGGGGCAAATGCGCAGAAAATCCGATGGCGCTGCGTCAAAGTCAAACGGCGGGCTGGTAAAGCCCACCTGATAGGGGAACAGCTTGTGTTCGGGGTGCCATTCTTCGGGCATCAGCATGTGGCATCACCTGTCGTCACGGATCAACCGCTTCGCGCATCCATTGTTGCAGCTTGGCAATCGAGTGTTCCGACATCACTCCGCAGCCGGGATCCAGGACCAGTGGGCCGGGGCGATAGCCGCGCGATTTCAGGCCGCGGTGGACGCTCTCGACCAGATGGATATCCTCTTCGACCGTTGTTTCGCGATCTTGGATGGCCAGTTGCCGGATCACGGCGCTCTCAGACCCGCCTTCGGTGAACCAGCCGCGCCAAACGGTGCAGTGATCTGCATCGTCCGCACGCCAGTGATAGGTGTTCAGAACATTGCCCGGATAGCACTGGAATGAGAACATGGGCCACAGGAACCACGACTGATAGTCGCCCGCATGGGGCACCGACAGGTCGATGGGATAGGTCATTTTATCGAGGCTCTGACACTCGGTCGTGTGACGCAGGACGTAACCGCCACCAGCATCCGGTTGAATGTCATAGGTTTCGGGCTTTACCACGCCCTCAGCAAAGGTCGGGTGGTTGGTGGGGCAGTGATAGCATTCCGAGTAATTCTCGATACTGACTTTCCAGTTACATTTTTCGGGAATCTCGACCCATTCGAGCGGCTCAAGATCGTCAATATGCGGGACAAACGCGCGAATTTCTTCGCGTACGCCGGGGTACCATTCATCCATAGGCGCGGCGTCATCGTCGAGATTGACGAAGATAAAGCCGTTGAACACTTCGGTCCGGACCGAGGTCAGGCAAATGGCGCTGCGGTCGAAGCCGGGGACGGATTTGATGTTGGGTCCGGCGCGCAGATGGCCTGTCAGTTCATACGTCCACGCGTGGTAGGGGCAGACCACGACGCGCGTGTTGCCAGCGCCTGTGACCATCTCATGCGCGCGGTGTTGGCAGACGTTGTAGAAAGTGCGAATTTCACCGTCCCGGCCACGAATGCAAAACAGGCCTTGTCCGGCGATCTCGAACGCAAAGTAATCGCCGGGCTCGCGCACCTGTGCAACATGCCCTGCGAATTGCCATGTTCGGGCCAGTAGCCCCTGCATCTCCTGCTGAAAGATGGCGGGGTCGGTATAATATCGGGCGTCCAGTGAATGGGTCAGGTGGGCATTCATTCGGGCTCCTCCGCGTAGATGCCAAGCTGGTGTCTGCGTTGATGAAACCGTTCCACCCGCTCGACGATTTCGTCGCTGGCGACGGCGATCACAAAGGATAGCAACGTCTCAAGCAGCGCGATGGTCGAGACAGAGGACGGGAAGAATTGTGGTGTGTCGACTGCAATGACAAAGCCATGATGCGCATTAAGGATGACAGGGCTGGCGGGGCTGTCGGATATACTGACCACGGTCATCCCTTGTTCTCGGGCCAGTTTGACTGCCTCGATGACTTCGGTGCGATAGGGGTGGCAGGTCATTGCGATCAGGACGTCCTGATCATCGGCCCAGGCCAGATCGTCTACGGGTGTCGATCCCGGGCGCGGTATGGCGTGGAATTGTTTCATGCCGGTTGAGGCAAGATAGGTGAAATTCCGTGCATTGGCGTTATTGACGCCGACGCCAAGCGTGAAAATCTGACGGCAATTCCAGATATCCTCGGCAGCGGCCTTCAGGCGTGTCGCGTCGATCCCTGCAAAGGTCTCTTCGATATTGCGGATTGTCGCACCGATCATATCCGCGTAGAGGCCGCCCAGCTCTCCGGACTTGCCGATATCCTGCAGCCATTTGGCTCGATCGGGAAACGAGACGTTCCCACGCCGAATCGCATCGCGGAACGGAGCGCGGAAATCCTCGTATCCGTTGAACCCGACTTGCCGCGCCATGCGGACAAAAGTGTTGGGTTTGACTTTGGCCGCCTCGGCGATCTCGCGCACGGTTGAAACCCCAACATCCGTTGGGTTTTCCAGCACATAACGCGCTGCTTTCTGCGCTTCGGGCGTCAGGGCGTCCCATTCCTCGGTCAGGCGGTCAAGAACGATTGATGATACATTTGTGTCATTCATGATTGACGATGGTACAAATGTGGAATTAGCCTGTCGAGCAGAAAAGCGACTCGGGAAGAGGAAAAATCATGTCCGGGAACGAATTGCCGTCACACACCCGCGTGGTCATTGTGGGTGGAGGAGTTATGGGGGTCGGTCTGGCCTACCATCTGGGTCACGAAGGGTGGGGTCATGATACCGTCCTTTTGGAAAAGGCCGAGTTGACCAGCGGCAGCACTTGGCACGCCGCGGGCCAGATCACGCATTCGACCTCAAGCTTTGGGCTGGGGAAATGCGTGGACTACAACATCGGTCTCTACTCCGGCGCGTTGGAGGCTGAAACGGGCCAGCCTGTGACATGGCATGGCTGCGGCTCGTTCCGTCTGGCCTATACCGAGGATGAGATAGACTGGCTGCGCCACACCCTGTCGGTGGGCCGGTCGTTGGGGTTCAACATCGAATTGGTGGGCCCTGAGAAGGTGGCCGAGCTGCATCCGTTCTACAATCTCGACGGGGTCTTGGGCGCGCTGTACACGCCGGATGATGGGCACGTCGATCCAACCAATGTGACCATGGCGATGGCCGCGGGTGCACGCCAAAAGGGCGTCCGCATCTTCCGCAACTGCCGCGCCACCAACATCACGCAGGCCGAGAGTGGTGAGTGGGTGGTCGAAACCGAGATGGGCACCATCACCTGCGAGCATGTGGTGAACGCGGGCGGCACTTATGCGCGCCAGATGGGCGAATGGTCGGGGCTGCAGCTCCCGATGACCTCGATGACCCACCATTATTTCGTCACCGAGCCGGTGCCCGAATTCCAGAATCTGGACAAGGAACTGCCGGTGATCCGCGATGACCGTAAGGTCTCGGGCTATATCCGGATGGAACAGCAGCGCGGGCTGATCGGGATTTATGAGAAGGAGAACCCGAACTCGGTCTGGCATGACCATTGTCCGTGGGAATACGAGAACTGGCTGTTCGATGCCGACTACGACCGGGTGATGCCGTGGCTTGAGGAAAGCCTGAACCGGATGCCGATCTTTGCCGAGTTGGGCATTCAGCGCGATGTGCACGGGGCGATCTCGCACCCGCCAGACGGCAACCCTCTGATCGGGCCCGCGCCGGGTGTGCGAAACTACTGGTGCTGCTGCGGGACACAGATCGGTATTGGCTGGGGGCCGGGTCTGACGCGTGAGCTGGCGCGCTGGATGGTGCATGGGGCCGCCGATATCTCGATGCGCGAGTTCGATCCGCGCCGGTTCGGCAGCTATGCCACCAAGGGCTGGCAGGTGATCAAGGCCGAGGAAGATTACTGCCTGCGCCACGAAATCCCCTTTCCGCATTTCAACCGGTTGGAGGGTCGTCCGATCAAACCGTCGCCGCTCTATGAGTTGCTGAAATCCAAGGGCGCGGTGCATGAAGAAGTCTACGGCTTCGAACGCCCTCGCTGGTTCGCGCGGGATGGGGTAGAGCAGCGCGATCACTATTCCTTCCGCCGCACGCCTGCCGACGACATGGTCGCGGCCGAGGTCAAAGCGGTACGCGAACGTGTCGGCATCATGGATGTGACGGCCTTTACCAAGGTCGAGGTCTCAGGTCCGGGGGCCTATGCGCTGCTGGACCACCTGACCGCGAACCGGATGCCGCAAAAGGTTGGCTCAATCACCCTGACCCATATGCTGAACCGCCGGGGCCGCATCGAGCTGGAGACCACGATTGTCCGCATGGCCGAAGACCGCTTCTATCTGGTCTGCGCCGCGTTTTTCGAACAGCGCCTGCTGGATCACTTGCGCGGGGCAAGAATTTTCGACGAAAATTCTGTCGACATCGTCGCCCTTTCGTCCGATTGGTCAGCCTTGTCGCTGAACGGGCCCCGCGCGCGCGAAGTTCTGGCACGCTGCACGGATGCAGATCTGACCAATGCGGGGTTCCGCTGGTTATCTGCGCAGGAAATCACCATCGCGGGCCACAAGGTCTGGGCCTTCCGCATGTCTTACGCTGGCGAGCTGGGTTGGGAGTTGCACATGCCGAACGCCGCCTGTCTCGATGTTTACAACGCGCTTTGGGCGGCGGGTGAGCCGCATGGCATCAGCGACTACGGCAGCTTTGCCATGAACGTGATGCGGATGGAGAAGGGCTTTAAAGGCGCAGGAGAACTGACCAATGAGGTCACTCTGGCCGAGGCCGACGTGCTGCGCTTTGCCCGCACGGACAAGGACTATCTGGGTAAGGACAAGACCCTGAATACCGATATGCCATGGGTTTGCGCCTATCTGGAAATCGAACCGGATGGTGAGATTGATGGCCATGGTGGCGAGGCCGTCATGATGGACGGTCGCGTCGTCGGTTCGACAGCGTCGGTGGTTTACGGGCATACGGTCAGTAAAATTCTGGCGTTTGCCTACATCAAACCCGAAGCAACTGCGCCAGGTACATCTCTTGAGGTTGTGATCCACGGGACGCCACGCGCAGCGCGAGTGCTGGGCGAGCCGGCCTATGACCCGCAGAGTCTGCTGCCCAGAACCGACGCCGTATTGGAGACCGCCTGATGTCTCTGCCGGATACAATGAAAGCCATGGTCACAATGGGCCATGGCGGTCTGGAGCAGATGGTCCTTCATCCGGACTGGCCCCGCCTGGACCCAGCCGCCGGAGAGGTGTTGATCAAGGTCGCCGCCTGCGGTTTGAACAATACCGATGTGAACACGCGCTCGGGTTGGTACTCGAAAACCGTGACCGACGCGACCACCGGCGGCGCGTTCGAAGAGGTCGGGGAAGAAGACCCGACCTGGGGCGGCACCCCGATCACTTTCCCGCGCATTCAGGGTGCGGATATCTGCGGTGAGATCGTTGCCGTCGGCGCAGGCGTGGATAGCGCCCGCATTGGCGAGCGCGTGATCACCGATGGCTGGCTGCGCGATCCTGCCGATCCCGGAAACATGGACAAGACAGGCTATTTCGGATCCGAGCGGGACGGGGGATTTGCCGAATACGCCACGACCTTGGCAGTTAACGCTATACCAATCACCTCGGACCTGTCTGACGCAGAGCTGGCCACATTCTCATGTTCCTATTCCACGGCTGAGGGCATGCTGACCCGAGCCAACGTCACCGACAAAGATACGGTTCTGGTGCCCGGTGCCTCGGGCGGCGTGGGTGGTGCGTTGGTTCAGCTGGCCAAACGACGCGGCGCGCGCGTCATTGCGATGGCGTCCGAGGCGAAACACGCGGATGTGGCTGAACTGGGCCCCGACCTGATCCTGCCACGCGCACCAGATGATCTGAAAACTGCACTTGGAACCGAAAAGATCACTGTTGTGGCAGATGTAGTTGGCGGCCCCTACTGGGCCAAACTCATCGACGTTCTTGAGCGCGGCGGCCGGTATACATGTTCTGGCGCCATCGCGGGTCCAATTGTCGAGTTCGACTTGCGTACTTTCTATCTGCGTGACCTGACATTCACAGGCTCAACGGTGATCGACCCTCAGGTCATGCAGAACCTTGTGAAATATATCGAGAGTGGAGAAATCAAACCCGCCCTCGCAGCGACTTACCCCTTAGAGGATCTACGCGAGGCGCAGGCAGCTTTCATTGCCAAGAAACATACTGGGAATATTGTGGTGATCCCATGAATATGGATGACGTTTTAAAAGCCGCGCAACAGCTGCACCACGCACACCCAGATTTGTGCGCATTCGGGGAGTGGCCCGAAGACTTGCAACCGGGTGAATTGTCTCCGAACCCGATCCCTGCGGTTCCGCTGGTACAAGCGATCGAAACAGAGGATGCGCCGACCAGAGCGCTGGCCGAAGCGATCAAAGCAACGGCACATCTGGCGCACTGGAAGCTGACCTATACCGAGGATGAGGTTGGCGCGGATTTCCTGAACCGGTTTGGATACTATGAACTGTTTGGTCCGACGGGGCATTTTGTGACCAACACATTGCGCGGCTACGTCGCGTTTTGGGGCGAAGGGCTGAACTATGACTGGCACAGCCATCAAGCCGAGGAACTGTACCTGATCGTCTCGGGCGGGGCTCGGTTCAAGGTTGCGGGAAATGAGGCCAATCTTGAACCCAACCAAACCCGCCTGCACGCCAGTTGGCAAAGTCACGCAATGACAACGACAGATCGTCCCATCCTGACCTATGTGCTGTGGCGCGGTGATGGGCTGGGCGCATTACCCCAGATGGATGCAGCATGAAGATCACCCGCATACGTGTCTATCAGACCGCGTTGCCCTATGCGGGCGGCGCTTATGTCTGGGGGGCGGGAAATGCCATAGAAACGGCCACTGCCTCAGTTGTTGTGATAGACACTGATGCGGGTCTGCAGGGTTGTGGTGAGTTCACGCCCTGTGGCGAGAATTACATGGTGGCTCATTCCGAGGGTGTAAGAGCGCTGGCGCGTCTGGTTGCACCGAAACTGTTGGGCGAAGACCCGCGGCAGGTCGGGCGCGTCGAACAGCTGATGGATCATCTGGTGCAAGGGCATGGATACGCCAAAGCCCCTTTCGACGCCGCCTGCTGGGACATTCTGGGGCAGGCCTGTGATCAACCGGTCTGGATGTTGTTGGGCGGCAAGCTGACCGATGGGGCCCCGATGTATCGGGTCGCGCCACAGAAAGCCGTGGATGAGACCGTGGCCGAAATGAACACCTACCGAGATCAGGGCTACCGCCAGTTTCAGGTCAAGGTCGGTGGCGATTGGGTCACGGATATTGAGCGTATCAAAACGACGGTTCCGCTTTTGCAGCCGGGGGAAAAAGCAATGGCGGACGCCAATCAGGGTTGGCGAGTGGACAACGCGATCCGAGTGGCGCGGGCGACGCGTGATCTGGACTATATCCTGGAACAGCCTTGCCGGACCTATGAAGAATGCCAGCAAGTGCGCCGTGTCGCCGAGCAACCGATGAAGTTGGATGAATGCGTGACCGGATTGCAGATGGCCCAACGCATCGTCGCTGATCGTGGGGCCGAAATCTGTTGTCTGAAAATCTCTAACCTCGGTGGGTTGAGTAAGGCCCGGCGCGTGCGTGACTATCTGGTCGAGAACCGGATCCCCGTGGTCAGCGAAGACACCTGGGGTGGGGAAATCGCGACCTCGGCTGTTGCGCATTTCGCGGCCTCTACGCCCGAGGAATACCTGCAAAACACCACGGATCTGATGAATTACAACACGCGGTCAACCGGCATCGGCGGGCCTGTTTCGCGTGATGGAAAGCTCTATGCATCAGATCGTGCGGGGTTGGGTGTAACCCCCGATTTCACAAGCCTTGGCGCACCGGTTGAGGAGTACAGGATATGAGACCCCAAGCTGTCGCGACACAATTGGTCGACGATGCCCGCGTTCGCGTGACACGGTTCGACTTTGCACCGGGTGCAGAGACGGGGTGGCACCGTCACGAGATGGATTATGTGATCACCGCGATAACGGATTGCCATATGCGTCTGGAAATGCCCGACGGGTCGGTCAACGAGGTGACCGTCCCGGTCGGAACGGCCTATCGCCGGGATGAAGGCGTCGAACACAACGTGATCAATAGTGCAGACGCACCAATGTCTTTTGTCGAAATGGAACTGAAATGAAGATATCCGCGATCACCCTTTGGTCGACGGATCTGACCAGCCATGAGACCTATCACATGGCCGAGGGTAAGACCTGTGCAACGGTCAAATCGCACGTCCTTTGCCTTGAAACGGATACCGGCCTGAAAGGGTGGGGAGAGGTTTGCCCAATTCCCCATTACCTGCCGGCCTATGCCGATGGTGTTCCGGCCGCAGTCGCTGAAATGGGGCCTGAGGTTCTTGGCATGTCCCCGTTCGGTGCGGATGCGCCGATGCGCAAGCTTGATGGGTTCCTGCAAGGTCATCGCTACGCAAAATCCGCGGTTGATATCGCCCTGTGGGACTTGTTCGGCAAAGCAACGGGCCAACCGGTTTACGCGCTGCTCGGCGGGCGAACGCGCAAGGATATGCCCCTTTACCACTCGATTACCTGCATTGCTCCGGATGACATGGCGCGGATCGCAAAGACGGCGTATCAAACGGGCATACGGCAATTTCAGGTCAAGCTGGGGGTCGAGGGTGATTGGCAAGCTGATGCCGAACGTCTGATCAAAGTGCGCGAAGCCGTGGGTCATGGACCGCTGGTATACGGCGACTGGAACTGTGGCGCATCACGTCTGCAGGCCACAAGAACAGGTCGCGCGGTGGCGCATCTGGATGTGATGCTGGAACAGCCCTGCAAAACGCTCGAAGATTGCGCGGCGGTTCGACAGGCCACAGGTCTGCCAATGAAGATCGACGAAAATGCGCATGATTTGGCGTCGCTATTAAGGGCGCACGAGCTGCGGTGCATGGACGCCGTGGCGCTTAAGCTCTCAAAGTTTGGCGGGTTGTCAGCAATGCGTCGTGCGCGGGATTTGACCGTGCATCTGGGGGCTGAAATCTGTGCTGAATGCACGTGGGGGTCGGACGTCGTTACCGCAGCTTCGCTACATTTTGCAGCCTCGACCCCAATTGGGTCACTGTTGAATACCTGCGATCTGTCTTCCTATGTTTCACCACGCATCTGCCCTGATGCGCCAACCCGAAAAGACGGCAGGATTTCTCCGCCCGAAGGTCCCGGTCTGGGCGTTACGCCTGATCTGGACATCCTTGGTTCCCCGATATTGGAGATCGTGTGAGATGCTCAAGATCAATACTCAATCCGAATGGATCAGCCGCGCGAACGAAGTTCTGCCCGCCGGAGGGTTCGGCAATTTCGACCCCGGTATCATCATTGCCCGAGGCGATGGCAGTCGGGTCTGGGATGAGGATGGCAACGAATACATCGACTATCTGATCGGCTCTGGCCCCATGCTGTTGGGACATGGACACCCTGAAGTCATGGAAGCGGTGCTTGAACAACTTCCCAAGGGGATGACCTTTTTTGCCAACAATGCCAAAGGTGTCGAACTGGCAGAGGCGATCGTCGCAGCGGTTCCCTGCTGCGAGCAGGTGCGATTTGTAGCCTCAGGTGGTGAGGCGGATATGTACGCCATTCGGCTGGCCCGGGCATATACGGGCCGCAACAAGATCCTGAAGTTTGAAGGTGGGTATCATGGCATGAGTGCCGAGGCGCAAATGAGCCTTGCCCCCAGCCGACAGGTCAATTTCCCGCAAGCTGTGCCTGACAGCGCGGGTATTCCCGACAGTGTGGCCGAGCAGATGTTGATCGCGCCCTTCAACGACCTCGATGCCGTCGCGGTGCTGCTGGACGAACATCAAGATATTGCCGCGATCATGGTCGAGCCATTGCAAAGGATCATCCCGCCGTTGCCCGGCTACCTGCAGGGCCTGCGGGATCTGTGCGACAAACATAACGTTCTGCTGATTTTTGATGAGATCGTGACCGGGTTCCGCCTGGCCTATGGCGGCGCACAGGAAAAATACGGCGTGACCCCGGACATCTGCACGCTTGGCAAGATTATCGGAGGCGGCTTTCCTCTGGCAGCGCTGGGCGCAAGCGCCGATATCATGAAGCATTTCGACAAAGACCAGGTCGGAGAAGGCGGGTGGTTAATGCAATTGGGGACCTTGTCAGGCAACCCCGTTGCTTCGGTCGCGGGGTTGAAGACGATGGAAGTGCTACGGCGCGACGGGGTTTATGACCGGCTTCGGGAAACCGGAGCAGCGCTGCAAAAGATGCAGGTGGACGCGCTGACTGAAGCGGGTATTCCGCATCAGGTCTGCGGTGATGAAACCCTGTTTGATATTTACTTTACGGACGCCCCATGCCGCGATTATCGCAGTGCCCGGCATGACGACCCCCAGCGTAACGCGGCGTACAACAACAGCTTACGGGCGAGTGGTATCTTCAAATCTCCGGGTAAGCTTTACCCGTCACTCGCCGTGACCGAAGCCGACCTGCAACAGACGCGGGACGCGATCGAGACGGCAGTGCAGGTTATCGCCAGCTAAGTTGTCAGAATAAAAGAAACGGGCCGCTGTCAGATAGTGACAGCGGCCCTTACAGATCGGATCTCAGGGTTGGGTCTCGCCCCCTCGAATACCACTTAAAAAACGGACAGACTTACAAACTTTCGACTTTTTCGAGACCAACCCGACTTCTCAATCGGTATGACACCTTAATGCCCGATGATCGCGAGGTCGGCAGTGAAGTAGTTCACATTATGTGAATTTTTCTTCAATTTCTCCAATCAAAGAAGCCGGGACCGGCCTTGTCCAACAGTGTTTGAGCCATATCGCGGCCCATAGCTGTGCCATCTTCAATGGCACCCGTGAGATCTTCGGAAATCGCCTCGGAACCGTCCGGTCGCAATACTTCGCCGCGCAGGCGCATTTGCCCACCGGAAATCTCTGCCAATCCCGCAATTGGCGTTTCACAAGAGCCATCCAAAGCAGCCAACAGCGCCCGTTCGGCGGCAAGTCTTTGGCCGGTTTCGTCGTGATGAATAGCCTCAAGCATTCCCGCTGCGCGGGAATCGTCAATGCGCCGTTCGATGCCGATTGTACCTTGGGCGATTGCGGGCAGCATATCTTCGGGTGCAATGGCCGTGGCTGGAACCTCGCCCATATCCAGGCGACGAATTCCGGCCATCGCCAAAAAGGTGCAATCAGCGACGCCATTGGCCAGCTTTTGCAGACGTGTCTGCACGTTGCCCCGAAACTCAACCACGTTCAGATCGGGCCGCCGGTTCAGCAATTGCGCCCGACGACGCAGCGACGATGTCCCAACGACGGCCCCTTGAGGCAGATCGTGGATTGAGCTGAGGGTGGGAGAGATAAAGGCGTCGCGCACATCTTCGCGCGGCAAGAACGTGTCCAGTATCAGACCTTCCGGCTGCGCGACCGGCATATCCTTGGTGGAGTGTACTGCGATGTCGATATCGCCCCGCAGCATCGCCTCTTCGATTTCCTTGGTGAAAAGGCCCTTGTTACCGATTTCCTTCAGCGGGCGGTCCGCGTCGATCATGGCGCGGTTGTCGCCCGTGGTTTTGATCACGACGATTTCAAACGCGTCTTCAGGCAGGTCAAAAGCAGTCCCCAGGCGCTGCCGGGTTTCATAGGCTTGTGCGAGCGCCAGAGGCGATCCGCGCGTGCCGATCTTGAGCGGTGAGTCGGGGGAGGGCAGGGTCAACGTCATGTGCCCAGCTTTAGTCGCGTCACATTGCCCTGACAATGGGGGCATGGCTTGACAAATTGCCGCCGAAAGATGACCCGTGACGGAAACCGGATGATTGGGGGCAAAGATGGCCGAGACGAAAAAGCTACTGCGGACACTGGCGGGTGAAGTGCAGGATGTGCCACCGATCTGGATGATGCGGCAGGCAGGACGCTATTTGCCGGAATACCGCGCGACGCGTGCTCAGGCCGGTGACTTTCTTTCGCTGTGCTACAATCCCGAGCTTGCGGCTGAGGTAACCTTGCAGCCGATCCGTCGCTATGGGTTCGATGCCGCGATCTTGTTTGCGGACATCTTGCTGGTGCCGCAGGCCTTGGGGGCCGATCTTTGGTTCGTTACTGGGGAGGGGCCGCGCCTCTCTACCATCACTCAGCAAGCAGAGTTCGATGCGCTGAAACCGGTCGATTCCATTCACGACACTCTGTCGCCCGTCTATGAAACGGTCCGCATTCTTTCGCGTGAGTTGCCATCCGAGACAACTCTGATCGGGTTTGCGGGCGCGCCCTGGACTGTGGCGACATATATGATTGCGGGTCGGGGCACGCCGGACCAGGGGCCAGCACATGCGTTGCGTGAAGAAAACACGGCTCTGTTCGAAGCATTGCTGGAGCGGATCACGCTGGCCACGATTGAATACCTGTCAGCCCAGATCGAAGCCGGTGCCGAAGTGGTCAAGATATTCGACAGCTGGGCGGGTTCCCTGAAAGGTGAGGCATTTACCAAATACGCCGTTGAGCCTTGCCGCGTGATCACCCAGGCCATCAAAGAGCGTCATCCAGGCATTCCTGTAATCGGTTTTCCACGTGAGGCGGGCAAAGGCTATGTCGGGTTTGCCAAAGCAACCGGTGTGGATTGTGTGGCACTTGATAACTCAGTCTCGCCGGACTGGGCCGCGCAGAATGTGCAGGTAGACGGGTGTGTGCAGGGAAATCTGGCCTCGTCTCATATGGTGACAGGTGGGCAGGCGTTGGTTGACGAGACACGCCAAATTGTTCAGGCGTTTTCCAATGGGCCGCATATCTTCAACCTAGGTCATGGGATCACGCCGGATGCGGACCCGGAAAATGTCAAACTGATGATTGATACGGTGCGAGGCCTCTAGGAAAAAGGGGGCCAGCCCCCTTCTTGGCCTATGGCCAATTCATCCCCCGGGATATTTTTAGCCAGATGAAGGGGCGGATCAGCCTTTGTTTCGGAGTTCTGAAAGGATTTCTTGCGTGTGCTCCCCGCGTCTGGGGCTATGTCGCGGGTGCCATTCGAAGGCCGAGAAGCGCGGAGCTGCCGCTGCCTGCATATTTCCATCGTTGTCGACCCAGGCCTGACGCGCGGCGTTCATAGCGTGGTTTTGCGCCTCATTGGGTGAGAGAACGGGCGCCACGCAGGCATCGGTGCCGTAGAATAATGCTGCCCATTCATCTCTTGGTTTGGACGCAAAGATCAGCGTCAGTCTTTCCGTCAAGCGTGGCCACGCATCAAGGTCATATTGCCGGGCAAATTCCGGATCAGTGTCGAGGTCGAGAAGGGCCAGGAAGCACGCATAGAACTTCGGCTCGAGGCATTGTACGGATATGAACCCGCCATCAGCGCAGGCATAAGTTCGGCTCCAGTGTGGGCCGTCGAGCAGGCTGTGTCCGCGTGTTTCGGACAGGTTGTTGGTTTGGCGCATGCTCATCAACAGGTTCATCATATGAGCCGAGCCATCATAGATTGCGGCATCCACAACGGTACCTTGGCCCGTTCGTTGGGCGTTGAGTAACCCGGCGAGGAGGCCTGTCACCAGGTACATTGCGCCTCCTCCTATGTCACCGACCAGCGTGGCTGGTGTTTGGGGCGTGTCGCCGGGGGCAGACGCGTACCACAGGGCGCCGGACATCGCGATGTAATTCAGGTCATGGCCGGCAGACGCGGATAGCGGGCTTTCCTGACCCCAGCCCGTCATGCGGCCGTAGACCAGTTTTGGGTTCAGGTCGCGGCAGGCGTCTGGCCCGAGGCACAGCTTTTCCATCACACCGGGGCGGAAACCTTCGATCAGGGCATCGGCGGTTGCAATCAGATCGCGCGCAGCCTCCAGATCGTCAGTGTCTTTGAGATTAAGTGCGATCGAACGCTTGCCCCGGTCCAAAATAGACTGTTCCGGCATTCCCGGCGTTACAGGCTGACCTTTGCGATGGATGGTGATCACGTCGGCACCCATATCGGCCAACTGCATGGCGGCGAATGGTCCCGGACCCAGCCCTTCGAATTCGACAACGCGGAAACCGTTCAGCATTTTGCCACTCCTTTTTGGCAGGTTCTTGGGCTGGTCCTGAAAATGCAAGTGCGGATTCGCGGGATTTATCTGGGGGATCAGCGTTTGCTCATCCACTGCCGCTGTCGGGTCAAGCGCACCCAAGGTGCGATCTGAAAGCCTATCAAGTCGAAAGAGAGGAATGGGCCTGTTCGGCGTGGTGCCGCCAAGGTAGTGTCGCGGCCAGAACGGGGAAAGTGCATGTCGACTATTCTGTCTATCAGAGAATTGCGGAAGTCCTACGCCGGAGGGTTCGAGGCGCTGAAAGGCGTGTCACTCGACATCGAGCAAGGCGAGATACTGGCGCTACTGGGTCCGAATGGCGCCGGAAAAACAACGCTGATTTCGACGATATGTGGGATTACCACGCCGACCTCAGGGACCGTTACGGTTGGCGGTCACGACATTCAGACAGATTTTCGCGCAGCCCGCCGCATGATCGGGCTTGTGCCGCAAGAGATCGCACTTGAGCCGTTTGAAAAGGTCTGGAACACGGTGCGGTTTTCGCGGGGGCTGTTCGGGTATGGGGCCGACAACGCGCATCTCGAGCAGATATTGCGCAAACTATCGCTGTGGGACAAACGCAAGAGTGCTATCAAGGAATTGTCCGGAGGTATGAAACGCCGGGTGCTTATCGCCAAAGCCCTTGCGCATGAACCGCGGGTGCTGTTTCTGGATGAGCCGACCGCAGGCGTTGATGTGGAGCTGCGCAAGGACATGTGGGAGATCGTGGCCGAATTGAAACAGGCTGGTGTCACCATTATCCTGACCACCCATTACATCGAAGAGGCCGAGGCCATCGCCGACCGTGTCGGCGTTATCGATCAGGGTGAATTGCTGTTGGTGCAGGACAAGGACACGCTGATGGCGCAGATGGGCAAGAAACAGATCGAAGTCATGCTGACCGAGGCCATTGAGGTCATTCCGCCCGGTCTTTCAGCCCATAATCTGACGCTGAAAGGAAACGGGGACGTTCTGGTTTACACCTATGACACACATGCGGATCGTACCGGCATTACGACGCTGTTGAACGATGTGGCTAACGCCGGTCTGGTTTTGCGGGACGTTCAGACCCGGCAGTCCAGCCTAGAAGAGATTTTCGTCAATCTGGTTTCCGGAGATTCCACATGAACTGGACCGCCATTGCCGCCATCTACCGGTTCGAAATGGCCCGGTTCTTTCGCACATTGGCGCAGAGTTTTCTGTCGCCGGTTTTGTCGACTTCGCTTTACTTTGTCGTTTTCGGCACGGCCATTGGCAGTCGCATTCAAGAGGTCGAAAGCGTATCATATGGCGCGTTCATCGTGCCGGGGCTGATCATGTTGTCGGTGGTCATGTTGGCCATTTCGAACGCGTCTTTCGGGATCTATTTCCCGAAATTTCTGGGAACGATCTACGAGCTACTATCGGCCCCGGTCAATTTTATCGAAATCGTCATTGGTTACGTTGGCGCCGCGGCGACAAAGTCGCTGTTTGTGGGTGTGGTTATTCTGATCACGGCGACCTTCTTTGTGGACTTGCGGATCGAGCACCCGGTTGCGATGGTCGCGTTTCTGGTGCTGACCTGTCTCAGTTTTTCACTATTGGGGTTTATCATCGGTATCTGGGCCAGCAACTTTGAACAGATGTCTCTGGTGCCCCAGCTTGTCGTAACGCCTCTTATTTTTCTGGGGGGGACATTCTACTCGATCTCGATGCTTCCGACAGTGTGGCAGACGATCACTTTGTTCAACCCGGTGGTCTATTTGATCTCGGGGTTTCGGTGGTCGTTTTATGGGCTTGCGGATGTGCCGATCGGGTTCAGCCTGCTGGCTATTGTCGCCTTTACCGGACTGTGTCTGGGGATCATTGGATGGATATTCAGAACGGGTTGGCGCATCCGGAGTTAGGCTTTGACCTGCGTTGCATTTTTGCCCGTTGACGCCGGGAAATGTGTTTCCGCTGCATCTAACGTTCAACCCGTCCCTTGTTTACCTGTTGGCCGCACTCTACATCGGCACCCATGAAACTCAGCCTGCCCTTCATCAAAAAGCAACCTTGCGTCGCAGTTGTTCGCCTATCCGGAGCAATCGGAATGGCCGGGCGCGGGTCGATGTCAGATACGTCTTTGGCGCCCGTTCTTGAGAAGGCATTCCGAAAAGGAAAACCGGTCGCCGTCGCGCTTGAGATCAATTCGCCCGGCGGATCACCTGTTCAAAGTTCACTCATTGGTTCGCGAATCCGCAGGTTATCTGAGGATTTGAACGTACCTGTCATAGCTTTTGTCGAGGATGTCGCTGCATCGGGTGGGTATTGGCTGGCCGCTGCCGCGGATGAGATTTACGCTGATGACAGTTCGGTGCTGGGCTCGATCGGGGTGATCTCGTCAGGGTTTGGTGCACATGTGCTGCTCAAGCGTCAGGGTATCGAGCGGCGCGTACACACTGCGGGTCAGTCGAAATCCATGCTCGACCCGTTCTCTCCGGAAAAGAAAGAGGATGTCGCGCGGCTGGAGGGGTTGTTGGCCGATATTCACGACAATTTTATCCGACATGTCAAAGCGCGCCGCGGCGACAAGCTGGATGAAAGTCAGGACCTCTTCACCGGAGAAATCTGGCTGGCGCGCCGCGCGCAAGAGCTTGGGCTGATCGACGGCATCGCGCATCTGAAACCGATGTTGCAGGCGCGGTTTGGCGACAAAGTTAAATTCCGCCGCTATGGGTTGCGCAAACCCTTCTGGTCACGGTTTGGCGCCTCATTGGCGCAAGACGCAATAGCCGGGCTTGAGGAGCGCGCCGCTTACGCGCGTTTCGGTTTGTGACGTGATTATCAAGATTGTCTCCCTCTTCCTGATTGCCATGGGCGTTTTGGCGATGTTCGGCAAGCTGCGCTTTCCTGGGCAAAAGAGGCTGCAATCTTCCCGCTGTTCGCGTTGCGGGCGTTTCAGGATCGGCAAGGGCCCGTGCGCTTGCGAAAAAGGAGGCCGTACATGACGGCATGGCTGTTGTCCGGCCTCGGGTTGCTGATCCTGCTACTGGCAGGGGATGCGCTTGTACGTGGGGCGGTAAACCTGAGCCTGCGTCTGGGCGTGCCGGCTCTGATCGTCAGCTTGACGATCGTCGCTTTCGGGACCTCGGCCCCTGAACTGCTGATCGCAATCAGCGCGATTCAGGAAAACGCACCCGGCATTGCATTGGGAAATGTCGTTGGCTCGAACACGGCCAACATCCTGCTGGTTCTGGGCGTGCCAGCACTATTGGCCACATTACACACCAGTGAGTGCGACAGTCGTAAGAATTACGTCTTCATGCTGTTGGCGACAGTGCTGTTTATCGTGCTGGCCTTTGGCGGCGTGTTCAACATGTACAGCGGGGTTATCCTTCTTGCGGCCTTGGCTTTGGTATTGTGGAATGCCTTCCGCGAAGCCCATGCGCACAGAAAAGCCTGCGGCGAAGCTTGTGCGGATGACGAAGAACTGGACGGTTTGGAAGAAGCCGACCCCAACATGCCGTACTGGAAGATAACCATTTATCTGGTTCTGGGCCTGATCGGCCTGCCGATGGGCGCGCATCTTTTGGTCGACAATGCAACGATCATTGCGCGGACCTATGGCGTCAGTGAAACGGTGATAGGCCTGACACTGGTTGCTGTTGGCACGTCTCTGCCGGAACTTGCGACAACGGTGATGGCGGCTTTGCGCCGTCAGGCGGACGTGGCGTTGGGCAATGTCATTGGGTCAAACATGTTCAACCTGCTGGCCATTGTCGGGATCGCGACGATGGTCGGACCTATTCCGGTCGACCCGGAATTCCTGCAGTTTGATCTGTGGGTCATGCTGGGTGCATCGCTGTTGCTGATCCCGTTTGTTTTCTTCAAAAAAGATATCACCCGCGGCTGGGGGTTTGCGTTGACACTGCTGTACGCGGTCTACGTTATCTCTCTGCTGGCGTGACGTGACAAAAAGGAAACCCACATGACCCGAGCCTTGGTAACCGGTGCCGGAATCCGTCTTGGCCGGGCTATGGCCCTGTATCTGGCGCAGCGTGGGTATGATGTGGCGGTTCATTACGCCTCGTCAGAGGAACCGGCGTCCGAAGTCGTGGCCGAGATCAAGTCCATGGGCCGTAACGCAGTTGCGCTGCAGGCTGACCTGCTTGACGAAGAACAGGTTCAGGCCCTCTTGCCCCGCGCGGCAGAGGCATTGGGGGGCGCTGTGACCTGTTTGGTCAACAACGCGTCCATATTCGAGTATGACAACATTCAGACGGCGAACCGTGAAAGCTGGGACCGCCATCTGGACAGTAACCTGCGCGCACCCTTTGTGTTGACACAAGCGATGGCTGGTCAGGGACTAGAGCCTGAAACGGACGAGGCGGGCGAACCCGTTGCAACAGGTCTGATCGTGAATATGGTCGACATGCGCGTGCGGAAACTGACGCCCGAGTTCATGTCGTACACGATCGCCAAGATGGGTTTGTGGGCTTTGACCCGCACAGCGGCGCAAGCCCTGACGCCGGCCATACGTGTGAATGGGATCGGCCCCGGTCCGACCATGCAGGGGCACCGTCAAAGCGAAGAACATTTCAAAGCGCAGCGTATGAACACCGTGTTGGAGCGTGGGGCGAACCCTTCGGATATCACGGCCGCGCTGGGCTATTTTCTGGACGCTCAGGCTGTGACGGGACAGCTTTTATGTGTCGACGGCGGACAGCATTTGGCTTGGAAAACACCAGACATTCTTGGTGTTGAATAAGTAATTCAGCTACAAGTTTTGCACCGCTCTCATTTCCGTTACCTGCGCGTTACAAAAATGTCTTTTTTTTCATGCACTTGCCATGTGTAATAAAAAATAATGATTAAAAACAATAGCTTAATATGCCGCCTATTTTTTGTGCAAATCAACGAATGTACAAGGAATTAAGGGAAAATCGGGATACCCGGAAACTTATCTTCATACTTATCCACAGAAACCGTGGATTTGTTTTCTCTTGATCTGGGGCGCTCAAGATTGCAGCCATGGACAGGGAATCATATCTCAGGCCCATGACGACCCCAACAGAATCACATACTGAAACACATCCGACCGGGTATGCCTGCATTCAGGCTTATGTAAAAACGCTGGACAGCTCTCCGGGCGTGTACCGAATGCTGGATGCGGACAGTCGTGTTCTGTACGTTGGGAAGGCGCGTAATCTCAAGGCGCGGGTGTCGAATTATACGCGCCCCGGCCATTCGGGCCGGATCGAGAAGATGATCGCATCGACCGCGTCGATGATGTTTCTGACCACTCGGACCGAGACCGAGGCGCTGCTGCTGGAACAGAACCTGATCAAGCAGCTCAAGCCGAAATACAACGTGCTGCTGCGCGACGACAAAAGCTTTCCGAATATTCTGGTCGCCAAGGATCACGGCTTTCCACAGATCAAGAAACATCGCGGAGCCAAAAAGGAAAAGGGTGCCTATTTCGGCCCTTTCGCCAGCGCGGGGGCGGTGAACCGAACGCTGAACCAGCTGCAAAAGGCGTTCCTGTTGCGCAATTGTTCGGACTCGATGTTCGACAGCCGCACGCGGCCCTGTCTGCTGTATCAAATCAAGCGGTGCTCTGGGCCGTGCGTCGGGTTGATCTCCGAGGATGACTACCGCGAAAGCGTCAAGGATGCCGAACGCTTCTTGTCGGGGCGCTCGACCAAGGTGCAGGAAGAGCTGGCCGAACAGATGATGGCAGCGTCCGAGGCCATGGAGTTCGAACGCGCCGCCAGCCTGCGCGACCGTATCCGGGCGCTGACGCAGGTGCAGACCTCTCAGGGTATCAATCCGCGTGGCGTGGCCGAGGCGGATGTGATCGGGCTGTATATGGACAGCGGACAGGCCTGTGTGCAGGTGTTCTTTATCCGCGCCAATCAGAATTGGGGGAACAAGGATTTCTACCCTCGGGTCGGGTCCGATGTATCTCCGGCTGAGGTGATGGAGGCCTTCCTGGGTCAGTTCTACGACAATAAGGAACCACCTCGCCAACTGATCCTGTCAGACGGTATCGAGAACGCCGATCTGATGCAGGAAGCCCTGTCCGAGAAAGCCGGGCGCAAGGTGGAAATCCTTGTCCCGCAACGGGGCGAGAAACAGGAACTGGTCGCGGGGGCCTTGCGTAACGCGCGCGAGTCGCTGGCGCGGCGTATGTCGGAAAGTGCGACACAGGCCAAGCTGCTACGTGGTGTGGCCGAAGCATTTGATCTGGATACACCGCCTGAACGGATCGAGGTCTACGATAACTCTCATATCCAAGGCACCAACGCGGTGGGCGGGATGATTGTGGCCGGCCCCGAGGGGTTCATGAAAAACGCCTATCGCAAGTTCAACATTCGCGGTGATGACCTGACCCCCGGCGATGATTTCGGCATGATGAAAGAGGTTCTGACCCGCCGCTTTACCCGCCTGCAAAAAGAAGACCCAGACCGCGAAAAAGGCATGTGGCCCGACCTTTTGCTGATCGACGGCGGTGCCGGGCAGGTGAGTGCGGTGCATGAGATCATGGTCAAGCACGGGGTTGAAGACATCCCGATGGTTGGGGTCGCCAAAGGGGTGGACCGCGATCACGGCAAAGAAGAATTTCACCGAATGGGTCAACGCGCTTTTGCTCTGAAACGCAACGACCCTGTGCTCTATTTCATCCAGCGCCTTCGGGACGAGGCGCACCGGTTCGCGATTGGCACCCATCGCGCGAAGCGTGCCAAGGCTGTGGGGGCGACTCCGTTGGATGAAATCCCCGGTGTCGGGGCCGCGCGCAAGCGGGCCTTGCTGACCCATTTCGGCAGCGCCAAAGCCGTAAGCCGTGCGAACCTGGCGGACCTGAAGGCGGTCGAGGGGATCTCAGCCGGGTTGGCCCAGAAGGTTTACGATTTTTTCCACGACAAAGGTTAGGCGCGTCGACCGCGCCACAGGATATAGAGGCCCGAGGCAACGATCAGCGCCGACCCGATCCACATGGTCTGGTCAAGACGCTCGCCAAACATCACCACGCCCAGTCCAATTCCGAACAGCAGGCGTGAGTAGCGAAACGGTGTGACCGCAGATACCTCGCCCGTGCGCATTGCTTTCATAAGCGAGGCATAGGCCATGACCCCCATCAGAATTGCCCCACTCAGGTGGAGGCTTACGTGCGGTGTCAGCGGTTGCAACGGCGTGCCTTCCCAGAAACGGTAGGCCAGCCCGGCGGCGATGATGCACAAGAAGCCATAAAAACCCAGCACCTCGGTCCCAAGTGACGCGGGCGCGGCGCGGCTGGCGAGATCCCGTCCGGCAAAGCCCAGCATGCCCAGCACGGCAAGGATCGACAGCGCCGTAAAACTGTCTCCGGTCGGTTGGATGATAATCACGACGCCGAGCAAGCCAATCAGAATGGCGCTCCACCTTCGCCAGCCGACGGTTTCGCCAAACACCAGTGCCGCTCCGGCGACCACCACAAGCGGCGTTGCCTGCAAAATCACCGTGGCCGAAGACAAGGGCGTCAGCGCGATGGCCAACACATAAAACAACCGTCCCAGAATTTCGAAAACCACGCGCACCTTCATCGGGCGCGACAGCACATCGGGTTGAAACAGGCGCGTTCCACGCACCACAGCAACGGCCGCGTAGATCACAGAGCCGCCTGCGCCAAACAAGACCAGCACCTGCCAAATCGGAATCGAAGCCGAGGCACTTTTGATCAGCGCGTCTTCTAGCGCAAACAAAGCCATTGCAGCGATCATCCAAAGGCTGCCGACTAGGTTTGACCGTGGATCTGTTTGAATATGCGTGGTCATGGGGTGCGATCTGTAGTCCGGGAACCGCCAATCTGACCGCAAAGCCGTCCCGGGCCAAGCCGTATCTGGCCCGTTGCGGGGGATTGCGACCCTTTGACACCAAGTGCTGCAACTGCCTGTGAATGGGTCAGTTTTTCGCAGGCTCGTCTTTTATGTCTGGAACCGGCGATGTAGAGTTTCGGTTATGAAGTGGAATTTGCCGAATATCCTGACCGTATTACGCCTTTTGGCGGCTCCCGGTTTGGCAGTCATGTTTTTGTATTTCACGCGACCGTACGCAGACTGGTTCGCACTGGTCCTGTTCCTGTCCGCGGCGATTACGGATTGGTTCGATGGATATCTGGCGCGTGCCTGGAAGCAGGAAACCAAGATCGGCGCCATGCTGGACCCAATTGCCGATAAGGCGATGGTCGTTATCGCGCTGATGATCCTTGTGGGGTATTCGACCGAAAGCTGGACGCCTTGGCTGGTACTACCCGCAACGGTGATCTTGTTTCGCGAGGTCTTCGTCTCGGGGCTGCGCGAGTATCTTGGCGACACGGCCGGAACGCTCAAGGTGACCAAACTGGCAAAGTGGAAAACCACGGCGCAAATGGTGGCAATCGCTATCCTGTTCTCGCAAGGTATATTCGAACATTACTTTGTTATGGGGACGTTCGGGATGGACCCTGCAACCGTTGATCAGGTTCTGAGCGGTCAGGTCGAAGATCTGAACCACCTGCGTTGGCATCTTGAGGGCATGTTCTGGTCGGGTCGCATTGGGTTGTGGCTTTTGTGGATTGCCGCGACGCTGACATTGATCACGGGCTTCGACTACCTACGTAAAGCCATGCCCCATCTGAAGGAGAGCTAAGCCATGGACGTGCTGTATTTCGCCTGGGTGCGTGAGCGCATCGGTCTGCCGAAAGAAAAGGTCGAAACGCAGGCGGCCACGGTGTCGGATCTTGTTGCCGAGCTCAGCGCGCGCGAAGACCGCTATGCTGCGGCTTTTGCCGATCTTTCCGCGTTGCGAGTGGCGTTGGATCAAGAGCTTTCGGATTTCGACGCCTCGCTTGCTGGCGTGCGTGAGGTCGCGTTCTTTCCACCCATGACCGGTGGCTGACTTGCGGATCGTTGTTCAGGAAGACGCCTTTGATTTAGGGGCTGAGGCAAACGCCTTTGCTGCGGGGGATGACGCAGCGAACGGTGCGATTGTAACGTTTACCGGCGTCGTACGCGATCTGGCCAGCGGCGATCTTGATGTCATGGAAATCGAGCATTACCCCGGAATGACCGAACGCGCGCTGGCAAAGATCGCGCAAGAGGCGCAGGCGCGCTGGTCTTTGGGCGATGTATTGGTGATCCACCGGCATGGGCGGTTGGCGCCCGGGGATCGAATTATGATGGTGGCCACGGCCGCTCCTCATCGCAAGGATGCGTTTGAGGCGGCCGAGTATCTGATGGATTACCTGAAATCCCGCGCGCCCTTCTGGAAGAAGGAAATCACCAATTCTGGTGCAGAATGGGTTGCTGCCAAGGACGAAGATGAAGACGCCCTGACACGTTGGTAGTTCAGTCGGCGTTGTTGATGCGTCCGCGCAGTTCTTCGGCCTCTTGGCGGGCTGCGCGCAAACCGTCCATCGCAGCAGACAGTTCCGCCTCGGCCTGGGTCAGTTGATTGGTCAGTTCAGCTTCGCGCTGTTGCAGGTAGGTGATGGCCTGATCCCGGGTTTCTTCGGCTTCGTGCAATTCCTGGCTCATGCGATCCAGATCGGCCACGTCGCTTTGGCGCACACGCGACAGACGATGGGCCAGCCAATTGGCGAACCAGCCCACGCAGAAGGCTCCGAACAGGATAATGGCCGTGGCGATGATGAATTCGATTCTGTTCAACTTACTGGTCCCCTGCGCCGGTTTCCTCGGCGTCTGGCTGCGCGTCTTGTGATGTTTGCGTGTCCGCCTCAAGCGCTTCGAGCCCGGTTTCCGAATTCGCAACAGGCTCGGGCCGGATCAGGCGGAATTCGATACGGCGGTTTTCTTCACGGCCTTCTTCGGTGTCGTTGTCGGCAATCGGCTGTGTCTCGCCATAACCCACCGCGGAATAGCTGGCCGTCGGGATTCGGCGGCCACGCAGCTCATTCAGGATCGACTGGGCACGCGCCTGGCTGAGTTGCTGGTTCATCTCTTCACGGCCCTGACTGTCCGTGTGTCCCTGAATCTCAAGCCGGATCGGTCCGCATTCCCGCAAAATATCTGCGATCTGGTTTACGGTGTCGCGTGAATCGGCTGCAACCGTGGCCGAACCCGGCTCAAACGCAATTTTGCTGCTGGCTTGCACTTCGGCAATCTGTGCCTCGCACAGCTCTGGGTCGGGCAGTTTGTCCTCGGGTTCCGGGGGTGGCTGATAGGTGATCGACAGCGTGAACTCCTGGGCCTCACCCAACTTGTCTGAGAGTTGTCCGGCAATCCGTGCTTTCGCCTCGGCGTCATGACTTACGCCGCTCAGCGCGACATTGTCGGGTGTTACGGTCAACGCACCATTGTGCAGCTGCGACAGGGCGTCCAAACCCGCCAGCACGCGAACCGGCCAATCCGCAGGCAGGTCAGGCGCAATCCGTGTTGCAGTGTAAACCTGTTCGGACCCGAAAGAGGCGCGGGCGAAACTGTCGACCATATCGCGCAGGGTCTCATCCCCCAGCCGACCCCTCATTTGCACCAGACCTTCGGGGCTGCGGGTGGCCGAGAATTCGATGGGGCCAGCAGGTGCGTCCACTTCAGGTTCAGGCAAAACGGCATGCAGGGCAAACACATCGGGCAGGGCGTTTTCCAGCTCCCCAATCACCCGATCAAAAACTGTGGCATCCGTTCCTTGGGCTGCAACCAGCGTGATATCTGCATCAGACAGGGTGACAGAGCCCTGACCGATTTCCGCCAAAGCGCCGATGCTAAGGATCGCGGCGTCAGACCAGCGTGGGGATGGCACGCCCAGCCCGATGGTACAGCTATAGGGTCCCGTCATGCCGGCTTGCTGGGCGGCGTCGACAATCGCGGCGCGCCCTTTCTCATCCTGTGCGGAACAGGCATCGAACTGCCCCCCATCGGCGTCGATCAGAAAGCGCAGCGTAAAGGGTGTGATGACCGGGCGTGGGGCCGTAATTGCCAGGCCGATGCGCAGGCTGGGTGGCGCAGCACGCGTCAGGTCCTGTTCCAGCCGTTCTTTTTCCTGCTGACTGTCGGCGATTGCCGTGATCCGAACCAGGCCGGGGCTGGCAGATATCTTGGCGCGCGGCAGTCTGGTCAGTGCCTCGATTGCGTAATCCAGCGCGTCTTGCCAGCCTTCAGGTTTGGGGTAGTCGGCGGTTTCCATCAGATCGGACACCGACCCGCCGCCCAGACGTTGCAAACGCTGTACAAGATCGTCTCGGTCTTGGCTTGCGGGGATCAGTCCGATCACCGAGATACCGCTGTCGTTGCGCAGAATTTCCGCCGAAAACCTTGGAGGAGCCAATTGCGTGGTCGGAGCCACCTGCATCTGGTCGATCACGCGGGACGTGTCGACCTCGGTGCCGGCAGCGGTCAGCGCGTTGAACCGCGCAGCCTCATCCGCGGCAATACCCGTCAGGATCACGCGCAACCCATCCGATTCGACTTCGGCCCAATCATGACCTTTGAGATCCAGCGCGCGACGCACTGCAAATTCCGAAGCATCCTCGACCTTGGTGACCGCATAGCTTGCCGCCAGCAGCGACAGCCCGGCAGACACCAGAAAGATCAGGGCAACGGCTAGAAAATAGGGCAGGCGCATGTGCGGGCAGTCGACTCCTGAAGTGATTGAGCAGGACTCTTACAGAGGCCTGCGCCGGGGTGCAATCAGACCAGCAGTGCGACGCAAAGGAAGATCAGCGGAATAAGGCCGGTGTCCCGGTTTGCGCGAAACAATTGCAGCAGTTTTGCGTTGTCCTCGGTGTCCAGTCCGCGCAATTGCCAGGCCATGTGCCAGCCCATGGCCCAAGGGCCCGCGAGCGCGACGAACAAGGCCATGATCGATGTCTGCGTCGTCATGGCGTCGATGATCGCCAGCCCCATCAGCGAGACGGTTGCCACAAGGAAATATTTCAGCCACTTGGCGGTGTCTTCCCCAAACAGGCGCGCCGTGGATTTTACGCCGATCAATTCGTCGTCTTCTGCGTCCTGATGGGCGTAGATGGTGTCGTAGAACAATGTCCATGCGATACCTGCCAGATACAGGGTGATCGCTGGAACGCCTATGGTTCCGGTATGGGCCGCCCATGTCAGCAGAATGCCCCAGTTGAACGCCAGCCCCAGAAAGACTTGCGGCCACCATGTGAAACGTTTGGCATAGGGGTAGATGGCCACCGGCAGCAATGACAAAACACCCATGGCAATGGCGGCCTGATTGAATGTCAGCAGAATCATCAATGCCAGCAGGCATTGCAGCACCATCCAAACAGCAGCTTGCCGCACGTTGACCTGACCTGACGGGATAGGGCGCGATCGGGTGCGTTCGACCTGCGCATCGAATTCGCGATCACTGATATCATTCCATGTGCAGCCCGCGCCGCGCATCAGAAAGGCACCGATGGCACATCCAACTGCAATCCACAGATCCTCCCAGCGGGGTGTGCCGTCACTCAGGATCGCCAGTGTCAAACCCCACCAGCACGGGATCAGCAACAGCCATGTGCCGATCGGCCGGTCTGCACGGCTCAGGCGCAGATAGGGTCGGGTAAAGGCGGGCGCGTAGGTATCGACCCAGTTGCCGCTGACGGCGTCGGCGACTTGACCGTCTGGTGTTGGAGCATTGCCTTGCATATGTAAGGTCTCATGAGTGCAAAGATCAGACTGTATGTAGAGCACCCTTTGGGTCCGGGGCAATCGGTTCCTTTGACGCGTGATCAGGCGCATTACCTGTTCGGCGTCATGCGGCTGGCTGTCGGTGGGCATGTCGCCCTGTTTAACGGCAAAGACGGAGAGTGGCAGACCGAGGTGGTCGAGGCGGGCAAACGCGCGGGCTTGCTGCGCTGCGTCGCCCAGAGCAAGCCGTTGCTGCTGCCGCCTGATCTGTGGCTTCTGTTTGCGCCGATCAAAAAAGCGCGCACCGATTTCATTGTTGAAAAGGCGGCTGAAATGGGCGCTGCCCGGATCATGCCGGTGCAGACCGAATTCACCAACTCAGAGCGTATCCGTCAGGACAGGCTGCAAGCTCATGCGGTCGAAGCGGCCGAACAATGCGGCGGAACATACGTGCCGGATGTCGCTGATCTGCAGCGGCTCGACCGTGTGTTGGAGGCATGGCCATCGGATCGTCAGCTTATGTTCTGTGACGAGGCCGAGGTTGGCTCGGCCCTGCGTCTGGCAGCGCAGGAAAAAGGACAGCCTTGGGCAATACTGATCGGCCCCGAAGGCGGGTTTTCAGACCGCGAGCGCGCGCGACTGACCAGCTTGCCCTATGCGCATGTGGTAAGCCTCGGGCCCCGCATTCTTAGGGCAGATACTGCGGCGGTGGCAGCCCTGACCATGTGGCAGCAAGCGCTGGGAGACTGGGCGTGATGTGGCAACAGGCGGGTGACGCCGATGTGCCAAAGATCGAACGTTTCTTGCTTCAATATATTCAGACGTCGATGTTCCCATTGGCGAATCTGCGCGATCATGGCTTGCGGGGATCAGATCCGCGTGCCGTCGACGTTTGGATGTTAGGTCAGGCACCTCGCGCCACATGGTCCATCACCAACGAGGGGATGTTGTTGCCGCAGTGCCCCGATTGCACCGATGAGGAGCTTTCCGCCGCGATCGACCTGATCCGAGGGCGCGCCTTGTTTGGAGTAGCGGCCGAAGCGACACAAGCGCGCAGAATTATGCAACTGGCAGAATGGGAGGACCGGCCCGCAACGCTCAACAGTGATGAGCCGGGATTTACCCTGGATCTGCGACAAATGATTGTCCCGGATATCAAAGGGGCACGGCTTGAACCCTTAGGGTGCGTGCCCCCAGACGTTATCGAACGATGGTGTGCGGATTACCTGGTTGAGGCGATGGATTTCGACCGCAAGCGGGCTTGTGTTCAAGCCGCAAAAGACCGTGAGGCTTATATAGCCCGGGATTCTCATCGCGTTTTATTGCTGGATGATCAGCCTGTTGCGATGACGGGATTTAATGCGCGATTGCCTGAGATCGTGCAGGTTGGTGGTGTCTACACTCCGCCCGACTTGCGTGATCGTGGCTATGCCCGGCTTGCCGTTGCTCTGCATCTGAGTGAGGCGCGCAGCCTTGGCGTTTCCCGCGCAGTGCTGTTCGCGGCTTCCGATTCTGCGGCACGCGCCTATATATCAATCGGATTCAAACTCGCAGGACAGTTTTCGCTGATCCTGTTCAAAAACCCAAAGGACCCGGCATGAGTTTCATCCGACCCGAAGCCAAACTCGCCTTGTGGCGCTGGCGCGAGGTGTTGATCGCCGCAGCCGTGTTGCTGGTCGGTCTAAGCTGGATCACGGGGCCGGGCGGACTTTTGGGATGGATCGGTTGGGTTCTTATCCTCGCTGCCATCGCCCTGGCGGTGATCGGGGTACAGCGCGCTCGGTTCCGTACAGGTGCTGGCGGCGTGGGTGTTGTCACCATCGACGAAGGTCAGATCACTTATCTTGGCCCGCTGGACGGCGGGATCGTCGCCACGCGCGAAATCGAGCGGTTGGCACTGGATCCAACCTCGGAACCGGCGCATTGGGTTTTGGAACAACCGGGGCAGCCCATGCTTCACATTCCTGTGAATGCAGAAGGCGCAGAGGCGCTGTTTGATGTGTTCTCGACGTTGCCGGGGCTGAAAACCGAACAAATGCTGGCCGAACTGAACGGTCGCGCTGCGCATCCGGTGGTGATCTGGGAACGGCATCCAATGCGCCCTTCGCATCTTCGCCTGCATTGACACTGGCGGCGTTTGCGCCCACGACTGACCCCAATACAGACACATCAGGATCGGAGCACGGTTCATGTCCATTCCCCAGTCCGGCGGCGGGCCGATCGAACGCCACGAACAACTGGCCGAATATCTGGAATCGGGCTGCAAGCCCAAGTCCGATTGGCGCATCGGGACCGAGCATGAGAAGTTCGGCTATTGCAAGGACACCCTGAAGCCGCTGCCGTTTGAAGGTAAGCGGTCCATCGTTTCGGTGCTGGAAGGTTTGCGCGACCGCCACGGCTGGGCCGAGTTGCGTGAGGGCGGCAAGCTGATCGGTCTTGAGAAAGATGGCGCGAATGTCAGCCTTGAACCAGGTGGCGCGCTGGAATTGTCAGGTGCGCCGCTGGAAACCATCCATGAGACCTGTGATGAGGTGAACACACACCTTCGTGAAGTCAAGGATATCGCCGATGAGATTGGCGTGGGCTTCATCGGTCTGGGTGCGGCTCCAATCTGGACCCATGATGAGATGCCGTTGATGCCCAAAGGCCGTTACCGGTTGATGAACGACTATATGGAAAAGGTCGGCACCATGGGCCGCGCCATGATGCGGCGCACCTGCACGGTCCAGGTGAATATCGACTTTGGGTCCGAGGCGGACATGGTCCAGAAACTGCGCGTGGCGCTGGCCTTGCAGCCGGTGGCGACGGCGCTGTTTGCGAACTCTCCGTTCTTTGAGGGCAAACCGAACGGCCAGAAAAGCTGGCGCAGCCATATCTGGCGGCATCTCGACGATGCGCGCACGGGCATGCTGCCTTTCGTATTCGAAGAGGGCTTTGGGTTCGAACGCTACGCGCAATACGCGCTCGATGTGCCGATGTACTTCGTCTATCGCAATGGCGAGTATATCAACGCGCTGGGTATGTCTTTCCGTGACTTCCTCAAGGGCGAATTGCCTGCCTTGCCGGGCGAAACGCCAACCTTGTCCGATTGGGCTGATCACCTGACCACGGCCTTCCCCGAAGCGCGGATCAAGAAATTCATGGAGATGCGCGGCGCAGATGGCGGCCCTTGGCGACGCCTATGTGCGCTGCCTGCCTTCTGGGTCGGCCTGACCTATGATCAGGGTGCGCTGGATGCGGCTTGGGATCTGGTCAAGGGGTGGGACGCGGAAACGCGCGAAGCGCTGCGGGTTGAGGCCGCAAAGGACGGATTGCAGGCTCAAGTTGGCAACATAAACATGCATGACCTGTCCCGCGAAGTTGTGTCGATTGCCGAGGCGGGTTTAAAGGCCCGCGCCTATCCCGGTGCAGGTGGAATGGTGCCGGACGAGACGCATTTCCTGAACGCACTGAAGGAAAGCCTTGAAACCGGTAAGGTCCCTGCAGATGAGCTTTTGGATCATTACAACGGCGATTGGCAGGGTGACCTGACCCGCATTTACCCTGAATTCAGCTACTGATCGCTTACTGTTTACCCGTTGCAGTAATGTAACCGTTATTTTGCCTTTCAAGCCTGTGCTTGAAAGGCCAGATATATGGCCGATACTTTGATGGTAACTCGTAAACAGCGGTGATCTTGTGGCTCGAATAAGCGAACTCCACTACTCGAATGCGTTTGCCGCTCAATCGGGCGTATCCGAGTTTCTCGAAGTCGCTCTCAGCGCGTCCGAGGACCCGTCAGATTTTACCGTGTCCTTTTATCAGGCTGACGGAACGGTCGGGTTCGAGGTTTCGCTGGACGATCCCGCAATTCAGGTTTTCACGGACCCGGACAACAATGAACAGGTCTTTGTCATCTCGGCGGATGACTTCCCGATTCAGCTGACAGATCCTGATGGCGGTGGGCCAACCAACTTTGAAGCCTTTGCGCTGACCAACACCTCGACCAACGAGGTGATTGATTTCTATGACATCGGTGGCGGCACTCAGAACATTCTGGCGCTGGATGGTGCCGCAGCCGGGGCAACTTCGGAAAACCTGCCTGTTCTGACCAATCCGGGCCAGACCAGAACATCGATCCAGTTCAACCAGCCCAATCCAGACGTTCTGGTGAATGGTGATCTGTCTCCGGGCGACAGCGGCGCGCCTTGCTTTGTTGCAGGCACATTGGTCGACACGCCAGACGGCCCCCGCCCGGTCGAGCGGATCAAGCCGGGCGATCTGGTGGACACCGTTGATCACGGTGCCCGCCCCGTTTGCTGGGTCGGCGGGCGCACCGTTCGGGGTGTCGGGCGTTTTGCCCCTGTTCTGATCCGGTCCGGGGTGTTGGGGGCCAAGACAGATATCTGCGTCTCGCCGCAGCATCGCGTGCTGATTTCAGGATGGCAGGCGCAGCTTTTGTTTGGCGAAGACGAAGTGTTAGTCGCCGCCAAAAGCCTGATTAACGGATCCACTATCCTATCGGCTCCGAGGGCCCGCGTGCGGTATGTTCATCTGTTTTTTGACCAGCATCAGCTTGTCTCGACGTCCGGTTTGATTTCGGAAAGCTTTTTTCCCGGGCAGGAGGGGGTTGACGGAATCGACACCGCCGCGGCCGAGGAACTGTTTGCGCTTTTTCCTGAACTGCGCAAATCGCCGAAGGGCTATGGTACGACGGCGCGGCCCGTCCAAAGCGTCAGCGACGCATCAGTGCTTCACGTGGATTGATTGCACGCAGCGCCCTCTTGCTTTCGCGGGCGGCTGTGATAGCAGGTCGTGAACACCACTCAAGGGTCAGTTTCGGAAAGCGTCATGGACGATCTTAAGGCAAAATATCTGGGTCAAATCGCCGAAGCGGGCGACGAAAACACGCTTGAAGCGATCCGCGTCGCCGCTGTGGGCAAAAAAGGCGAGGTCGCGTTGAAGATGCGCGAGCTGGGCAAGATGACCCCCGAGGAACGCCAGGTTGCAGGCCCTGCACTGAACGCCCTGAAGGATGAGATCAACTCGGCGCTGGCCGCGAAAAAGGCCGCGTTGGCTGATGCCGCACTGGATGAGCGTCTGCGCACCGAATGGCTGGACGTCACCCTGCCGACCCGTCCGCGCCGTCAGGGTTCGATCCACCCGATCAGCCAGGCGACCGAGGAACTGACCGCGATCTTTGCCGAGCTGGGCTTTTCGGTGGCTGAAGGTCCTCGGATCGAGGACGACTGGTATAACTTTGACGCCCTGAACATCCCCGGCCACCACCCCGCGCGGGCCGAGATGGACACGTTCTACATGCACCGCGCCGAGGGCGACGACCGCCCGCCGCATGTGCTTCGGACGCATACGTCGCCGGTGCAGATCCGCTCGATGGAGAAACAGGGCGCGCCGATCCGCGTCATCTGTCCGGGCGGCGTGTATCGCGCCGACTATGACCAGACCCACACGCCGATGTTCCATCAGGTCGAGGGGCTGGCGATCGACAAAGACATCTCGATGGCGAACCTGAAATGGGTTCTGGAAGAGTTCGTGAAGGCGTTCTTTGAGGTCGACGATGTCGAGCTACGCTTCCGCGCCTCGCACTTCCCCTTCACCGAGCCCTCGGCCGAGGTCGATATCCGCTGTTCCTGGGATAACGGTCAGCTGAAGATAGGCGAGGGCGACGACTGGATGGAGATTCTGGGCTCCGGCATGGTCCACCCCAAGGTCATCGCCGCCGGAGGGATCGACCCCGAGGTCTATCAGGGCTTTGCGTTCGGGATCGGCATCGACCGTCTGGCGATGCTGAAATACGGCATTCCTGATCTGCGGGCGTTCTTTGATTCTGACCTACGCTGGCTGCGCCACTACGGGTTCGCGGCGCTGGATATGCCGAACCTGCATGGTGGTTTGAGTAGGTAGGTGTACCCGCTGGGCGTATATATGGCTCGATACGTCGATTGGTGCAGAAGGCGCGCCAAAGGCATCCGGCTGTGGCAAATATTCGGGCTGTTCACGCTTTCCATCGTAGCAATGTTCTTAGCTTTCGCGTTCGGTGGGGAAGTGGTCGGCTATTTGTTCGCGGCAGTGGTTGTTCTTCCGTTACTTTTCTTTTTACAGATTGCAGGTGACGTTTGGTCGGAGGAAGCAACCCGCCGTCAAAACGATTATGAGCAGCTCCAGAAAACAAGAAAGCTATTGAAAGGCTTCCTAAAATAGTGAGCGGTTAGCAAAGGCCGATAGGCAGCCACGCTATAGGTCGTTCATTGAGGCGCCATTGGTTCAAACCCAATGGACGACACCGCCCGGACGGGCTGGCGATTTATCTCCGCCAGCGCAACGCTCGAACAGTGCGCGGATTTGGCTGGCATAAAGTGCCCAACACAAAACTTGGATCGCCACCCCGCGGTCTGGCGATAGCGCGGCTTGCGTTTTGAACGGATGTAGGGAGGGCCTCAGCTCGCTTTACGGCGCTATATTACAGTTTCGCACAGGGTTGTGACGTGACAGTCGGCGTCAGGTGGCTAGGCTCCGGCCTATGATTTATCGACTGCTTTTTCTCTTGCTGACCGCAACCCCGGCATTCGCTATGGGACCGTGGAAATCCGACTGTCATGGCGATACAGCATGCGAGGTCGGGGACCGCTCATACCATGTGCTCGAACCTGAGGGATGGGACGGGGAAACGGCTTTGCCAGTGCTTTTGCATTTTCACGGCTGGGCGCGGCAAGGCACTGTGGTGGTCAACCATCAGCGCATCGCCGGGGCGACCAAGCTGCGGGGGGTGTTGCTGGTGGCCCCGAACGGTTTGGGTAAAAGCTGGGATTTCTGGCGTGCGAACACACGGGATGTGCCCTTTGCGGATGCCGTTCTGGAGGACGTGGCCAAGCGCTATCCGGTTGATCCTGAACGCATCTACGTCTCCGGCTATTCCTTTGGTGGTGCGATGGCGTGGCGCTATGTGTGCCAGTCCGGCAATGACATCGCCGCCCTTTTGGCCGTTGCCGGCAGCATCCGCCAGACCGAGGATTGCCCCGAAGCCCCGCGTGAGGCGCGTCATGTGCATGGGCTCAGCGATACGGTGATGGATTTCCCTTACGGTGCCAACGGCGACACGACCTATCCGGTGGCGCTGTGGCGCGGGGTCTATGACTGCCATGACGCCACGCCGCGCGGGGATTGGAACGTTGTGCCGATCCTGACCCTCAGCCGTGTGGAATGGACCGATTGCGCGCGGGGGCATGTCACTTTGGACACGCATCCTGGTGGGCATTTTATCCCGCATGGCTGGATTGGAAGGCAATTGGATGAGTTGCTGGGGCGCACTCCGACCTATCCCTAGGCGTTGACATATCCGGTTGTTGGCTCTCCTGTTTGATTGATCACAAAACAGGAGCCTATCCGTGAAACCCCTGCTGCTTGGCGCATTGCTTGTTGCTGTCCCCGCCTTTGCCAAAGACACGTATCCGCCGGTCGAGCTGCTGGTGCAGACGGACAAATCCGTGATTGGTGAGCCACTGGAATACCCCGGAGGGCAAGCCGAGATCACGATGGCGATTGTCACAATGCAGCCGGGTCAGGATACAGGCAGCCACCGGCATGATGCACCGTTGGCAGCCTATGTGCTTGAGGGTGAGATCACCGTGGATTACGGCGCTGCGGGGCAGCGGGTTTACAAAACCGGGGACGCGTTTGTCGAGGCATTCCGCTCGACCCATTCGGGTGTGAATACAGGCGAGGGGATCGCGCGCATTCTGGCGGTGTTTGCCGGGTCTGACAGCGTTTCGAACACGGTAGCCGCAGACTAAGGCGAACGGCCTCTTTCCCCTGTGTGCAATATCCGCTACATGCGGTCTGACCCAAGATGACTGGCGGATGACGACCGATGAAATTCACTCTTTCCTGGCTGAAAGACCACCTCGACACCGACGCTTCGGTTGATGAAATCGCCGAGGCGCTGACCGACCTTGGGCTTGAGGTCGAAGAGATCGTCAACCCGGCGGATCGGCTTGCGGGTTTTACGCTGGGCCACGTTAAGCACGCCGAAAAACACCCCGATGCCGACAAGCTGCGGGTCTGTACGGTGGCGACTGACGAGGGCGATCTGCAGATCATCTGTGGCGCACCCAACGCACGCGAGGGGATTACCGTCGTCGTGTGTAAGCCGGGCATGTACATTCCCGGTTTGGATATCACGATCAACGTCGGCAAAATCCGCGGCGTCGAAAGCTTTGGCATGATGGCATCCGAGCGTGAGCTGGAGCTGTCGGACGAACATGACGGCATTATCGAGCTGCCCTCGGGCGAGGTTGGTGACCGGTTTGTCGACTGGCTGGCCGAGAATGACCCCTCGAAGGTCGATCCGATGATCGAGATCGCGATTACACCGAACCGCCCCGATGCACTGGGCGTTGCGGGTATTGCGCGTGATCTGGCCGCGCGCGGCGTCGGGGCGCTGAAACAGCACGTCTATGCCCCGGTGCCCGGTGATTTTGAATGCCCGATTAAGGTTACCATCGACGAAGATACGCTGGATGGTGCCCCTCATTTCACCGGCCGCGTGATCCGGGGGGTCAAGAACGGCCCCAGCCCGCAATGGCTGCAGGATCAGCTAAAGGCGATTGGGCTGCGCCCGATCTCGGCTTTGGTCGACATCACCAACTATATGACCTTTGATCAGAACCGCCCGCTGCATGTGTTCGACGCGGACAAGGTGCAGGGCAACCTGCGTGTTCATCGCGCGAAAGGTGGTGAGAAGCTGATTGCGCTGGATGAGAAGGAATACACCCTGCAGCCCGGCATGATGGTGATTTCGGACGACAAAGGTCCGGAATCGATCGCTGGCATCATGGGCGGTGAGGAAACGGGCTGCACCGAAGAAACCGTCAATGTGTTCCTTGAAAGCGCGTTTTGGGATCACGTGCAGATCGCCCTGACGGGTCGCGCGCTCAAGATCAACTCGGACGCGCGCTACCGGTTCGAGCGTGGCGTTGATCCGGATTTCACCCGCGAAGGATTGGAACAGGCAACACAGATGATCCTTGATATCTGCGGTGGCGAGGTGTCTTCGGTCGTCGAAGCGGGCAAAGCGCCGAACCACGCACGCGCTTATAAGCTGGATGCAGCGCGGGTGCAGTCGCTGGTCGGAATGGATATTCCGGAATCCGATCAGCGTCAGACTCTGACCCGTCTTGGGTTCCGCTTGGAAGGTGAGATGGCGCATGTTCCCAGTTGGCGTCCTGACGTCATGGGCGAAGCTGATCTGGTTGAAGAAGTCGCGCGGATCGCCTCGTTGACCAAGTTGCAGGGTAAACCGCTACCGCGCGTGGTCGATGGCATTCCGAAACCGGTCATGACGCCGACACAGCGACGGCAATCGATGGCGCGTCGCACCTGTGCTGCGCTGGGCTACAATGAATGCGTGTCTTACACGTTCATTGATCAGGCGTCGGCTGCGTTGTTTGGCGGCGGCGATTATGCAACGCGGCTGGAAAACCCGATCTCGTCCGAAATGAGCCATATGCGACCCGACCTGTTGCCCGGGCTGTTGCAGGCGGCTGCGCGCAATCAGGCGCGTGGTTACGCAGATGTGGCGTTGTTCGAAGTTGGTCCTGTTTTCCATGGAGGCGAGCCAGGAGACCAGAAAACGCAGATTTCCGGCGTGCTGGTTGGCCGGGATGGTGACAAGGATGTGCACGGTGCGTCCCGCTCCGCAGATGTGTTTGATGCCAAGGCGGATGCCGAGGCGGTGCTGGCGGCCATTGGTGCGCCTGCCAAAGTGCAGATTCTGCGCGATGGGGATGCCTGGTGGCATCCAGGTCGCCACGGCAAGATTTGTCTTGGACCCAAGAAGGTGCTGGGCGTCTTTGGTGAACTTCACCCGCGCATTTTGCAGGCGATGGATATCAAAGGCCCGGCGATGGCGTTCACGATCTGGCCGGACGAGGTTCCTCTGCCCCGAAAATCCGGGGCAACCCGCGCCGCGCTTGAGCTGCGCGATCTTCAAGCGGTTGAACGTGATTTCGCCTTTGTCGTTGATGAGGGTGTCGAGGCTCTGACGCTGGTCAACGCCGCTGCTGGTGCGGATAAGGCGCTGATCGAAGATGTCCGCGTCTTTGATGAGTTCATTGGTGGCAGCCTTGGCGAAGGCAAAAAGTCTTTAGCCATAACTGTGCGTCTGCAACCTACGGACACGACGCTGAAGGAAAAGGACATCGAAGCGGTGGCCGAAAAGATTATCGCCAAAGTCTCAAAAGCGACGGGTGGCGTTCTACGCGGATAAACCCGTGTGAACAGGATGAGTTGAACGCGCCTTCGGGCGCGTTTTTCGTTGGGCTTTGGCGTTTCGCGCCTTAAGTAGGCGATAGAGTAAATTGAGAGGATGCCATGGGCCTGAATGTGTATTTGTCCGGAGAAATCCATACCGACTGGCGAGAACAGATCATCGATGGGGCGCAAGGTTTGGATATCGCATTCAACAGCCCGGTCACGGATCATGCCGCCAGCGATGATTGCGGTGTCGCCACACTTGGAGCAGAGCCAGACAAGTACTGGCATGACCACAAGGGTGCGATGGTTAACGCAATCCGGACCCGCAAGGGTATCGCGGACGCCGATGTGGTCGTCGTACGTTTTGGCGTTAAATACAAACAGTGGAACGCCGCCTTTGACGCAGGCTATGCGGCTGCGTTGGGCAAGTCACTGATCGTGTTGCACGGACCTGACCACCAGCACGCGCTGAAAGAGGTGGACGCGGCGGCATTGGCTGTAGCAGAGCACCCCAAACAGGTCGTTGACGTGCTCCGATATGTTCTGACCGGGCAATTGCCCGGCTAAGATGAAACGGGCGAGGTCTGGCCTCGCCCTGCTTCAGCTGGCATCCGGAATGGACAGCCCCCGCTGCACGGCGGGACGATCAAGGAACCGGTCCATATAAGGCTGCAGGTTCGAGAAGTCATCCCAGCCAAGGATCTCTTTCACACCGTAGTAGTCCAGCCCGCGCAGCCATGGGACGATGGCCATATCTGCAATCGAATAAGTGCCGGCGATCCAGTCCTGACCATCAAGCTGCGTGTTCACGACATTCAGCAGGCGTTTGGCTTCGTTGATATACCGCTCACGAGGGCGGGGATCTTCGATCTCTTTTCCGGCGAATTTGTGGAAAAACCCCAATTGCCCGAACATCGGGCCCAGGCCTCCCATCTGGAACATCAGCCATTGTGTAACGCGATGTTTGTCGCCCGCGGTTTCACCAAGAAACTTGCCGCTTTTTTCCGCCAGATACAGAAGAATGGCTCCGCTTTCGAACAGGCTTAGCGGTTTGCCGTCCGGACCGTTGGGATCAATCAGCGCAGGGATTTTGTTGTTTGGATTCAGCGACAGGAACTCCGGGCTTTTGACGTCCGAATCCGCAAGGGTCACCAGATGTGCCTCATAGGGCAGGCCGGTTTCTTCCAGCATGATCGAGGCCTTGACTCCGTTCGGCGTGGGGTAGGAGTACAGTTGGATTTTGTCCGGCGACTGGGCAGGCCAGCGGGCCGTAATCGGGTGGGAAGCAGTGTCCAGCATTGAAAGCTCCTGTTGCGGTGTACCCATCAGGTAGGTGCTTAACTTGCGTCTTACCAGTATGCGGCGTGTGCGTCTCTGGTCAGATATTGTGCATTTTGGAACAGCGGGGAAAACCGTAGAAACTCACACCTAGACTGAACCGCAGTTATCACTCACAATCTTGTGACTCCCGCGCTTTTGCCGCGGGTTTGTTGTGACTCGCAAAGGAGAAGCGCGTGGATGAGGTCGTAACACAGGTCGGGGCGTTTGCGCCTCTTATCATGAGCGCGGTCAAGGCGCTGATTGTTCTAATTCTGGGTTGGATCGTTGCCGGGGCGATTGGTGGTGTGGTGCGCCGCAGGATCAACGCGACGCCGCATATTGACCAGACATTGGGGAATTTTATGGCCAGCCTCGTCAAATGGGCGATCCTGGCCATGGTGCTGGTTGCGGTTCTTGGCATTTTCGGTATCCAAGCCACCAGTATCGTCGCCATTCTGGGTGCCGCATCCCTGGCCATTGGTCTGGCGCTGCAAGGCACGCTCAGCGATCTGGCCGCAGGCGTCATGCTGGTTGTGTTTCGTCCCTATAAATTGGGACAGTATGTAGATATCGGCGGCACGGCTGGAACCGTTAAGGATCTCAATTTGTTCACGACCGAGCTGGTCACACCCGACAATGTGCAGATCATTGTCCCCAACGGCCAATCCTGGGGGTCGATCATCACAAACTATTCCGCGCATGATACACGACGCGTCGATTTGGTCTTTGGGATCGACTATGGCGACAGTGCAGATGAGGCGATGAAGATTATTCTGGATGTGGCCAAGGCAGATGAGCGTATTCATAGCGATCCCGAGCCCTGGGTACGTGTCACCAATCTGGGCGACAGCTCAGTCGATTTGACGGCGCGCCTCTGGTGTGCCGCTGCAGATTATTGGGACGTAAAGTTCGAACTCACTAAGGCGGTTAAGGAAGCATTTGACGCCAAGGGTGTTTCCATCCCCTACCCACATTCTGTGGAAATTCAGAAACAAGGCTAGTGCTCCCGCCCGTCGATTGGGCATTGGCATGCCCGCCTCCGGTTGGGGCCGGCGCCGCGCGTCAGCGCGGCGCTACGCCCAACGCTGTAAACGCCCTCGCAAGAGGGCGCTTTCAGGGGCGGGAGGCTTCAGGACTTGATTGCAATGCTGGGGGATACGACGTCTATTCCCAGGGCCTTGCCAACCGCATAGTAGGTCAACTGACCCGCGTGGACATTGAGGCCAGCCATTAGGTGAGGATCGTCCTGACAGGCCTGTTTCCAGCCTTTGTCAGCCAGCGCCAGCATAAAGGGCATCGTCGCGTTGCCCAATGCGATCGTTGACGTCCGCGCAACCGCGCCGGGCATATTGGCAACGCAGTAGTGCATGATACCATCGACCTCATAGATCGGTTCGGCATGCGTCGTTGCTTTGGACGTTTCAAAGCACCCGCCTTGGTCGATCGCCACGTCCACCAGAACCGCGCCGGGTTTCATGGTAGAAAGCTGCGCGCGCGTGACCAGTTTCGGCGCGGCTGCACCCGGGATCAGCACGGCACCGATTACCATATCCGCTGTTTGGATCAATTCGGCCGTCGCGCCAGCGGTTGAATACTGGTTTTTGAACTGGTTTCCGAACACATCATCCAGGTACCGCAAGCGGGGCAGCGAGCGATCCAGAACCGTGACATCGGCACCCATCCCGGCCGCGATCTTGGCGGCATGCGTTCCGACAACACCGCCGCCGATGACAACGACCTTGGCCGGGCCCACACCGGGTACGCCGCCCATCAGAACGCCCCGACCGCCGTTGGCTTTCTGCAGTGTCCACGATCCAACCTGTGGGGCCAGACGACCGGCAACCTCGGACATGGGGGCCAGCAAGGGCAGGCCGCCGCCTGCGTCTGTTACGGTTTCATAGGCAATGGCTGTGCAACCCGACGCCAGCAAGTCGTGTGTCTGATCTGGGTCGGGCGCAAGGTGAAGGTAAGTAAACAACAACTGACCTTCACGCAGCATCTTGCGTTCTGCGGCCTGCGGTTCCTTGACTTTGACGATCATGTCAGCGGTCGCAAAGACCTCGGCCGCAGTGTCAACGATGCGCGCACCCGCCGCAAAGTATGCGTCATTGTCAAAGCCAGAGCCCTGCCCGGCACCGGTTTCAATAATTACCTCATGGCCTCGGGCGATTGCTTCTTGTGCTGCGTTTGGGGTCATGCCAACCCGAAACTCTTGCGGTTTGATTTCTTTGGGGCAACCGATCTTCATTGGGTTTCTCCGTTCATAAACTGCTTAAATAATGGGCATATTTAAGGCGCAATTTCTGTGAAACTCTCTCACTATCTGCGGTTCTCTTTGAAAGATTCTGCGGTAAAATGATCTAAACTTGCAAAGGATTTGCGTGAATGAGCCTGGATACGACGGATAGAAAGATTCTGGCGGCGTTACAACGAAATGGCCGGATGTCGAATGCAGAGCTGTCCGAGCAGGTGAATCTGTCGCCCTCAGCCTGCCACCGGCGCGTGCAAAGGCTTGAGGCCGATGGGTTTATTCGCAACTACGTAGCACTTTTGGATGCGCGTAAAATGAATGTACCGACAACCGTATTTGTCGAGATCACGCTGCAGGGACAGGCCGAAGAAGTCTTGGAAGCCTTTGAGAAGGCCGTCGCGCGTATTCCGGATGTATTGGAGTGCCATTTGATGGCTGGCACAGCGGATTACATCCTCAAGGTCGTTGCCGAAAACACCGAGGATTTTGCCCGTATCCATCGCCAATACCTGTCACGCTTACCGGGCGTGGCCCAAATGCAAAGTTCGTTTGCCTTGCGGACCGTATTCAAAACCACGGCTTTGCCTGTGTAATCAGGCCGGGCCGGGATAGGTAAACAAAATCAGGTGCGCTGCGTTAAAGGCGAAATGCATCAGAACGGGAATCCATAAGCGCCCTGTCGCATAGTATCCAAGCCCGCAAGCCGCCCCCAGGGTCGTGGCGAAAGCAACCAATGGAAGGCCACCAGCAATATGGGCCAGACCAAATAGTAAGCTGGCAATTGCGATCCCGTAGATGGTGCCGATCTTCGAGGATAAGGCGGATTGCAGATAGCCGCGAAAGAGAGCTTCCTCTGTCAGGCAGGTCAAAAACAGATTGGACATGGCGAAAACAAGCCACCAGTGTGGTATGCCGAATTCCGGGTGAACAGCACCGACCGTCAATCCCAACAGAAACAGCGCGGGCAAAAGTGCGAGTCCGATCAACATCGGAGCCGCGTGAAACGCGTTACCGTTTTTGATCATGCTGGGCCACGCGACGAGCACTGCAAACAGGATCATTGGCTTGTCCAGGTTCAGGTACATCGTGAACGTGGTGCTGCCTGGCCCGACCCGAACTTGGTCTAATACCAACAGATTATGAAATCCGGGAAAAACGTGGATGCCCAAAGCAAGGCACCAAAGCACCAGTGCGACATGGCCAAGTGCGGCAGCTACTCCGGACAACCGGTATAGAAATGCTGAACCGATAATACCTGATACAACGATGGCCGCGGCGACGGGATCCACGAGGCCCGTGGCCAAAGACACGATCCCGAACAATGTCAGCAACGCGAAGCCAATGGGTTTTTGACCACTAACAGCGCATATTTGAGCGGTGATCAGGATCAACCAAGGCCAGATTGCAGGAAGTAATGAGATAAAATGCGCCACGGTCCTCTCACGCTTTGGACATCCGCTTTCATGACGCGACAAACCCGGTTCTGGCAAGCCCATCAAAGGCTGGCCTGCACTGATTGATCAGAGGGTTGGTTGCGTTTTCGCGCCGCAGTGATCTTGTGGCCGCAAGCTGTTATAATTAGAAATGGGCTTTCATCAATTCTTCTGATGACATCAGGCGTTTACACGCGCCTGATACGGTCTGAACCCGTTGACACATAAGGAGCAGATTTTGGCCGACGAATATAACGACGCCTCCAAAGACTGGCTGGAAGCCGAGTTGGAAGACACGCTGGACGAAGATTTTGAGATCGAGTTCAGCGAACCCATGCTGTCGATGGAAATCCGCAAGATCTATAAGGATCAGCACCCAGAGATGCTGGATCGCAAGGTGTATTTCCGGAACCTGCTGCGGCTTCAGGCCGAGCTGATCAAGGTTCAGGATTGGGTCCAGCACACCGGCGCGAAAGTTTGCATTCTGTTCGAAGGCCGCGACAGTGCGGGTAAAGGGGGTGTAATCAAACGGATCACCCAACGCCTGAATCCTCGTGTGGCTCGCGTGGTCGCTCTGCCAGCGCCTAGCCGCCGGGAACAGAGCCAATGGTATTTCCAACGTTATGTTCCGCACCTGCCTGCGGCGGGTGAAATCGTTTTGTTCGACCGGTCATGGTACAATCGCGCGGGCGTCGAACGGGTGATGGGTTTTGCCAGCGAAGATCAGGTTGAACAGTTCTTTCAGGACGTTCCCGAATTCGAACGCATGCTGGTACGGTCGGGTATCATTTTGTTGAAATACTGGTTCTCGATCTCTGACGAAGAACAGCAACTGCGCTTCCTGATGCGGATTCACGACCCGATGAAACAGTGGAAACTGTCACCAATGGATCTTGAATCGCGTATCCGGTGGGAGTCCTACACGAAGGCCAAAGAGGATATGCTGTTCCGCACCAATATCCCCGAAGCGCCGTGGTACATTGTTGAAGGCAACGACAAGAAACGCGAACGTCTGAATTGTATCGAGCACCTTTTGACCAAGATCCCCTATACAGATGTGCCGCAGGAAAAGGTCAATCTGCCGGACCGCAAGTACAACCCGGAATATGAACGCCGTGTTCTACCGGACGAATTGCACGTGCCTAAAATCTACTGATCCCAGTGATCCTTCGATACCCCTGAAACGACAAACCCCCGAGCGATGCTTCGGGGGTCGTCAAATAGTGTCATCCAAAGCTGGACGAGCGTCAGGTGCTTAGAGCAAACCTTCGCGCTGGGCTTTCTTGCGTGCCAGTTTACGGGCACGGCGGATCGCTTCAGCTTTCTCGCGCGCTTTCTTCTCGGACGGTTTCTCGAAATGTTGCTTCAGCTTCATTTCACGGAACACGCCTTCGCGCTGCAGCTTTTTCTTCAGGGCACGAAGCGCCTGATCGACGTTATTGTCGCGAACACTAACCTGCATGTGGTTGTCACCACCTTTCTAGATAGAGTTGCAAGGAAATTGCAGGAGTTGGCCGTATAGCAAAGCGCCCCTATCTTGTCTAGTACTGGACCCGAGAACCGGAGAACCGCCATGACCACCACTTATGAAGACGCAAAAGACCAGCTACTGGATGCAATGCTGGGCCATGTTCCGTTTGATGGCTGGTCGGAAACCAGCTTTCGTATGGCGGTCGCGGATTGCGAGATCGAAGACACATTGGCCCGCGCGATTTGTCCCCGTGGCGCGGTAGATATGGCGCTGGCATTCCACGCACGGGGCGATGCCGCAATGGTAGAACGCCTGAAAACCGAAGATTTGTCCGATCTGAAGTTCCGGGATCGCATTGCCGCAGCCGTTCGATTCCGTCTGCAAGCCGTCGAAGACAAGGAACTGGTGCGCCGGGGAATGACGCTGTTTGCCCTGCCGATGCATGCAGCCGATGGGGCGAAGGCGCTCTGGCAGACCTGCGATCTGATCTGGGATACCCTGGGGGATACCTCGGATGATGTGAATTGGTACACCAAGCGGGCAACCTTATCGGGTGTCTATTCTTCGACCTTGTTGTTCTGGCTGGGCGATGATTCGCCGGATCATCAGAAAACGTGGGAATTCCTGGATCGGCGGATCGACAACGTCATGCAGTTCGAAAAGCTCAAGTCGCAGGTCAATGGCAATCCTCTGTTCAAGCCTTTTCTGGCTGTTCCAAACTGGTTGGCGGGTCAGGTCAAAGCTCCGATGAAAATGCGGGCCGATTTGCCGGGATTGCTGAACCCGCGCAAGTAACTGGCTTGTCGCTGGGCCTTCCGTGAATTGCCTGCTAGGCATTGCGCAAAGGAGATTTGCCCATGACCCAGATGATGCGCGCCGTTGAAATCACCAAACCCGGTGGCCCGGATGTTCTGCAATTGACCGAACGGCCTGTGCCCACACCCGCTACGGGTCAGGTCGTTCTCAAGGTCGCTTATGCAGGGATCAATCGTCCGGATGCGTTGCAGCGCGCTGGTGCCTATGACCCGCCCCCCGGGGCGAGCGATTTGCCGGGGCTTGAGGCATCGGGCGAAGTTGTGGCCGTCGGTGCCGGTGTCGAAGGCCTTTCCATTGGCGATCAAGTCTGCGCATTGCTGCCGGGTGGTGGGTACGCTGAATACGTGGCGACACCCGCAGCGCATTGTTTACCGGTCCCTGCCGGGATGGGTTTGAAAGAGGCCGCCTGTTTACCCGAAACCTTTTTCACGGTCTGGTCGAATGTTTTCACACGCGGCGGCCTTAAAGCGGGTGAAAGGTTCCTGGTACATGGTGGCTCCAGCGGGATTGGCACGACGGCCATCCAATTGGCCAATGCCTTTGGCGCGCGCGTGTTTGCCACCGCCGGATCGGATGAAAAATGCGCAGCCTGCGTCAGCCTGGGCGCTGAAAAAGCCATCAATTATCGTGAAGAGGATTTTGTGGCCGCTATGCGGGCCGAGGGCGGTGCGAACCTGATCCTTGATATGGTGGGTGGGGATTATATCCCCCGCAACGTCAAAGCGCTGGCCGAGGACGGACGGTTGGTTCAGATCGCCTTTCTGCAAGGCCCGAAGGTCGAGCTGAATTTTGCCATGATGATGGTCAAACGCCTGACCCTGACCGGCAGTACGTTGCGGCCACAAAGCGATCTGGCCAAAGCGAAAATCGCACAGGACTTGCGTGAAGCGGTCTGGCCGTTACTTGCCGCAGGCAAGGTCGCTCCGGTCATGGATAGTGAATTCGCATTGGCAGACGCAGCGGCCGCACATGCACGGATGGAAAGTTCGGGTCATATCGGCAAAATCGTTTTGAACGTAGGCAATTGAGTCAGGCCACGGCACGCCGGTAAAGGTGCCAGGTCGCATGGCCTAGGACCGGAATGACGACAATAAGACCCAAGAGCATCGGGACCGCCCCCAGGATCAGCGATACGACGACGACGAACCCCCACGTCAGAATGACACCGGGGTTGCGCCGCAAGACCCGAACAGATGTCACAACGGCCACAGGCACGCCAACCTTGCGGTCCAAAAGCAGTGGAAAACTGACCACGCTGATTGCCAGGGCGACCAGCGCGAACATGAACCCAATGGCATTGCCTGCCAGGATCATCGTCCAGCCTGCCGGAGTGGTGAAAACATCGCTTAGGAATGCGCCGAACGACGTGGGTAAATCGGGGCCGAGCGTGTGTTCATAGATGCTTTGGGCCACCATCAGCCAAATCAGCAACAGCATGACCAGATAGAACCCCAGCGCCAGAATGGCCCCGAACGAGGGCGAGCGGAAAACGCCGAACGCGTCCAGCCAATGCGCCTCGGTTCCCTGTTCGCGACGTCGGCTGATCTCATACAGGCCAACAGCCGCCACGGGCCCCACAAAGGCAAAGCCCGCCACCAGAGGGGCCAGAAGCGGTACCATGTTCTTGTTCAACCCAAAGCCAAACATCAACAGACCGGCGATCGGGTAGATCAGCACGACAAAGATCGCGTCGGCCCGGGTTTCAAGAAAGTCATCAGAACCGGCCCGCAAGCAGGCCCACAAATCGCTTAGTCTTAGTGTCTGAGGCTCCGGTACCTGACGCGTCTCTGCGCTGCCGATCCGGTTCACGCTTTCTGCTATGTGATCTCCGGTGGCACCGATACTCCGGGCCGCCCAACTGATCGGATTTCCTATCGTCCTGACCATCGTCATCCCTCCCGTTTGCAGACACGCGCAGCAGAGATGATCCGACATGAGTTGCCCTTGGCCGGACCAGCCGGCAACGCTTAGGCGTCAAGTATAGCACAGTTTTTTGCAAACCTCATGCCATCGTGCCGATTGCCCTGTGACACAGGCGTGTTAGCTTGTCGTCAGGTGTAAGGAGGTGAGTATGCAGCAAACGGCACGTACAGTCGTCATTCACGAACATGGTGGCCCCGAGGTACTGAAGATCGAAGACCGCGCTCTTGGTGATCCGGGACCCGGAGAGGTCCGTATCCGGCATCATGCCTGTGGTTTGAATTTCATCGATGTCTATCAGCGTACTGGCCTCTATCCGATGGATTTGCCTCATGCATTGGGGATGGAAGCAGCGGGTGTTATCGAAGCTGTCGGTGAGGGTGTGACACATCTTGTGCCCGGCCAGCGCGCCGCGTATGCCGCCGCCCCTTCCGGAGCCTATTGCGAGGCGCGGGTCATGCCCGCTGCGCAGGTCTGCCCTTTGCCTGACGGAATTTCCTATGATGCAGCGGCTGCCATGATGCTCAAGGGGATGACGGTTGAATATCTGTTCCACCGTACAACGCCGCTCAGGCGCGGTGATACCGTTCTTTTCCATGCAGCCGCCGGAGGTGTCGGGTTGATTGCCTGTCAGTGGGCGAAATCCGAAGGGATCAAACTGATCGGGACGGCAGGGACCGATGAAAAGTGCAGCCTTGCCCAATTCAATGGCGCCACGCATTGCATCAATTACAAAACCGAGGACTTCGCCCAACGTGTGTCCGAGATCACCGGCGGCAAGGGCGTAGACGTTGTGATGGACTCGATCGGTGCTGATACGTTCAACGGCTCACTGGATTGTCTAAAGCCATTGGGCATGATGATTTCGTTTGGTAATGCTTCCGGTCCGGTACCTTTGATGGATATCGGCATTCTTGCGAAAAAGGGGTCGTTGAAAATCACGCGGCCAACATTGTTCACGCATATTTCTGATCATGCGGTGTGTCAGGCTATGGCCCGACGGCTGTTCAACAAGGTCGAAGGTGGCGAGGTCAAAATCCACATCGACCAGCGTTTTCCGTTGCAGCAGGTGGCAGAGGCCCACCGCGCATTGGAAGCCCGTCAAACAACAGGCAGCACGGTTCTCGAGCTTTCGGACGAATAGATAGCTGCCTGCCACAAACAAAAAAAATCGGCGGCAGATATTTCTGCCGCCGATCTTTCTGAACTTTTGGTCGGTTTACTGCGCTTGCAGTTCAGCCGGAGTTTTGGTCGCGATGTCTTTCCAGTTGGCGTCTGCGCGCTCGTTAAAGCCCGGGATGTCGCCTTCCCAGCGTTCCTGAATGTCTGCCGACAGGTTCAGGTACAGCTTGTTGTCAACGATTTTCCAGTAGTTCGGGTCACCATCGAACTTGAAGCCCATCGCGGTGCCGAAGGCGCAGTAGCCGCCATATGCAGGCAGGTATGCTTCTGGGTTCTCTTCGAACGCGGCTTTGTTTTCTTCGTTTGCAAAGCGATACAGCGCATCGTTGTGCAGCGTGGTGATGCGGTAGTCACCTTTGGTTGCTTCGCCAACGGTGAAATAGGCAACCGGGTCGTAACCCTGCAGCGCCAGACCGGTCGAGCTTGCGTTCAGCTCAACGCCAGCGGCCAGAGCCGTGCTTGCAACTGCGACGGACAGCGCAACACCGCCGATGAGGGATTTGAACTTGTTCATGGTTTTCACCTTTCGTGAATTGAGCAACCTGTCAGTACAATAATTGAACTAGGGCCGCCCTTTTTAGATTTTGTTCCGTGCGGTCGGTAATTGGCCGTCACGATCCCGAAGTGGGTGGTTCCGCCTTCACGTTCAAAACAATCAATTGTGATTGTGCGTAATCGAATAGTTATTGTGCAGAAATGCAGATCGAAGGTCAGGGATCGGGCAAAAAATTGATGACAAATGCAGTCACCTTTTCGACCGTCATTTCACAAGGCCGCAACAATGCCCCGCTGTTTTGAGTGAGGTACAGGTTCAGGCTGATATAGTCCGAACCGCCAAGCTGGTGAGCGACAAGTTTGTTTGATTTGCCGCGTGCAAGTTGCGATCGGCTAACGACGTACCGCCGGCCGTTGCTGGAGCCGGTCGAAGTGCCCAATGGTATCGCAAAGAAAGCGTTGAGGAACGCGTCTGATGTCGTCAAGACTGGCCGATCTTAGGCTCAGTGCCGGCGCGTATCCGCGCGATGTTGGCGCTGTGGCGCCAATAGACAAGCAGTGTCAGCGCCATGCCCAGAAAGAACGCTTGTCCGTTTGTTAGCAGCATGATCCAGATTGTCGACATGGCCGCCGCCGAGAGCGCGGCAAGTGAAGAGATGCGCCAGACCAAGGCGGCAACCAACCACGTCAAGCAACACGCGATACCGATACGCCAGTCCAACGCCAGCCAAAGGCCCAGAAATGTTGCGACGCCCTTACCGCCTTTGAAGCCCAGCCAAACCGGAAAACAATGGCCAAGAAACGCCGCTAGTGCAGCGATCTGTGCGGCGTCTTCACCGGCAAGGGCGCGGGCCAGCAGTACGGCGACGGCACCTTTTGCGGCGTCGCAAATCAGGGTCAGGGCCGCGGCGGATTTGTTCCCGGTACGCAGAACGTTGGTTGCGCCGATATTGCCCGACCCGATGTCGCGCAGATTCCCTAGCCCCATGACTTTGGCGACGATCATCCCAAACGGGACGGACCCCATCAGGTATCCAAGCGCGGCCCATAACAGGAGTTGGGCCGTTGAGCTGTCAATCGGGGGCATTAGGGTCTCCGGTAGATTTCTTGTCCTGCCACGTATGTTGCGGTGACCTTACCTTGCATCCGCTGACCGTCAAACGGCGTATTCTGCGATTTCGATTTCAGGCTGAACCGGTCCAGGACAAACGGCACATCGGGGTCGAACAGAACAAGGTCGGCCGGCGCACCATTGGCCAGACGGCCACCCTCCAGACCTAACCGTTTTGCTGGGTTCAGCGACATGGCGCGGAACAGGGTCGGCAGGTCCAGTTGGTCTGCATGATAGAGGCGCAATGCGGCGGGCAGCAGCGTTTCCAGCGCCACCGCGCCAGAGGCTGCTTCTTCGAACGGTAGCCGTTTGCTTTCTTCGTCCTGTGGCGTGTGCATCGAGCTGATCGTGTCGATCAGGCCGGTGCGCACGGCCTCAATCACGGCTTGCCGGTCGTCTTCGGATCGCAGGGGTGGCTTGACCTTGAAGAAGGTTCTGTAATCGGCCACGTCAAGTTCGTTCAGCGTCAGATGGTGGATCGAGGTGCCCGCAGTTATGTCCAACCCGTTGCGCTTGGCGCGCTCCAGCGCGGGCAGGGCGCGGGCGGTGGTGATCTGGTCGGCGTGATAGGCCGCGCCAGTCATTTCCAGCAGTGCAATGTCGCGGTCCAATCCCATACGTTCTGCCATGGGCGAAACGGCGAGCAGCCCGCGCAGAGCGGCAAATTTGCCACTGGTGGCCGCTGCACCCTGGCTGAGCCCGGGTTCTTGCGGGTGTGCTATCACCAGCGCGCCGCAGGATTTGGCGTAGGTCAAAGCGCGCGAGAACACCTTGGTGTTGGTGATGACATGATCGCAATCGGTAAAGGCCACAGCGCCCGCGTCCTGCAGGAACCCGATCTCGGTCATTTCGCGCCCTTCGCGTCCTTTGGTCAAAGCAGCCATGGGCAACACATTGACCGGCGCATCTGCCTGTGCGCGGCGGGTTGCGAATTCCAGCGTTTCGGGGGTGTCGACTGCAGGTAATGTATCAGGCCGGGTGACGATGGTGGTTACCCCGCCAGCCGCTGCTGCCAAACCTGCAGACTTATAGCTTTCCTTGTGCCGTTCACCGGGCTCACACACCTTGACGCCGATATCGACGATACCGGGGGCCAGGCATTGCCCACCGCAATCTATAACATGCGCGTCCGCGGACGGAGCCTCGCCTTCGCCGCGCGCAACGATCCGTCCTTCCGCGACATGGAGCCAACCGGCCGAGTCCGTCCCGGCTTCGGGGTCAATCAGACGGGCGTTGGAGAAAACTGCGGATGTCATGCTGAGGCCTCTCGGGCTTGTTTCAAGGCCGCCAAAGCGGCGTCAGGGTCGGCAAGATATTCGAACACAAGGAATAGTCGGCGGGAAAACACGACATTCTGTCTGCTGCGATGAAATTTCAATGCACTGTCAATTGGAACGCGCTTGGGTTTGAAAATTTCACTGATCCACCAAGCGTTATGTGTCGTGACAACATAGACGCGCTTTGAACGTACCAAACGGTCCCACCAGATGAAGAACGCAAGAAGCGCCGTACAGCTGACCAGTTTCCAATAATCCCTAACGGTGTCTGCGAATAGAGGGCTGGCCAGCCATGTCAGCGCGAGGCCAGAGATCAGAATGCGATAGGACCAACCCACCTGATAGGGAAAAAACCCGTTATGCGGACGCCCCGACCAAATGACCTGTTCGTCGTCTGGGATCTGACTGCGCCACCAAGCTTCACCGCTGTTCGTCATCCCATCGCCCTTTCAATCGCGGCTTTGGTGGCGGCAGGGTCGGCCTGGTACTTGATCAGATGTTTGTCGCCAGCTTTGGTTACGACCTGAACAAAGCTGCCCATGGTGTTGACGGCCTCAATCCGGTTCAACGCCACGGTGCGCGGACCCGGACCGGTGAGGGTGGTGTCAGTCATCTCCCACGTATTGGTCAGCTCTTCCGAGGCCAGATACCACGCGCGGATACCAATGGCGGCCAGCCCGGCGGGGGCACCGGTCCAGACATAGGGATTGCCGATCAGCCACAGAACAATCATCGCGCCCGCCATCGCAATGGCGGCAAGGGTCAGGTTTGTTTGGATGTAGGCACCCCGGCTTGGGGTAAAGATCACAGGATCAGCCATAGGACACCTCCGATAGCTATCAGAACAACCAGCGCCAGAATGGCTGAACCTATCCGGCGCGGTTGATCATTTTCAGACGGTGACTGAGGCGCGGAGTAAGGTTTGGCGCTTTCCGTTTCAATAATGCCGCCGGTCCAGTTTGTGGCCTCTTCGGTCAAAAGCTCTATCAGGCTAAGTCTGGGATCGGGTTTCAATGTTGCCACACGACCGCCAAACGCTGCGCTGCGCAAAACCATGACCCAGCCTTCGACAGAGTCCAGAATAGTGCGGTTCAACTGGTCCTGTGACACCCCGCAACCGTCATTCAGGTAGCCATAAAGCCCCAGATCTTCGAGGTCCGAGACCGGAAAGATGTCGATCTGTGCAGGGTCCAGACCTTCGACCCCCAAAACCTGATCAGCCGCACCCGGTTCGCGCAGAAATTTTGCCTCTTCCGGGCGCATGTCCAGCGTGAACAGGCGGATTACGCCGCGTTCGTTGGGGGCGACGGTCAGATTGCTCATGCGGCCTCGCGCAGGTTGCGGGCCAGCAGCTCCATCGCGGCCATGCGGACGGCGACGCCCATCTCGACCTGTTCCTGAATGACAGAGCGGTTGATGTCATCTGCCAGCGTGCCATCGATCTCGACCCCACGGTTCATCGGGCCGGGGTGCATGACGATGGCGTCAGGCTTGGCCAGCGCCAGTTTCACAGCATCTAGCCCGTAGCGGTGATAGTATTCGCGCTCGGACGGGATGAAACCACCATCCATGCGTTCCCTTTGAAGGCGCAGCATCATGACGACGTCGACGTCCTGAAGGCCCTCGTTCATGTCGTCATAGATTTCGGCGCCAAATTCAGCGAACTGGCCGGGCACCAGGGTCGGCGGGCCGATCAGGCGGATGCGGTTTTCCATCTTGCCCAACAGTATCAGGTTCGAGCGCGCCACGCGGGAGTGAGCCACATCCCCGCAAATCGCGATGTTCAGCCGGTGCAACCGACCCTTGGCGCGGCGAATGGTCAGCGCGTCCAACAAAGCCTGCGTGGGATGTTCATGCCGACCGTCACCCGCGTTAAGCACAGCACAATTCACCTTTTGCGCCAGCAGGTCTACCGCACCTGAATGCGGATGCCGCACCACCAACAAATCAGGGTGCATCGCGTTCAGCGTCATCGCCGTGTCGATCAGCGTCTCGCCCTTTTTGATCGAGCTGGCCTGCATCGCCATATTCATCACATCCGCGCCCAGCCGCTTGCCCGCCAGTTCGAAACTGGCCTGCGTACGGGTCGAGTTCTCAAAGAACATGTTGATCTGCGTCAGCCCCGACAGCACGTCGGAATGCTTGGTCGACTGTCGGTTCATGTCGACATAGGTCTCGGCCAGATCGAGGATGGCGGTGATATCGGATTGCGACAGATGCTCGATGCCAAGAAGGTGACGATGGGCGAAACGCATGGGCGGGCTCCTGTCTGACAATCGAGCCGCTTATAGAAACCTGCGTGGGCTAAGGCAACCTATGGTTCCGAACCCTCTGGCAGTTTCTCGCACCCGCCTCCGGGCAGGCATTGCTCGCCGGGTTTGCACCATTTGGCATAGCCACAGTCGACAGCCTTGACGGGCACGCATCCCTGGTTTCTTGAGCATTTGAAACCCGGACGACATTGCGAGCCGGTTTTTTCGCACAAGAACCAGCCTGGTTGTGTGCAACCGCCGCCGGGCAAACAGCTTGAGCCGCTTACGCAGGTGCTGCCGTCGTCACATCTGGCTTGCGGGCGGGGCAGGGTGAATTCCAGCGTGATCGGCTCGCATTCGCCGCGCCCGTTGCACGAGGTGCCGCTGGGGCAATCCAGCGTCGAACGGCATTTGTTTTCGCCCTTCGGCGCACATCGACGACGGTCGACGCAGCGTTCGAACGGGCCGCAGGACAAGCCGCCGCCGCAATATGTAGCTCCTAGTGGAATACAATGGCCATCAAAGCTGCATCGTTGGCCAGCCGCGCAACACCGAGTGCCGCATCTAAGCTGTCTGCCCTGACACTGAGCGTTCCTGTCGTAAAGGCCGCCTCGGTTTTGAAGGCTATTTCTGTCGTTGATCTGTGCAAAGCCGGGGCCGCCGACGGATGTCAGCAGCAGGGTCAGCAAGAGGAATCGCAAAATAACACACATGAACGATCTGATCGTCGGCGCGACCGGTTGGTGGATCAAGACCTATTCGCTTTCCCTCGGTCAAAAGGTGGTTAGATTGAGGGCTATGGAATCGGCTTTGGACTATCATACAGCGCGGGCTCTGCTGGAGTGGCAGATCGAAATGGGCGCGACAGATGCAATCGGTGATGCGCCGGTTGATCGCTATTCGCTTCCGGATGTGACGCCAAAGGCCAAGAAACCGGCAGCGCAGGCAGCACCCGCCAAGCCGGTCGCGGTGGATGCGGTGGCCGTGGCCAAAGCATCCGCGCAGACTGCAGGGTCGCTACAACAACTCCGCGATGCGATGGCGGCGTTTGATCATTGCGAGCTGAAACGCGGGGCGCGGCAGTTGGTCTTTGCTGACGGATCGCCAGACGCGAAGGTGATGATCATCGGCGAAGCACCGGGGCGCGACGAAGACCGCGAGGGTAAGCCCTTCGTCGGGCGCGCGGGGCAATTGTTGGATCGGATGCTGGCGGCAATCAATCTGTCGCGGGACAGGGACGTCTATATCACCAACGTCCTTCCATGGCGGCCCCCTCAGAACAGGGATCCAAAACCCGAAGAGATCGGGGTGATGAAGCCCTTTCTGGAACGCCACGTGGCCTTGGCCAAGCCCGACATTCTTGTGGTGATGGGCAATATCAGTTGTCAGGCCGTACTTGGCAAACGCGGCATCACGCGTTTGCGGGGGCAGTGGGATCAGGCCATGGATTTGCCGGTCATACCAATGTTCCACCCTGCCTATCTATTGCGACAGCCTGCGATGAAACGTCAGGCCTGGGCGGACTTGCTGGAACTTAAGTCCCGGATGGAGGCCAAATGATGCGCATTCTGGCGTTTTCGGACCTGCATATGGCGCGCAATCGCGCTGCCGAGGTTGTCAAAGCCAGCGTCGACGCGGATCTGGTCATCGGAGCGGGTGATTTCTGCAATATGCGGCAAGGGTTGGATGAGGCGATGGCGATGCTGTCAGGCATCTCTGTTCCTTTGGTTTTAGTGCCGGGGAACGCTGAAAGCGCCGAAGAGTTGACGGACGCGGCGGCCGAAGGCGTGCACGTCCTGCACGGTGCCGGGATGACGCTGGACGGGCTGCGGTTGTTCGGAATGGGATATGGCGTGCCCCAAACGCCCTTTGGTGACTGGTCCTGCGACCTGACCGAGGCCGAGGCGACCGAGTTGCTGGATCGGTGTGACAGCGCTGATATTCTGATTACGCATTCGCCGCCAAAAGGTCATGGCGACACAACCTCGATGGGCGACTCGGTCGGGTCGGTTGCCGTGCGGGACGCGATTGAACGCGTTCAGCCAAGTTTTTCGCTGCATGGACATATTCATGACAGTTGGGGCTATCGTGGAGTGATCGGGCGGACGCAGGTTGCCAACCTTGGACCCAGACCCAGTTGGTTCGAGGTGGATGCATGATCGAGATCGTTACGTTGCTGGCTTTCGTGCCTGCCGCTCTGGCCCTGAACTTTACGCCCGGTGCAGATATGATGTTCTGTTTCGGACAGGGGCTGCGTTCGGGGGCAAAGCCTGCGCTGATCGCCAGTGCCGGGGTGTCAGCTGGCCTGATGGTTCATGTTCTACTGGCGGGGCTGGGTTTGGGTGCGGCGGTGTCGACTTTGCCATGGCTATTTGATGTGATCCGCTGGATGGGCGTCGCGTATCTTTTGTATCTGGCGTGGGGGGCGATCCGAAACGGGGCAGTCTCGGGCGATGCGCCTGCAAAACCTGCGAAGTTCGCCTTTCGGGACGGATTGGTCGTAAATCTCACCAACCCTAAGGTGATCTTGTTTGTCTTGGCCTTTATTCCGCAATTCGTTAACCCGGCGCTGGGTCCGATCCTGCCGCAATTCCTGATCTTTGGCGTGATAATTGCGCTGGGCGGTTTTGTGGTGAACGGGCTGGTCGGTGTCTTCGCCGGTGGTGCGGGGCGTGTGCTGATTTCAAACCCGCGTGCATCGCGGGTCATGGGCTGGGTGACAGGCGGTATTTTTGCAGCACTCGCCATCCGACTTGCAGTTATGGAAAGGGCCTGACGCAGCATGTCACGCATTGACGAAACGATGGAATTCATCCCGATCCGGATCGCGGTACTGACGGTTTCGGACACGCGGTCTCTGGACGAGGATCGCTCGGGCCAGACGCTTGTGGACAGGATCGAAAAAGCCGGGCACTCGGTCGCGGATCGAAAGATTATTCCGGACGAACGCAGTATGATAGCCGATCAGCTGCGTTCGTGGATCGCTGATTCTGACATCGACGTCGTGATATCGACCGGCGGAACCGGTTTAACCGGCCGTGATGTGACGGTTGAGGCGCATCGCGACGTATACGAAAAGGAAATCGAGGCTTTCGGAACAGTCTTCACCATCCTGTCTATGGAAAAGATTGGCACCTCTGCCGTGCAGTCGCGCGCGACGGGTGGCGTTGCAGGCGGAACTTATTTGTTTGCTCTGCCCGGCAGCCCCGGCGCGTGCAAGGACGCCTGGGACGGAATCCTAGAAAAACAGTTCGATTACCGGCATCGTCCCTGCAATTTCGTGGAAATAATGCCCAGATTGGACGAACATCTGCGACGGAAGTAAACTGGTCGTACGTTCAACTGTATATAACTGCTTTGTGGCTTGGCAATTTCGACGGTCCGGCTACCTTTTGTTTGTGGTAGCATGATGCAACCGGGGTTTGAGTAACATGCGCTTTTTAAGGCAAAGCCTTGTTGGTGTGTTTTTGGCGTCCGTGACGCTGGCGCTGCTGTTTGCGGCTGCCCAGATGATCGCCGGTGCGGTTCAGGACGTGCTGGCGCGTGAAGATAAAGCCCCGCAAGCACGCGAGCGTGTCTTTGCCGTAAGTGTGCGCGAAGCAGAATTTGAAACGGTAACCCCCTTGTTGGAGGCCTTTGGCGAGGTTCAAAGCCGTCGTCGCCTTGAACTGCGCGCCGCTTTGGGCGGGCGTGTCGTAACCTTGTCCGACGATTTTGAGGATGGCGGTGTCGTGACCGCGGGTGAGGTTTTGGTTGAGCTGGACCCTGCGGATGCGCAGTCAGCGTTGGACCGGGCAAAATCTGACTTGCTGGATGCCCAGTTTGAAGAACGTGATGCTGAACGATCATTGCTTTTGGCGCAGGACGAATTGAACTCGGCCGAGTCGCAGGCTGAGTTGCGTGGGCGTGCCATGCAACGTCAGAAAGACCTTCAAACGCGCGGTGTGGGCGCAGCGGCCGCCGTGGAAGAGGCTGAACTGGCCGAAGCTGTCGCACAGCAGGCGGTACTGTCCAGTCGTATTGCATTGGCACAGGCAGAATCGCGCGTGGATCAGGCGTCTACCTTGCTGGCCAGGGCGCGTATTGCGCTGGAAGCGGCTGAGCGCGATCTCAAGGACATGACGATACGCGCGCGCTTTAGCGGAACTTTGACAGACGTGACCCTTGTCGAAGGCCGGTTGGTCGCTGCCAATGAAAAACTGGCGGAACTGGTTGATGCGAACGCGCTTGAGGTCGCGTTCCGTGTGTCTACTGCGCAATTCGTGCGTCTTCTGGATACCGAGGGCGACCTGATCAGCGCACCGGTGACCGTGTCGCTTGAGGTGACCGGGGCGGATTTGCTGGCCACGGGTCTAATCAGTCGCGATAGCGGCTCGGCTGGTGAAGGCCAGACAGGTCGCCTTATTTATGCGCGCCTTGAAGACGTTTCAGGCTTTAAGCCGGGGGATTTCGTTACGGTTACTGTCGAAGAGCAACCACTGGATAACGTGGTCAGGCTGCCATCGTCGGTACTGGATGCGATCGGAACGGTTCTGGTTCTAGGAGAGGATGACCGCCTCGAAGCGCTGCCGGTACAGTTGATCCGCCGTCAGGGGGATGAAGTGTTGCTGCGCGGCGAAGGTCTGGAAGGGCGTGAAGTTGTCGTTGGCCGCACACCTCTGCTTGGTCCGGGTGTTCGGGTTCGACCGCTCAGGGACGAAGACAGCGCAGGTGTTGAATCGGATATGGTTGAACTGACCGACGAACAACGCGCACAGCTTGTGGCGCAGGTCGAAGCAAGCGACCGGATGCCAAAGGACATGAAAGACCGCGTTCTGACGCAGCTGGGTGAGGCCAAAGTGCCCGCATCACTCGTGCGTCGCATAGAAAACCGGGCAGGGGGATAGGCGCGATGATGCGCGAGATCCCCGGCGCGGCAAGCGGTATCCTCAGCTATTTCACCCGGCATCGGACGGTCGCCAATCTATTGCTGCTGGTCATGCTTGTTCTGGGTGCAGCCGCCATCCCGAACATGCGGGCGCAGTTTTTTCCCGATGTGGTCCGCGAAATTGTCGACGTGAATATCGAGTGGGAAGGCGCCGGGCCTGAGGACGTCGACAACGGCATTGTCCAGATCCTTGAACCTGCGCTTTTGGCTGTTGAAGGCGTCTCAAGCACAGAGTCGACCTCGCGCGAGGGGCGGGCCGGTATCCGGATGGAGTTTGAGCCGAACTGGGATATGTCCCGTGCGGTAGAAGAGGTCAGAACCGCTATCGACGGGGTGACTAACCTGCCGGAAGACGCCGAAGAACCCACAATCCGTCGCGGGGCCTGGCGGGATCGGGTCACGGATGTGGTCTTGACCGGGCCGGTATCGCCCGACCAACTGGCCAAGTTTACAGATGAGTTGATCAACCGGCTTTTTGCGGTCGGCGTCACGCGCACAACCATCCAAGGATTGGCGGCACCGCGCGTTGTCGTCGAGGTTCCCACCGCTCAGTTGATCGCCAACGACATAACTTTGTCTGAGATTGCGCAGGCGGTTGCAGCCGAGGTAAACGCCAACCCCGCCGGTGACGTGAGCGGGGCGAACGCGCGTATACGGACCGGCACGGAAAAACGTACGCCGGAAGAAATCGAAAGCATCCCACTGCGTAATTTCGCCGATGGCTCAAAGATGCTGATCGGAGATGTTGCGCAAATTCGGGTTGAAGGCGTCGACCGGGTCCGCAGCTATTTTGTAGGCGAAAACCCGGCGATGTCCGTAAGGGTTGACCGCTCGAACCTGGGGGATGCGATTGAAATCCAGCACACGGTCGAAGATGTGCTTGCCGAAATGCAAGCCAGCCTGCCCGAGGGCGTGACGGTCGAACTGATCCGGACCCGGGCGCAGGCGATTACCGACCGCCTGGATATTCTGATCGATAACGGGCTGGTCGGGCTGGGGCTGGTCGTGTGTCTGCTGTTTCTGTTTCTGAATGCGCGCATCGCCTTTTGGGTCGCGGCTGGGATACCGGTGGCAATGTCGGCCGCGATCGCCTTCATGTATATCGGCGGACTGTCGATCAACATGGTGTCGCTGTTCGGCCTGATCATTACGTTGGGGATCGTGGTGGACGACGCCATCGTGGTGGGCGAACACGCCGATTTCCGCGCCCGCCGACTTGGTGAAGCGCCCATGGTGGCGGCAGAACGTGCTGCGCGCCGGATGGCTATGCCGGTCTTTGCGGCTACGCTAACGACCGTGATTGCCTTTTTTGGCCTGACTGCAATCGGGGGACGGTTCGGCGAATTGATCCGTGACATCCCGTTCACCGTGATCGCCGTGTTGATTGCGTCGCTGATTGAATGCTTTTTGATCCTGCCAAATCACATGGCGCACGCCATTGCGCACTCGGCCAAGGAACACTGGTACGATATGCCCAACCGCGTGGTTAATCGGGGGTTCCGATGGGTGCGTGACCACTTGTTCCGCCCGGCGATCGCCTGGGTCATCTGGGCGCGCTATGTGGTGGTTGCATCCATGATCCTGATCCTTGCCAGCCAGGCTGTGCTATTCATTCGTGGTGATGTGAACTGGCGGTTCTTTAACGCGCCCGAGCGCGGCTCGGTCACTGGGAACTTTATCATGGCCGAAGGGGCCACCCGCGAAGACACGCTGGCAATGATGCGTCAGTTGCAAACAGCGGTCGACGAATTGGGTGTGATCTACGAGGAACGGCACGGGCGCAATCCAATCGACTATGTCCTGGCCGAGGTCGGTGGATCGGCAGGGTTTGGGCTATCGGCGGCAGACGGGAAAGACGAAGACCTTTTGGGCGGCATCTCGATCGAGTTGATCGACGCCGATCTGCGGCCCTATTCCAGTTTTGAATTCGTGGGCGAGCTGCAGGATTTCGTGCCGCGCCACCCCAAGGTCGAGCTGCTCAGCTTCCGCGGTTGGCGGTCTGGTCCGGGCGGTGATGCGATTGACGTTCAGTTCTATGGTGCCGACGTCAACACGCTCAAGGCCGCGTCTGAGGATCTGCAGGCCGAGCTGGCCAAATATTCCGAGGTTTCAGCTCTGGAAGACAACCTTGCCTATGACAAGGAAGAGTTCATTCTGGATCTGACCGCGCAGGGCCAGGCGTTAGGGTTCAGGATTGAAACACTGGGCCGTGTTCTGCGGGACCGGTTGAATGGGATCGAGGCCGCAACTTTCCCAGATGGCCCGCGCAGCGCTGAAATTCGGGTCGAGCTTCCCGAAAGCGAGCTGACGGCGGATTTCCTGGAACGAACGCTGATGCGAACTCCGGATGGGGTATATGTGCCTCTTGCTGATATTATCTCGGTCCAGCGCAAGTCAGGGTTTTCGACAGTACGGCGTGAAAACGGGTTGCGGGTGATCTCGGTCAACGGTGACATATCCGAGGATGATCCCGCACGGGCCGAAGAAATCAGCCGCGCCATGAGCGAAGAGATACTGCCCAATATCGCCGCAGAACGTCAGGTCGAATGGACGATGGCCGGGTTAAGCGAACAGGAGGATGAGTTCCTGTCAGAGGCGCGTACCGGTTTGATCCTGTGTCTGACGGGTATCTATCTGGTCTTGGCGTGGGTGTTCGCCAGTTGGACCCGACCGCTGGTGGTGATGGCGATCATTCCATTCGGCTTGGTCGGTACGATCTGGGGGCACTACATCTGGGATGTGCCGCTCAGCATGTTCACAGTTGTCGGTTTGCTGGGCATGACAGGGATCATCATCAACGACTCGATCGTCTTGGTGACAACTATTGACGCTTACCAAAAGGATCGCGGTTTGGTGCCGTCGATAATCGAAGGAACCGCCGACCGCCTGCGCCCCGTTATGCTGACCACGCTGACGACCGTTCTGGGGCTGACGCCACTGCTGTATGAAGGATCACAGCAGGCGCAGTTCCTCAAACCGACAGTGATCACGCTGGTTTACGGTTTGGCCTTTGGCATGGTTTTGGTTCTGATTCTGGTGCCAGCGCTGTTGGCTATTCTCAACGATCTGGCGCGTCCGATGACCGCGATGCGGCGCGCTTTACGTGCGCCTGACCGGGTAGTTCAGGGCGCGCTTGTGGCGACAGGTGCGACGCTGCTGGTTTGGTTTGGCTTAACAATGGTCTGGCCTGCAATAACCGGTGGCCCGGTTGGCGTCCTGTCGGGCCTTTATGGATCAGAAGATGGGCTTGCTGCCCTGCACATGGGGCTAGGCGCTTTTGTTGCCGGAGCTGCAGTCATTTTGTTGTGCAGTGTTGTGCTGTCTGGATTGTTGTACACACGCCTCAGGGATCGAATGGCTTAACTGCGTCGTAAGGCCGTTTCCAATAGATCGGTGACCCGGTCGCTCATGGGCAGATCGCGCTTGCGTATTTGCTCCAGCGGAAACCAACGCGCGTCGAGCGCATCATCGCCCGCTGTGGGCTGACCTGACACGTACCGACAGGCTACGCCGACCAAAAGATAGTGGGAAATAGTCTCGCCTTGCGCGTCCTGGCGCAGCAAGTCGAGGTTGTCCAGATAATGCAACGGTTCTGCTATGATCGCTGTTTCTTCGGACAGCTCGCGTTGTGCTGCTTGCAGAACCGTTTCACCCCATTCCACGTGGCCACCGGGAAACCCCCAAAGACCTGCGTCCGGTTGTTTGCTGCGTTTTACAAGCAAGACGTGACCGTCGTGCACGACAACGGCCAAAGCACCAATTTTGGGCGATTGTGCCACCCCGGTCAGCCTGCGCTGCACCCTTGAATATCGACGGCGTGATTGGCACCCAGAACGGTGATCCGAATTTCGGACCGGTCCAGCGCAAAGGATGCCCCTGATGCGCTGATCACTTCGGATGTTGCGATCAACGTATCCCCGTGACGCTCGGTCTTGGGTTGCGAGGCCCAAAGGGTTGGATTGCCGGGTTCGATCACGGCAAGCTCGGTGCCACCAGCCGAAGGCATGGTCAGCCGGGCCTCAATCTGCATACCGTCCGATGTCGGGGTTAGTTGACACTGTGCCGCGGTGACCTGCGCCTCTTTCGCGGAATAGGGTCGTTGGGCCATCGCGGCTGCAATCGCAGGGTTGCGATCAGCCTCGGCATCGACAGAGTGGTCAAAGCCAAGCTGCGCGGGAATGCAGACGTCTTTGCATACGCCCAGATCCATCGTGCCCTTCAGGTGAACCGGCCGAGCCGGGTCGCGCGGTGTGATCTCGACCGGCAAAACCAACTGGTCTTCATAGCCGATGGATGTCAGCCCATTTTGGTCAAAGATATCCGGAGCGGGCCAAGTGATAGAAACATCCCCGACATTGTCCGAGTTATTCCAGTCGAATTGCGGAGGGATACCGGCGTCGCCGGGCGCGCGCCAATAGGTTTTCCACCCCTCTTCCAGTGTCACACGCACCGCGCCAAGGTATGTGCCTTGTGCTGTCCGTCCGCCATCCAGAATGTCCAACTCGGCCACCGATCCTGTTACCTGCGCCGAACTGGGTCCGGCGGTACCGATGGCAAGGGTCAAAGCGACCACTGAGAATGTCATATGCGCGTTCATAACCTATAAATGCGCGGTCCAGCCGCAGATTCCAAGTCACGTTCCGGTCACCTGAATGAAATCTGCGGAAATCTGCGCTGATCCCTTGCCAATCCACGCCCCTCAGGGTCATTGTTGAAGCAGACACAGCAAGAGATGTCATCTGATGGACCTGACGGGAAAACTGTTGATAGCGATGCCCGGCATGGGCGATCCGCGCTTCGATCATTCGGTGGTGTATATGTGCAGCCATGGCGAAAATGGCGCGATGGGTCTGATCATCAACAAACCGTCCGACCTGCGCATCAAAACCTTGCTGGAACAGCTCAATATCGCTTGTCGGATACCGATCGTCGGGGAACGTCTTGTCCATTTCGGTGGCCCGGTTGAGATGTCGCGGGGCTTTGTCCTGCACAGCTCTGACTATGACGCGAATCTGCATTCGATGAAGATTTCAGATGATTTCAGCATGACGGCAACTTTGGATGTGCTGGAGGATCTGGCATCCGGGCGCGGCCCGCTGAATTCGACGCTGGCCTTGGGCTATTCCGGCTGGGGACCGGGACAGTTGGAAGACGAAATCGCCATGAATGGCTGGCTAACGACCGACGCGACGTCGAAACTGGTGTTCGACGTTCCGGATGACGAAAAATGGGAGGCCGCGCTGGCCACACTGGGCGTGGATCCTTTGACCTTGTCGGCAAGCGCCGGGCGCGCCTGATCAGCTATCTCGTGGTGCGGCGGCTCTGCGCAAACGGTCGTTAATGGCCGCACCCAGCCCCTCATCAGGAATGGCCGAAACGGCAATCGGGCGGCCGGTGGCGTTCAAAGTATGGAGTGCTGCGAACAGGTTGGCGGCTGCTTCGTTCAGGTTACCGCTTGGCGACAGGTTCAAATCGCAATCAATTTCGCCGAAACCCAGCAGTACCTCATCGCCTTGCAGGTCTTTTGCATTCAATCTGACCGGCGCATCCGGTGCGTAATGCGATTGGAGTTGCCCGGGGGCTGTCAGCAGGCTTCCGGGTTGGTGGTGGTGCAGCTGTGTTCCCAAGACGTCTTCGATCTGGTCCAACGGGATGCCACCGGGGCGCAATAGCGCAGGATCGCCTGCCAAACCGACGATCGTGGATTCCAGCCCGACACCACAGGGGCCATCGTCAAGAATTGCAGCGATGCGACCGCTCAAACCCGCGCGTACGTGTTCTGCTGTAGTAGGGCTGATCTGACCCGATGGATTCGCCGAAGGCGCTGCGACAGGTCCATCGAAAGCGGCTAGAACGGCCCGTGCGGTCGGGTGCGCCGGAATTCGGATGGCCAGTGTCTCTAGCCCGGCCGTGACCAGTGAAGATACCCCGTGCCCCTCGCGCAAAGGCAGGACCAGTGACAGGGGGCCGGGCCAGAAGGCTGCGGCCAATGCTTCGGCCTGATCCGACCAGATCACGAAACGCTGCGCGGCCTCAACCGAGGCAACATGGGCGATCAGTGGATTGAAACTGGGCCGCCCCTTTGCGGCATAGATGCTGGCCACAGCCTCGCCGTTCCGCGCATCACCGCCCAGACCATAAACCGTCTCGGTCGGAAAGGCGACCAGAAGACCCTGACGCAAAAGGTCTGCAGCGTGGGCGATTCCATCCGGATCTGCGGATAATTCTTGTGTGCCGTTGGGGATCATGGCTGGTGACGCCGCGTTTTGATTGCGTGTAACATGAGGAAGGCTACGTAATAATTCAAACCCAGATGCATAAAGGTGGGCGCTGGAAATTCCAACCCCGCCTGCGTACACCGAGTTAGACAGCCCGAGGAAAACTATGCCATATCGCGCGCCAATCTCTGATTATGAGTTTTTGTTCCGCAATGCTGTTGGTTTTGATCAGATCGCGGCAACCGAGAAGTTCGCAGAGGCAAGCGAAGATCTTGTAACCGCAATTCTGACCGAAGCGGGCAAGATGTGCGAAGAGGTGATGGCGCCCTTGCAACGCCCCGGTGATCTGGAACCGGCGAGGTTGGAGAACGGTGTGCTGCGGACGTCGCCCGGCTATGCCGACGGCTGGAAGGCGATTGCCGAAGGTGGCTGGATCGGGATGAGCGCGCACCCCGAATATGGTGGTATGGGTCTGCCGATGACGCTGACCACCGCAGTGAATGAGATGATGAGCGCGGCTTGCCTGTCGCTGCAATTGGCTCCGCTGATGAGCCAGGGCCAGATTGAGGCACTGGAGTATCACGCCAGCGATGACATAAAGGCGCTATACCTTCCCAAAATGATCGCGGGTGAGTGGTCGGGGACCATGAACCTGACCGAGCCCCAAGCAGGGTCAGATGTTGGCGCACTGACATCAAAGGCAGAGCCGAACGGGGACGGGACGTTCTCTGTCACGGGCCAAAAGATCTATATCTCTTGGGGTGACAACGACTTTACCGAAAATGTTTGCCATCTTGTTTTGGCGCGCTTGCCGGATGGTGTGCCCGGTACCAAGGGTATTTCGCTGTTCCTGGTGCCAAAGTACCTGCCGGACGAGAATGGAAATCCCGGCGTGGCCAATGATCTGAAGGTCGTCTCGCTGGAGCATAAGATGGGGCTGCATGGCTCTCCGACCTGTGTGATGCAGTATGACGGGGCCAAGGGGTGGCTTGTTGGGCAAGAGCATGGCGGCATGGCCGCGATGTTCACTATGATGAACAATGCGCGGCTGGGTGTTGGTGGTCAGGGTGTCGGTGCCGCCGAAGGTGCGTACCAACATGCACTGGCTTATGCGCTGGAGCGTAAACAGGGCAAAACCCCCTCGGGTACGATTATCGACCACGCGGATGTGCGTCGGATGCTGATGAGCATGCGCGCCGATACGTTCGCTGCACGGGCCATCATGTTGGCCAACGCAGCCGCAATAGATATGGCCTGCGCCACTGGCGATTCCGACTGGGTCGCGCGCGCCGCTTTGTTGACACCGATCAGCAAAGTGTTCGGCACCCAGACCGGCATGCGGGTATCGGAAGAGGGCGTGCAGGTCCACGGGGGTATGGGCTTTATCGAGGAAACCGGCGCTGCCCAGTATTACCGCGACGTTCGGGTGACTGCGATCTATGAGGGGACCAACGGCATTCAGGCAATGGATCTTGTTGCCCGTAAGATGATGGATGGCGGTGAGGCCGCAGGACGTCTGTTGGATGAGATCGAAGATCATGCCGAAATGGCCCGGACATCCATGCCCGAACTGGCCGGCCCTGTCTGGGAAGCAACCGAGAGCCTGCGTGAAGCGACAGAGTGGTTGGTGGCACAATCGGATATGAATAACCGTTTCGCGGGGGCAGTGCCCTATCTACATGCGTTCGCGCGCGTCTTGGGTGGGCATTACCACCTTAAAGCCGCTTTAGCCGAACCAGACGGGCCCCGATTCAAACTGGCGCGTTTTTATATCAACGCGTTGCTGCCCGAGTGCGCCGGGCTATTGGTCCGGGCACAGTGCGGGGCCGACGATGTGTTTGCCTTAAGCGCTGAAGAATTGACAGCCTGATGGACGGCGATACCCCTTTGACGATCCGGTATCCCTGGCCCGAACCTCCGGCTGAGGGCGAGGCTATTGAGGTTGCCGAAGGCGTTTTGTGGATGCGGTTGCCCCTGCCGATGGCTCTGGACCACGTCAACGTATATGCGCTGGATGATGGCGATGGATGGACGGTGATCGACACGGGCCTGTCGTCGAACAAAACCCGGCGCATCTGGGCCGAGCTTTTGGCAGGCCCACTGGGCGGCAAGCCCGTGAACCGCGTTATCATCACGCATCACCATCCCGACCATGTCGGCAATGCCGGATGGTTTCAGTCTGAGCATGGGTCCGAGCTGGTTACGACACGAACGGCATGGCTTTTTTCTCGCATGCTGCAGTTGGACGTGCAGGAAAACTGGCCACAGGAAACGCTGGACTACTACCGAAGTGCCGGGATGGATCCTGATTTCCTTGCCAAACGCATGACCGAGCGCCCGTTCAATTTTTGCGATACGGTTTACCCAATGCCCTTGGGCTTTACCCGGATCAAACAGGACAGCGTGATCCGGATGGGCGGTCGTGATTGGGATGTGCACATTGGCAACGGCCACGCCCCAGAACACGCAACGTTCTGGAGCCGTGACGACAATCTGGTGATCACCGGTGATCAGATCCTAAGCTCGATCAGCCCGAATCTGGGTGTCTATGTCACCGAACCGATGGCCGATCCCGTTGCCGAATGGCTGGATGCCTGTGAGCGCCTGCAAGGGTTGGCGCGGCCAGATCATCTAGCGCTGGGTGGACACAAGTTACCCTTCACCAGATTGCCGTTGCGCATGAAGCAACTGATCGAAAACCACCATAGCGCACTGGACCGTCTGCAGGATAACCTCGATCGTCCCAGAACCGCCGCAGATTGTTTTGTTCCGTTGTTCAAGCGCCAGATAGGCGAGGGGGAATACGGCCTGGCACTAGTCGAAGCGGTTGCACATCTGAACCATCTTTACCACACTGGTGCCGTGACCCGAACGCGTCGTGCGGACGGGGCCTGGGAGTTTCAGCGCAAAGGGTAACCAGAATGGACAAAATCGAAACCTCGGCCGAAGCGGCAGAGTCCGCTGCCCTTCCGCGCTGCTACGAGGTTCACGCGAATTCGGAATCCCAATCCGGCACGCAGGAACTGCCGGGTCCGTTGCAAAAGCCTGTTGAAACCAAAAGTCCTGCCCAGTGGGCCTATGAACGGCTGATCCTGTACATCCAGAACTTTGAAAAAACGCTGGACGGTGATCACGAAGTCGCAATGGGTTTTACCGGAGGGGATGCAGGTGTCATGCGGATCGAAGGGATGGGATACTTCGATCCGGACGTGATCACCTTTTTCGGGTCAGACGCGACGGGTGCGCGCACTCAGCTCGTACAACATGTCAGCCAGTTGAACGTGATGTTGCGTGCCTTGCCAAAATCGGTGGAAGACAAACCCGCAAATCGCATTGGGTTCAGGTTGGCGGCTGATCTGGAAGAAAACGAATAGACATCTTGCAATTCACGTCTGCGCAGCCTTGAATGAATCGACCATTTATTAGGGGCGTATCGTGACCAGTTTTTCAGCCGTTACAAATGCCTACAAAGTCGCTTGGGCGCATCGCACCGTCTTTATCCCGATTTATGTTGCTGTTCGATTGCTGCTGATCGCACTAATCGCCCCGGGCGTCGCAATAGCTGTGAATCTTGCAGTATCGTTGTCGGATCAGACCGCACTGACGGATCAGGACATCGCGGCTTTTTTTCTTTCACCCATCGGGTTCGTCGCAGCCATCATCGTGCTGAGCATTTTTCTGCTGGCCGAAGTCTTTGTGTTTTCGGTCATGGCAGGGTCTTTGCGCATGGGCGAAAGCGATCCGTGGCGCGCAGGCAGGTCGGCTGTTGGATTAATCCTGTCCCGCTTACCTGCGCTCTTTGGGTTCGCGGCGCGGTTTGTGCTGCGCGTTCTGGTATTGGTTGTTCCATTTGCTGCGGTTGCGGCATTGATCGCATGGTGGCGCCTGACCGAGTATGACATCAACTATTACCTTACGTTCAAACCACCGTCCTTCTGGATCGCCGTTGGCCTGATTGGGATTGTGGTTTTGGTCATGGCGTGGGTTTTGATCCGCAGACTTTCGGCTTGGGCGTTGGGCCTGCATCTGGTTCTGTTCGAAGGTCTGAAACCGTCGCAGGCCTTTGCGACCAGTGCCGAGCGGATGGAGGGCAAACGTGGCCGTCTCAAGATCGAGCTTGCGATCTGGTTAGGTGTGCGATTGCTGATCGCCGCTATTATCGCTGCGGTCGTCGGGCTTTTATTCGATCTGGTTCCTTTGCAGGGGTCTGCGAACCTGCGGGTGGCACTTGTCTACAGCTTGATTGTTGCAGCTGTGTGGTCTTTGGCCGGACTGGTTCTGGCAGCGATTGCTTTGGGCGCACTGGCCGTTGTGCTGGATCGCTTTTTCGAGACCGACGCCGACAGACCACCGCTTCCCGAACCGGGGAAATTCCGTGCTCCGCTTTTTGTCGCGCTGGGCGGCACGGCCGTTGCAGTTTTGATCGGCCTTTGGTTCGGCAAGACGTTGCTTGAGCAAGTGCAAGCCGAAGACCGGGCCGAAGTTATCGGTCATCGTGGTGCGGCGGCGCTGAGGCCGGAAAACACCATGACCTCGGTCCTTAAGGCGATTGAGGACGGCGCGGACTGGGTCGAGATCGACGTGCAGGAATCTGCGGATGACGTGGTTCTAGTGGCGCATGACAGTGATTTCATGAAACTGGCGGGCGTGAACCTCAAGGTCTGGGATGCCACGATGGAGGACGTGGCCGATATCGACATCGGCAGCTGGTTTGGACCCGAATACGCTGACGAGCGCACCCCGACCCTGAGCGATGTTCTGGCCGCAGCAAAGGGTAAGTCCAAAGTCATAATCGAACTGAAATATTATGGGCATGATATCGATCTGGAAAATCGTGTCGCTGCCTTGGTCGAAGAATTCGAGATGCAGGACGATATCGCGACCATGTCGCTGAAATACCCGGCCGTGCAAAAGATGAAGTCACTGCGTCCGGATTGGCGCGCTGGCGTATTGGCGGCAACAGCAATCGGTGATCTGACAGGGCTGGAAGGCGATTTCGTTGCGGTCAACGCGGCAATGGCCTCGCCGGGTTTGGTTCGTTCCGTGCAGGCGGCCGGGAAAGATATCTACGTCTGGACGGTGAATGATCCTTTGCAGATGTCGGCGATGGCTTCGATGGGGGTGGACGGGCTGATCACTGATCGCCCCGCAATGGCCAACGAAGTACTTCGTGTGCGGGCCGAGCTTGGTCCGGCCGAACGGATATTGCTGTGGATGGCGACAACCTTCGGGATGTCCTTCGACAAGGAAGCCATGCGCGATGAAAGCCCTTAAAGCTGCGGTTCTGATCGCGATGATCGCTGCCCCGTCATGGGCGCAGGATATCATGCGCAGTATCGAAATGCCTGCGCATCGTGCTCTGATCGCTCAGAAGGGTGAAGTCGACTTGACGCCGTTTGAAACGGATGGGTGTTCCGGTGGCCTTTCCGCCAGTTGGCGGTTCGTAGCCGAGACTTTCCCAAAGTTCCGTGCGCTTTACGAAGCCCATCCGCCTTGGGAAAACTGTTGTGTTGACCATGATCGCGCCTACCACAATGCCGGGGGCGCGCTGCTGCCCGAAGACAGTTTCACAGCCAGGCTTTCTGCGGATGACACGTTGCGCAGCTGTGTAAAGCAACATGGCAGGGACCACGCTGACACGTATGCCCAGCGTTACGACATGACGCCAGACCAGATACGATCAGCGTATTCCATTACGGCCGAGGCGATGTATGCGGCCGTTCGATTTGGCGGCGGTCCGTGTTCTGGCCTGCCTTGGCGATGGGGGTTTGGGTATCCGGGCTGCTCGGTGTTTCAGCCCTTGTCCCCTGCGCGCGAATGACGTGGTGACAGGCCCGGCAAATTCGATTATCCAACATTCCAAACACGCGAATTGGGAATCTATCTGACATGGCTGAACACAAGCACGGCGAAATGGACATCACCGTTCAAACCAAAACTTTCAACGGGTTCGTTAAGGCAACCACATGGTGCGTCGTCGCCATTGCCCTCCTGTGCCTCTTCCTGGCGGTTTTCGCCTCTTAATCCAAAGCGGGGTCGGCCGTGATCAGGATTTTGATTGCCTGCCTGCTGGCAGCGACAGTTGCCGGCTGTGTCGGCTCTCAGCGCCCGCAGGCAGACCAGGCCGAGATTGTGGCGCGTTCGTACCGTGATCCTGGCCCATCGACGCTGACCCTTTACACGATGATCAGCACCCGGACCGGCTCGGGTGCGCATACTTCGCTTATGATCAGCGGTAGCGAGCGTGTGATTTTCGATCCGGCGGGATCGTTCCGGGCGGATGTTGTGCCGATCAAAGATGATGTGTTGTACGGCATCACTCCGAATGCCGAGCGTGCCTATCGCAGCAGCCATGCCCGCGAGACGCATTATGCGCGTATCCAGACCATCCAAGTGACCCCGCAGCAGGCTGAGATCGCTTTGCAGCTGGCCAAGCAGTCTGGTCCGGTTGCAGGCGCCTTTTGTGCAAATTCAACGGCGCAACTGTTGCAGCAAGTGCCGGGGTTCGAACAGATCAAAACGACCTTCTATCCAGTCAAACTGTCGGATCAGTTCGGTCAGATTCCGGGGGTCGTTACCACGGAATACCGTGAGAATGACAATGCCGATCTGCAGCAGGGGCTGGCCGAAAACAATGCACGCCTTAACCAGCTTGAGGCCGCCTCAGCCAACTAAGTAAAGCAACCCGTAAAGTGTCGCGGCGCCGGAAAAGATGGCGGCCAATACGTTCTTGGTGATGTAGCCCACCGCCAAGGCGACTGCGGCTGCTGCCATCCGCGGCACATCCGGCTGCCCCTCGGTCGCTGTGGGCCAGACTACCAAGGGCGCGATCAGAGCGGGAATGATGGCTACAGCCGTGTATCGCAGATGCCGCAGCAACCAGGGCGGCATCGGTCGATCCCCGACCAGCCCTATGAAAGTGAAACGCAAGGCGTAACTGCCAAACGCCAATCCGGCGATGATGATCCACATTGTTATTGGGTCGACTTTGGTCATGTCGGGCGTCTTTCCAGCATCAGTTCGACATATGCACCGGCAATCATCCCCGCCGTGCCCGCGATCAAAAGGCCAAGGTTATAGGGCACGGCTACGGCCAGCAGAGCCACCGTGATGGCGACCAGTGCAGCGACAACATGGGCCAGCGTCCGCATCATCGGGCCGATCATTGCGAGAAAAGTAATCGGCAGCGCAAAATCCAACGCCCAGCTTTCGGGAATTTGCGCGCCCAGAACAGCGCCCAGATAGGTGCCCAGCATCCACATCGGTGTAATCGGGGCCGTTGTGCCCAGGAAATATGTCATCCGCTGAGGGACAGTCATCTGGGGTTCTTTTTCGAACTGCACCATCGAACAGGCATAGGACTGATCCACGATCAAATAGGCTGCACAAGCCCGCTGCCACAATGGTGCCGCCCCCAAATAGGGCGTCAGTGAAGCCGAATACATTGCCACGCGCAGGTTCACGGCAAGTGCCGAAACAAGAATGATGATCGTCGGCGTGTTGTCCTGCAGCAATTGTAGCGCTGTAAATTGGGCGGCACCTGCAAAGACAGTGGCGGAAAAGGCGATCGTCTGGACGATGTTCAGCCCGGCTTCTGTTGCGAAAACCCCAAACAACAGGCCAAACGGTACGGCGACGAAGACAAACGGCGTGCCGTCGCGAAAACCTTTCCAGAAGTATGACTTGGATGTGGCAGAGGCCATGGCTAAATCCTATGGTGATCGAAGCAGCAGTAGCGGTCTTGGGAAAGGGTTGCAATTGGCCACGGAAATCGACCTGACAGACTATATCATCGCCCCCGATCCCGGAGCGTCACGCCTGACCCGTGCAGTGGAAGGCGTGGACCAGAATGGTGCGGTCAGCCAGATCTCAGTGGTCGAGGAACGCCCGCTTACGATCTTCCTGAACGCGCAAGAGATCGTGACAGCGATGACCATCGGCGACTATCCCGAATATCTGGCGCTGGGCTTTCTGCGTAATCAGGGCATGTTGCTGGAAGACGACCAGATCACCCGCGTCGACTATGACGATGACCTTGAAACGGTTGTCGTGCGAACGGCGCGTCAAACCTCGTATGAGGACAAGCTCAAGAAAAAGACCCGCACCAGCGGGTGCGCTGTCGGGACCGTGTTCGGCGACATGATGGAAGGGCTCGAAGATGTGCGCTTGCCTCAGGTTCATGTACGGACATCGTGGCTGTATGAGCTTGCGGCCAAGATCAACCGCACCCCGTCTTTGTATCTTGAGGCAGGGGCGATCCACGGAACGGTGCTGTGCCGGGAAAACCGACCTCTGGTGTATATGGAAGATGTGGGCCGCCACAACGCGGTCGACAAGATTGCCGGCTGGATGCTGTCCGAAGGCGAAGGTGCAGATGACAAGATTCTGTATACCACGGGCCGCCTGACGTCCGAGATGGTGATCAAGACTGCGATGATGGGCATCCCGGTTCTGGCCTCGCGGTCCGGGTTCACAGCGTGGGGCGTCGAGATCGCGCGCGAGGTCGGCCTGACTCTGATCGGCCGAATGCGCGGGCAACGGTTCGTATGCCTGTCGGGCGAGGATCGCCTGCTGCGCGACATCGATCCGGCCAGCGTCGCGGTTGAGGAAAAGAAACATCGGCGAAAGAGTGCCAATGCCTGACACCGCATCAAGACCCCTCGGAGTAATCCTTGCCGGCGGCCTGGCCACCCGAATGGGCGGTGGCGACAAGGGGCTGCTGCGGATCGGTGGGCAGAGCCTGATGTCTTATGTAATCGAACGCCTCGCCCCACAGGTAGATGGGCTTGCGCTGAATGCGAATGGTGATCCAGCACGGTTCGCTGATTTGGATTTACCCATTCTGCCCGACAGTATCGAAGGGTTTGCGGGCCCTTTGGCAGGAGTATTGGCCGGTTTGGATTGGGCGGCGGAACAGGGTGCGGACGCAATCGTGACGGCCGCTGCCGATACGCCGTTCTTTCCGCGCGACCTGACGGCACGGCTGGTCGCAGCTGCCGAAGGTCAAACCCATCCGTTGGTTCTTGCGACCACGCCGCGTGGCGAGGACGAAGCTTTGAAATCCGGTGGTGGAAAACGCATCAATCGCCATCCGACCTTTGGTCTCTGGCCCGTTGCATTGCGCGATGATTTACGTGCGGCCTTGAATGACGGGTTGCGCAAGGTTGTCTTGTGGACGGACAAGCACGACGGACGAGAAGCTTTGTTCTCCGCAGATCCCTTTGATCCATTCTTCAACGTAAACACCCCTGACGATCTGGCCCGGGCGCAAACACTGCTGGAGCAGGCATGAAGATCTACGGCGTTACGGGTTGGAAAAACGCAGGTAAAACCGGTCTGGTCGAGCGGTTGGTGACCGAGATCACCGGGCGCGGCTTTACTGTTTCCACGCTCAAACACGCGCATCACGCCGTAGATGTGGATCAACCCGGCACCGACAGCCACCGGCACCGAACGGCTGGTGCATCCGAGGTCTTGCTGGCTTCGGCGCAACGCGTTGCCATCATGCAAGAGCTGCGCGGATCGCCAGAACCCGCTTTGCCAGATTTGCTGGCACGTCTGGCCCCGGTGGATTTGGTGTTGATCGAAGGTTTCAAGCGCGAACAACATCCCAAGGTCGAGGCTTATCGCGCAGAAGCCGGAAACCCTTTGATCGCGACAGACAATACGTCAATACGCGCCGTTGCCAGTGATACGCCTTTGGATGTGGATCGCCCGGTTTTCGATCTGAATGATACGGCGGCCATTGCGGATTTCATACTGCATGAGGTGGGGTTATGAACAAGCCAGACATCGCACCGCCGCCCTTACGCAATGATTGTTTTGCGTTGCCCGCCGGGGTGAGTTGGACGCCGGTCGATGACGCGCTGGCACTGCTGCGCGACCGGTTGTCCACCGTGAAAGCGGCAGAGACTGTGCCGCTTGCGCAGGCGGCTGGTCGTATCCTTGCCGAAGATGTTCATGCGAAGCGTTCGAACCCACCGCAGCCTAACACGGCCGTGGATGGGTATGGTTTCGCCGGTCCCGCGCCGGACGGGGCGCAGGTTATGCCGGTGCAGGACGGGCGCGCGGCGGCCGGTATTCCATTTGACGGTCAGGTTGCGGCGGGCAACGCTCTTCGGGTGCTGACAGGTGCGGCGCTTCCCGACGGGGTTGATACGGTCATTCTTGAGGAAGATGTCACGTTTCAGGACGGGCACATCGCGTTTCGCGGGCCACTAAAACTGGGGGCGAATACCCGCCGCGCCGGAGAGGACGTCGCCGCAGGGGATCTGGCCCTGAGCGCGGGACGTCGGTTAACGCCTGCTGATCTGGCACTGTTATCTGCGATCGGTGTTGCCAATGTCTCGGTCCGCGAAACACTGAGGGTCGCCGTTTTATCGACAGGTGATGAACTGCGCGAGCCGGGTGACACCGTTGGTGCCGGGCAGATCTATGACGCGAACCGCCCGATGTTGTTGTCGCTCATCGAGCGTATGGGGTTTCATCCCGTCGACATGGGGCGTGTGCCGGACGATCGCGAAGCATTGCGCGCGCGCCTTGATAGCGCGGCGAAACAAGCCGACGTTATCCTGACCAGCGGTGGCGCTTCGGCTGGGGATGAGGATCATGTCTCGGCGCTGTTGCGGGATGCTGGGGCAATGCAGGAATGGCGCATAGCTTTGAAACCCGGGCGTCCCCTTGCGCTTGGCATGTGGGAGGGTGCTCCGGTATTTGGATTGCCCGGAAACCCGGTCGCGGCTTTGGTTTGTACGTTGATCTTTGCCCGACCTGCGTTGGGATTGCTGGCTGGCGAGGGCTGGCAGGAGCCACAGGGGTTCGCCCTGCCCGCAGGTTTCGAGAAGCGCAAGAAACCGGGTCGGCGGGAATACCTGCGCGCCCGGGTGCGCGATGGTCGGGCCGAGGTCTTTGCCTCAGAAGGGTCCGGGCGGATCAGCGGATTGAGTTGGGCTGAAGGGCTGGTCGAGATTGGCGACGGTGCCTGCCACATTCAACCCGGCGATATGGTGCGGTTTATTCCCTACGGCAGTTTCGGTCTTTAGCCGTCAGTCAAACGTTCCTGCAACCCGACCCAGCAGCATGAATGCCCGCGCGGTGCGCGTGTCGCCAAGTGCCGTCAGTTCCGCGTCACTGGCTTCGGGTTCGAATTCGATGATCATGTGGTCAAAGCGGCGCAGGAAGTGATGCGCAGCATCGCGAAAGATCGGATCCTGTTTCATCCGCGCCGACGTCAGTGCAAGAGAAGACCGATCCCTGATCCCGCCCAATGCAGCGACCGAGCGTCCTCGGGCCCCTTGCGCGAATTGCCGCCAGATTTCGGGGCGCGCCATATCAGGGCGCAAGTCATCCATGTAGATGCCTTCCTGGCTAAGCAGGGTCAGCACATCCTGCGATGCCTGCACCAGCTGGGCCGCTTTGCGGTCTTTCAGCGCAAGACGCAGGGCGTTGAACCCTTCGGTATCTTCCTGCGTTTCGGGGAAATTCAACGCGCGTATGAAAACGTCGGTACTAAGCGGTGGTGAGATGTCCCCGGCCTGCGTACCCAGTTCCAACGTGGTTTGATCCCCGTTCGCATTCGGTGTCTTGCCGCGGATCGTTTGCCGCCGATTGGACGAGAACGTGGCCAGCGCGCTTTCGGTTTTCTTCGCCGTTTCGACGATTTCGTCCAGTTTCTTGGTGACGTTCGGCTCATACCCGCTGGAGGCACGCTGTTGCTGTGCAATAAGCGCGTTGCGAATTGCGTCGATTGAACTTTGCAGCCGCGCACTTTCCTCGCGCATTATGCGACTGGCACGCAGGGCAGTCGCTGCGACCCAGATCATCGCGATCGGCATGAACACAGCAAGCAAAGTTACAACAAAGCCGCTACCGCCAACCTTCCCGGGCAGGACCAGAAAGACAACCGACACGACCAGCCAGACAAGGCTAAGCGCGATGGCTGCGATTTCGATCTCTGTCACCGAAGGTTCGGCGGGTTTGTCATAAACACCCAGAGGCGTTGGCCGCTCGGGTTCTTTCTCTTGCGTGGACTCGGACATTGTCGTCGCTTGGATCAGGCGTACTCGATACTCAGGATTTCATAGGAGCGCACACCACCAGGTGTGCGGACCTCGACACTGTCACCTTCTTCCTTACCAATCAAGGCGCGCGCGATAGGAGATTTGATGTTCAGCAGACCATTTTCGATATTGGCCTCGTACTCACCAACGATCTGCCATGTTTTTTCTTCGTCGGTGTCTTCATCAACCAAAGTCACTTTTGCACCGAACTTGATCGCACCCGATAACTTGGATGGGTCAATCACATCGGCCAGCGAAAGAATGCTTTCCAGTTCTTTGATGCGGCCTTCGATAAAGCCCTGTTTTTCGCGTGCGGAATGGTATTCTGCGTTTTCCTTCAGGTCGCCCAGTTCACGCGCCGAGGCGATCGCCTCGATAATCGCGGGGCGCTCGACGGACTTCAGGTTTTTCAGTTCCGCCTCGAGCGCGGCATTGCCAGCAGGCGTCATTGGAATTTTTTCCATATTCTTGTCGTCCACGCATAAATTGAGTCGCCCCGCCGCACAAAAAGCGTCGGGGCGAAGTGTTGGGTCGCTGAATACCTGACCCAAATGGCGCGTGAAATGCAAGGGGGCTTTGTCGCACCATGTGCGGATTGCGGCCTAGTTATAACTGATCACTTCGAATTCGATCCCGTTATCGTCGTCGAAATAAAACCTCTTACCCGGTTCGTAATCTGCGTGTGATTTCGGGACAAACCCGGCCTTGACGACCTTGGCTTCGGTTTCATCGATGTCTTCCACCAGAACACCGACATGGTTAAGCCCGCCCACGATGTCATAGCTGCTTTCCTCGGAAAGTTTCGGATCACTGGGTGCATAAAGTGCAAGGTAGGTATGAGCACTGCCCACATGGACCGTATAGCCGCCAGCAATGGCCGGGCCTTCCCAGCGTGTCTTCCAACCAAATACATCCTGCATCCATTTCGCCGAGGCCTGCGGATCGCGGACTGTGAAATTGGTGTGTTCAAGTGTCGCCATCATGGGATCTCCTTTTCTACTTGAGGCTTGTCCCGACTCACCGTAATTTCTAAACCTAACTTTAGGTCAAGGTATTTTCTGAGGACGAAATGGCAGCTGCTGAAGGTTTGGCTATTGGGGCTTTGTCGCGACGCACGGGTTTGGCTGTTTCGGCGATCCGGTATTACGAGGCGCAAGGCTTGATCGCGCCTTGGCGCAATGCGGGGGGGCAGCGCCGGTATCAGCGCGCCGACATTCGACGTTTGAGCTTTATTATGATCGCTCAGCAGTTCGGCCTGACATTGCCTGAGATCCGCGATGTCTTGTCGGGTCTGCCGGGAAACCGCACGCCGACACCCAAGGATTGGACGGATATCAGTGTTGGTTTGCGAACCCATCTGGACCAGCGAATCGAAACTCTGACACGATTGCGTGACAATCTTGATGGCTGCATTGGCTGCGGGTGCCTGAGCCTGCCAAAATGCGCGTTATATAATCCCGATGATCGTGCAAAATCCTATGGTAACGGTCCCAGATACCTAATGGGTGACACTCCGGAAGGCAGAAGTGTCGAATAGCGGCATTGTTACGCCGTGTTTCGATTGACCTATGTCTTTCTCAGCATGTAATCAGCCGTGAAACAAAATTGCGCCGACCGCGCGCATAAAGCGCCAATTCGGAAAGTTAGCTAAGGAGCCCGCGATGGCCGATATTGAACGCGAAGCGATGGAATATGACGTGGTGATCGTGGGCGCAGGCCCCGCGGGCCTGTCTGCGGCCATCCGTCTGAAACAGCTGGACGCCGACCTGAACGTCGTGGTTCTGGAAAAAGGTTCGGAAGTTGGCGCGCATATCCTGTCGGGCGCGGTGCTGGACCCCTGCGGGCTGGATGCACTGATCCCGGATTGGAAGGAAAAAGGCGCGCCGCTGAATACCCCGGTGCACGAAGACAATTTCTACATGCTGGGTGAAGCCGGTCAGATTCGCATCCCCAACTTCCCAATGCCGCCGCTGATGAACAACCACGGCAACTACATCGTCTCGATGGGCAATGTCTGCCGCTGGATGGCTGAACAGGCCGAAGAGCTGGGCGTGGAAATCTTCCCGGGCATGGCGTGTTCCGAGCTTGTCTACGGCGAGAATGGCGAAGTCAAAGGCGTGGTCGCCGGTGTCTTTGGTTTGGAGGCGGACGGTTCCTATGGCCCCAACACCGAACCGGGGATGGAGCTGCACGGCAAATACGTCTTCCTGTCGGAAGGTGTGCGCGGCTCACTGTCTAAAGAAGTGATCGCCAAATACGACCTGTCTGCGGGCAAAGAGCCGCAGAAATACGGCGTCGGCATGAAAGAAATCTGGGAGATCGACCCGGCCAAGCACAAAGAAGGCTCTGTCACGCACACGATGGGTTGGCCGCTGGGCAGCAACGCGGGTGGCGGGTCGTTTATCTATCACCTGGAAAACAATCAGGTTTATGTCGGTTTCGTAGTCCACCTGAACTACAAGAACCCGCACCTGTATCCGTACATGGAGTTCCAGCGCTTCAAGCACCACCCGATGGTGGCCGAGCTGCTGAAAGGCGGCAAGCGTGTGGCCTATGGCGCGCGCGCGATCACCGAGGGCGGTTATCAGTCGATGCCCAAGCTGGTCGCGCCGGGCGTGGCGCTGCTGGGCTGTTCGGCGGGTATGGTCAACGTGCCGCGCATCAAGGGCAACCACAACGCGATGCTGTCGGGCAAAGCTGCCGCCGAGGCCGCCTATGACGCCATCAAAGCCGACCGTTCTGGCGATGAACTGACCGCGTACGAAACCGACGTGCGCGAAGGTGCGATCGGTTCGGACCTGAAGAAAGTGCGCAACGTCAAGCCGATCTGGTCGAAATGGGGTCTGACGGCCTCGTTGATGCTGGGCGGTCTGGATATGTGGACCAACACGCTGGGCTTTTCTTTGTTTGGAACCGTTGGGCACGGCAAGAACGATGCAGAATCGACCGAAGAGGCGAGCAAGCACCAGCCCATCGACTATCCCAAGCCCGATGGGGTGCTGTCTTTTGACCGTCTGACCAACGTGTCTTTCGCAATGACCAACCACGAGGAAAGCCAGCCTTGCCATTTGCGGCTGTCGGACCCGGCTGTCCCGGTCAGTGTCAACCTGCCGAAATTTGCCGAACCGGCGCAGCGGTATTGTCCGGCTGGTGTCTATGAGGTGGTCGAAGACGAAGGCGAGCCACGATTCGTTATCAACTTCCAGAACTGCGTTCACTGCAAGACATGTGACATCAAGGATCCCAGCCAGAACATCACCTGGACAACGCCGCAGGGCGGCGATGGCCCAAATTATCCCAACATGTAAGCAAAAAATGGGCAATGGCACCGTCGTGAAGGCTCTGCCATTGCCTCTTTCGAGACGAAGCCCTAGCTTATTACGCAGTCAACAATGGCAGGGCAGGGTTTTGGTGGTATCCGTCTTTCGTCGCGCGGCGCTTGCTGCGCTATTCTCCTCGGCATTTGCGTTTCCCGGTTTTTCGGATACCGGGTCCGGTGCGTATCTCGCCGGGCGACAGGCGATTTTCCAAAATGACTATACCGCGGCCGAACGGTATTATGCCCAGGCGCTGCGATCCGATCCTGAAAATGCCCAACTCTTGGAAAGTGTTGTCGTCGCCCGGCTTTCGCTGGGGGAAATCGGACGCGCCTTACCGGTTGCAGAAGTTATCGAAGAGATGAACCTGCAAAGTCAGGCCGCCAGAATGGTGATCGTGGCGAACTTGATTGCCGATGAAAAGCTGGATGAGCTGTTGTCGCGTGACCCGGAAACTCAGGGTGTCGGTCCGCTTGTAGACGGGTTGATTCTGGGTTGGGCCCATGTCGGTCAGGGCGCAATGACCAAGGCGATGGACCAATTCGATACCGTCTCTCAGCAAGAGGGCTTGGCTGAGTTCGCACTTTACCACAAAGCTTTGGCGCTGGCCTCTGTTGGGGATTTCGAAGCAGCCGAGGCGATCTTTTCGTCCAATGGCGGCGCGATTTCCAGATTTACCCGCCGTGCGGCATTGGCCCGGACGGAAATCCTGTCGCAGTTGGATCGAAACGAAGATGCACTGGCGTTTCTGAACGAAGTCTTCGTCGCCGGAAGCGATCCATCAATCGAAGGCTATGAAGCCCGCCTGAAGGCCGGGGAAACGCTGCCCTTTACGCATGTGTCGTCACCGCAAGACGGAATGGCCGAGGTGTTCTTTTCCGTAGGCGCAGCACTCAGCAGCGAGGCGGCGCAAAACTATGTATTGCTCTATGCGCAGCTCGCCGCGTTTCTGCGCAGCGACCATATAGATGCGATCCTGCTAAGCGCTGAATTGCTTGATGCGCTCGAACAATATGACCTTGCGGTCGAGGTTTACCGCAAAGTGCCTTCCACCAGCAGCGATTACCATGCGGCCGAATTGGGCCGCGCCGAGGTTTTGGGGCGCGCCGGTAAAACGGATGCCGCGGCCGAGGTGCTGCAAAATCTGGCAGCCAAAAGCCCCGATTTGCCCAGCGTTCATGTGGCCTTGGCCGATTTGCAGCGGCGCGAGGAAAACTATGCCGAGGCTGTTGAAACCTATGATACCGCGATCGAGCTGATCGACGCCGGGGTCGGCGGGAACTGGTTTTTGCACTACGCGCGCGGTATCTCGCATGAGCGGCTAAAGAATTGGGACGCGGCCGAAGCCGATTTTCGTCGCGCTTTGGAATTGAACCCGGATCAGCCACAGGTTTTGAATTACCTGGGTTATTCCCTGGTCGAGCGGCGAGAAAAGCTGGACGAGGCACTTGATATGATCGAACGCGCAGTCGCCGCGCGGCCTGACAGCGGGTATATCGTAGACAGTCTGGGTTGGGTTTTGTTCCGCCTTGGCCGGTACGACGAGGCGGTCGGACATATGGAGCGCGCGGTCGAGTTGATGCCGGTCGACCCGGTGGTCAACGACCATCTGGGCGATGTGTACTGGGCTGTTGGTCGGGCACGTGAGGCTGAGTTTCAGTGGAAACGCGCCTTGTCGTTCATTGATCCCGAAGACACCGATGGCGAAGCCGACCCGGATCGCATTCGTCGCAAGCTTGAAATCGGGCTGGACGCGGTGTTGGTCGAAGAAGGTGCGGACCCTTTGAAGGTGGCCAATGAAGGCTGAGGCTTTCGCGCCTGCCAAGATCAATCTTTCTCTTCATGTGACCGGCCGCCGCGAGGACGGCTATCACGAGTTGGATTCCTTGGTGGTCTTCGCTGATTTCGGTGACCGGTTAAGTTTCACACCCGGAGATGCCTTGTCGATCTCGGTAACGGGTGAACATGCTGAGGGGGTCCCTACAGACAGCCGAAATCTCGTCTGGAAAGCCGCTGACGCAGTGGGTTGGTCGGGCCATATAACGCTGGACAAAGTGTTGCCGCATGGTGGCGGGATCGGTGGTGGTTCGTCTGATGCGGCGGCCACGTTGTGGGCGCTATCGGGGATGGGTTATAGCATCCCAGACGAAGTTCCGGTTTCGCTGGGTGCGGATGTTCCTGTTTGCATGGCAGCCAAGGCGACAAGAATGCAGGGCATTGGCGACAGGTTAACGCCGGTCACCCTTCCGCATTTGCCCGCCGTGCTTGTGAACCCGGGCATCCCTGTCCCAACGGCTGCTGTGTTTGGGGCGTTGGCCTCGCGTAATAATCCGAGAATGCCTCAAGAAATCCCGGAATTTAAGTCCCCCGCGGATTGTGCGCATTGGCTAGGGGATCAACGCAATGACCTTGAGATGCCGGCAACCGGTGTGGCGCGTGAGATCGAGTTTGTATTGGATGAGCTGAAGCTAGCGGAACACCCGCTTATGGCTCGGATGTCCGGCTCTGGTTCTACTTGTTTTGCGCTCTACCCCACGATGGCAAAGGCTCGGGTTGCGGCAGAGACACTGCAGGCTGCCCACCCCGATTGGTGGTGTCGGGCAACGCAGCTTAATTGAGGCGAGAGACTACGTAGTCGGCTAAATCCCGCAACAATGTGCGGATTTCATGATCGGGCAGAGCGTCAAGCGATGCCTTCGCTTTATTGGCCCAGCCGAACGCATCTGCTCTTGTGGCCTGCAGCGTGCCGTATTTGGCCATCAGGGAAAGCGCATGGTCCAGATCGCCGTCTTCCTGGCGGCCACGTCCAATCGTACGTTCCCAAAACGCGTGTTCTTCGGGTGTCGCCTGTGCCACAGCCTTAATGACAGGCAGGGTCAGTTTGCGTTCGCGGAAATCGTCACCGACGTTTTTGCCGGTTGCGTTGCTGTCGCCCTGATAATCCAAAAGGTCATCTGCGATCTGAAAGGCGATCCCTAGCGCGTCGCCATAGGCGTAGAGTGCTTTGACCTGTTCCTCCGACGCTCCGGCGATCACGCCTCCGACCTCGGTCGCAGCCGAGAACAGGGCGGCCGTTTTTCCGCGCACAACCTGAAGGTAGATCGCCTCGGTCGTACCCAGATCAGTGGCCGCGGTCATCTGCAGAACCTCGCCCTCGGCGATTGTTGCGGACGCGTTGGCGAGAATGTCCAGAACTCGCAGGGATCCGGTTTCCACCATCAACTGGAAACTGCGGGAAAACAGGTAATCCCCAACCAGAACACTTGATTTGTTGTCCCACAACAGGTTGGCCGTCGGGCGCCCGCGGCGCTGGGCGCTTTCGTCGACCACATCGTCGTGCAGCAGTGTTGCAGTGTGGATGAATTCGACCGTTGCGGCCAAGCGCAGGTGATGGTCACCCGCATACCCAAACAACCGGGCCGCCGCCAACGTCAGCATCGGGCGCAGACGTTTGCCGCCTGCCTCGACTAGATGCGCGGTGACCTCGGGGATGCGGGGCGCATGTTCAGACGCCATGCGCGTGCGGATCAGGTCGTTGACCGAGTTCATTTCGCCTGCAAGCAACTCTGCCAGGCGCTCATGCGGCTTTGAGATCGTGCTGATATCCATCACACTCCTGATACAAGGCTCGACTTCCACCTCACCTTGCCCTTACATCCATCCCCATGAAAGAACTTCTGCGCAGCACCGATCCAACGATCCTGGCCTTTGCTTCTGCCCTTCTTGAAGGCGAGGATATAGACTGCTTTCAAATGGACGTAAATATGAGCATCCTCGAAGGAGGCATCGGCATCTTTCCGCGTCGTCTGATGGTTCGGACTGACGACCTGACCCGTGCCGAGCGTGTGATGCGGGATAACGACATTCCGCTGGGTCGATGACCCAATTCCCTGAAGCCGATCTGACACGCAATGATTTTCTAGGCGGTCGTGTGCGGCTGTGGCAGCCCCGATCAGGCTATCGGGCTGGGGTTGACCCTGTTTTATTGGCCGCTGCGGTACCTGCGGAGCCCGGCCAGACTATGCTTGAGCTGGGGTGTGGTGCCGGTGCGGCGGTACTGTGTCTGATGGCCCGGGTACCTGAATTGCGTGCCACTGGTGTGGAATTGCAAGCGGCTTACGCTGAACTTGCGCGGCGAAATGCGGCAGAGAATGAGGTCAGGCTACAGGTGATCGAGGCCGATCTGACCGATTTGCCTGCTGATCTGAGGCAGCGCCAGTTTGATCACATTATCGCGAACCCACCTTACTATAGGGCAGGTGCGCATAGCCCAGCCGAGAATACTGGGCGCAGCATAGCGCTCGGGGAGCAGACACCACTGGCCTCATGGGTTCAATGTGCTGCCAAACGCCTTGCGCCAAAGGGCTATTTGCACATGATCCAAAAGGCCAACCGGCTGCCCGAAATGCTGACCGCCTGCGAAGGGCGGCTGGGGTCGGTCGAAGTGTTACCATTGGCTGCACGGATCGGCCGCTCGGCAGAGTTGGTGATACTCAGGGCGAAAAAAGGTGGTAAAGCCGCGTTTCAGCTTCATGCACCGCTGATCTTGCACGAAGGAGAATCCCACCAGCAGGACGGTGACAGCTATACACCGCAGGTCTCTGAGGTCCTCCGAAATGGGGCTCAACTTCCGGGTTTTTCAGGCTGATTGGCATTAACCAGCCGAAATTGTCGGATTTATCATATTTTCTATGCACCCGCAGCGTGACAGGCTGGAAACGATGTGGTCAACTTCTTACGTGAACCTGAGACACCAACGAAGGAGTATCGAAATGAGCGTGAGCGCACATCTGACCGAACTGAAGAAAAAGCACGAAACTCTCGGTCTCGAAGTAGAACAAGCCCAACGCTCGCCAGGTATCGACGATCTCCATATAGCCCAGCTCAAAAAACAGAAGCTAAGGTTAAAGGAAGAGATTGAGCGATTGTCCAGTTAACGAGCGATACTGGCCCGCGCGGCAATAATCGCGCCACCTGTAACCAAGAGCGCCGCGATCGCCAGACCCCAGCTAGGGGCGGCGATCCCGGCCAGCACCAAAACAAGCGTAGACAGCAATGGGGCAGCATAAGAAGACGTGCCCAGCATTTGAATGTCACCCTGTTTGACCCCGATATCCCAGACATAAAATGCCAAGCCCACTGGCCCCAGCCCCAGCGCGGCGACCGAAATCCAACCCGTTGCGGTTTCAGGCCACACGGTCTCTTCCAGTGCCATGTGCAACAGGCCCGACGCGATGGCTGTAGCAACGCAAAACACAGCGACGGAACTTGTCGGTGTATTGCCAAGTCTGCGGGACAGGACCGAGTATCCTGACCAGGTCAGCGCACATAGCAACGCCAAGGCATACCCGGGGATATGTTGTGATTGAAATCCTGTGCCAGCGCCCGCGATGATGACAGCCGCACCGGCGAAACCCAGGCAGGCACCGATCAAGTGTCCAATACGCAGGTGTTCCCCCGGCAAAAGCCCCGAAAACAACACGATAAGCAGGGGCCAAAGGTACGCGATCAAACCGGCCTCGGCAGCCGGAGCCATACGCAAAGCCGAAAAATACAGCGCGTGGTACCCAAACAAGCCAACCGTCCCGAACAGGTAGGTTGTCCAGGGTACAGTTTTTAACTGGCCAATTTCGCCATTGGCCCAGGTCCAAACCAATCCCAGGCTGCCCCCGATCGAAAAGCAGATGGCGTTTAACAACAATGGGGGCGTCGGGGCCGACCCAACTGTAAACAACGCGAGCAGAGCCCAAAGCAGGACGGCAACAAAGCCAATCCCGGTTGCACGCGTTCTTGTCATGGGGCAGGAACCTTTTCTACCGGAATGATCGTGAATTCATCCGAAAGATGCGCGGTCTTTTCAATCTCGGTCATGAACCAATCGCGGAAGGCTGCAATCTGGGGCCGTTTTTCCGCACCCTGAAGGCACAAGAAGCGAAACCGCCCGCGGGTTTCGATAGCGACCTTAAACGGGGCAACCAAACGGCCTTCGGTCAGGTCTTTGATGATCATCGCGCGGCGGCCCAAAACAACACCAACACCTGCGACTGCGGCATCAATTGCGTGATCGGCATTTGAGAAATGCGCGCCATGTGTCGGCGCAAAATCGACGCCTACGGCACGAAACCATGTGGGCCAATCACTGGGCGGGCGCAAAAACGCGATCGAGTCGTCAAAAATCAGGGGTGCCTCGCGCAGGCTGTCCGGTGTTGGATACTGCGCGGCCAGCTCTGGCGTCATGACTGGGGTCAGCCACTCTTTGCGGACCGGCAGGGAGTAAAGCCCCTCATCTTCATCGTAGCCAAAGCGTATGGCCACATCCACGTCGTCCCGTTCCAGATCCATGTTTCGCAGGGTGGCCGAGAATTTGAGGTCAATATCGGGATGCGCGCGCGCAAAATCATATAGTCTGGGGGCAAGCCATTTCGCTGTCAGGGCCGGGCCGGCTGTTACGGTCAGGCTTGTGTCATTGCCTTGCTTGCGTGTCGCCTGCCAGGCTGCCTGAAGGGTCGCGAACCCTTCGGCGGCACCGGGGGCCAGAATACGCCCAGCTTCGGTAAGCTCAACCGCGCGGTTCAAACGGCGAAACAGAGGGCGCCCCAAGTGTTCTTCCAGCGATTTGATTTGAAAGGAAAGGGCTGCAGGTGTGACGTGCAGCTCTTCGGCGGCTTGGGCAAATGACATATGACGCGCGGCTGCATCAAAAGCGCGCAACGCGGTCAGTGGGGGGAGATAGTCGCTCATGTCAGGTAAGTTTTATTTAACTGAAGGGTGTAGAAAGCTCGTTTGTACGACACATTGGTAAGCGTCATATTGGTTTCAAGTCAAACAAAACTGTACTGAAAGGACGACTGCCATGATCGAGATTACGACCAACCCCGCAGCTGCCCGCGCCTTTCAAAAGGCGCACGCTCAGCGTGGTGAGATTTTCAAGCAAGCCCTGAAATGGCTTTTTGGTTCCCGCTGAATATAGCGCGCGTGTTCTTACGGGATAAAAAAGGGCCGGTTCGATGAACCGGCCCGAATTGTATCTGGGCTGTCAGTCTTACGAGAAGAACTGAGCGCCATTCGCAGAAATGGTGGAGCCGTTGATGAATTGTGAATCATCCGAAGCCAGGAATGTCACGCAGCGCGCGATTTCATCTGCCTCGCCAAGACGGCCCGCCGGAATTTGCCCGATGATGGCCTCGCGCACCTTTTCCGGAACGGCCATAACCATCTCGGTTGCGATGTAGCCGGGGCAGATGGCGTTTGCAGTGATACCCGCACGTGCGCCTTCCTGCGCCAGGGACTTCACAATGCCCAAATCGCCAGCTTTGGTCGCCGCATAGTTGACCTGCGCAAACTGACCCTTCTGACCGTTAACCGAGCTGATTACGATGACACGTCCGAACTTGCGCTCACGCATGCCGGGCCAGACCGGGTGGATTGTGTTGAAAACACCGGTCAGGTTGGTGTCGATAACCTGAGTCCACTGCTCGGGCGTCATCTTGTGGAAGGGTGCATCGCGTGTAATGCCGGCATTGGCGACCACAATGTCAATGGCACCGACCTCGGCCTCGACCTTTTCGATCCCGGCTTTGGATTCGTCGTAGTCGGCCACGTTCCATTTGTAAGTCTTGATGCCGGTTTCTTCGGTAAACTTTGACGCCGCTTCGTCATTTCCCGCATAGGTAGCGGCAACATTGTATCCTTCGGCCTTAAGAGCCTTGGAAATGGCCGCGCCGATCCCGCGCGAACCGCCGGTAACAAGTGCTGTACGTGCCATTATGGTAGTCCTCCAGTTTAGTCGTCTTGGTAATTCTGTTACTTTGATGGATTGATTTGCGCAACATTATTGTCTTGCTTTGGCTTCCTCCGGAGCCAGAATATTGCTGCATTTGAGAGTTAACATTGATCTGCAACAAAAAAGGGCGCCTGATCGGCGCCCTTTTTTATTTGAGTGGGGACGCACTTAGTCGCGCTCCACACACAGGGCTACGCCCATTCCGCCGCCGATGCACAAGGTCGCCAAGCCTTTCTTGGCGTCGCGTCGCTTCATTTCAAACAGCAGCGTGTTCAAGACGCGGCAGCCCGAAGCGCCGATGGGGTGGCCAATCGCGATGGCCCCGCCATTCACGTTCACAATCGAAGGATCCCAGCCCATATCTTTGTTTACCGCACAGGCCTGAGCGGCAAATGCTTCGTTGGCTTCGACCAGATCCAGATCGTCCACGGACCAGCCAGCTTTTTCCAACGCCTTGCGCGAAGCGTAGATCGGACCAACACCCATGATGGACGGGTCAAGACCAGCTGTTGCATAAGACGCGATGCGGGCCAAAGGCTCGATCCCGCGCTTTTCTGCGTTTTCCGCTGACATCAGAAGCGTTGCCGCTGCGCCGTCGTTCAAGCCAGACGCGTTCGCCGCTGTGACCGAACCGTCTTTGGTAAAGGCCGGGCGCAGTTTGCCCATAGCCTCGATTGTGGCGCCGTGGCGGATGTATTCATCCTTGTCCATCACGATGTCGCCCTTGCGGGTCTTGATCGTGAAAGGGGTAATCTCGTCCGCGAATTTACCGGCTTTTTGCGCCGCTTCCGCTTTGTTCTGGCTGGCTACGGCAAATTCATCCTGCATATCGCGGCTGATTTGCCATTTCTCGGCCACGTTTTCAGCGGTTTGCCCCATGTGATAGCCGTTGAAAGCATCCCAAAGACCATCGCGGATCATCGTGTCGATGTACTTAACGTCGCCCATCTTGTGTCCCGCGCGAAGCGCCGCGGCATGGGGGGACAGCGTCATATTCTCTTGGCCACCTGCGGCAACAATATCCGCGTCACCCAGTTGGATGTGCTGCGCGCCCAAGGCAACAGCGCGCAGGCCCGAGCCGCACACTTGGTTAATACCCCAAGCCGCACTTTCCTGCGGAAATCCTGCGTTGATATGTGCCTGACGCGCGGGGTTTTGACCCTGCGCTGCTGTCAGAACCTGTCCCATGATGGTTTCGGAAACTTCGCCCTTTTCGATCCCGGCGCGTTCCACAACGGCCTTAAGCACAGCGGTTCCCAGATCATGCGCAGGCGTGTTCGCAAAGGAACCACCGAAACTGCCCACACCGGTGCGTGCCGCGGATGCGATTACTACGTTCGTCATTTAGACAATCCTTTACCGTCAAGGTCCTGTGGGAAACGTGACGGCGCAGTTATCAGAGGTCGCCCCCTGCCAGTAAGAGCGCCACATGATCCCCCGCTCCAACTGCTCATGGAATAGCCTAACGCTGCACATGCAGCAACGGTCAGCTTGTCTCAGGCTGACTCCGGTGATTATTTATTGACTAAACTGCTGAATGTTTGACCTTTTCGTTTTTCCAAGGCGGCGAAACGCTTGGGGCACCGAAGAGGAACCCCTGTAAACAGTCAACTCCGTTCGACACAAGAAACTCAGCATCCTCTTTTGTTTCGACCGATTCGGCTGTGACGAGGATTTCAAATTCGCGCGCGACGGCGATCAGGGCGCGGACCAATGCCTGATTGTCGGGATTAGTGCTAATGCCGCGAACGAACTGGCCGTCGATCTTGGCGGCGTCGAAAAGGAACTCGCGAAAATGGCGAAAGCTGAAATTGCTGGCGCCAAAGTCATCCAGAGCAAAGGCTACACCGCGCGGCTGCAACCGGTCCATGAAGTCCATCACGAGTTCAGGCACGGTCATCGCTGAACTTTCAGAGATTTCCAGGATCAACCGCTCGCCTATGTTGGCGTCTTTCTTCAAATACCGCTCAAGCACACGATTCCAGCGTGCATAACCGATCGCACGCGCGGACATGTTGACCGACATTCGAATATCGGGATTGCGGGCCAATGCGCGCAATCCCATTTCCAGCGCGATACAATCCAGTTCGCGGCCGATTGGTGTGTTTTCCAGTTGAGGCATAAATTCTCGGGCCGGGATTACCCGGCCGGTTTCATCCAAGACGCGGATAAAACATTCGTAAAAGGCAACAGCATGCGGCGGGTTGGCTTGCATAACGGGTTGGTACGCCAGCTTACACTGTTTGTGCATCACCGCCTCGGTCGCCATTTGAACGGTTGAGGCGTCGCGGGATGTGACGGCCGCGTTCAGCGGACTGTCCGAGCCTTCGGGCAAGTCTGCCAGTTTGTTGTCCTGCATGCGCTGTTGCCCCTTGCCGTTGACGGTCAGGGTTGGATTTCAGAACAAACCTGTGAATCTGGAGTTAATTTCCGGCTTAAACTTAGCGCAAATTGTTCAGCGAGCGATTTCCCAAGTTTTACCCAAGGCTGCCGCCGCGCCAACAATCGCGCCTGCAAAACCCAGCGCCATCATGACAAAACCCAGCGCAATACCTGTGGGCGCTGAAGTCGTCAGTGCCAAGAGCATCGCCAGAACCAGACCAGCCAAACCGAGGATGGTAGAATAGGTTGTTAAACGGTTCATTTTGCTCTCCGGCGTCTTCGGCTTCATCCATAGGAATATGGAATGCGAAGCCCCGCCTTCAAGAATCGACCCCCAACAGACCGGCGCGTTTACGCCTGTTTTGCCTGCGAATTAGGCGTTTCTGCCGTGAAATGCTCAAATCCGGGCGTTCCGCGATCTTCAGGATGGCGCATAAGGTGCTTTGCTTTGATCTGGTCAGAGTTATCCCGGCTACCGTCATGGCTGTACCCCGGCGGTGCAAAACAATAGGCAAGTCGCTGGCGTAGTGTCAGCCCTGGTTGGGTGGCATCCTTCCAGATGCCGACCCATTCGTGAAAGGCGACACGCAGGGGGTTGAATGTTCCGATGTTGTGGACCAGCCCAAAATCAACGCGGTCATTCTCTTGTTCGGGAACAAAAGTGCCAAAGAGTTTATCCCAGACGATAAACACACCCGCATAGTTACAGTCCAGGTAGCGCGCGTTGCGGCCATGATGGGCGCGGTGATGGCTTGGGGTGTTCATCACCGCCTCGAACCAACGCGGCATTTTGCCGATGGCCTCGGTGTGAATCCAGAATTGGTAGATCAGGTTCAGACCTCCCACGAACAGAACCATCGCCGGGTGGAAGCCCAGCAGGATAAGGGGTGCGCGTACAACCATCATGAAGGTGAACGTATAGGTCCAGGTCTGCCGCAGCGCGGTCGTCAGGTTGTAATGCTGCGAACTGTGATGGTTCACATGGCTGGCCCAGACCCAGCGGATGCGGTGGCCAAATCGGTGTACCCAGTAATAGCGCAGATCATCCAGCACAAAGCACAGGATGATCACCGGGATCGAGGTGCCAAGGTTCAGCGGCGTGATCTGCCACAACCACATGAAGAACCCATAGGCGATGAACCCCAGCAAAAAGCCTGAGGCGATGTTGCCCGCGCCCATGACCAATGAAGTTACGGCATCGCGGGTCTCGTACCGCCCGCCTTTGCCTTTGACGGCAATCCACAGGAATTCGGCCAGAATGGCGGCTATGAAGAAGGGCACGGCCCATTGCACGGCGTCGGGGAAGGTGATTTGGTCAGTCATGTGGGGTCCATCAGATGTTCCCAGTGCGGGCGTTCAAAGTCGTCAAGGCGGATGATGGCTTTGGGGGTGCCGAAGTCGTGGAACTGAACTTCGAACCCGTCGGGGTGGTCGATCCGGTCGAAATCCATAAGGTGGCGGGCCACAGTGTCGGCCCCAAAAGACCACAGCAGCCCGTTCCCGCTTTCGGTTCGGACCAAGGCAGAATGTCTGTCATGTGCAATGGTGATGTCGATGATCACATCATCGGGCGCATGACGCAGCCATTCCGAGCGCGCAGTCTCGGGCGTCAGCTCGCGCATCCGCGACCGTCCAGTTAAATGCAACAGCACTGTTACGCCGACGATACCGCCGACGACCAGAACCAACAGTATGTCCAGTGGCATTCCATCCTCCTGCAGTCAAACTGCAAAGAGGATGGGTATCTGTCAAAGGTGGCGTCGCGTCAGTTTCGCAATACGCGGTTACTTGGACCTCTGCTTTGACCTGCGGTACGTTTTGATTTCCGTGAACGAATTATTCCGTCATCGTGAAAGTGATAGAGTCACCTTTGCCACGATCCCGCGTAAAGGTGGCCTGGTTGCCTTCAACCGACACTTTCTGACAGTCTTCGGGCAGTTGATTTTCGCCGATTACGATGTTGCGGCACCAATACCGTTTGTTCCAAGCCCAGGCCCCAACAACCTTGGCATTGTCGCGACCAACGCCCGAGATTTTGCCATCGGCAGAAATGATGAACCATGTATCGCCGCTTACCAGTTTCTTACCGGCTACGGATTCGAGGAACTTATCTTTTTTCTTTACGTCTTTAGCTTCGGCGGGATCTGCCAGCGAAAAGATGCAGGCAGCAGCGGCGACAACATAAGCTATGGTCTTCATAAGAAAATCTCCCGGTTTTAAACGCCGGGAGATTACCACGATTCGATGATTTCAGCCGAAAATTCTCAGCTTTCACCCGCCACGAGAGCGCCAACAATCGCCTTCGCGCTATCCGAGTTCCACTCGGCATCACCGATCAAGCGGGCGATTTCGTCACCGTTGGGGTCAAGGATTACGGTGATTGGCAGGGCAATGACACCGAACTCACGCGCTACGGCAGAACTTGCGTCCTGATGGCGGGGCAGGTTGTTGATACCGTTCTCCTCGAAGAACTTCTTGATGCCTGCGGGTGAGTTGCGGCCGGTGGCCAGTGTGACAACCTCAAACTTGTCACCGCCGAACTCTTCCTGAAGCTCAGCGATCTGAGGCATTTCCTTGCGGCAGGGGGCACACCAGGTGGCCCAGAAATTCACCAGAACATATTTGCCTTTGTAATCGGCCAGCGTCGCGGTGCCGCCGTCATCTTCCAACTGGAACTCGATAGCCGCTTTGGGCTTGGGCTCTTTATGCAGGATCAGACGCTTGAGCGTCCCTTCTCGCAGTGGTTTCAGAGTTTCTACATCCGCGGCCAAAGCCGCATTTGCACCCAGCGCAAGGGCCATATAAAGGGGGATCAGACGAAATAGGCGCATATCAACTCCGGGTTTTCTTACATGACCGATCAATCCTCGAACCAGATGTGGGGCGGCCGCTTTGCCGCCGGTCCTGACGCGATCATGGAGGCGATCAACGCCTCGATCGGGTTCGATCAGCGGATGGCAGCCCAGGACATCGCAGGCTCGCGCGCCCATGCCGCCATGTTAGCGGCCACAGGCGTCATAAGTGATAGTGATGCAGAAGCTATTCGGGAAGGGCTGCTCACAGTCTTGTCAGAAATTCAATCCGGTTCGTTTCAGTTTTCGACTGCGCTTGAGGATATTCATATGAATGTCGAAGCGCGGCTGAAAGAGGTGATTGGCGAACCCGCTGGTCGTTTGCACACCGGACGTTCCCGAAATGACCAGGTGGCGACAGATTTCAAACTGTGGGTGCGCGATCAGTTCGATGCGGCGGAAACCGGCCTGCTGGCCCTGATCCGTGCGCTTTTGGCGCAGGCTGAGGCGGGGGCCGATTGGGTCATGCCCGGCTTTACCCATCTGCAGACCGCGCAACCGGTCACATGGGGCCACCACATGATGGCTTATGTCGAGATGTTTGGTCGCGACCTGTCCCGCGTCCGCGATGCACGCGCCCGGATGAACGAATCCCCTCTTGGTGCCGCCGCGCTGGCGGGCACGTCTTTCCCCATCGATCGTGCAATGACGGCTGAGGCGCTGGGATTCGACCGTCCCGCCGCGAACTCGCTGGACGCCGTCAGCGACCGTGACTTTGCGCTGGAGTTCCTTTCCACCGCCTCGATCTGCGCCGTTCATCTGTCGCGCTTTGCCGAAGAATTGGTGATCTGGTCCTCGGCGCAATTCCGGTTCGTGACGCTGTCGGATCGGTTCTCGACCGGCTCGTCGATCATGCCTCAGAAGAAAAACCCCGACGCGGCCGAGCTGATCCGCGCCAAAGTTGGCCGTATCTACGGCGCGAACACCGCGCTGATGATGGTGATGAAGGGCTTGCCGCTGGCCTATTCCAAGGACATGCAAGAAGACAAGGAACAGGTGTTCGACGCTGCCGACAACTGGATGCTGGCGCTGGCGGCGATGGAGGGCATGGTCAAGGACATGACCGCCAACCGGGAAAGCCTTGCAGCGGCTGCCGGGTCGGGTTTCTCGACCGCGACCGATCTGGCCGACTGGCTGGTGCGAGTGCTGGGCCTGCCGTTCCGCGATGCTCATCACGTCACTGGATCGCTGGTCGCTATGGCCGAGACCAAAGGCTGCGATCTGCCCGATCTGACGCTGGATGACATGCAATCCGTGCACTCGGATATCACAGATGATGTCTATTCTGTCCTAACGGTCGAAAATTCGGTAAACTCACGCCAATCCTATGGTGGCACTGCTCCCGATCAGGTGCGTGCGCAGATCAAGCGATGGAAGGCGCAGGTGTGATGCGAGTCTTGCGATTTGTGGTAATAGTGTCGGCCGGATTAGCCTTGGCCGGGTGCGGCGCAGATGGCGAACCTATTCAACCCACTATGAGCGCCAATATCGGTGTCGGAAGCAGCGGAGCCTACGGCGGCGTGGGCGTTGGCCTGCAGCGTGGTGGGTTGGGTATTTTCCTTGGGCTTTGAGGGTTGATACCCTCAAGCTCAAAAGGACCGAGCCCGCAGCCGTTTCTAACTTTACGATGAGATTGAAATGAGAATAGCTGCCTTTTTTGTTGCGCTGTGTGCCCTTGCTGCTTGTGACCCTTCGTACCAACCGCGCCCAGAGCCGGAAACGAGTTCCGGCGGGTCGGGTATTTCGATTTCGGGGTATGGACGGATTGGCGTGTCGACTGTTCGTTAACGCGATGTCGCGAATCCATTGATCCAAGGGGCGTTTTTGGTCTAAGCGCGCAGTCATGGATCACTTTCTCTACCGCGACGGCGCGCTTTACGCCGAGGATGTCCCGATATCTGAGATCGCAGCTGCGGTCGGAACCCCTTTCTATGTGTACTCGACGGCGACACTTCTGCGGCATTTCAAGCTGTTTGATGATGCGCTGGAGGGGACCGAGCATTTGGTCTGCTATGCGATGAAAGCGGCCAGCAATCAGGCGATCCTGAAAACGCTGGCGCAGGCCGGGGCCGGTATGGACGTGGTTTCGGGCGGTGAATACCTTCGCGCCAAAGCCGCAGGTGTGCCAGGCGACAAGATCGTGTTCTCGGGCGTGGGCAAAACGGCGGATGAAATACGCACAGCGCTAACCGGCGGTATCCGCCAGTTCAACGTGGAATCCGAGCCCGAGATGGAAGTGATCAGTGCCGTAGCCACGGAATTAGGCGTGGTTGCACCGATCACCGTCCGTGTGAATCCCGATGTGGACGCCAAGACTCATGCCAAGATCGCGACCGGAAAATCCGAAAACAAGTTCGGTATCCCGATCTCGCGCGCTTCTGAGGTTTATGCGCTTGCGGCCAGCTTGCCGGGGCTCGAGGTAATCGGGATTGACGTCCATATCGGCTCGCAACTGACCGAGCTTGAGCCGTTTGAGTTAGCCTATCGTAAGGTCGCTGAATTGACCGAGCAGCTGCGCTCCGAAGGCCATGATATCCGACGTCTGGATCTGGGCGGAGGTTTGGGTATTCCATACACCCGTGCGAATGACGCGCCGCCCTTGCCGATGGAATACGGCGCGCTCATCACGAAAACGCTAGGTCATCTGGATTGCGAGATCGAGATTGAACCCGGCCGCCTGATCGCAGGCAACGCGGGGCTGATGGTATCCAAAGTTATCTACGTGAAGTCAGGGGAAGACCGTGATTTCCTGATCGTAGACGGTGCGATGAACGACCTGATCCGTCCGGCCATGTACGAGGCGCATCATGATATCGTCGCAGTCGTCGAACCCTCACCAGGTATCGAACAGCGCCCCTACGACATTGTTGGGCCGGTCTGCGAATCTGGGGATACCTTTGCCAAGGGCCGCAACATGCCCCCGCTTGCTGCGGATGATTTGATCGCATTCCGAAGCGCGGGTGCGTATGGGGCCGTCATGTCCAGCGAGTACAATACGCGGCCTCTGATCCCCGAAGTTCTGGTGAACGGGGATCAATTTGCAGTTATTCGTGAACGCCCAAGCTTTGACGAAATCATAAACCGCGATACCATACCCTCGTGGCTTTGACGCGATAGGCGCGCGGGCCTGATCAGGAGGCCCGCCTTTATGGCTAAACAGACCCTGCCGATTCCAAAGTTTTCCCTGCTGTTGACGCATGCGGGGATGCTCGCCGAACGGGTTTGGCGCGCTTTTTGGCCGTTTTTTTCGGGAGTTATGGCGGTTCTGGCCGCCCTGATGCTGGGTTTGCAGGACCTTGTCAGGGTTGAGGTTGTTTGGGGCGTTGCAGCGTTGTCAGTGCTGGCTCTTGTGTTTGCAGCCGTTTTTGGGGCCAGGCGATTCCATCTTCCGACACGCGCCGAAGCGCTGATGCGGTTGGATGAAACCCTTCCGGGTCGACCGATTCAGGCGCTGATGGATGATCAGGCGATTGGCGCGATGGATGCGGATTCTGTTGCATTGTGGCACGCACACCAGACACGTATGGCACAACGCGCAGCGCAGGCGGAACCGGTGAAACCCAATCTTCGCCTGGCTGATCGCGATCCGTTCGCTTTGCGCTATGCTGCGCTGCTGGCGTTGGTAATTGCAGCGTTATTCGGCTCTTTCTGGCGGATCGGTTCGGTGACTGAGATGACGCCGGGGGCCGCCGTGGCAGGGCAGGGGCCCACTTGGGAAGGCTGGGTTGAGCCGCCACGATACACTGGGCTGCCGACGCTTTATTTGGCGGATCAATCAGACCCGACCCTGTCGGTTCCACAGGGCAGCCGCATTACACTGCGCTTTTATGGCGAGGTCGGCGCGCATACGTTGACCGAAACGTCGACGCCTTTGGGCACCGAAGCCGCAGCAGAGCCCGAGCAGGAGTTCGTCGCGGACCGCTCGGGTCTTTTAAAGATTGACGGTCCGGCGGGCCGTGAGTGGGCACTGAGCGTAATCGCTGATACGCCCCCGCAGATCGGCGTTGCCGACGTTGCCGAGTCTGAGGCGGGCGGCCAGATGAAATTGCCTTTTGCGGCAAGTGATGATTACGGCGTCGTTTCAGGTTCGGCATTGATTGAACTGGACCTTGCTTCGGTTGATCGCAGCTATGGTCTGGAAACGAATCCTGAACCGCGCGAAACGATCATTGTTGAGCTGCCGATGCCAATCACCGGCGATCGTGCTGATTTTGTCGAAGATCTGATCGAAGATTTTTCCCAGCACCCTTGGGCGCATTTGCCGGTCAAGATATCGCTTATGGCGCGCGATGCTGCGGATCAGGAAGGTCAGTCAGAACCCTATTTGACGGAACTACCTGCACGTCGGTTCTTTGATCCTTTGGCCGCAGCGGTGATTGAACAACGCCGCGACCTTTTGTGGTCACGGGAAAATGCGACCCGGGTATCTCAGTTGTTGCGGGCTGTGTCGCATCTGCCTGAAGGTTTCTTTAGGTCGGATACCGCATATCTGCGGTTGCGGGTCACTCTGCGCCGGCTCGAGTTGTTCAATCAATACGGGTTGAAACCCGAACAGCAGGAAGAAATCGCGCAGGCATTGTGGGATCTGGCGGTTCAGATCGAAGACGGCACGCTGGCGGACGCACTAGAGCGTATGCGCCGTGCCCAGGAGCGTTTGACCGAAGCGATGCAGAACGGAGCCTCGGACGAAGAGATCGCTGAACTCATGCAGGAATTGCGGGAAGCGACGCAGGAATACATGCGACAGCTTCAGCGTCTGGCCCAGGAAAACGGCGAAGGCGGCGAGAACCGGCAGGGCCAAAACGGCGAGTCCATGCAAATGACGCAAGACGATCTGCAGCGGATGATGGATCGCATTCAGGAGCTGATGGAACAGGGTCGCATGGCCGAAGCGCAGCAGGCGTTGGAAGAATTCCAGCAGATGATGGAAAACATGCGTGTCACGCAAGGTCAGGGGCAAGGTCAACAATCCGAAGGCCAACAGGCTATGGAGGGCTTGGCCGAAACGTTGCGCGAACAGCAAGGCTTAAGCGATCAGGCATTCCGCGATTTGCAGGAACAATTTAATCCCGGTGCCCAAGCGGGCGAAAATCAGGGCAACGAAGGGCGCAACGGCGGTCAAGGCCGTGGTGAAAGCCACGAAGGTCAGGGCGGTCAGGGCCAAGGTTCTGATCAGGCCGGTGAAGGCCAACAAGGTCAGGGATCACTGGCTGACAGACAGCAAGCCCTGCGGGATGAGCTTGGTCGTCAACAGCAAAACCTGCCCGGTGCTGGAACCCCGGAAGGTGAGGCCGCACGGGACGCGTTGGGCCGGGCGGGTCGCGCAATGGACGAGGCTGAGCAGGCCTTGCGCAATGATGATCTGGCCGAAGCCATCGACAATCAGTCCGAGGCCATGGAGGCCTTGCGCGAAGGTATGCGTTCTTTGGGCGAAGCATTAGCCCAGAACCAACAGAACCAGCCGGGTCAGGGCGCGCAAGAAGGTGATATGCAGGCCAATAACCGGGACCCATTGGGGCGCAACCCCGGGTCTTCAGGGTCGATCTCGACCGATGACAACCTGCTTCAGGGTGAGGATGTGTATCGTCGTGCGCGGGAACTGCTGGACGAGATCCGTCGCCGCACGGGCGAATCTGATCGTCCCGAGGTCGAGCTGGAATACCTCAAGCGTTTGCTGGAGCGGTTCTGAACTGAAACCTTAGTTCTGCGACCCACCCGATCCTGACTGCGCCTCGAGCCACAGCCGGGCCTGATCGACCACGGATACATACCCCTCAAGAACCGGCTCGGCCTGAGGAACGGCCTCAGATATCTGTTGGGCGTTTCCGTAGATCAGGAACAAGATGACGCCAATGATGATGGCGATCAGAAACCCACGCCGAAATCCACCGCTGGACCGTCGCGGCAGCGGCTGAACTTCTTCCTGTGTCGGAGCGGCTTCGGTACTGCGCAGGCTTGAATTGATCGCGTCAACATCGGGTAGGTCATCTGACTGCGCGGCGTCTTTTTCAGCTTCGGCTCTGGTCAGCTCCTTGATCCGCTGCTCTGGATCAGGGGCAGGGGGTGCTTCCAGCGCCAAGTCCGGTTGCGTCTCCAGACTTTCGGCTTCTTTCGCGCGCAATTGCGCCTCGCGTTCGGCCTCTTCCTTCAGAATGCTGGCGACGTCGGGGTCGACATGGGCCGATGGCGAAGCCTCGTCTTTCTGATCAGGATCCGGTTTCGGCGGAAACGGTGGGGTCGGAACTGGCTCGGGCTCGGCAGCCGGTTCCATTTCGGGCTGCGCTGCTTCTGGTTCTGTAGGTTCGGGCTCAGGGGTCTGAGGTTCTGTTTCCTCTGGTGCGGCAGCAGCCTCAGGGTATTTGCTCTGAAACCATGTCTTTTCGCAGTTCGAACACTGCACATCGCGCCCCTCTTCGGGGATGACCTCGTCTGGAACCTCGTACTGGGCACTGCAATTTGGACATGTAAGACGCATGCTGCCTCCCGGCCATGGCGTTGGCCTGATAATAGTTTTTTCAGAAATGATATTCCGTTAAGACCTGACAGCAAAGGGTGTTTTCGGTTTCACGGCCTAAGTGTCACCAATTCGACCCGGTGCAGGCATTGAAACCGTGGCGACGCTCGGGCAAGAAGAGCGGCAATCAAATTGGGGGCTCCTGTGATCGAGCTGGAAAACGTCAGCTATACCTACGGTGGTGACGCATTGCTGAGCGATGTGTCCCTGCAAATTCAGCCCGGATCCTTCCATTTTCTGACCGGACCTTCGGGGGCGGGTAAGACGACCTTGCTCAAGCTGTGTTACGGCGCATTGTTGCCAACCTCGGGTCGGATGATCGCGTTTGAACAGAACATCGCGGATCTGGACCGGGACCAAATGGCCCTGCTTCGGCGTAGAATTGGCGTCGTGCACCAGGACTGCCGGTTTCTGGATCACATGACGCTGGCCGAAAACGTGATGCTACCCCTGATGGTTTCCGGGCGCGCCGAAGCAGCGCAGCAGAGCGACCTGACTGAACTTATGGGTTGGGTCGGATTGGCTGCCAGACAGGAGGCCCTGCCGCCCGAGCTGTCCGGCGGTGAACGTCAACGTGCAGCCCTGGCGCGCGCTGTCATCCTGTCACCGGATGTTGTGTTGGCGGACGAGCCGACCGGTAACGTGGATTGGGAAATGTCTCAGCGGTTGCTGCGCCTTCTGGTCGAGCTGAACAAGATGGGCAAAACCGTCCTGATCGCAACCCATGATCTAAGCCTGATCCGGGCGGCCAAAAGCCAGGTTCAGGCGCGCGTTCTACGAATTAACCAACGACAGGTTCAACTGGCAGGGGCAGACCTATGAGCGAGGGAACCATCCGAAATCTGTTAAAGCGGGACTCGCGTGCGGATCGTGTCGTTCCACCCACCGGCTATACGGCACAGCTGACCCTTTTCGTGTCCGGGGCTATGGCCTTTTTGGCGGTGTTTGCGCTGGCCCTGTCTTTGGCGTCGGGGCGGTTGGCAGATCGTTGGGCGACAGAACTCGCGGGGGCTGCAACGTTGCGCATCAATGCGCCGGCAGATCAATTGCAGGCCCAGACGCAGGCGGCGCTGACCGTGTTATCGCAGACGCCTGGTGTCGCATCGGCACGTGCGCTTTCGTCTGATGAACAAATCGCGCTTCTATCCCCGTGGTTTGGGTCCGACTTGCCGTTGGAGACACTTCCGATCCCTCAACTCATCGAAATCATCGAGGGTGAGCCGGGCATGGATGCCGCCGGTTTGCGTTTGAGGCTAGGTGCCGAAGTTCCCGGTGCCGTTCTGGATGACCATACCCGCTGGCGCGAACCTCTGGTCGACGCGGCGACGTCACTGCGCAGATTGGGTTGGGTGTCTATCCTGCTGATCGGCGGAGCAACCGCTGCCATGATCACGCTGGCCGCGAATGCGTCACTCGCCGCCAATGCGCAAATCATCGAAGTTCTGCGCCTTGTCGGCGCGCGCGACCGGTTTATCGCCAGCGCGTTTGTCCGACGTTTTACCTATCGCGCCTTCTTTGGGGCCGTGGTCGGAGTGGTTCTGGGTATGACAGGTGTTTTGTTGCTACCCGAGGCCTCGGATGAGGGTGGCTTTCTGACTGGGCTGGGTTTTCAGGGTGTCGGTTGGCTATTACCCGCCCTGATCCCGGCACTGGGGGCAATGGTCGCGTTTCTGGCGACGTGGACGGCCGCCAGCCGCAAACTAAAGGAGCTTTCGTGATGCTGACAGCGATTCAATGGGTTCGCTCTTTGGTCTTCATGATCGTGATCTATGTATGGATGCTGATCCTTGGCATCGTGTTCGCGCCCTATGCAATATTCGCGAAACAGGGCGCGCGGAAAGCCTGCAAAACATATGCGCGTACAACCATGTGGCTGGCACGTTGGATGGTTGGTATCCGATGCGAGGTGCGTGGAACCGCACCGGTGGATGAAGTTGTCGTGGGCGCGAAGCACCAGTCGTTTTTGGATATCATCATGATCTTTAACGCGATGCCGCAGGCCAAGTTCATCATGAAGCGAGAACTCATGTGGACCCCGATCATCGGCGTGTACGCGCGTCGTTTGGGCTGCATCCCGGTCGATCGCGGGAAAAAGGGTGCGGCTGTGGCAAAGATGGTCAAGGACGTTGCCAAAGAGTTCGCCGAACCCGGTCAGCTGGTTATCTATCCGCAGGGGACACGCGTCGCTCCGGGTCTGCAGAAACCCTACAAGGTTGGAACCGCCGTTTTGTACGAGGGGCTCGGCTTTCCATGCGTGCCAGTTGCAACGAACGCTGGCGTGTTTTGGCCGCGCACTGGGGTCATGCGTAAGCCGGGTTTGGCGATCGTGGACTTTCTTGACCGGATCGAGCCCGGGGTCGAACGGGCTTCGTTTTTGGAACGCCTTGAGGGCGTGATCGAGGACCGCTCGAATACGCTGATGAGAGAAGTGGGGTTTGATCCTGATGGAATTCGTTGAGGATATCGAAACGCTCGAAGGGCTCTATGGAACGCCCGCCGCGCCCGCTCTGCGCAAAGTCGCATATCGGATGACGCCGCTTTATCGAAAGTGGATCATGGCGTCACGGCTCTGTGTCCTCAGCACTGTGGGCCCAGAAGGCGTCGACGGCAGCCCGCGTGGCGATGATGGCCCGGTTGTACTAGAGCTGGACGAACAAACGCTGGCTTTGCCGGACTGGCGTGGAAACAACCGGTTGGACAGTCTGCGCAATGTCGTGCGGGATCCACGCGTCGCGTTGATGTTTGTCGTGCCCGGCTCAAACACTGTTGTGCGGCTTAACGGGTCCGCGCGTCTGACAGCAGATGAAGGGCTCAGGGATCGGTTTTCTAAAGGCGGCAAACGCCCGGCCACTGTGATCGTTATTGAAATCTCGGAAATCTACACCCAATGCGCCCGTGCGCTGATGCGCGCACGAACATGGACGAGCGGAGATGAAACCGCCCAATTGCCCACGGTCGGAGAGATTCTGGCAGAGGCATCAGAGGGTGAAGAGGGCGGTGCGCTTTATGACAGGGAATGGGGCGCGCGCGCTGCGAAGACGATGTGGTAACAATTCTCGGTATTTTTTGTGATTGTTTCCGCATTGATCCCTTAATTTCGCCACGATTGTACTGTTCATTCACGCCAACCGGGTGCAGTCAAGGTGGTCATTCATGCAGAGTTTAGAAGCCCTTCTGAACAGGTTCCTGTCGCATACGCGCGAGGTACTTCTCACTCCTTTCGATTCAAGTGACAGAGTTTACCTCCTCTATCTGATCACTTCGATGCTGATCGCATTCCTTATTTACCGGCGCGTTCGCCGGTCCGAAAATGTAGAGGGTACAGACTCTTTTCTACAGTTTCTTTTCCCGAAAAAAGTCTGGTCTCATCCCTCTGCGTGGTTAGATCTACGCTATTTCTTTTTCCACAAACTAATCGGCCATTTCCTGTTGCTCGGGCTGGCTGGGGCAACCGGAGCCGTTGTTTTCAAATGGGTAACCGGTGGTCATTCGGTACTCGCCGTCGCAAACAACTCACCGCTTGAGGGGTGGGTTGGCTTTCTTATCGCATCAGGCTTTATGTTTGTTGCTATGATCGCAGGCGATTTCGTCAATTACTACGTCCATTATCTGCAGCACAAGGTTCCAATTCTCTGGCAGTTTCATAAGGTTCACCACTCGGCCGAGGTTATGCACCCTTTGTCCAACTACCGTGAACACCCGGTGGACAATTTACTCTACTTGCTTGCTAACGGTGCCATCTACGGCATGGTGGCTGGCATTGGCTTCAACATCTTAGGGTATACACCGTCGATGCCTTCTCTACTTGGTGTGCCCTTTATGATGTTTCTATTCAATCTGGTGGGCTACAACCTGCGGCATTCGCATATCTGGCTGCGTTGGCCGGGCGTGTGGTCCAAGGTCTTCCCTTCTCCGGCACATCACCATGTGCATCATAGCTGTCACCCGGATCACCTGGACAAAAACTTTGCTTTCATGTTCCCACTTTGGGACGTGGTTTTTGGCACCTATGAGATGCCGGAAGACAATCGTGACGTTAAGTTCGGTGTAACAGAAAAAGACCGGGGCCATGAACTTGATACTTGCTGGAAGCTGTATTCTGTTCCGGTCAAGGATGCGTGGCGTATTCTGACGAACAAACCGCAGGATGAGACTGCGTCGCCTGAGGAAGAAAAAATACATCCAGCAGAATGAAAAAGACGAACCCAGCAAGGGTTCGTCAATCTTTACACTGGGTTTAGCTTCAATCAGCTGTGGATCGGGCCGTCGCCACAGGCCAGCGCGGCTTCGCGCACCGCTTCGGAATATGTCGGGTGCGCGTGGCAGGTCAGGGCCAGATCTTCGGCAGACGCGCCAAACTCCATCGCCACGCAGACCTCGTGGATTAGATCGCCCGCCGCAGGGCCGATGATATGTGCGCCCAGAATGCGGTCGGTGTCCTTGTCAGCCAGAATTTTTACAAAACCGTCAGCGGCAAAATTCGCCTTGGCGCGGCCATTGCCCATGAACATGAACTTACCCACCTTGTAGGCGCGGCCAGCAGCCTTGAGCGTCTCTTCGGTTTCGCCCACATTGGCAACCTCGGGCCAGGTATAGATCACTCCTGGAATCACGCCGTAATTCACGTGGCCATGCTTGCCGGCGACCTGTTCAGCGGCTGCCATGCCCTCATCCTCGGCCTTGTGGGCCAGCATCGGGCCTTCGGTCACGTCACCGATGGCATAGATGCCGGGTACATTGGTTTGCCAGTCACTGCCGACCTTGATCTGACCGCGCGGCGTCATCTCAACGCCCAGAGCCTCAAGCCCCAGCCCGTCCGAGAAGGGCTTGCGCCCGGTGGCGACCAGCACGGTGTCGGCGTCGATCACGTGCTCGCTGTCATCCTTGCGCAGTTTGTAGGTGACTTTGGCCTTGGTCTTGGTGGCTTCGGTTTTCTGAACCGCAGCGCCCATGACAAAGTTTAGCCCCTGCTTTTTCAGGATACGCTGGAATGTCTTCTGAAGCTCGGGGTCCATGCCCGGCGTGATCACGTCGAGGAATTCGATCACCGTTACCTCGGCGCCCAGGCGTTGATAGACCGAGCCCAATTCCAACCCGATCACGCCCGCGCCGATGACGACCATCTTTTTCGGGATCTTGCCCAGTGACAGCGCCCCTGTCGAGGTCACAACGACCTTTTCATCCACTTCGACACCGGGCAGCGAAGCAGGTTCCGACCCCGACGCGATGATGATGTTCTTGGCGGTATGGACCTCATCACCGACCTTGACCTGACCGGCGGCGGGGATCGAGCCCCAGCCTTTCAGCCAATCGATCTTGTTCTTCTTGAACAGGAACTCGATGCCCTTGGTGTTGCCTTCGATCGTTTCCTCTTTGTAGGCCTGCATCTGCTTCCAGTCGACAGAGGGGCTTTTGCCCTTGAGGCCCATCTTGGCAAAGTTATGCTCGGCCTCGTGCAGTTGATGGCTGGCGTGCAGCAGGGCCTTGGACGGGATACAGCCCACGTTCAGGCAGGTACCGCCCAAGGTGTCACGCCCTTCGACAACGGCGGTTTTAAGGCCCAGCTGGGCGCAGCGGATGGCACAGACATAGCCGCCGGGGCCGGCTCCGATTACGATGACGTCATAGCTGGACATAGGGCACTCCTTGGTGTGTCTTGGCCGCGCCTTTCAAGACGCGGCAATTCAGGCTCTACAGAGCTTGCAGGTAAAGATAAGCCGTCGCGAGAAATCCTACCAGCCAGACAATGGTGCGCAGGAACGGAACGGGAATGGCGAACGCGTAAATCGGCACAAAGGCGATCCGGGCGATCAAAAACAACTGTGCGGCAAACAATGTGCCACCTGTAAAGGCGTCCTTGGCGGACAGGATCAGAATGGCAGGGGCAAACAGCGCCATTGCCACGACAGAGTTGGTCAGTGCGCGCTCGACACGACCGGCAACCCCGGTCAGCGGTGGCATATCATCCCGTGCGCCACCCAAGGTCATAAGCCCGACCTGCGACATGGCGGTCAGGACATTAACCAGAATGACCACGATTACGACGAGGCCATATAGTGCCAGAATTGAAAGCTCGGAAGACATCATAGGTATCCTTTTATCAATCAGAGTCCGGTCTTGCGATTAGCATTCGCACTGGTCGAGCGCAGGTCAGGTTCACGCGCATGTGCTATCCCGTGTGCCGAGGTGGGCCCGGCACACAGGTAAGTTTCGTGTCAGACGGGCTCCAGCAGTTTCACCTGGATGTGGGCGACGCCGCCGCGCTCGTGGTGCATTGCCAATTCCTGGGATTCCAGAAATCGGCGAGCTTTGTCCAGATCGCGCACTTCGAACATGGCTATGGCATGGTCGCGCTGATCGGGGTCGCGCCAGACATGCAGGTCATGAATACCTGCCGCCTTGCGCGCGGGTTGATCTTCGCGAAACACAGTGAGCCAGGCATTGAAATCGGCCACATCGGCCTGCCAGAGAACATGGGTTGCCATTATTACAGGTCCATCAACAGACGACGTGGATCTTCCAGCGCCTCTTTCACGCGCACAAGGAAGGTCACCGCGCCTTTGCCATCAACGATCCGGTGGTCATAGGACAGCGCCAGATACATCATCGGACGGATCACCACCTGACCATTGATCGCCATCGGGCGATCCTGGATCTTGTGCATCCCCAGAATACCCGACTGCGGGGGGTTCAGGATCGGCGAGGACATCAGCGAGCCATAGACACCACCGTTCGAGATGGTGAAGGTGCCGCCCTGCATTTCCGCCATCGACAACTTACCGTCACGGGCGCGTTTGCCTTTCTCGGCGATGGCTTTTTCGATCGCCGCAAAGGACATGCTGTCAGCATCGCGGATGACCGGAACCACCAGACCGGTCGGCGTGCCGGCGGCCACGCCCATATGAACGAAGTTCTTGTAGACAATGTCGGTGCCGTCGATCTCGGCGTTCACCTCGGGCACTTCTTTCAGCGCGTGGCAGCAGGCCTTGGTGAAGAAGGACATAAAGCCCAGACGCACGCCGTGCTTCTTCTCGAACTGGTCCTTATACTGGCTGCGCAGTGCCATCACCTCGGTCATGTCCACCTCGTTATAGGTGGTCAGCATGGCGGCGGTGTTCTGGCTGTCTTTCAGACGCTTGGCGATGGTCTGGCGCAGGCGAGTCATCTTGACCCGTTCCTCGCGCGCTGCATCGTCGGCGGCCACAGGCGCTCGCGGCGCAGGGGCCGGTGCCGGAGCGGTAGCAGGTGCGGGCGCAGCCGCGGTGGCGACGGCGCGGGCAACGTCTTCTTTCATGATGCGACCGTCACGGCCTGTGCCGGTGACCTGACCTGCGGCCAGACCAGCCTCGGCCATCGCCTTCTCAGCAGAGGGCGCGTTGGCCACGTCCTTGCCGGTGGCCGCGGACGCCGGGGCCGCTGCTGCTGCAGGGGCCGCCGCTGGGGCTGCAACAGCACCCGAACCCGAGATGACAGCCAGCTTGGCCGTTGCATCCACGGTTGTACCCTCGGGTGCTACGATTTCAGCCAGCACGCCAGCCGCCGGGGCCGGAACCTCGACCGAGACCTTGTCGGTTTCCAGTTCACACAGCATTTCGTCCTGCGCGACGGCGTCGCCCACTTGTTTGAACCACGTCGAAACAGTCGCTTCGGTCACGGATTCGCCCAGCGTGGGCACCATCACATCAACGCTGTCACCTGATGCTGCCGCAGGGGCCGCCGCCGGCGCTGCCGCCGCCGCTGCCGGAGCAGGGGCAACGCCTTCGCCCGCAGTAATCGTGGCCAACAATGCATCAACGCCAACGGTTTCGCCTTCGGCGGCGACGATTTCACCCATCACACCCGCGGCAGGGGCAGGCACTTCGACGGTGACTTTGTCTGTCTCCAACTCGCACAGCATCTCGTCGACTGCGACCGCGTCACCGGGTTTTTTGAACCAGGTGGCGACGGTGGCTTCGGTGACCGACTCGCCCAGCGTGGGAACACGAACTTCAATGGTCATCATTACTTTCCTTCAATGCTCAGCGCTTCGTTCACCAGCGCTTCTTGTTGGGCTTTGTGTTGGCTGGCCAAACCCGTCGCGGGCGAGGCCGAAGTTGCGCGACCAACATAACGGGGCCGTGTGTTTTTGGCCTTAATGCGGGTCAGAACCCATTCAATGTTGGGTTCGATAAAGGTCCATGCCCCCTGGTTCTTGGGCTCTTCCTGACACCAGACGATCTCGGCGCCTTTGAAACGCTCGAGTTCGTTGATGAGAGAGTGGGCTGGGAACGGATAGTATTGCTCGATCCGCATCAGATAGATGTCGTCGATCCCGCGCGCATCGCGTTCTTCCAGTAGGTCGTAGTAGACCTTGCCCGAACACATCACCACGCGCTTGATCTTCTTGTCGGCCACCAGCTTGGTGTCAGAGTTCCCCTGTTGTGCGTCGTCCCATAGAACCCTGTGGAAACTGGACCCGGTGGTGAACTGGTCCGCAGTGCTGACGGCCAGCTTATGACGCAACAACGACTTGGGCGTTACCATGATCAGAGGCTTGCGGAAGGTCCGGTGCAACTGACGGCGCAGGATGTGGAAATAGTTCGCAGGCGTCGTACAGTTCGCCACAATCCAGTTGTCCTGACCGCACATCTGCAGGAACCGCTCAAGCCGCGCCGAGCTGTGTTCAGGGCCTTGCCCTTCGAACCCGTGCGGCAACAAGCAAACCAAGCCGGACATCCGCAGCCATTTGCTTTCGCCCGAACTGATGAACTGGTCGAACATGATCTGCGCACCGTTGGCAAAGTCACCAAACTGCGCTTCCCATAGGGTCAGTGCATTGGGTTCGGCCAGCGAGTAGCCATACTCAAACCCCAGCACGGCATATTCGCTGAGCATCGAGTCGATGACTTCGTAGTGCGATTGTCCTTGTCGAATGTTGTTCAGCGGATAGTACCGTTCTTCGGTTTCCTGATGCACAAACCCCGAGTGGCGCTGAGAAAACGTCCCGCGTGTTGCATCCTGACCTGACAAGCGCACCGGATACCCTTCGGTCAGCAAAGACCCGAATGCCAAAGCTTCGCCGGTTGCCCAGTCGAAACCCTTACCCGTTTCGAACATCTGCTTTTTATGTTCCAGCAGACGGGCAACAGTTTTGTGGACGGCGATATCTGCTGGTGCATGGGTCAGCGCGTTGCCGACCTCGGCCAGTGTTTCCGGCGTAATGGCGGTGTCGCCACGCACGTATTCGTCCTTGTTTCTGTCCAGATGTGACCAGCGCCCATCCAACCAGTCGGCTTTGTTGGGCTTGAAGTCCTTACCAGCGTCGAACTCATCGTTCAGATGAGCCTGGAACGCGGCCTTCATATCCTCGATCTCACCTTCCGGGATCAGGCCGTCCTTCACCAGACGTTCCGTGTACAGTGACAGGGTCGTCTTATGCGTCTTGATCTTCTTGTACATGATCGGGTTGGTGAACATGGGCTCATCGCCCTCATTGTGACCAAACCGGCGGTAGCAGAAGATGTCGATGACCACGTCCTTGTGGAACTTCTGACGGAACTCGGTCGCGACCTTGGCTGCGTGAACCACGGCCTCGGGGTCGTCACCGTTCACATGGAAGATCGGCGCTTCGACCATCAACGCGATATCGGTCGGATATGGGCTGGAACGCGAGAAGTGCGGTGCAGTGGTGAACCCGATCTGGTTGTTCACAACGATATGCATGGTGCCGCCGGTCTTGTGACCGCGCAGACCAGACAGGCCGAACCCTTCGGCAACAACACCCTGACCGGCAAAGGCGGCATCGCCGTGCAACAGGATGCCCATTACAGCCGTGCGATCCTTGTCGTTCAACTGGTCCTGTTTTGCACGGACCTTGCCCAGAACCACAGGGTTCACCGCCTCAAGGTGCGAGGGGTTCGCTGTCAGAGACAGGTGTACGCTGTTGCCATCAAACTCACGGTCACTGGACGCACCGAGGTGGTATTTCACGTCACCCGATCCATCTACGTCTTCCGGTTTAAAGCTGCCGCCCTGGAATTCGTTGAAGATGGCCCGGTACGGCTTGCGCATCACGTTGGCCAGAATGTTCAAACGGCCCCGGTGGGGCATCCCGATCACGATGTCGCTGACACCCAATGCACCGCCGCGCTTGATGATCTGTTCCATCGCGGGGATCAGAGCCTCTCCACCGTCAAGACCGAACCGCTTGGTGCCCATGTATTTGACGTGCAGGAATTTCTCGAAACCCTCGGCTTCGACCATCTTGTTCAGGATCGCCTTGCGACCTTCCTTGGTGAACTGGATTTCTTTGCCGTAGCCTTCGATCCGCTCTTTCAGCCACGCGGCCTCTTCCGGGTTCGAGATGTGCATGTACTGCAATGCAAAAGTACCACAGTAAGTGCGCTTCACGATCTCGACGATCTGGCGCATGCTGGCCATCTGCAGGCCCAGTACGTTGTCGATAAAGATCGGCCGGTCCATGTCAGCGTCAGTGAACCCATAGGTCTTGGGGTCCAATTCCGGATGCGTGCTGGCCGCGCGCATGCCCAACGGATCGAGATTAGCGGCCAGATGCCCCCGGATCCGATAGGCGCGGATCAGCATCAGTGCGCGCAGGCTGTCCAGCACCGCGCGTTTGATCTGGTCGTCGCTGACCTCGACCCCTTTTGCAGCGGCCTTGTCCTTGATCTTGTTGCCCGCCGCCTTGGCATCAATCTCGGCCCACTCGCCCGTAAGTGCCCCGGTCAGATCGTCCGTCGGCATCGGAGGCCAGTCGGTCCGCGCCCAAGACGGGCCTTCGGCCTCTTTCTGCACGTCAGGCGTTGCATCGCCCATTGCCTTGAAAAACTCGGCCCAGGCCGCATCTACAGCGCCTGGGTTCTTGGTGTACTGGGCATAGAGCTGCTCCAGATACTCTGCGTTATGCCCCTGCATGAAGCTTGAGGCATGAAACTGGTCGTTGGGCGAGTGTTCGGTCATGGGATTACCTCTGTTGGGTTGGGACCGTATTGATTGGTGCCTGGTTCACTGGGGCGGGTCAGCCACCACAAAACCAGGAGGGGCGACACCACCAGAACCAGTAGTGTCGGAATAACAAGAAGCAGCGTGGCACGGGTAAACAGGATATCCAGGCTACCCCCGTGCTGGAAATGAGACGCAAGGCCGATGCCAAAGATCAAAACCCCCACGGCCCCGATGATCAGCAAAATCGGGAGCAAAGCGTAAAACCCGCTGCGTCCGGTATCGTGCATCCGGCGAAACGCTGCGGCCAGATGCGGAAAAAACACAATCGCGCCGACAATGGTCTGCACAGGGCCAGAGGACGTGGCGGTCACAGATTTGGTCGTTTCGGTTTCTGTAGTGGCGACCTGAGTGAAGAACTTGAGGTCGATTATTCCGGCGATGATGCTCCAGATCACGATGAAAAGGAAAAAGAACCAGTATTCGGGCCGCGAAGCACGACCCGTGAAGGTGAAGAACTTGGAGAAACAAGTGCGGATGGCGTCGGAAAAGGTCATTGTTCCGTGTTGATTCATCCCTTACCCCCTAGTTGCTGGACGCACAGTCAAAAATTGACTGACGACGCTCAAATAGAAGGAATGAGTTGCCGATAGCGCTGTCCGAAACAAGCCTTGGGGAACCTTCAAACTGTGTGCACCAGAAGTCGGCCGCTGTTTGCAGTTCCTCATTATCAACACGAATGCTCAAGTAAGTGAATGATATGCGGTCTTGTCCCAGTGTTTCTGTCGAACCGCCTGTCACACTGGGAATGGCTCGAACGATGAATTGATCCGACGGTGTTTTGTTGGAAGCTTCGGCGCCCGCCGTGCCACTTGAGCAAGCAAGCGCGACAATGAAGCCCGCCCGCCCCAGAGGACGGGCGCTTCGCAACCACCCCAGATAGGGTGCTGCCCTCAGCACATATGCGCAGGGGGCAGACATAGCCTAACCAATCGCTTCCAGCACAGCCTCACCCAGCGTCGCGGGGCTTTCTGCCACAACGATACCGGCCGAGCGCATGGCTTCGATTTTGTCCTCTGCACCGCCTTTGCCGCCGGCGACGATTGCGCCTGCGTGGCCCATGCGGCGGCCCGGAGGGGCCGTGCGGCCTGCGATGAAGCCAGCAACCGGCTTTTTACGGCCCTTCTTGGCCTCATCCGCCAGGAACTGTGCTGCTTCTTCCTCGGCCGAGCCACCGATCTCACCGATCATGATGATCGAGTGGGTCTCGTCATCGGCCAGGAACCATTCCAGCACGTCGATATGCTCGGTTCCTTTGATCGGGTCGCCGCCGATACCCACGCAGGTGGATTGGCCCAGACCCACATCGGTGGTCTGCTTGACGGCCTCATAGGTCAGGGTGCCCGAGCGCGAAACAACGCCGACCGAGCCGCGTTTGTGGATGTGGCCGGGCATAATGCCGATCTTGCAGGCGTCGGGTGTGATGACACCGGGGCAGTTCGGCCCGATCAAGCGCGAGCTTGAACCTTCCAGCGCGCGTTTGACCTTCATCATGTCCAGCACTGGGATGCCTTCGGTGATGCAGACGATCACTTCCATCTCGGCATCAATCGCTTCGAGGATCGAGTCCGCTGCAAAAGGCGGTGGAACATAGATCACCGAGGCGTTGGCTTCGGTCACATGCTTGGCCTCGTGGACCGAGTTGAACACGGGCAGGTCAAGATGTGTTTGCCCGCCTTTGCCGGGGGTCACGCCGCCGACCATCTTGGTGCCATAAGCAATGGCCTGTTCGCTATGGAATGTGCCCTGCGAGCCGGTAAAGCCCTGACAGATCACTTTGGTATTTTCGTCGATGAGGACTGCCATTTGGCGTTCTCCTTTTTTTGGCGGGCCTCGGCCTGCCAGAATTCTTCGGAAAGGTGTGCCGAAGCGCACCCTACGGAATTGGGATTAGCCTTTGACGGCCTTCACGATCTTCTCGGCGCCGTCTTTCAGGTTGTCCGCCGCGATCACGTCCAGGCCAGAGGTGTTGATGATCTCTTTGCCTTTCTCAACGTTCGTGCCTTCCAGACGCACGACCAGCGGAACCTGCAGGCCGACCTCTTTCACCGCGGCAACCACGCCCTCGGCGATGACGTCACAGCGCATGATGCCGCCGAAGATGTTGACCAGAATGCCTTTGACGTTGTCGTCCGAGGTGATGATCTTGAACGCTTCGGTCACTTTTTCTTTGGTCGCGCCACCGCCTACGTCGAGGAAGTTGGCCGGCTCGGCCCCATAGAGCTTGATAATGTCCATCGTGGCCATCGCCAGACCGGCGCCGTTCACCATGCACCCGATCTCACCGTCTAGCGCGATGTAGTTCAGGTCGTATTTCGAGGCTTCCAGTTCCTTGGGGTCTTCCTCGGTCGTGTCGCGCAGCTCCGCGATGTCGGGGTGGCGGTAGACCGCGTTGCCGTCAAAGCCGACCTTGGCGTCCAGAACTTTCAGGTCACCCTTGTCCGAGATGATCAGCGGGTTGATCTCCAGCATCTCCATATCCTTCTCGACGAAGGCGTTATAGAGCTGGTTCATCAGCTTAACGCATTGCTTGACCTGTGCACCTTCCAGTCCCAGCGAAAAGGCGATGCGGCGGCCGTGATAGGCCTGATAACCGGTCGCGGGGTCCACCGAGAACGAAAGGATTTTCTCTGGTGTGGCTGCGGCCACCTCTTCGATATCCATGCCACCTTCGGTCGAGCAGACAAAGGAAATGCGGCTGGTCTGGCGATCCACCAGAAGCGCCAGGTACAGTTCGCGTTCGATGCCCGATCCGGCCTCAATATAGATGCGGTTGACCTGCTTACCTGCGGGGCCGGTCTGATGCGTCACCAGGGTGCGGCCCAGCATCTTTTTGGCTTCTTCTGCCGCTTCTTCCACCGATTTGGTCAGACGGACACCGCCCTTTTCACCGGCGTCGGCCTCTTTGAAAGACCCCTTGCCGCGTCCACCTGCGTGGATTTGTGCTTTGACAACCCATAAGGGGCCGTCCAGTTCACCGGCTGCGGTTTTGGCTTCCTCGGCGCGCAACACGGCGCGTCCATCGGAGACCGGAGCGCCATAGCTGCGAAGAAGAGCTTTGGCCTGATATTCGTGAATGTTCATCGAAATATGTCCCGTCTGACTACGATTACACCTTTATAGGGGGGTCTAGGGGACAAGTTTAAAGGCTTTTTTGACGTCGAAGCGCTTTTTCACGAAGATTTTCACTATTTGTGATCACGCATTTTTTGGGTGTGATCACAAAACTTGAGTTGCTGCTTTGTGTTGATTCGGCACGGAATTCCGACCTTGGAATGTAATGTGTCGGAAGCTAGCGCTAACCTTGGCAGAGCTTAGCAGCCGCTTTTTAGGTGACAAGGTTGATTTGCATAACTTGTCGTGTGCGTCGTTTGGATGAATTTGCCCGGCGGCAGGTCTACTGGTGCTTTGTTTCGGGAAGATGCCGCTCTCAGATAAACAAAAACCCGGCCCCTTTTTGCAAGGAGCCGGGTTCATCAGTTCTATGCAAAAGCTCAGGCCAAAGAGCTGTCGATACCCTTACAAGCCTCGATCAGGCCTTTTACGGCGTTGACCGAGTTATCGAACCCGGCTTGCTCTTCTGCGTTGAGTTTGATGTCGACGATGCGTTCGATGCCGCCAGCGCCGATAACGGTGGGTACGCCGACATACATGCCTTCGACACCCAGTTCACCGTCACAATAGGCAGCACACGGCAGAACGCGTTTCTGGTCTTTCAGGTAGGCTTCGGCCATTTCGATCGCCGAAGTAGCCGGAGCGTAGAAGGCCGATCCGGTTTTCAGCAGGCCAACGATCTCGGCACCGCCGTCACGGGTGCGCTGAACGATAGCGTCCAGTTTCTCTTGTGTGGTCCAGCCCATTTCAACCAGATCGGGCAACGGGATACCGGCAACGGTCGAGTAACGAACGGACGGCACCATCGTGTCGCCGTGACCGCCCAGAACGAATGCAGTGACATCGCGCATAGAGACGTTGAATTCTTCCGACAGGAAGTGGGCAAAGCGACCCGAGTCCAGAACGCCTGCCATACCGCAGACCTTGTTGTGGGGCAGGCCTGAGAATTCGCGCAGTGCCCAGACCATCGCATCCAGCGGATTGGTGATGCAGATGACAAACGCGTTGGGCGCGTTGGCGGCAATGCCTTCACCCACGGATTTCATGACCTTCAGGTTGATGCCCAGCAGGTCGTCGCGGCTCATGCCCGGTTTGCGAGGGACACCGGCTGTGACGATGCAGACATCCGCGCCTGCGATGTCTTCATAGGACTGCGTGCCTTTCAGCTTGGCGTCGAACCCTTCCGAGGGACCGGATTCTGCGATGTCCAGCGCCTTGCCTTCGGGGGTGCCTTCGGCGATGTCGAACAGGACAACGTCACCGAGTTCTTTCATTGCTGCGAGGTGGGCGAGCGTGCCGCCGATCTGACCTGCGCCGATCAGCGCGATCTTGGGTCTGGCCATTTGGATTATCTCCGGTCGGTTTTGAAATCGCGGTTTTGCTAGTCGTTAAATGCGTTTCTTGCAAGTGTCCTGCGGCGCGGCATGCAACCGCATACTGTTTGCTCTCTCCATTGTGATTGCGCTAAATGGCCTAGCACACAGGCGTATTTACGGGATGCCACATGTTCGAATTGAACCTGATGTTTTTTGCAGTGGCGATCCCGGCAGTGATTTTTGCCGGCATTTCCAAGGGGGGCTTTGGGTCTGGCGTGGCGTTTGCGTCTTCGTCGATTCTGGCATTGATCCTGACGCCGGGCCAGGCGTTGGCATTGATGTTGCCGATCCTGATGGTGATCGACGTCACCACGCTTGGGCCGTATTGGAAGCGCTGGAGCTGGCCGGACTCGAGGTTACTGATCCTTGGGGCTGTGCCGGGCGTGGCGCTTGGCGCATGGCTCTACCGCGCCACCGATGACGATTTGCTACGGCTGCTGATCGGAGGGATCTCGGTTGGGTTTGTGGTGTGGCATATGGCGCAGAGCAAGGGGTGGATTCGCGGGTTTGCAAATCGACTACCGCCGCCCGCAGGCTTGTTCGCGGGTCTGGTGGCTGGATTCACCAGCTTTGTCAGCCATGCCGGGGGGCCCCCGGCTGCAGTGTACCTGTTATCGCAACGGCTTTCGAAAACTGAATTTCAGGCGTCAACTGTGTTGGTGTTTTGGGTGATCAATTTTGCCAAGTTTGTCCCATACGCCTATCTGGGTCTGTTCACGTGGCACACGGCCTTGGCTGATCTGTTGTTGACCCCATTTGCCATTCTGGGTGCGTGGCTTGGCGTTCGAGCCCATTTCATGCTGTCCGAACGTCTGTTCTTTGGTATCGCTTATGTCTTGTTGACTTTAACGGGCAGCAAGTTGATTTGGGATGCATTGACCTAAGTGTTGGGCGGCAAATCTTCGGCCGTATCTTCATACGCGCGGCCCGAGGCGAACAAGCAAGTCGTTCCATCGGGATGTGTGACGGTAATGGTCCAGCTTCCGGTTTGATCTGACGCGAATACCTCCATCACAACACCCTGTCGGGCGATCCCTATCCCGCGGCGTGTTTCCCCATAGGTTTCAGCCAGTCGTTTGAGCACATCTTTTCGCGGCGCACATGTTTGCGCGTTCACCTGTTGGACAGCCAGAGCCATGACGCCCAAGCCAATTGTCATCTTGATAAGTGTCTTTTTCATTAGCGATTCCTTCGGGTTCAACTGACCCAAAAGGTGCGGAGTAGACTCCGAAATCTGGTTAAATAAACGTACGTTGCGTCGTTTATGCTGCGATGCGGCGATTTTGTCCTTGAACTTTCCGAAAAATAATGCCCCATTTCACGCAACTTTATTTCAAGAGGGAGAGGCCCGTGGACACCCGTCAGCGCCCCTATCGTTCTGTTCTGTACATCCCCGGTTCCCGGGACCGCGCGCTGGACAAGGCGCGCACTCTTCCTGTCGACGCGATTATCTTTGATCTGGAAGACGCGGTGGCAGCGGATGAAAAGGACAATGCGCGCGCCACCCTCAAAACTGCTTTGGACGCTGGCGGCTATGGCGCGCGGGTCAAAATTGTGCGGATCAATGGGCTAGACACCGAGTGGGGCCGTGCCGATGCAGAAGCCGTTCGAGATATGGATGCCGATGTGGTTCTTTTACCCAAGGTGAATTCCGCGGCGGATGTGGATGCGTTGGCCGCAATCACCGGCGATTTACCCATTTGGGCAATGATGGAGACGCCGCGCGGGATGCTGAACGCAGCCGAGATTGCCGCCCACCCTTTGATGGCGGGCTTTGTGATGGGCACAAATGATCTGGCCAAAGAGCTGCAAACCCGTTTCCGCCCGGACCGCTTGCCCATGATGGCCTCGCTGGGGCTGTGCCTGCTGGCCGCAAAGGCCGAGGGGCTTGTGATCGTGGATGGTGTTTATAACGCGTTCAAAGATGACGCAGGCCTTGCTGCGGAATGTGAGCAGGGGCGTGATATGGGGTTTGATGGCAAGACTCTGATCCATCCGGCGCAAGTGGATATCACCAATGCGGCCTATGCGCCGTCAGATGCCGAGATCGATCTGGCACGACGTCAGATTGTAGCGTTTGAAGAGGTTGAGGCCCAAGGGCAGGGTGTTGCCGTTGTTGATGGCAAAATTGTTGAAAACCTGCACGTTGCAACCGCCCGCGAAATTCTGGCAAAAGCAGAGGCAATTTCAGCTTTGCAAGCGGGGTAAGCCAGCATGGGCTTTGTTCTTCTGATCCTTGGTGTGGCGCTTTGGTGGGCGGCTCATCTGTTCAAACGTGTAATGCCTGCGCAGCGCGCGGCGATGGGCGATGGCGGCAAGGGTGCCGTGGCGCTGGCTTTGGTCGCGGCGATTTTGTTGATGATCTTCGGATATCGCATGACCGATTTCGTCTATGTCTGGGCACCGCCGACATTCCTGATCCACGTCAACAACTTGTTGGTGCTGATCGCCATCTTTCTGATGAGCCCCGCACCGAAGAAAGGCCGCCTGCTGAACAAGCTGCGCCATCCGATGCTGGGCGGGTTTAAGCTGTGGGCTTTTGCGCATCTGTTGGTGAATGGCGATCTGGCCTCGATCATCCTGTTCGGCGGGTTGCTGGCCTGGGCCGTGGTCGAAGTGATCGTGATCAACAAATCCGAGCCCGAGTGGACGCCGGGCGAACCTGGCACCTACGGTAAAGACGCGATGTTCTTTGTGGCCTCGATCGTTCTGCTTGGGATCATCGGCTATATTCACGGGCTGGTTGGCCCGTCACCGTTTGGTTCGTAAGAGGTATACCGATGGCGAAACTCTATCGCATTCTGACCGAGGAGGACACCTCGGCTTTCTGCCACAAAGTGTCCGATGCCCTGGCCAAAGGTTGGGAGCTTTACGGCGACCCCTCATACGCCTTTGACGCGGCCAACAACGTCATGCGGTGCGCGCAAGCTGTGACCAAAGACGTTGCGGCCGACTATTCCCCCGATATGAAACTGGGACAGCAGTAATGGCAAAAACCAATCCGGGACGCTTTTTTGAGGATTACTCTGTCGGTCAGGTCCTGCATCATGCGGTGCCGCGGACTGTGACAGATGGCGAGCGGGCTTTGTATCACGCGCTCTATCCAGCGCGTCATGCGCTGTATTCCTCGGACGAGTTTGCCCGGGCAAGCGGTTTGCCGAAAAGCCCGATTGATGATCTGGCCGCCTTTCATGTCGTGTTCGGCAAGACCGTTCCGGATGTATCACTGAATGCTGTCGCCAATCTTGGTTACGCCGAAGGACGCTGGCTGAAACCGGTTTATCCCGGCGATACGTTGCGGTCGGAATCAGAGGTGATCGGCGTCAAGCAGAACTCTAACGGCAAGACGGGCGTTGTTTGGGTGCGGACACGCGGCCTGAATCAACGCAACGAAGCTGTTCTGGATTATGTTCGTTGGGTTATGGTGCGTAAATCGGATCCGGGTGCACCTGCGCCCGATACGGTCGTTCCGGAACTGAAAAAGGTCTTGGAACCGCAGGATCTGGTCGTTCCTGACGGTCTGGACTTCACGCATTACAACTTTGCGCTTGCAGGAGAGCCGCACCGTTGGGGTGACTACTCGGTTGGCGAAAAAATTGATCACGTTGACGGCGTCACCGTGGAAGAGGCCGAGCATATGCTGGCAACTCGGCTGTGGCAGAATACGGCCAAAGTACATTTCGACCTGACGTTCCGACCCGAAGGTCGATTGATCTACGGTGGGCACGTGATTTCGATGGCGCGTGCGCTGTCCTTTAACGGGCTTGCAAATGCGCAAATGATCGTTGGGCTGAACGGTGGGGCGCATGCCAACCCATGTTTCGGGGGTGACACAATCAAAGCCTGGTCCGAGGTTCTGGATAAGGCGGAAACCGCCGTGCCCGGTGTTGGTGCCATTCGCCTGAGACTGGTCGCCACCAAGGGTGGGTCGGCATTCAAGCTGAATGGTGAGGACGGCAAGTACCTGTCTGATGTCCTTCTTGACCTTGATTATTGGGCTCTTATGCCGATTTGATCGACGCCCACATTCATGTGATCGCAATGACGGCCAATCGTGCTAGGCTGCGCGCATGGTTCTGCTTCGTTCCCTTGCGGTCACCCTTGGTCTTTCTTCTCCCGCTTTGGCGTGTGACCTCGCTTTGGCTCTGGCAGTTGATGTTTCCGGGTCGGTTGATTCCACGGAATACCGCATTCAAATGGACGGTCTGGCCGCCGGTTTGCGCGACCCAATCGTGTCCGAGGCGCTGGTGCGAGGCGATGCCAGATTGATGCTGGTGCAGTGGACCGGTGCGTCTCGGCAAAAAGTGACGATCCCGTGGACCCGGATCGACAGTTTTGAAACCTTGGATCGCTTTGCCGATCAGGTGGCGGCTGACCCTAGGGTTTGGCGCAACTTTTCCACCGCGATCGGAGAAGCGCTCGAGATGACATTGTCCAGCTTTGACGAAGTTTCTGAATGCAAACGTCATCTGATCGACATATCAGGTGACGGAATCTCGAACGAAGGGGTCGAGCCTAACGAAATACATGACGTTCTGCGAAACCGAGGTGTGACGGTGAATGCGATCGCCATTGAAGAGAGTGAACCGGACCTGACCGCCTACTTCTTTGAAAACGTTATAGTGGGCGAAGGCGCATTCGTTGTTTCGGCCGCCGGATTCGCGGATTATCCCGAGCGCATCCGGAAAAAGTTGCTGCGGGAAGTGACACAACAAACGGCTGGGTTGGAATAGTCGAAACGCAGATTCGGAAGTCGCGGCGCTAACATCCAAAGGACTCGAATTCATTTGTGATCACGTCATTATTTTGTGTGATCACGTTTTCGCAATATCTGCCATATTGCGTCAATTTGCGGCTTTTTTGCATGTGCAGCACGTGACAGTGTCGCAAAAACCAGTAAAACGTTCGGTAGCCAACCGAAAAGGAGCCGCCATGGCCGATGTTAATCGGGGCAATCGCCCGTTATCACCGCACCTGTCGATCTATCGACCGCAGCTGACCTCGGTCACATCCATTCTGACCCGTATCACCGGAAACGCCATGATCGTGGCCGCGTTGCTGATCGTGTGGTGGTTTCTGGCCGCCGCGACGTCGCCCGAGGCATTTGAACGCGCAAACTGGTGGGTGACCTCGGTTCTGGGTGATCTGGTGATGGCGTTTTCCTTGTGGGGTCTGTGGTATCACACCCTGGCTGGTGTACGTCACCTGATCTGGGATAACGCCGTGGGGCTGGACTTGCCCACCGCGACCAAGCTGGGTTGGGCGGTTGTCATCGGTTCAGTCGTTCTGACCCTTTTGACCCTGATCATCGTCGCTTAAAGGAGGCCTGACATGCGTTATCTGACGGACCGTAAACGCGCGATTGGTCTGGGTTCAGCCAAGGCGGGGACTGCGCATTTCTGGCGGATGAAGGTCAGCTCGGTTGCTTTGCTGATCCTTGTTCCGCTTTTCATCTTCACATTCGGCCCGGTACTGGGACAGCCCTATGATGTGGTGCTGGACTATTACTCGCGCCCCTTCCCGGCAATTGTCGCGGCGCTGACACTGGTTATCGGGTTCAAACACTTTGCCGAAGGCGCGCAGGTGATGCTTGAGGATTATGTCCATGGCACCATGGAAAAAGTCCTGATCATCCTGACCACCTGCCTGTCTTACGGCGCGGCAGCGGCTGGCTTGTTCGCCATCGCGCGCATTGCCCTTTAATTCCCGGAGCTGAACGAAATGGCTGCATACGAATACGAAACACATGAATATGACGTGGTCGTTGTCGGCGCTGGTGGGGCCGGTCTACGCGCCACTCTGGGCATGGCAGAACAAGGGTTGCGCACGGCTTGTGTAACCAAGGTTTTCCCGACGCGCTCGCACACGGTTGCGGCACAAGGCGGGATTGCGGCGTCGCTGTCGAACATGGGGCCGGACCATTGGCAGTGGCACATGTACGACACCGTCAAAGGATCTGACTGGTTGGGCGATACCGACGCGATGGAATACCTTGCGCGTGAGGCGCCCAAGGCGGTTTATGAGTTGGAACACTACGGCGTTCCGTTCAGCCGGACTGAAGAAGGCAAAATCTATCAGCGTCCCTTCGGCGGCCACACCACTGAATTTGGTGAAGGCCCTGCTGTACAGCGGACCTGTGCCGCGGCTGACCGGACCGGTCACGCGATCTTGCACACGCTCTATGGTCAGTCGCTAAAGAACAACGCCGAGTTCTACATCGAATATTTCGCCATCGACCTGATCATTTCCGATGACGGGCAGTGTCAGGGCGTTGTCTGCTGGAAGCTGGACGACGGCACCATGCACGTCTTCAACGCCAAGATGGTGGTGCTGGCAACTGGCGGCTATGGCCGTGCCTATTTCTCGGCCACGTCGGCCCATACTTGCACCGGTGACGGTGGCGGTATGGTGGCCCGCGCGGGTCTGGCTCTGCAGGACATGGAGTTTGTGCAGTTCCACCCGACCGGCATCTACGGCTCGGGCTGCCTGATCACGGAAGGTGCGCGCGGTGAGGGGGGGTACCTGACCAATTCCGAAGGCGAGCGGTTCATGGAGCGCTATGCGCCCCAGTACAAAGACCTTGCGCCGCGCGATTACGTCAGCCGGTCCATGACCATGGAGATCCGCGAAGGGCGCGGTGTGGGCGGTGAAGGTGATCATATCCACCTGAACCTGTCGCACCTGCCTGCCGAGGCACTGGCGGAGCGTCTGCCCGGCATCTCTGAATCAGCCAAGATTTTCGCCGGTGTCGATGTCACCAAAGAACCGATCCCGGTTCTGCCGACCGTGCACTACAACATGGGTGGCATTCCCACGAACTATTGGGGTGAGGTGCTGAACCCAACCGCCGATGACCCAACCGCCGTAGTTCCAGGCCTGATGGCCGTGGGTGAAGCAGGGTGTGCGTCGGTCCATGGGGCGAACCGTTTGGGTTCGAACTCTCTGATCGACCTTGTGGTCTTTGGGCGCGCAGCGGCGATCCGGGCCGGAAAAGTGGTGGATGCTGAGGCATCAAACCCTGTTCTGAACCAGGCGTCTGTCGACAAAGCATTTGATCGGTTCGACGCCGTTCGCAACGCCAGTGGTGAAATCCCGACGGCCGACCTGCGGCTTGAGATGCAGAAAACCATGCAGGCCGACGCGGCCGTTTTCCGCACCGCCAAGACGATGGCCGAAGGCGTCGAGAAGATGACCGCGATCGCTGCCAAGATGGACGATCTGAAGGTGACCGACCGCTCTTTGGTCTGGAACAGTGACCTGATGGAAACGCTTGAGCTGACGAACCTGATGCCAAGCGCGCTGGCAACGATTGTGGGCGCCGAAGCACGTAAGGAATCACGCGGTGCGCACGCGCACGAAGACTTCACGGAACGTGATGACGAAAACTGGCGTGTTCATACCGTCAGCCGAGTTGAGGGCAACAAGGTTGAACTCAGCTATCGCCCGGTCATCGTCGATCCGCTGACAACAGAAAACGAAGGTGGCATCAGCCTTCAGAAAATCGCGCCCAAGGCGCGGACGTTCTAAGGAGAGGAACATATGGTACAGCTGACCCTCCCAAAGAATTCCCGGATCACAACCGGAAAGACGTGGCCCAAACCTGATGGCGCGACCAATGTGCGTAAGTTCCAGATTTATCGCTGGAACCCAGATGACGGTCAGAACCCGCGCGTTGATACGTATTTCGTTGATATGGATAGCTGCGGTCCGATGGTTTTGGACGCGCTGATCAAGATCAAGAACGAGATTGATCCAACTCTGACCTTCCGCCGGTCTTGCCGTGAGGGGATTTGCGGGTCGTGCGCGATGAATATCGACGGGATAAACACGCTGGCCTGTATCTACGGCATGGATGAGATCAAGGGCGACGTGAAGATCTATCCGTTGCCACATATGCCTGTGGTCAAGGACCTGATCCCGGACCTGACGCATTTCTACGCGCAGCACGCCTCGATTATGCCTTGGTTGGAAACCAAGACGAACCGCCCCGCGAAAGAGTGGAAGCAGTCGATCGAGGACCGCAAAAAGCTGGACGGTCTGTATGAATGCGTGATGTGCGCCAGCTGTTCGACATCGTGCCCCAGTTACTGGTGGAACGGCGACCGCTATCTCGGGCCCGCCGCGTTGTTGCATGCCTATCGCTGGATCATCGACAGCCGTGACGAAGCAACGGGTGAGCGTTTGGATGAATTGGAAGATCCGTTCAAACTGTATCGCTGTCACACCATCATGAATTGCGCAAAGACCTGCCCCAAGGGTTTGAACCCGGCACAGGCGATTGCGGAAATCAAGAAAATGATGGTCGAACGCGCCGTTTAACCGCTTGATTTCATGTGCTTGCCGTGTTGCGGCAAGCGCATGGCAAGGTTGCAAAATCATGGGCTGCAGCGCGATCTGATCGACGTTATCTGATCGATCAGGGAGGAATGATATCACCTATAAGGGATCGTTCCGATGCAGAAAACTCAACCAGAAAGCAAATCCAAAGCGCAAGAAGCGCTGGCAGTTCTTGAACAGGCGTGGGCCTATTACATGCCCGAGCCGGTCGTCGGACAGGATAAAGCCGAACCAGAGCTGTTCGAATACGCAAACGCTGCGTGAAACCACACCAAGACACTTGAAGCCATACAGAGATTGGGCAAAGCATAGTCATGCCCATTCTCTTGCTTATTTTGGCCCTTGGGGTCTTTGCATACCTTTTATGGCGCTCGCGGACCACGTCGTTGACCCGCGACTGTCGTTGGCGCCAACACCGCAAAGAGGGTACTTGGGTCTGTGCCTTTTGCGGTGCGGAACAATCTGGCGATGATGCGCCTACCCAATGTTTGAAAAGCAGGCAGGGTTAAGGCGACCTTGCTGGCTTTGGGCTGTTATTCGGCGTCGGGGAACGCTGCATGAAGCGCGATCTCAACCATCTCGCCAAAACTGCGTTCGCGCTCGGACGAGGGCAACGCCTCACCGGTGAGCAAATGGTCGGATACCGTGAGCACCGCGAGGGCCCGGCATTTGTGACGCGCGGCCAGAATATAGAGTTCCGCGGCCTCCATCTCGACGCCAAGAATACCGTGCCGGACCATTTGATCGTTCAGATCGGGACGCTCATCATAGAAAACATCCGACGAGTATATTCCACCAATATGGGTTGGGGTGCCCTTGGTGGCTGCGGCGTCTGCCGCGGCCTGTAACAGACCCCAGTCGGCGCAGGGTGCAAAGTTCAGCTCTTTCATAATCCCACGAGAAGGTGTGCTGAGCGTGGTCGAGGTCATCGCCAGAATGACATCTCGAACGTTCACGCTGTCTTGCATGCCGCCGCATGAACCGATGCGGATCAGCGTTTTTGCACCGTAGTCGCGGATCAGCTCGTTTACATAAATCGACAGTGATGGCATCCCCATCCCACTGCCCTGAATCGTAACCGGATTTCCTTTCCAGGTGCCGGTGTAGCCCAGCATTCCGCGGGTTTCGTTAACCAGTTTGACGTCTTCCAGAAAGGTTTCAGCCGCCCATTTCGCCCGGTAGGGGTCACCCGGCAGAAGTACGGTTTCAGCAATCTCACCTTTCGCGGCACCAATATGGATCGTCATTTTAAAGCTTTGTCCCCTTGGATTCAGGCCTAACGCCATTTTTACAGAGCCGGTTCAGCGCAAATTCAGACAGCACAGCCGAAGTGAAACGTATCGAACCTTGCGCAGCGGTGCAGCGATTGGGCATTTGTTGCCCCCCACGTCTTTCCGCTTTGTGGTTGCAAATCGCTATGCTGACTATGATTCCCGTTGTTTCCTGGCCCACATAAGAAACTACGGCTTACTGGAAGAGTAGCCGTAGTTACAAGCTTAACGCTCAAATATCCCGGTTTATTGCTCAGATCAGATCAGATCAGATCAAAACCGAAAGCGCCCTGCGCGCTATTCCGCGGCGAGGGTTTGGGGGTCAACCAAGGTGACGATGTCATCCATGATTGCGTTCAACTCAAAGTTCTTGGGTGTGTAGATTTCTGCGACGCCCATCGCCTTTAGTTTTGCGGCATCCTCGTCCGGGATAATGCCGCCGACAATTACCGGTACGTCTTCCAATCCGGCCTGCCGCAACCGTGCCATAACGTCTTCGACCAACGGAATATGGCTGCCCGACAGAATTGAAAGGCCGATGATATGGGCCTTGTCTTCCATCGCGGCGTTCACGATTTCTTCGGGGGTCAAGCGGATACCATCATAGGTAATGTCCATTCCGCAGTCGCGGGCGCGAAACGCGATTTGCTCGGCGCCGTTTGAATGCCCGTCCAGGCCGGGTTTTCCGACAAGGAATTTTAGTCGACGGCCCAGCCTGTCGCTAACGGCGTCGACTGCGGCGCGAAGATCGTCCAGCCCTTCGGTCTTGTTGGACACCGAGCCGGACACACCGGTCGGGCCGCGATACGTGCCGTAGGCTTTGCGCATCTCTTCGGCCCATTCACCGGTGGTGACGCCGGCCTTGGCGGCCTCGATGGACGGAGCCATAACGTTTGCGCCGGTTCGCGCCGCGTCCCGCAGCGCTGCAAGCGCGGTGGCTACTGCGGCCTCGTCGCGATTGCCGCGCCATTCATTCAGGCGTGCGATCTGTTCTTGTTCAACCGCGGGGTCTACGACCATGATCCCGCCGTCTTCGGTTTGCAGTGGCGATGTTTCACCGTCGGTCCACTTATTGACGCCAACTACGACAGTCTCGTTCCGTTCAATCCGGTTCAGCCGTTCCGCGTTTGAATCCACAAGGCGCGACTTCATGTACTCGATCGAGGCCACGGCACCTCCCATTGAGTCCAGATTGGCCAGTTCTGCGCGCGCGCCTTCTTTCAGTTCTTCGACCTTGGCGTCCACATTCGGGTTGCCATCGAACAGGTCGCCATATTCCAGAAGATCGGTCTCATAAGCCAGAATCTGCTGCATCCGCATCGACCATTGCTGATCCCAAGGGCGGGGCAGGCCGAGGGCCTCGTTCCATGCAGGCAATTGAACGGCGCGCGCACGAGCCTTTTTGGACAAGGTTACGGCCAGCATTTCAATCAGGATGCGATAGACGTTGTTTTCGGGCTGTTGCTCGGTCAATCCAAGCGAGTTCACCTGAACGCCATAGCGAAAGCGGCGGAACTTGGGGTTTTCGACGCCGTAACGATCCAGCAAAATCTCATCCCAAAGGTCGACGAAGGCGCGCATCTTGCACATCTCGGTGACAAAGCGGATGCCAGCGTTCACGAAGAACGAAATCCGGCCGCAAAGCGCAGGGAAGTCTTTGGCTGGGACGCGCGGACGCAGCTCGTCCAGAACGGCAATCGCGGTGGCCAGCGCATATGCCAATTCCTGCTCGGGCGTGGCGCCAGCTTCTTGCAGGTGGTAGGAACATACGTTCATTGGGTTCCATTTGGGCACATGCGAATAACAATACTCGGCCACGTCCGCGATCATCTTCAAGGATGGCTTTGGTGGGCAAACATAGGTTCCGCGGCTCAGGTACTCTTTGATGAGATCATTCTGCACGGTGCCTTGCAGTTGTGAAATATCGGCACCCTGTTCTTCGGCAACCGCGATGTATAGCGCCAGCAACCATGGGGCTGTCGCATTGATCGTCATCGAGGTGTTCATCTGTTCCAGCGGAATCTGATCGAACAGGACCCGCATGTCGCCCAGATGGCTGATCGGTACGCCGACTTTTCCCACCTCGCCGCGCGCCAGCGTGTGGTCGCTGTCATACCCGGTCTGAGTCGGCAGGTCGAAGGCCACGGACAGGCCCGTTTGCCCCTTTGCGAGGTTCCCCCGGTACAATGCGTTTGACGCCTTGGCGGTGGAATGACCGGCGTAGGTTCGGATGAGCCAAGGGCGATCTTTCTGCATCTGCGTCATAAGGGGCCTCGTGTGTTTGACGGGTAAGAAAATTACTCTCAGAGGTTCTAAAGCGCAATTTTCGGGATATGTCAATTCGCTGCGTTGCGGCATATGGGTTTCTTGTGATTGTAGGACGCAGCGTTTGCTGGCAGGGTGCGCGCATGACTCAGACCGTGGAGCTTCCGCTTTGGCTTTTTTTGCTGATCCTGGTGTTCGCCGTGGTCACGTTGGCGTCTCATTTTTTGTTCCCGTCCGTGCGGTGGTTTTTCCGGCGCAGGCTTGAACGGGCGGTTAAACGGCTGAACACACGTCTTCAGCGACCCATCCAGCCCTTCAAATTGGCCGAACGTCACGACATGATTCAGCGCTTGATTTATGATCCTCAGGTTAGTCATGCCGTTCAGGATCATGCGCGCGAAGCGGGTGTGCCTGAGGCCGTCGCTTTCGAACAGGCGCGGCGTTACGCGCGTGAAATCGTGCCTTCCTTTTCTGCGGTCGCGTATTTCAGTTTTGCTATTCGAGCAGCTCGGGCTTTGAGCAACGCGTTTTATGATGTGCGGCTGACCTATCAGGATAATGACGCCGTAAAGAATATCGACCCTGACGCGACAGTGGTTTTTGTGATGAATCACCGCAGCAACATGGACTACGTTTTGGTGACGTATCTTGCCGCGCAGCAATCTGCGCTGTCGTATGCTGTGGGCGAATGGGCCAGGGTTTGGCCACTTAGCCGCCTGATCCGGGCGATGGGCGCTTACTTTATCCGCCGCCGGTCAGGAAGCGAGCTCTATCGTCAAGTGCTGTCTTGCTATGTGCGACACGCGACCGAGGCTGGCGTGACACAGGCCATGTTTCCAGAGGGCGGCCTTAGCCTGACGGGGGCTTTGGGTCGACCCAAACTTGGATTGTTGAAATATATCGTCGACGGTACACGACCAGACGGGAAAGACGTGGTGTTTGTACCCGTCGCATTGAATTACGACCGTGTGCTGGAAGATACGATTCTGACAAAGGCAGCCCTTGGGAATCAACGGCGGTTCCACGCACGGATTGGTGTTATCACAGGGTGGATACTTAAACAGATCGGCCGCCGACTGGTCGGGCGCTACAAACGTTTTGGACTTGCCGCGGTGCGTTACGGTCGGCCTGTTTCGCTGCAACAGTTTCAGGCTGAGCATGGTGGTGATGTCGTTACCGATCTGGCCCGAGAGTTGATGTCGCGCATCAAAGGCGCGATTCCCGTACTTCCGATTCCAGCCGCGTGCTGGCTTGTTCGCGAGTGTGAAAGCCTGCCCGAAGACGAGGCGCGTCGCGTGATTGCGGATCTTATGCGACGTGACGGAAACTCGGCAGAACAGGCTCAGGCTTCGGTATCGGCGGCGTTGGATCAATTGATTGAACGTCGGATTTTGCTGCGATCAGAGGGAAAAATAGCTCAATCTGGCCAACGCATTGACCTGTTGAACTACTATGCAGACTCTGTCGATTTGGATCGGGAAAGCTTGAATGCTGCGATAGCAAAGTAATTTTCTGCATCCGCTGGGTCATAAAATTACAAAATACATCCAAAATCTATTGCAATATTTCTCAATGCCCAATATCTCCTCTGTTAATGCAAGCGATTCTGCATCGCGGCGAAAGCAATGAGATAAAGGAGGCCAATATGGCTCTGGACACCGAAAGCGGTATCGCGTCTTACGATGCGCCGGAAAAAGACCTCTATGAAATGGGTGAAATCCCTCCGATGGGATATGTGCCCAAGAAAATGTACGCTTGGGCGATCCGCAGGGAACGTCATGGCGAGCCGAATACGGCTATGCAGCTGGAAGTGGTCGATGTTCCCAAGCTGGACAGCCATGAGGTTCTGGTTCTGGTGATGGCCGCCGGCGTTAACTACAACGGTGTTTGGGCCTCGCTCGGTAAACCGATCAGCCCGTTTGATGGGCATGGTCAACCGTTTCACATCGCCGGTTCGGACGCATCGGGTATCGTTTGGGCCGTGGGTGACAAGGTAAAGCGCTGGAAAGTGGGTGACGAAGTTGTCATTCACTGCAACCAGGACGACGGCGATGATGAGGCTTGCAATGGCGGTGACCCGATGTATTCGGATAGCCAGCGCATCTGGGGTTATGAAACGCCCGATGGTTCATTTGCGCAGTTCACCAATGTCCAGGCGCAACAGCTGATGCCGCGCCCCAAGCACCTGACTTGGGAGGAAAGCGCCTGTTACACTCTGACGCTAGCCACCGCCTACCGGATGCTGTTCGGGCACGAGCCGCATGACCTGAAACCCGGCCAAAATGTTCTGGTCTGGGGCGCCTCGGGTGGATTGGGCTCTTACGCCATTCAGTTGATCAACACTGCTGGCGCGAATGCGATTGGGGTTATCTCTGACGAAAGCAAACGTGACTTTGTGATGGGTCTGGGCGCCAAGGGTGTTCTGAACCGCAAGGATTTCAACTGCTGGGGCCAGCTGCCTACAGTCAACACACCCGAATATGCCGAGTGGTTCAAAGAGGCCCGTAAATTCGGCAAGGCCATTTGGGACATCACCGGCAAGGGTGTGAACGTCGACATGGTATTCGAACACCCCGGTGAAAGCACCTTCCCGGTCTCGACCTTCGTGGTGAAAAAGGGCGGTATGGTTGTGATCTGCGCGGGTACTACAGGCTACAACCTGACATTCGACGTGCGTTACATGTGGATGCATCAAAAGCGCCTGCAGGGTTCGCACTTTGCGCACCTGAAACAAGCTTCGGCTGCGAACCAATTGATGGTTGAGCGCCGCCTTGATCCCTGCATGTCCGAAGTCTTTACATGGCAGGACCTGCCTGAGGCACATATGAAAATGATGCGCAACGAACATAAGCCGGGGAATATGTCGGTTCTGGTTCAGGCACCGCGCACCGGTATGCGTACCCTCGAAGAGGTCCTTGACGCGGGCAGATAACCCGTCAAACAAACATCAGAGACACCCGCGAACCGCGCAACCGGTTTGCGGGTGTTTCCGTTTTCACGCAAGGATCAGAATTACCAAAGGCTTGGAAATTGCTGCCCCGCTATTTTTGGGGAGTAGAAATCGGTGAATAGGCTAAAAAACACTGTACATGTTATGGTTGTGTTAACCCTTCGTTAACCGTTTCGGAGAGACTTTGGATGGCGCAAAATGAGTGGATACTGGACGTTCTGTCGGACCTCAACGCCTTCGCGGTTGAGAACGGTTTGACCGCGCTTGCTGAACAGCTTGATGACACAAAGCTGATCGCAGCGGCCGAGATTGCGTCCATGAAGAACGAGGCACGAGCGCCTGCGAATGGGAACGCAAATCGATTTGAGCCAGGTCCTGGAGGACTTGGAAAGCACCAGCACGCTTGACGAGCTGGGTGATGTTGCAGTTCGACTGCGTGATCGGCTGAAAATACAGCATCTGATTTACCATTGGGTTGATGGTGCTGGCGATCAGTACGGGTATACGACCTATCCGGATGCGTGGGCCGAAAGGTATCTTGAACGCAATTATCACCGGATTGATCCTGTGATCCTGGGCTGTTTTCAACGGTTCCATCCAGTCGACTGGAAAGCACTGGACTGGTCAGGAAAAGTCGCAAAGAACTTTCTACAGGACGCGTTAGAGCATGGGGTCGGGAACCAAGGTTATTCGATTCCGATCCGTGGCCCGAATGGTCAGTTCGCTTTGTTTACCGTAAACCACTCCTGCAGCGATGAAGTGTGGAAGGCTTTCATCGACAGTCATGGGCGCGAGCTGATCCTGATCGCGCATTTCTTTAACCGCAAAGCGTTAGAATTTGAAAGCAACCGTCAACCGGATGCACCCCGCGGTTTATCTCCGCGTGAGGTTGATGCGATGACCTTACTTGCGCTGGGATACAGCCGCGCGCAGGTGGCACATTCACTTTCGATCTCTGAACATACGCTAAGGGTCTATATCGAAAGCGCGCGCGCCAAGCTTGGGGCGCTGAACACCACGCATGCCATCGCAACTGCGCTCAGCCGGGGATTAATAGTCGTTTAACGACCGCGCGTCCCTCGAACCGGAAATTAACCACGGCTTTGTACCTCCTTCGTTCCTGCACAGGACGACAAGGGGAAAAAGTCATGTTGCGCTATTTGTTTGCCGACGAATTACACAAGTATCCAAATCTGGCGGACGGGATGTTTCGGGACCGGGCAGATCAGTTCAAGACCCGGCTGGGTTGGGACGTTCATGTCAACGATAAGGGTGAAGAGCGGGATCAATACGATGACCTGAACCCGCTCTATGTAATCTGGGAAGAAGAGGATGGCAGCCATGGTGGTTCCATGCGCGTCCTTCCGACAACCGGCCCGGTTATGGTCAACGAAGTGTTTGGGCATCTCACGGGTGGCAAACCGGTTCACAGCCCTTTGATTTGGGAAGTGACAAGGTTTTGTCTGTCGCGAACGGCTAGTCCCCGTACAGCCGGGGCGATTATGTTGAGCGGCGGAGAGATCATGGAGGGTTTTGGCCTGACCCATATCGCCGGTGTCTTTGACGCGCGAATGATCCGTATTTACCGTCTGATTGGATCATCGCCGGTTGTCCTTGGTTCGGAAGGTGAGGGGCGCGATCAGATCTCGGTCGGTTTGTGGCCCTATTCTTCCGAAGACTGTAACCGCGTCGCCGAACGCGCAGGCATCCCTCGCGAGCTGTCGCGTCTTTGGTTTAAAACAGCTTTTGGCAACGGGCGGCAGCATCGTTTTGCGATGTCAGCCTGAAAGGTGGAAAACCCAAATCCACATCTGGCGATAGGCTGCGCGGCCCTGTAGGGTCGCGCCATGTCTTTGACCCCCGTAACCTTTTCCGATGACCAGGCTGCCGCCTACGACAACATCTCAGAGATGTTGAAATCAGCGGGCGTAGATCTGGATGACGACGCTTTGCTGAAATTACCGGGCAACGGAAAATCCGGTGTCATGGCCGTTATTGGCAAGGCCGGGTCAGGCAAAACGCTGCTGTTGGCCGAGCTTTACAAAGCCCTTGCTGAAACAGGTGTGCAAATTGTCTCGGGCGATTTCGAAAGCCGAAAAGCACGTGATAAGCGTAGTCTCGCTATTCTTGCCCCAACCAACAAGGCCGCCAGCGTATTGCGGCTGCGAGGGGTGCCTGCAACAACGATTCACCGTATCCTTTACACGCCGGTCTATGACCCGGAATATGAACGGATCGCAGAATGGCTGGCCGGAAATGACGAGCGTCCCGAGATCGAAGGCCTGACCGATGAAGCGCTGGACCGGGCAGCCGCGTTTTATGAAAACAACAAGTCGATACCGGGCGCGTTGGCCGCGGCAGGACTGCGGGGATCTGACTTTATCACAGGTTGGAAACGCCGGGATGAGCCTTTGGATATTGGCTTTGTCGACGAGGCATCCATGCTGGACGACAGGCAATTCGAGGATCTTCAGGAAATTTTCCCTACTCTGCTTCTGTTTGGCGATCCTGCGCAGTTGGCTCCGGTCAACCAGTCGGGCAGCATGGTTTTTGACGGTTTGCCCGGGCCACGTAAACAAATCCTGCAGCGCGTGCACAGGCAGACCGCAGATAATCCGATTCTGGATCTGGCGCATGCGCTTGCCGACCCTGCCCTTGGGTTTGAGGATTTCGAACGCATGGTCGAGCAGACCGCGCTAAAGGATGACCGGGTTATATGGGGACAGCGGGTCGAAGTTGACTTAATGGCCCGTAGCCCGGTTCTGGTCTGGCGAAACGCCACGCGTATCCGGTTGATACAGGCGTTCAGACAGGTGCACGGGGCACCTGATACCGAACTCTTGGAAGGTGAACCGCTGATTTGCGATGGGATCGAGCTTCCGTTGAAACACCGCAAAAAGCGACTGGACCTGGAGGCGCGGGGGCTCATCAAGGGGGCCCAGGTCATCTATCTTGGGCCGGGTCGAAAGCCCGGATTTTCTCGACTACATGTGATGGGCGCAGAAGACCCTCAGGTCAGCGCGGCTTCGATCGTGAAAATTGAAATGCCGGATGAAGAAGAGCCATTTATTCCCTACGCAGCGCGGATGGGGGCGACGTTTTTGCATGGCGCGGCGGTCACGATACACAAGGCCCAAGGGTCGCAATGGGATACTGTGCAGGTCTTTGCGCCCGACATTTACGCGGCCGCGCGCATGGGACGGACCGAAGCGGGTCAGCCCTTGTGGAAGCGCCTTGCCTATGTTGCCATAACTCGGGCGCAAGAACGGTTGATATGGGTTGTGCGCAATCGCCTGGCCAAGCCGACCCATCCCTTGCGTGTCGATGATTTGCGTGCGGCCCCGGCGGCGGCCCTGACATTAGAAGCGGAAGAAACATGAAAACCATTATCGTGACAGGAGCCAGCTCTGGTATCGGTCGATCCACGGCCGAGCTGTTCTTGGCCGAAGGCTGGACCGTGGGCTTGATCGCACGCAGTGTCGAGACATTGGATGCAATGGCGTCTGAGAACGCAAATGCAGTCTCTCTGCCAGCAGATGTCACCGACCCCGATGCTGTGTCGAAGGCGTTTCAGCTATTTCAGGACAAGACCGGTCACTTGGACGTCCTGTTCAACAACGCAGGTATTTTTGCACCCGGCGGCACCATTGATGAGATCGCCCTAGAAGACTGGTACCAAAGCGTCAACGTCAACCTGAACGGCATGTTCTTATGTGCACGTGAGGCGTTTCGCATCATGCGCCATCAGCACCCTCAGGGTGGGCGCATCATAAATAACGGATCAATTGCGGCCCATGTACCGCGCCCGAATTCCACGCACTATTCCGCCACCAAACATGCGGTGACCGGTCTGACCCGCAGCCTTTCACTGGACGGTCGTGCGTTCGGGATCGCCTGTGGTCAGATTGATATTGGTAACGCGCGAACGCAGATGGTTCAGGATCTTGCTGATGCGACCATTGCGTCCGGCCAACAACCCGATCCTACCATGGCGGTCGAGGATGCGGCGCGATCTGTTCTGCACATGGCGTCGTTGCCGCCCGAGGCGAACGTGCAGTTTATGACGGTGATGGCGACGACAATGCCCTATATCGGGCGCGGGTAACGATCAGTTCTCACGCAAAAGCCGGAACGCCGTCGAAGCGCCCCAACCCGCCGCAATGGCGATGACAAGGGACATAAGCCCGTACCACACCGGTTGCTGTCGGGACATATTGTACAAGAAACGCTCTAGCCCGACCTTACGGACATCGATTACCGTTTCAAAGCGAGATACGACCTCGCCCCCGCGGGTCAGGAAAATGCGCGCGACATACTCCCCTTCGGTCAAGTCTGCAGGCATTGCGATAGAGGTTCGAAACAGGGTTTGTTCATCAACGGCGACGGTGTCTTCACGGATGGAATATAAACCCTCGTCCTCGCGAATGCGCACAACGGCATCGGCAAAGTCCTGAGCGCTGCGAATGTGCATGGCGGCGCCTACTGAACGGATCGCGCGTTCTATAGAAACCCGATAACGCAGGTCTTCGGTATCGGTCAGAATATCGTCAAGCGGTGCGCTGGTCGCAACTGCGTAAAAGCTGGGGGCCAGATCAACCAGCACGCTATCGGTATTCACCCATATCCCAAGTTTGCGTTCCTTTCGGCGCACTGTCACGGGGCCGGACGGACCGGCGACGGCAACAATGACTTCGAGTGGAGGCCCCGACGGGATCGGCGTTTCGCGTTTGACCGCGCCAAAGATAAGGATTTCAGAGCCATCAAAATTGGCTGTGATCGCGACACGATCCTGACTGAGCCCCAGAACAACCTGTTCCTCTTGCGCTGACGCAGCCGAGCAGAACAGGAGCAGAAACAGGGCAAGACGCAACAGCATGTCAGTGCCCCCCTTCCGTGCCCAACGAATAGAGCTCGGACGGTTCAAGCAAAAGGTCCAAGGCCAGCTTGCCACACACTACAAGAACGAGGGCCGCCAGCAGTACGCGCAATTGCTCGGCTGGCATGCGGGCTCCGATGACGGTTCCGATCTGAGCGCCAATGACGCCACCAACCAGCAGCAACACAGCCAGCACGATATCGACCGTATAGTTGGTGGTCGCGTGCAGCATCGTTGTGAAGGCGGTGACGAAGATAATCTGGAATAGCGATGTTCCGACGACCACTTTCGTGGGCATTCCCAACAGGTAGATCATTGCCGGAACCATGATGAAGCCGCCCCCGACGCCCATGATTGCCGAAAGGACACCAACGCACAGCCCGACCAATACCGGTGGGATAACGGAAATATACAGGCCCGATGTCCGGAACCGCATTTTGAAGGGCATTGCATGGACCCACCCGCGTTGGCGGCGCGGGGCAGGGGCTGTGCCGCCTTTCTTGGACTTGCGCAGCGCGTTCAGGCTTTCAATGAACATAAGGCTGCCGACAACCCCGAGGAAGACGACATAGCAAAGCGTCACCAACAGATCGACCTGACCCAGGCTTTTGAGGTAATTGAATACCACCACGCCGAGAGCCGCCCCCATCAGGCCTCCGGTCAGCAGCACTGTCCCCATCTTTAGATCAACGGTTTTTCGTCGGAAATGGGCCAGAACACCTGAAAAAGATGAGGCCACGATCTGGTTTGCCTCGGTCGCAACTGCAACGGCCGGCGGGATGCCAATGAAAAACAGCAACGGGGTCATCAGGAACCCGCCTCCGACACCGAACATGCCGGACAAGATGCCAACCATGCCGCCCAGCCCCAGAAGCAGAAAGGCGTTTACGGAGACTTCGGCAATTGGAAGGTAAATCTGCATGACGCACTAACTAATAAGTCCAGATGCATCGCGCAATGTGACACGAGCTTCTCTGGAAGACCGGGTTAAGCTTGAATATGCCGCACCTGCAAACGACGGGTTCGACGGTCGCCAGACATCCGCAAACTCACCGTAACGTCGCGTCGGATGCCTGGGCACTGGATGTTTCCCAAAACTCTGTAATGTCGCGGTCAATGTTCGGGTCATTGCACCCGTCACCCCGGTGGCTCGTTTTCCGAGGTCAGTTATCACAGGAAACACACGCATACCTCTTTAGAGCCTTTGCGGCATGCAAAATCAACTCTGCATGCCGCCCTGCAGCGAACAGGACTGAACTGAGTTCCAAACTGGACCTATCAGCGCTCCTTTACATAGGGTTCGCCACCAGCGCGCGGAGGAATCGCTTTGCCGACAAACCCGGCCAGGATAACAACCGTCAGGATATAGGGCAGGGCGTCCATGACCTGTACGGGAATGACGATTCCGCCCAGATCAATGTTCTGAAACCGCAGTGCTATGGCTTGTAGCAGTCCGAACAAAAGGCAGGCACCCATTGCATGCCACGGCCGCCATTTCGCAAAGATCAGGGCGGCCAGGGCGATAAAACCACGTCCCGCCGTCATCTCTTTTACAAACCCAGCCTGCAGGGCGGTGGCTAGGTAAGCGCCCGCGATACCGCAAAGCACACCGCAAATAGCCACAGCGGCAAAGCGCAAACCGACGACAGAAACCCCAGCGGTATCAACCGCAGCCGGGTTTTCACCCACGGCGCGCAACCGCAAACCAAATCGGGTGCGATACAGGATCCACCACGTCGCGGGCACCATCAGGAATGCGAAATACACAAGGACTGAGTGTCCGGACAAAAGCTCGGAATAGATGAGTTCAAAGAAATTCGCGTCAGACATCAGCTCTGAAACGGATTCCCCGGTTCGCTCGGCATCGTCGGGACCGATTGCAAACGGGAACTCGGTCGGTTCAAACCTGCCGCCTCCCACCAATGAGGGGGTGCGCCCGCCTTGTTGGAACCAGCTTTGCGCTATTAGCACTGTCAAACCAGACGCCAGAAAGTTAATTGCAACGCCTGAGATAAGTTGGTTGCCGCGGAACGTGATCGAGGCTAGACCATGCAGGCCGGACAGGACCAAAGACGCGGCTGTACCTGCTAACAAGCCCAACCAAACCGATCCGGTGACCGCCGCCACAGCAGCAGAGAAAAAGGCAGACATCAGCATCTTGCCTTCGAGCCCAATGTCAAAAATCCCGGCCCGCTCGGAATATAGCCCGGCGAGACAGGCCAATAGCAGCGGCGTCGCAAGGCGGATCGTTGAGTCGAGAACCTGAACGAGGGTAATGAAGAATTCCATTACTGTGCTCCTCCTTTGCGGAGGCTCAGGAACACTTTCTCAAGCGGCATCCGAACCATGTTGTCCAGCGCTCCGGTGAACAGAATGACCAGCGCCTGAATGACGACAATCAGCTCGCGCGGGATTGACGTCCACAATGCCAATTCCGCACCACCCTGATACAGGAACCCGAACAAAATCGCGGCCAGAAATACACCAAACGGGTGCGATCGCCCCATCAGGGCTACGGCGATTCCGATAAAGCCAGCGCCTTCGGTCGAGTTGAGAACCAACCGCTCTGCTTCGCCCATCACATTATTGATGGCCATCAGGCCCGCCAGCGCGCCCGAGATCAGCATCGCAATGATGGTTATGCGAACTGGTGAGATCCCCGCATAGACCGCGCCTGTTTCCGAATGTCCGTAGGCGCGGATTTCATAGCCTAAACGTGTACGCCAGATCAAAGCCCAGACGACGACGCAGGCAAGCAGGGCAACAAAGAACGAGATATTTGCTGGCGCACCCCGGAACATCACGTTTTCCGCGGTCGAGAACATCGACTGGAAGGTCGGCAGATGCACTGACTCGGGGAAACGTGCGGTCGCAGGGTCTTGCGAGCCTTGCGGGCGCATCACGTTAACCAACATATAGTTAAGAAACGCGGCCGCGATGAAGTTGAACATGATGGTAGTGATCACGATATGGCTGCCGCGTTTGGCCTGCAAATAGGCCGGAATCGCAGCCCAGAGGGCCCCAAACAGCATAGATCCGACGCAGGCGGCCAGCAGGGCGATGCTCCAATGCGGCCAGTCGATATAGAGGCAGACCATAGCAACGCCCAGCCCGCCCAGCATGGCTTGGCCTTCGCCGCCGATGTTGAACAGGCGCGCGTGAAACGCCACCGCCACTGCGAGACCGGTGAACATGAAATTGGTCGCATAATAGAGCGTATAGCCCCACCCATAAGTCGACCCCAACGCGCCGGTGACCATTAGGTTCACGGCCTCGACCGGATTTTCGCCGATCGCAAGAATGACAAGTGCCGACAGGATTGCTGCCAGGATCAGACTGATCAGCGGGATCAGAACGACGTCGGCCCATTTGGGCATTTTTTCCATGTTACGCGGCCTCTCCCGCAACACCGGCCATCAACAGGCCCAGCTCTTTTTCATTTGTCTCATGCGGCAGACGTTCGCCCATGATATGTCCGTCAAACATCACCGCAATCCGATCAGACAGCGAGAAGATCTCTTCCAATTCGACCGAGACCAGCAGGATTGCTTTCCCCTGATCGCGCAGGGCGACGATTTGTTTGTGAATGAACTCGATCGCGCCAATGTCCACACCACGGGTGGGCTGGCCGACCAACAACAGATCGGGGTTCCGCTCAATCTCGCGCGCGACGACGATCTTTTGCTGATTGCCGCCCGAAAAGCTTTTGGCCGCCAACCAGCCATTGGGTGGGCGCACATCGAACTTTTCAATCTTGCGCTCGGTATCTGCGCGCAGGGCGGCGTTGTCCATGAAGATGCCGCGCTTGTAGGCTGGGTCGCGGTGATAGCCAAAGGCCACATTCTCCCACGCGTGGAAGTCCATGATCAGACCTTCGCGCTGGCGGTCTTCGGGCACATGGGCGATGCCGCGCGCGCGCCGGGCCTGACCGTCTGATCCGGCACCAGACAGCGCAAGTGGCGCGCCGTTCAGGCGAATTTCGCCTTGACCCGGGCGCATGCCGCCCAGCACCTCAAGCAATTCCGATTGCCCGTTGCCGGCGACACCAGCAATGCCGACGATCTCGCCGGCGCGGACGGTCAGGTTGATACCTTTGACGCGTTCAACACCGGCTGAATCGAAGACCCGCAGATTTTCGACCTCAAGCACCGGCTGCCCCGGTTTGGCAGGTACCTTGTCGACCTGCAGCAGCACCTTACGGCCGACCATCAACTCGGCCAGCTCTTGTGGGTTGGTCTCAGCTGTTTTCACGGTGGCCGTCATCTCACCACGCCGCATGACCGAGACGGTGTCGGTGTTTTCCATGATCTCGCGCAGTTTGTGCGTGATCACGATGATGGTTTTCCCTTCCGAGCGCAGGCGATCAAGAATGCGGAAAAGCTGATCGGCCTCAGCGGGCGTCAAAACGCCGGTGGGTTCGTCCAAGATCAGAATCTCGGCCTTGCGATACAGCGCCTTCAGGATTTCCACCCGCTGCTGCATGCCCACACCGATTTCGTCGATGCGTTTGTCTGGGTCCACGAACAGCTCGTATTCCTCTTCCAGCGCTTTCAGCTCTTTGCGTGCTTTGGCCAAAGAGGGTGCCAGCATGCCGCCGTCTTCGGCCCCCAGGACGATGTTTTCAAGAACGGTAAAATTTTCAACCAGCTTAAAGTGTTGAAACACCATTCCAATGCCTGCAGCAATTGCAGCCTGACTGTCGGGAATATCGGTTTTGGTTCCGTTGATCCAAATCTCGCCTTTGTCGGCTTTGTAAAAGCCGTAGAGGATACTCATCAACGTGGATTTGCCCGCTCCGTTTTCACCGATGATACCGTGAATTGTACCGGGGGCGACGCTGATTGAGATATCTTTGTTGGCTTGAACAGGCCCAAAGGCTTTGGAAATCCCTTTGAGCTCAATGGCGGGGACGCTCATGTCTTGTCCTCAATTCCCGAAGGGGCTGCCCGGCTAAAACCGAGCGGTAGAGTGGGTGCGAGACGGAGGTCAAACCCCCGCCTCGCGCGATATCAGAACTGCAGTGCCGGGCAGCTGTCGTTCTCGTAGTAGCTGACCACGGTTACGTTACCCGCGATGATGTCATCACGCGCTTTGTCGACCGCAGCTTGCATTTCGTCGGATACAAGTGGGGCGTTATTCTCGTCCATGGCAACGCCTACGCCTTCTTCCGCCAGACCCATGGCAAAGACACCGGTTTCAAGGTTTTCACCCGCTTTCATGGCGTCGTAAACGGCAACATCTACACGCTTGAGCATCGAGGTCAGAACTTTGCCGGGATGCAGGTGGTTCTGGTTGCTGTCCACGCCGATCGACAGAATGCCTTCGTCGGCTGCGGTTTGCAGAACACCAACGCCTGTGCCACCGGCCGCTGCATATACGACGTCAGCGCCTTGGCTGATCTGAGCTTTGGTCAGCTCGGACCCTTTGACCGGGTCGTTCCAGGCGGCCGGAGTGGTTCCGGTCATGTTGGCGACGACTTCGATATCTGGGTTCACAGCCTTGGCACCCTGCGCATACCCACAGCCAAAGTGGCGGATCAGCGGAATGTCCATACCGCCGATAAAGCCAACCGTACCTGACTCAGACGCCATAGCGGCCATCATGCCAACCAGATAAGAGCCTTCATGTTCGGCAAAGCCGATCTGACGGATGTTGGGGATGTCCAGCCAGTTCACGTCAACGGCGACGAATTTCGTGTCCGGATAATCACCTGCAACTGCAGAAAGCGGATCAGCCATGGCAAAACCCATGGTGATGATCGGGTTCAGACCTGCTTCGGCGAAACGGCGCAATGCCTGCTCGCGCTGCGCTTCGGACTGCAGTTCGATCTCACGATAGCTGCCACCGGTTTCGTCGGCCCAGCGCTGCGCGCCGTTATGAGCAGCTTCGTTGAACGACTTGTCGAATTTGCCGCCCAGGTCAAAGATCAGGGCAGGCTCTGCCAATGCTGCACCTGCGGTCAGTGCAACTGCGGCTGCAGCTCCCATCAAGGATTTCATCAGGGTCATTTGTTACTCCCGTTGGTTATTGTCAGTCGGGGCCGATGTCGCCCCGCTTACCCAATGTGGGCGAGCATAACTGTTGTGATGGCGGGAATTAAGGACGTTTGCAACAGCTTGGGTCAACAGATTTTTGACCAATTGGTCGAAAAAAATGGCGAAGTGAATTCAGGTCAAATCGCAATTCATCACGATAGCGTCAATTTTTTTATTGTTTTCACGCAGATAGTAATTTTTACGCAGCCCACTGGGTCTGTATCCACAACGCTCGTACAGTGAGATCGCGGGCAAGTTGTCTTTCGCTACGTCAAGAAAGGCATGTGTTGCGCCTATTTTTTTTGCCTCTGCATGCCATTCGTTCATGCATTTCCAAGCCAGTCCCTGACGTTGAACGCTTGGGTGCGTGGCAATTGTCAGCAATTCAGCTTCACCGGCGATAACTTGAAACAGCGCAAAAGATTGATCATTCCCAATGGCATAGGTGAATCGATTCTTCAGAAGCTCTGCAAACTCCACAGCATTCCAAGGCCGCGATTGGGTGAAAGCGGCCTTATGTATTTGGGCCATAAGCTCGGGCGTCATTCGTCCAACAAAACCGGGGGTGACTCTTTGGACGGGGCCGCATCCGCAGGGCGTATGTAAAGCGGGGCTGGCGGTTCGACTGCGTTTGGCCATTTTTGAAGCGTGACACTGGCGATGGCGCGCACCTGTGCATCTGGGTCGTCGTTGAAGGTAAGCGGCCCAAGTGATTCTGCCTGATCCAGCGTGATCAATACCGGGGGTTGACCGGGAGCAGAGACGTAGACTTGGTCGCGTGGGGCGCGGATTGCGGGAAGAGCATCGGGGTTTTCGGCTGCCAAAGCTTCGAACCCGTTGACGCCAACCGCTGGGATGCCAAGACCCAGCGCGAGCCCGCGCGCGGCGGAGACGGAAATTCGAATGCCGGTGAAATTGCCCGGCCCGATACCCACACCTATCGCGGTGAGGTCAGTCCAAGTAAAACCCGCTGTAGATAGCGTTTCCTCCAACAAAGGCATTAGGCGCTCGGCCTGACCCTTTTTCATGGGCTCAACACATGAAGTAAGGAATGTATCCCCACGCAACAAAGCGGCCGCGCAATGCGCGGCCGATGTATCAAAAGCCAGAATAAGTGGGTCAGACGGCAACGGGCCGTACCTCGGTCACTTCTGGGATATAGTGGCGCAGCAGGTTTTCGATGCCCATTTTCAGCGTAAGGGTCGAAGACGGACATCCGGCGCACGCACCCTGCATATGCAGGTAGACGATACCTCTGTCGAAACCATGAAAGGTGATGTCGCCACCATCCTGCGCCACGGCCGGGCGCACGCGGCTGTCCAAAAGATCCTTGATCTGGTTAACAACTTCGGCGTCTTCACCAGTGTGTTCCGCATGTCCTGAGGCCGTCGTCGCATCCGCAGCCATGACCGGCTGACCAGATTGATAGTGTTCCATCACGGCACCCAGAATGGCGGGTTTGATGTGATCCCACTGAACGTCATCAGATTTGGTGACGGTGACAAAATCATTGCCAAAGAACACGCCTGTCACGCCGCTTACCGCGAAAATCCTGTTGGCCAATGGCGATTTTTCTGCCGCGTCAGCCGTCGGAAAATCTGCAGTCCCGGCCTCAAGAACGGTCTGCCCGGGCAGGAATTTCAGCGTTGCAGGGTTTGGCGTGGATTCGGTCTGGATGAACATGTCGCGGCTCCGTATCAGGTGTTCCTGATATGCGGCCCCGGGCTCAGGAAGTCAAGATTTGGAACCGTTCTAAATTTCAGCAGCCTGCATAATCGCGTCTTCAAGCCTGTCGTCGCCCCAAAACAATTCATCTTGCACCAGAAAGCTGGGTGCTCCGAACAGGCCTTTGTCCTGTGCTGTTTTGGTTTGCGCGACCAAAGCCTGTTTTATGTCGGGGTCACTGGCCTTGGCCATCAGATCGCCGGACAATCCGGCAGTGTTCAGGCAGGATTCCAAAACCGCATCGTCTGCAATGTTCTGACCATCCGCGAATTCCGCAGAATATACTGCGCGCACGAAAGCGGCCTTGTGAGATGGGTCATCGATCGCCAGAGTCAGCCGGGCCGCCCTCAGGCCATTTTGTGGAAACGGATCGGGCTTCACAATGGGCAGGCCGCGTTTCGCGCATAGGCGTGCCATGTCCTGCCACATGTACCTGCCCTTGGCCGGGTAAAGGTTGAATGGCGAGCTGTTCCAACCCTGGCTTGCAAAGATAGGACCCAGCAGAAATGGCTGCCATTCAACAGTCAGGTTATGCTTTGCCGCAGCGTCCTCGATACGCATGGCGCTGAGATAAGAGTAGGTCGACGCAAACTCGAACCAGAACTGGATACTGCGTGGCATAGCAAAGCCTTATGTGATTGCTTCCAGCTTTTCCTTGCTCAGATCACCAGGGACAATCGTGATCGGAATCGGCAGGCTGCCCGAGTTCTTGGTCAATTGCGTCACCAGCGGGCCCGGGCCTTTCTTTTCAACGCCTGCGCCCAGAACCAATACCCCGATCTCTGGGTCGGATTGAACATGTTCGATGATCTGCGCCACCGGTTCGCCTTCGCGTATCGCCAGCTCGGGATCAACGCCTTGTTTGTCACGCATCCATTTCGCAAAAACTTCGTAGTGGGCGTGGATGCGTTCACGGGCTTCTTCGCGCATGACCTCGGCCACACCGATCCAATGGTTGAACTCATCCGGAGGGATGACTGACAGGATCGTGACGCCGCCATTGGTATGAGCGGCGCGCATCGCTGCAAAACGCATAGCGTTTAGGCATTCGCGGCTGTCATCCAGTACGACCAGGAACTTGCGCATGGGTGTCCTCATTCTTTTCGGGTGATCATGCCCGACCAGATGCTGACTGGCAACCGATGCCTAGCGCGTGGTGGCTGCCCAATCCCAATACAGTTCCCGCGCGCGGCGGGCGATGGGGCCAACCTGGTATTGCGTGTCTTCAAGCGCTGTAACGGGGGTAATCTTGCTCATGTTACCCGTCATGAAGACTTCATCCGCCTGATGGAAGTCATCAAAGGTCAGAATGCTTTCATGCACGGTAACACCGTCGGCGCGCAGATTTTCAATGTGGCGCGCACGTGTGATTCCGGCCAGAAACGTGCCGTTGGGGGTGGGGGTGAACACCTCGCCGTCGCGGACCATAAAGATGTTGGCGGTCGCCGTTTCGGCCACATGGCCCAACGCATCAGCCACCAGCGCGTTCGAGAAACCTTTTGACCGGACCTCACTCAGCATGCGCGCGTTGTTGGGGTAAAGACAGCCGGCCTTGGCATTCACGACCGCCGATTCCAGAACCGGACGGCGGAACCGCGTATATCCCAACGTGGCCGAGGCGCTTTCGGGTGCCATCGGAATTTCTTCAAGGCAAATGGCAAAGCCGGTGCTGTTTTCCAAAGGAACGATCGCCGTGCGGTCACCGTCGATACCCCAATACATCGGGCGGATATAGACGGCGGTGTCTGGCGCATAGCTTACCAACCCCTCGCGGATGATCTCGACCATCTGTTCGGTTGTCACGAAGGGCGTCAGCATCAATGCCTCTGCCGAACGGTTTACACGGGCGCAATGGGCTGCAAGGTCGGGAACAAGCCCGTCGAAATAGCGTGCTCCGTCAAAGACAGACGACCCCAGCCAGGCGCCATGATCGGCCGCGCGCATGATGGGTGCATCCCCGTCATGCCACTGACCTTCGAAATAGGTGCGAATATTCTTGCCGACTGCCATGACGCCCTCCCAAGCTTTGCGGCAAACCTAGGAAGACGTTGCGGTAAGGTCCAGAGCTATCAGCCCTGTTTTGCGCCTACCATGCCCACGATTTCGTAAGTCTGCTGCAAGATCGGTGCAGCGATCGCACGTGCCTTTTCCGCGCCATTGGCCAAAATCCGGTCAATCTCGGCCTCTTCGCCCATCAGGCGGGCCATTTCGGACGAGATCGGGGCCAGTTTTGACACAGCCAACTCAGCGAGCATCGGCTTGAACTCGCCAAACTGCTTGCCACCCACCTCGGTCAAAACCTGTTCGGCAGTCTGGTCGCTAAGGGCTGCGTAGATACTGACCAGATTGCGCGCCTCGGGGCGCTCAGATAGACCATCCACCTCAGAGGGCAGGGCATCCGGGTCCGTCTTGGCCTTGCGGATTTTCTTGGCGATGGCGTCGGCGTCATCGGTCATGTTGATCCGGGTCATGTCTGACGGGTCCGACGACGACATCTTACGCGACCCGTCCCGCAGGTTCATGACGCGCGGGGCAGGGCCGCCGATCACGGGTTCGGTCACTGGGAAGAACTCGACACCATAGTCGTGGTTGAACTTGATCGCGATGTCGCGGGTCAGTTCCAGATGCTGTTTCTGATCTTCGCCCACCGGCACATGGGTCGCGTGATAGATCAGGATATCCGCTGCCATCAGTGCCGGATAGGCAAACAGACCCAGCGAGGCGTTCTGCGCATTCTTGCCGGCCTTATCCTTGAACTGTGTCATCCGCTGCATCCAGCCCATCCGGGCGATACAGTTGAAAATCCAGGCCAGCTGCGTGTGCTCGGGCACCTGACTTTGATTGAACAGGATGGATTTTTCCGGGTCCAGACCAGCGGCGATGAAACCGGCGCAGACCTCGCGGGTCTTTTCGCGCAGACGGGCCGGATCCTGCCAGACGGTGATCGCGTGCAGGTCGACCATGCAATAGATGGTCTCAAAATCTTCGCCCTGCATATCCACGAACCGCTTGAGCGCACCCAGATAGTTGCCAAGGTGCAGGTTTCCCGACGGCTGGATGCCGGAAAACACGCGCGGTGTGAACTGGGTCTCGGTCATCGAAGGGAACTCCCGTCTGGAAAAATCAGCCCCCGTCGCTTACCCATGAGGCCAAGGGACGTCAACAGCCGCGAAAGGCCAGCCCAATGAGCAGTGAGCATTATACACCCGCCGTGAACCCCCTGCCGCCCGTGGTTGTGGCGCTGGTTTTGTTCATCATGGGGATCGAACTGGCCTTTAACTTTGGCGCACGCGGGCTGATCGGAGGGCCGTCTGCGGTTGGATGGCGGCTGGATGCGCTACAGCATTATTCTTTCTCGCCGGACATATTCGATTGGATGGTGAAAAACGGGCGTTGGCCGGTTGAGCATCTGATCCGTTTCGTGACCTACCCTTTCGTTTCAGCCAATTTCACACAGGCCATATTCGTCTGTGTTTTTGTTCTGGCGATGGGCAAGATGGTGGCCGAGGTTTTCGGCGGCGTTCAGATGCTGGTGATTTTCGTGATATCGGGCATCGGTGGGGCGCTGGTATATGCACTGTTGTTTGATCCGCAATATCCGCTGGTTGGTGGGTTTCCTCCGGTTTACGGGCTTATCGGTGCGTTTACGTGGATTTTGTGGCGCAGGCTGTCGATCGTCGGCGAGAACCAGTCGCGTGCGTTCAGTCTGATTGCAGTATTGATGGGCATTCAGCTTTTGTTCGGATTGCTATTTGGCGGCACGCTGGACTGGGTGGCCGATCTGGGTGGGTTCGCGACAGGTTTTGCCCTGTCGTTCTTTGTGGCTCCGGGTGGATGGGCGCGTATCGTGCGGCGCATCCGCCGCGACTGATCAAGATCGGCGCAGGGCTTTGCGGAGTTCTGAGAATTCGAAGGCGCGCAGCAGGTGAGCCAGGAAAAAATAAGTAGATGCTGCAACCAGGATCAGGACGATCAGTGCGAAATAGCGCCATCCCGGCAACAAAAATGCCCAGCCGAAAAGCTGGATCGCGACGAAAAGAACCAAACCCATCCCCAATGACGCCGCGACGATCCGCCAGACCCGGCGCTTGAACCGGTCATCAAATCTGGCTTCTTGGCCCATGTTACGCGATCCTAGAACCAGCAGCCCAACCATGGCCCATCCGGCGGCAGAGGCGGCAATGGCAGGCGCAATCCATCCCAATATCGGGTACAGGCCGAACGCCAATCCAGCATTCACAACCATTGCCACCAGGGCATAACGGAACGGAGATTTGGTATTCTCGCGCGCGAAAAACAGCGGTTGCAGCAGTTTTTGCAGCATGAAAGCGGGCAGCCCTAGCCCATAGATCGCCACGGCCAACGCAGTGGCGGCGGTATCCTCGGACGTGAACTGGCCACGCTCGAACAGGACCGAGACCAGTGGCGCTGGCATGATCACAAACGCCACGGTCGAGGGTAGGGTCAGCAGCAAAGTAAACTCTCCGGCCCGCGAAAAAGCGTTTCGGGCACCATCTTTGTCATCTGCGCGCAGACGTCGTGACAGGTCGGGCAGCAGGACGATGCCGACGGCAATGCCGACAACGCCGAGCGGTAGCTGATACAGACGATCTGCTGCAAATAGCCAACTGACCGCATTCTCTGTTTTTGACGCCACCAGTTGCCCAACCACAAGGTTGACTTGTGTAACCCCCATCGCCAGCGCGGCAGGCACGGCAATGCGCACCATCTGGCGCATCTCGGGGCTGAGTCTGGGTACACCCGGACGTATGCGAATGCCGGCGCGCTCGGTCGCGATCCAAACCAGCGCAAGCTGCGCAACGCCTGCCACCGGGATGACGGTGATCAGCCAGCGGATTACGTCGCCGCCCGACATGGCACCGACGATCAATGCAGTGCATGCGAAGATGTTCAGCAATACCGGCGCGGCGGCTGCGGCCGCAAAACGCCCCGTCGCATTCAGAACGCCAGAAAACAGCGCCGCCAGCGACATGAACAGGATGTAGGGAAACACCACATAACCGTAGTCCACAGCCAGATCGAACCGCTCGTCGCCGTAAAACCCTTCGGCTGTGATCCAGACCAAAGCGGGCATGAACACCATGGCAAGCCCGACCAGCGCCAGAACGGCCACGGCCAGCAGGTTAAAGGCATCCTGTGCAAAACCTTCGGCGTTTTCCTCGCCTTCCAGCCGTTTCGAGAACATCGGCACAAAGGCCGCGTTGAACGCGCCTTCGGCAAAGAAACGGCGGAACATGTTGGGCAGGCGGAACGCGGCGACAAAAGCATCCATCACCGGGCCCGGGCCGATATAGGCTGTTAGCAGGATTTCCCTCAGGAACCCCAAAATCCGGCTTGCCAGTGTCCAGAACCCGACTGTGAACAGTCCTGAAAACAGCCGGATCTGTTTCATGAAGCTGCGCGCTCGGCGCCCTCGGTGATGGCTTTGCGCAGTTTGGCCTCAAGCCCGCGCTGCTTGCTTTCCGAGTGATATTTCAGCCCGAACATGTCTTTGACATAGAACGTATCAACCACCTGTTCGCCATAGGTCGCGATGACCGCGTTGGCGATGTAGACGTTTGCTGCGGCCAGCGTACGGGTCAGATCATACAAAAGGCCAGGGCGGTCGCGAGTGTCGACTTCGATGATCGTGTAGATCTCGGACCCGTCATTATCAAAGATGATATGCGTGGGCACGTTAAAGGCCCGTTCGCGTTTCTTGATCTTGTCGCGGGATTTCAATGCATCGCGTGCAACGACTTCGCCTTTCAGCGTTTTTTGGATCATTTGTGTCAGGCGGGGCAGGCGGCTTGCCTCGTAAGGGCGTCCGTCTGCGTCCTGAATCCAGAACGCGTCCGTCACATATCCGTCCTTGGTGGTGTAGCTTCGCGCATCTACGACATTCGCGCCCAAAAGCGCCAAAGCACCTGCGATCCGTGCAAAGATACCCGGGTGATCGCCCATCGCAAAACAGGCGCGGGTTGCGTCCCTGTCCACATCCGGTTGCAGCCTGATTTCCATCGCCCCCGGATCGCCGCTTTGGTCAAGCTCTTGCAGCATCTCCGCAAACTCGACATGGGTCGACAGGTTCAGCCCCTGCCAATAGGGGTCATAATGTCGGCCCGTCTCGGTTTTCAGATCAGCCTTGGACCAATTCGACAGTTCCGCACGAAGGGCCTTTTTGGCTCCGGCTCCGCGATTGGCCCGGTTGAGGTCTTCCATACCGGTTTCAAGCGCGCGCTTGGTTTCGGCATGCAGTGCACGCAAAAGGGTCGCTTTCCAGTTGTTCCAGGTGTTCGGGCCAACACCGCGGATATCGCACACCGTCAACACGGTCAGAAGATCCAACCGTTTTACGGTTTTGACGGCCTTGGCAAAATCACGCACCGTGCGCGGGTCCGAGATATCGCGTTTCTGTGCCATATCCGACATCAGCAGATGGTAACGGACCAGCCACTCTACCGTTTCGGAATCCGCCTTGTTGAGACCCAGTCTCGGGGCAACTTTTCGCGCGATCTGCGCCCCAAGGATCGAGTGGTCTTCGGGTCGACCCTTGGCGATGTCGTGCAGCAGCAAGGCGACATAGAGGACTTTGCGATTAACGCCTTCCTTCAGGATGGACGAGGCCAGCGGCAAGGACTCTACCAGTTCTTCGCGTTCTATCTGCGCCAGGTTCACGATGCACTGTATCGTATGCTCGTCCACGGTGTAGCTATGGTACATGTTGAACTGCATCATTGCGACGATGTGTTCAAACTCAGGCAAAAAGGCCGATAAGACCCCCAGTTCATTCATGCGCCGCAAAGCACGTTCAGGATTGCCGTGCTTCAGCAACAAATCCAGGAAGATGCGTTGCGCTTCCTTGTCTTCGCGCATGTCTTCGTCGATCAGGTGCAGGTTCGCGCTGACTAGACGCATCGCGTCAGGGTGGATCAGCATACCTGTTCGCAGACCTTCTTCGAACAAACGCAGCAAGTTTAGTTTGTCGGAAAGAAACGCGTCCGCATCGGCCACATCCAGACGGCCGTGTACGACTTCGTACCCCGGTTTGGCATGAGGGCGGCGACGAAAAATCCGCACCAGCAAAGGCGCGCCTTTCATATGCGTCGCCTCAAGCTTGGTCAGAAAAATGCGGGTCAGTTCACCGACCTTGGTGGCCTCGCGAAAATAGCGTTGCATGAACACTTCGACGGCCCGCCGCCCTGCGCGGTCCTCGTAACCCATGCGGTCGGCGACTTCGACCTGCAGATCAAAGTTCAGTTGTTCAGTCGCCCGGCCAGTAACCAGATGCAGATGAGACCGCACGGCCCACAGGAAATCCTCGGCCTTGACGAAGGTTTGAAACTCTTCGGGTGTAAACAGACCCAGCGGCACCAGCTCGGCTACGTCCTGCACGCCGTAGATGTATTTGGCAATCCAGTAGAGTGACTGAAGATCGCGCAGCCCGCCTTTGCCCTCTTTGACGTTGGGCTCGACCATATAGCGCTGGCCTTGTTTTTTGTGGCGTTCGTCGCGCTCTTGCAGTTTCGCTTCGATGAACTGCCGCTCTGTTCCTTTGAACAGATCGGATTTAAGCCGGGTGTCTAAATCGTTGGCCAGAGTTGTATCTCCGGCCAGATAGCGCTGCTCCAGCATAGCCGTCCTGATCGTGAAATCATCTGCCCCAAGCCGCAGGCAATCCTTGATCGTGCGTGAGGAATGCCCAACCTTCAGCCGCAAATCCCAAAGGATATACAGCATGGATTCGATCACGCTTTCGGCCCAGGCGGTGATTTTGTAGGGGGTCAGAAACAACAGGTCTACGTCCGAAGACGGTGCCATTTCGCCCCGACCATACCCACCGACGGCAAGAACTGCGATTTTTTCGCCCTGTGTTGGTGTCGCCAGCGGGTGCAGATCCTGGCTGGCGACCTGCATAGCAGTACAGACCAGCCCATCCGTCAGATAGGTGTAGGAATGCGTGAGAGGCCGCGCGTCAAACGGGCGTTGGGCAAAAGCGTCGGCAATGGCTTGGCGACCGGTTTTCTGCGCCTCGCGTAGAATGCGCACCGTCTCACTGCGTCGCGCTGCATTGTCGGTGGTATCTTCAAAGGCGTCCGACAGCTGAGCCATCACGGCTGCGCTGTCGAAAATGTCTTCGGCCGGGCAGATCAACTCACCTTTTGGGGTGAGCGTCAGCGCCGGTCTATCAGAAGCCGGCGCCAGAGAAGCTTTGTGGGGCAGGGTCAATCACTACTACCTGTTTATTCTGGATCGTGGCGACAGCCAGACCGCGTTCGTTGGTGCCGTCGGATCGTAGACGGAAGATACCGCCGACGCCCTGGAAGCCGGCATTCTGTGTCAGGGCTGAGGCGGTTAGTGCATCCGCCTTGCCTTGGCTGACAAGCGCGCCGATTGCCGCAATGCCGTCATATGCCAATCCGCTGATCGGATGAGGCGCTTCGCCATAGGTGTTGTTGTAGCGCTGACGATAGGCTTGGGCCTTTGTCGGGTCAGGCAAAGCGAACCAGCCGCCCTGAACACCCGGCAGCTCTAACGTCTGAGCGGGAATATCCCAACGGGTCAGACCTATATACTGGGTTGTGGCAGGTGAAACGCCTGCTTCTGGCAGAAGCTGCGAATACAAAGGCAATGCTCCTGCAGTCGTTGCGGTCAGGAAAATCGAATCTGCACCGGCTGCGTCCACGGTGGCTTTGATCGTGGGGACCGAATTGATTACGCCTTGCTGCGACCGGTCATAACCGACGGTGCCAGCATTGTTGACCCGGCTGCCAGCAAGCGCGCCCGCGATTGCCGATTGACCCAACTGACCGGCGGCATCGTTGCTGTGCACGATAACCATCCCCGTTTTGCCTTGCGATCCGGCAAAGTTGACCAGTCGGTTTGCGGTATTGTTAAACGTCGGGCCCAGAACAAAGACATTGCCGCCCGCAATGCTTGGGTTGTTCGAGAAGGACAAGACATTGACGTTATTGTTCAGAACTGCCAGCCCGGCCGAGTTCGCCGCCTGCGCATAAACAGGTCCAAGGATGACTTTGGCACCTTCGGAGACAGCGCGCTGGGCGACTTCGGCCGCGGTATTCGAGCTGCCGCGCGTATCGTACACGCGCAGATCGATTTGGACGTTCTGCAAGTCCGACATTGCCAGACGTGCTGCATTTTCAAGGCTACGGGCCAATGCGGCATCACCGGAATTCGCCGAGCCAGCCGGAACCAACAGCGCAACGGGGACAGGTTTGGACGTGTTGATCGACGGGCCTCCGCCAAGGCCGCCCGGTTCACATGCGGCCAGAAATGCTGCGGTGGCCAGGAAGGCCGCGGTTTTCGCCAGTTTGCGAACGGGCTTGCAATCGGTAAACATCTAAATGAAAACTCCCTGTCCCGGCAGCTTGAAGCGCTGCCAATTTGTTAGGCAGCAATAATAAACGTCACGCTGTGAGGGTCCAGCTTTGAATCACCAAAAAGTCAGATTGGGCCCGGGCCTGTATTTTGTTGCCACTCCGATCGGTACGGCGCGCGATATTACGCTCAGGGCGCTTGATGTGTTGGCGTCAGCAGACGTAATTGCCGCCGAAGATACACGCAGCCTGCGGCGTTTAATGGAAATCCACGGTGTACCGTTAGAGGGCCGACGCGTCTTTGCCTATCACGACCACAGCGGTGCGGGTGCACGAGAAAAACTTCTGGATGCTTTGCGCGACGGTAAATCCGTAGCTTACGCTTCAGAGGCCGGAATGCCATTGATTGCGGACCCCGGGTACGACCTGGGTCGTCAAGCCGCAGAAGCCGGGTTTACAGTGACTTGTGCCCCGGGCCCGTCCGCCGCGCTAATGGCGTTGACACTGGCGGGGCTGCCGACAGACGCATTCTTTTTTGCGGGTTTTTTGCCCAACTCTTCGAACGCCAGACGCTCTCGTATCGAGGCGCTGCGCGATGTGCCCGGTACGCTTGTATTCTACGAATCGCCCAAACGCGTTGCGGCCTGTGTCGCGGATCTTGCGGCTGTCTTGGGTGAAAACAGGCCCGCAGCAATGTGCCGAGAGCTGACCAAGAAATTCGAAGAAGTCAGGCGCGGCACCCTGGCGCAACTGTCCGCTGATCTCAGTGAGCAATCCGTGAAAGGTGAGATTGTCTTGCTGGTAAACCGCGGCGATTCAGAAACCGTTAACGAGTCGGACGTAGAAGAGGCGCTGAAAAAGGCTTTGGAAACACATTCGGTTCGGGATGCGGCTGATTTGGTTTCAAGCATGTACAAGTTGCCAAGACGTCCGATTTATCAGAAGGCTCTGAAACTGGCGAAGGGATGACATGAACGCGCGATCTGCTCAAAGTTCCGTTTCTTATCAAGTAGGTCGATCCGCTGAGATTTTGGCAGCCAAAGACTATGAGCGGCGTGGACTGTCCATCCTTCAAAGCCGTTGGCGCGGTGCTGGGGGTGAGATCGACTTGATCGCGCGCGATCGCGAAGGTTTTGTTTTCATCGAAGTCAAGAAAAGCAGCAGCTTTGAACGGGCGGCTGCACGGATCAGTCGGCGTCAGATGAACCGGATATGCGCGTCAGCGGCCCAGTTTTTAGAAGGCCAACCGGGTGGGCAACTGACGAATGTGCGCTTTGATGTGGCCTTGGTTGATGCTTTGGGTGACGTGCAAATCATCGAAAATGCCTTTGGCTTGGCCTGATCCCCATTGAACACCTGCCCCTGCTGCGCCATGTATCTGGCGTGAATTTGAGGGACACACCATGAAAATCGCCTTTCAGATGGACCCGATCGGGGCCGTGGATATCAATGCTGACAGCTCGTTCCGACTGGCCGAAGAGGCTCAGGCGCGCGGTCACACGCTGTTTTTCTACGACCCGGACCAGCTGGCCTATCAAGAGGGGCGGATTACAGCACGCGGTCACGATATGAAGGTTCAGCGCATCGCTGGAAACCCTGCCGAACTGGCGCCAGAGCGCGAGGTCGATCTGGCAGAGTTTGATGTGGTCTGGCTACGGCAGGATCCCCCATTCGACATGCATTATATCACGTCGACTCATTTGCTGGACCGCCTGAAGGGGCAGACGCTGGTGGTAAACGACCCGTTTTGGGTGCGTAACTATCCCGAGAAACTGCTTGTTCTGGATTTTCCCGAACTGACGCCGCCAACAACGATTGCGCGAGACCTGCAAACGATCAAGGCCTTCAAGGAAAAGCACGGCGACATCATTCTAAAACCACTTTACGGAAACGGAGGTGCAGGTGTTTTCCGGCTAGATGCGAACGACCGCAACCTGACGTCACTGCACGAGCTTTTCACCGGATTTTCGCGCGAACCGCTAATTGTGCAGAAATTTCTGCCCGATGTCAGCAATGGGGACAAACGTGTGATCTTGGTCGACGGCGAGCCCGTCGGAGCCATCAATCGCGTTCCCGCTGAAGGTGAGACACGATCCAACATGCACGTTGGCGGGCGCCCTGAAAAAATAGGCCTGACCGCGCGCGACAAGGAAATCTGCGCCGTGATCGGACCATTGCTGAAAGAAAAAGGACAGGTTTTCGTAGGGATCGACGTGATCGGGGATTACTTGACAGAGATTAACGTGACCTCTCCCACAGGTATTCAGGAGCTTGAGCGGTTTGATGGCGTCAACATCGCCGAAAAAATCTGGCAGGCCATCGAAGCCAAGCTTTAGGACGCAACCTTGGCGCTGATGCGAAAGCTCAGCGCCTCGGCCACATGAGGCCGTCGCACGTCTGGGGCGTTGTCCATGTCGGCTATGGTGCGGGCCACCCTCAGCACGCGGTGATAGGCGCGCGCGGACAGGCCGAACCTTTCCGCAGCTTGCAACAGCAGCGCTTTGCCTTCTGCGTCTGGGGCGGCGATTTCTTCTAAAAGGTTCCCCTCGACATCTGCGTTCTGGCGGATCGCAGGAGTTTTGGAAAACCGTGCGGCCTGAACCTGTCGTGCCCGTTCGACCCGCGCGGCAACTGTCGCCGAACTATCCCCGGATGGAGGCAGGTCAAGGTCGGTGAATCCGACAGGCGGAACCTCAATCCTCAGGTCAAAACGATCCATCAGCGGACCGGAAATCCGCCCCAGATAGTCTTCACCGCAGACGGGCGCACGGGAACAGGCACGCGCAGGGTCCGTCAGGTATCCGCATTTGCAGGGGTTGGCGGCCGCAACTAGCATGAACCGGCAGGGATATTTCACATGCGCGTTTGCGCGTGCAACCATGACCTCGCCCGTTTCGATAGGCTGGCGGAGTGTCTCTAAAACAGTGCGGGGAAACTCGGGGAATTCATCCATGAAGAGGACCCCGTTATGGGCCAAGGATATCTCACCAGGTTTGGCCCCTTTCCCGCCGCCAACAATTGCAGCCATTGATGCCGTGTGGTGCGGCTCGCGGAATGGGCGGGAACGGCTGATCCCACCTTCGTTCAGCAGCCCGCAGAGGGACTGGATCATCGAGGTCTCCAAAGCCTCGGCGGGCGTAAGCGGTGGAAGGATTCCGGGTAACCGGGCCGCCAGCATGGATTTCCCAGATCCCGGTGTGCCGATCATGATCAGGTGGTGCCGCCCTGCTGCTGCGATCTCTAATGCGCGTTTGGCGCGTTCTTGCCCTTTGACGTCTCTCAGATCACGCGCATTCGGGGAAAGGTCGACTTCGCCGGGTTGCGCGGTGGGCAAAGGGTTTTGACCAGAGAAATGCCGCACGACTTCGGCAAGGGACGCTGCGCCCAATACCTGTGTGGCATCCACCCAAGCAGCTTCGGCGCTGGAGGCTTTGGGGCAGAGTAACGCACGATCCTCGGCCGCTGCCGTCATCGCAGCAGGGAGCGCGCCAACCACCGGAACAAGCGAGCCGTCCAGCGACAGCTCTCCCAACGAAACCGCGCTTTCTGCGGCGTCCTGCGGGATGATCTCAAGCGCAGACAGCAGCGCAACGGCGATAGGAAGATCAAAATGGCTGCCCTCTTTCGGCAGGTCAGCTGGTGACAGGTTGATCGTGATGCGTTTGGACGGCAACGCAATTGCCATGGCGCTTAGTGCGCTGCGCACCCTGTCACGTGCCTCAGATACCGCCTTGTCAGGCAATCCCACGATGGAAAAGGCGGGTAAGCCGGGTGTGACGGCGCATTGCACTTCGACCGGGCGGGCTTCGACCCCTTGGAATGCAACTGTATGGGACCGGGTGACCATGCAAGACCTTTTTGGTTAACAGGTTCTTGCTTGCACGGCTGAGGTTTAGGAATCGTTAACGGCACCCGTCATTGCGGCAAACTTCGGCCACGCACCGGGATCGGCCACGGTCTTGTCGCGGCAGAATTGGTTGCAGAACCCCCAAACCTGCTCGTTAAGCTTTAGGAAATCCGTGACCGGTTTGCCGGAATAGGGGCAGACTTGGTTCAAGGAAGGTCCAGTTTCGACAGGTTCCGCCATCGTGTCCCCAATCGGCCATGGATCAGTCTGCAGGTTTTGCGGGTATGGGAAAGGATCGTAGTCAACTGTCAGACCCATAGCGCGCCATTGTCGGACAGACGTGTCAGACAATAACTCAAGGCAATAAGCTAGGTTCTCGGCAGATATCGGTAAACCAAATCCAACGACGCGCGCAGCCACAGGGGTATAGAAAACATCCGCCAGAGAATAAGCCCCAAACAGTGGGCCAGATGTGGCCCCTGAAATAGAGCGGGCGTGGGCCCAAAGCGTTTCGATCCTGCTGAGGTCGGCTAGGGTTTCGGCCGAAGGCTCAAACCCTTTCCAGCAGTGTTTTAGCTGCATCGGACATTGCCCGCGCAAAGCCGAGAAACTGGCCACCATTTCGCAGCAGATCCATCGCGCGGTGGCACGCGCTGCGGGGTCTGAGGGCCATAACGCAGCTTCGGGATGCCGTTCGGCCAGTGTTTCGGCCATCGCAAGGCTTTCACCGACAACCGTCCCGTCAGGCAGGCGCAGGGCAGGGACCAGACGCGCCGGGGCCAACGGCTTCATGTCTTCGCCCATGGTGCCCGAATACAAGCCGATCATATGGCTTCGATAGGGCAGGCCAAACTTTTCCAGCATCAACCAGCCGCGCATCGACCAACTGGAAAACAGCCGGTCACCGATAAACAGATCATAAGTCATGGCAATAGAATGCCGCGGTTGGTTTGGGTCGTAAAACAGTGATTTGTGCGCGTTGGGATCACGGGCAGTGATTGATCCGCCCGACTGACCATCGGTCATCATGATGGGTGATCTCGGTGACAGAAAGGTTGTCGATCCTGTGGCTGAACGCCTCATAGGCGCTGATATCCAGAGCGCGTTGTACCTGAGTCAGAATGACCCCGAAATGCGCCACGACAATCAAATCCTGTCCTGAATGTGAGACGATCAGGTTGTCGATGACTGCGTCGACCCGGGCGCGGACGTCGTTCCAGCTTTCTCCGTCTGGCGGGCGGACGTCACCGGGGTTGTCCCAATAGGCGAAGGTCAATTCCGGGTCTTCGGCCTCGATCTCTTTGAAGCAGCGCAACTCCCAACTGCCGAAATTGATTTCTCGCAAGTGCGGGTGATGCGGCAGGCGCGCGCGCGCGCCTTGAATGGCCGAAGCGGTATCTGCGGCACGGGACAGATCGGATGAAACGACAACGGCCTGTTCAGGCAGATGGTCACGTAGCCGCGCGATCGCTGCGTGGTCGCTGAGGTCAGCGGGTATATCGGACCACCCGACCATGGTTTTGGCGTGAGTTGGCCCATGCCGGACAAGATGCAATCTTGTCATGGCAACTGGCCCTTTAAGACCAACGGTAATCCAGCCGTCACCTGCACCACACGGTCAGCTTGGGCGGCCAGCGCGATGTTCAACCGACCCTGCGCTTCGCGAAAGCGACGAGATAATGCGTTGTCCGGTACAATCCCGTACCCCACTTCGTTCGAGACGATGACGACCGGCGCGCGACAGCCTGAAAGCGCGTCAAACAATTCCGCCTGCGCGTGCTCCAGGTCATTCTCGGCCAGTATATGGTTGGTCAGCCACATAGTTGCGCAATCGATCAGGCAGACCTGGCTTTCGTTGAGTGTAGATAACCCCGGGCGCAGATCGAAAGGGGCCTCAATCGTTGTCCATCCGGCACCCCGCTGCTGGATGTGTTTGTTCACCTTTTCGTGCATTTCATCATCAAACACTTGTGAAGTGGCGAAATATACCCGGTCTTTGTCATAAGAAACAACAAGTTGTTCAGCGAAAGCCGACTTCCCAGAGGCCGCTCCACCCAAGATTAAGGTTAAATCCGGACCCACTATTACTACCTTCCATGTGATCCACCCGGTTCTGTTCTGCGTATCCACCATAAGTTGGCAAAGCAAGGCCGAGCTACGCCTGTGAAAAGGGGAGATTTCCATGGCACTGGACAATACGAACGATTTCTCAATGTCACGGCAGGCGATGAAAGCCGAGTTGCTGGACGCGGAAACAGAATTACAGCTGGCTTACGCGTGGCGCGACCACCGCGACGAGCAAGCGCTGCACAGGTTGATCACTGCTTATATGCGGCTGGCAATCTCGATGGCCGCCAAGTTCAAACGATACGGCGCCCCGATGAACGACCTGATCCAAGAGGCCGGGCTAGGCTTGATGAAAGCGGCTGACAAGTTTGACCCCGATCGCGGTGTGCGGTTTTCGACCTATGCGGTTTGGTGGATCAAGGCCAGCATTCAGGACTATGTGATGCGGAACTGGTCGATGGTTCGGACCGGGTCGACCTCTTCCCAGAAATCGCTGTTCTTTAATATGCGTCGGGTTCAGGCACGTCTGGAACGTGAGGCTGCAACCGAAGGCATGGACCTTGATCGCCACCAGTTGCATCAGATGATTGCTGCCGAGATTGGTGTGCCGCTTCGCGATGTTGAGATGATGGAGGGTCGGCTTTCGGGATCGGATTTCTCGCTGAACGCAGTGCAGTCCGCGGACGAAGATGGTCGCGAGTGGATTGATGCGCTGGAAGACGACAGCGAGCAGGCCGCGGAAACTGTCGAAAACAGCCACGACACCGAGCAGCTTCGTGAATGGCTTGTGACAGCGATGCAATCTCTTAACGACCGTGAACGCTTTATCGTGCGCGAGCGCAAGTTGCGTGAACCAGCCCGGACGTTGGAAAGCCTTGGGCAGGAGCTGGGTCTTTCGAAAGAACGTGTGCGCCAGCTTGAAGCCGCTGCATTCGTAAAAATGCGCAAGAACCTTGAAGCTCAATCGCGCGAGGTGCAACACTTCATCGCATGAAACAGATTGCGATTCTGCTTATTGCACTAGTGGTTACGCCGGGCTTGGCCCGTGCCGAACAATTGATACCTGATGAGGTATCTGCGGCAATGCAGGCCGCAGATATCGTTATTCTGGGTGAGATTCACGACAACCCACAGCACCACATTGTCCAAAAAGAAGCGCTGGAACTGATCAACCCATCCGCTGTTGTATGGGAGATGATTACCGAAGAGGGCGCGCGACGGCTTGGGCAGAAAGCTGCGACCAACCCCGAGGAACTGGCCCGGATTCTTGAGTGGGCAGAGATGGGATGGCCGCCTCTCAGCCTGTATTATCCTGTTTTTCAGGCTACCGACGCACCGGTTTACGGCGCAATGGTACCACGTGCGGCGGCGCGTGCGGCAATGCAGCGAGGCGCGGCGACAGCATTGGGCGCGGATGCTGCGCGGTACGGCCTGACGGTGCCGCTGTCTGCCGCAGATCAGGCAGAGCGAGAAGCTGATCAAATGGCGGCTCATTGCAACGCACTGCCTGCTGAGGCTTTGCCGCAAATGGTGGCGATACAGCGCTTGCGCGATGCGGTTCTGACCCGTGCCATCCTCCGTGCCGAGGACGAAACTGGCGGGCCTATCGCTGTGATCACGGGCAATGGCCATGCTCGCAAGGATCGCGGCATTCCCACCTTTTTGTCGCGCCTGCGCCCGGGCCTGAAGGTTTTTGTTCTGGGACAATCCGAAGATGGCAGCATTAACGGAGAGTTTGATGCCGTGATCGACAGCCCCACGGTTGAACGTGAAGACCCCTGTCTGGCGTTTCAGACGCAGAATTAACGGCTGGTACTGGAGCGCAGCCTTGCCTAATGTCGGGACCGATCTGCACGGGAAGGGCAAAACATGCTGGCATCCAAACGCATTCTGCTGATCATCGGCGGAGGGATTGCGGCCTATAAGTCGCTGGATCTGATCCGTCGGCTGAAAGAACGCGGTGCTGCCGTGACGCCTGTCCTGACGAAAGCGGCTGAGGAATTCGTCACACCCCTGTCGGTTTCTGCACTAGCGGGTGAAAAGGCCTATCGTGATTTGTTCGACCTGACTGACGAGGCCGAGATGGGACATATCCAATTGTCTCGCTCGGCGGATTTGGTGGTTGTCGCCCCCACAACGGCTGACTTGATGGCGAAGATGGCGGCAGGTTTGGCCAACGATCTGGCCTCGACTTTGCTGATGGCGACTGACACGCCGGTTCTGTGTGCGCCTGCCATGAATGTTCGGATGTGGGATCATCCGGCGACCCAGCGCAATCTGGGGCTATTGCAGTCAGATGGTGTTTTGTTCGTTGGCCCGAATGAGGGCGACATGGCCTGTGGTGAATACGGGCCGGGCCGCATGTCGGAACCTCTTGAGATCGTCGCAGCTATCGAGGCGCAACTGGGCGATGGACCGTTGGCTGGAAAACGTGTTCTGGTCACGTCTGGCCCGACGCAAGAACCGATCGACCCGGTCCGATACATCGCGAATCGATCTTCTGGTGCGCAAGGCACAGCGGTCGCACGCGCATTGTCCGCATTGGGGGCTGAGGTGATTTTTGTGACCGGGCCTGCCGACGTCGCGCCGCCCGCAGGGGTCCATGTGGTGTCCGTGGAGACCGCGCAACAAATGTCTGACGCGGTTGACGCCGCGCTGCCTGTTGATGCAGGCGTCTTTGCTGCAGCCGTTGCCGATTGGCGGGTTGCAAGCGCCTCGGATCGAAAGCTCAAGAAAACCCGTGATGGCTTGCCTGCGCTCGAGTTTGCCGAAAACCCAGACATTCTGAAGCGCATCTCTCAATTGGAGGCAGGCCGCCCCTCGCTTGTCGTTGGGTTCGCTGCGGAAACAGATAATGTGGTCGAACATGCAACCGCCAAACGTGCGCGCAAGGGCTGCGATTGGATTGTTGCGAACGATGTCAGCCCTGCGACCGGCATAATGGGCGGGTCCGAGAATGCGGTGACCCTGATTTCCGACACCGGTGCCGAAGCATGGCCGCGTATGGGGAAAGACGCAGTTGCCCAACGCCTGGCCGCCAAAATTGCCGATGCGCTTACAGGATAGATGAAAGGACCCAGGATGGTAGCGATCCGTGTGATCCGAGACGAGGATTCCGACTTGTCGGTGCCGTTGCCCTCATATGAGACCGCAGGTGCTGCGGGCGCAGATATACGCGCGAACCTGCCGGGAAAAGCGTCAATTCAACTGGAACCGGGTCAAAGGGCGCTGGTACCCACTGGATTGCGCGTTGAGATCCCGCAGGGTTACGAGATTCAGGTGCGGCCGCGTTCGGGACTGGCCTTGAAACACGGTATCACCTTGCCCAACACACCCGGCACAATTGACAGCGATTATCGTGGCCCTTTGGGTGTGATTGTCCTGAATGCGGGTCAGGATACCTTTGAGATCGCACATGGCGAGCGTATCGCCCAATTGGTTGTTGCCCCGGTTGTGCAAGCCGTGTTCGAGGCAGCCGAGACCCTCAGCGATACGGATCGCGGTGCGGGCGGTTTTGGTTCGACCGGGCGAGGCTAGATGCTGCTGATCCTCATTCTTGCCTCCGCTCTGTGGGGGATCGGGTATTTGGCGGGAGTGTCACGCACCGCGCGCATGGTCTTGGTCGGGGTTTTGCTTTTGGGCGTCATCGTGGCGCAGCTGGTGCTACCTGACGGCCACCCCTTGCGCGAGGCCACCGGTGGTTCTGCTGCGATGTGGTTGATATTGGGTGGCTCGGCGGTTTTGGTTCTGGTTTATGGAAAGGTGCTGAAAGCGCTGCGAGATCGCGCTGCACCTTCCACGACCAAGGAGCCCGCCATGCCATCTGACCAATTTTCTGAAACTGAGCTGGAACGCTATGCGCGCCACATCGTGCTGCGGGAATTGGGCGGGCCGGGTCAAAAAAAGATGAAACAGGCCCGGGTGCTTGTGATAGGCGCGGGTGGCCTCGGTGCTCCGGCATTGCAGTACTTGGCAGCGGCGGGTGTCGGCACGATCGGTGTCATTGACGATGACGTGGTCGAGAATGCCAACCTTCAGCGACAGGTGATCCACCGAGACGCAGATATCGGTATGCCCAAAGTGTTTTCGGCGCAGCAGGCCATGTTGGCGCAGAATCCAAACGTGGTGGTTTTGCCCTATCACCGGCGTCTGACCGACGAGATTGCGTCCGACCTGTTTGCGGATTTTGATCTGGTGTTGGACGGTACTGACAATTTCGATACGCGCTATCTGGCCAATCGGACCGCCGTGGCATTGGGCAAACCGCTGATCTCGGGCGCGTTGTCTCAGTGGGAAGGACAATTGAGTGTTTTTGACCCCGCGGGCGAAGCGCCTTGCTACCAATGCATTTTTCCAGAGGCACCGGCACCCGGATTAGCCCCTTCCTGCGCCGAGGCCGGAGTGGTTGGCCCGCTTCCGGGTGTGGTGGGGTCGATGATGGCGGTCGAGGCGATCAAGGTCATCACAGGGGCCGGTCAGGCCCTTCGTGGCGACATGCTGATCTACGATGCACTTTATGGCGAAAGCCGGAAAATCACTCTGTCGCGCCGCGCTGATTGCCCGGTTTGCGGCACAGATTGATCACCTGCACTGGACCGGCGCCGCCTCTGTTCCTAGGTAATGGTCAAAGGAGAGCTCTATGACCAACCCGATCCTGTCCGATTGGACGACCCCGTTCGAAATTGCACCATTCGACAAGATTTCCGACGAAGATTATGCGCCCGCATTGGACGAAGCCCTGCAAACCCATAATGCTGAAATCCAAGCAATCGCGAATAATCCAGACGCACCCACATTCGCCAACACGGTCGAGGCTCTTGAGGCTGCGGGTGAGCAGGTAAATAAAGTTCTGTCCGTTTTCTATGCCGTCGCGGGGTCAGACAGCAATCCAAAGCGCGAAGCGTTGCAGCGCGAGTTTTCGCCAAAGCTGGCGGCGCATTTCGCAGGGATCTCGTCGAACAAAGCCCTGTTTAACCGGTTGGCTGATCTTTGGGGCCGGGTGGATGACCTGAACCTGAGTGACGAGCAAAAACGTGTACTGATGCTGACGCATCGCGGTTTTGTAAGATCCGGGGCTGCTCTGACCGGTGCAGAAGACGTGCGGATGCAGGAGATCAAGGCGCGGTTGGCGTCTTTGGGGACGTCCTTCACCCAAAATATTCTGGCTGATGAGCGTGAATGGTTCATGGAATTGGCGGAAGATGATCTGGAGGGCTTGCCGGAATTCGTCGTGAACGCGGCACGTGCGGCGGGCGAGGAAAAAGGTGCAGGCGGGCCTGTTGTGACGTTGTCGCGATCCTTGATCGTGCCGTTTCTGCAGTTTTCCAGCCGTCGTGATCTGCGTGAAAAGGCGTACCGGGCGTGGACAGCGCGCGGCGCAGGTGGAGGCGAAACGGATAACAGGGAAATCGCGGCCGAGATTTTGCACCTGCGCGAAGAACGCGCAAAACTGCTGGGTTATGACAGCTTTGCAGCCTTCAAGCTGGAAACCGAAATGGCAGGCACCCCGGATCGGGTGCGCGAATTGTTGATGCAGGTTTGGGAACCGGCCAAGTCGCGCGCGGATGCGGACGCCGAAACCCTGCAACAGATGATGCAAGCCGACGGTGTGAACGGATCACTCAAGGCCTGGGATTGGCGTTATTACGCCGAGAAACGCCGCAAGGTCGAACATGATCTGGATGAAGCCGAGCTGAAACCTTACCTGCAATTGGACCGTATGATCGAGGCCGCTTTTGATTGCGCCAACCGTCTGTTCGGATTGGAATTTGCACCATTGGATGTGCCGCTCTACCACCCCGATTGCCGTGCGTGGGAGGTCACACGGAACGGTCAGCACGTTGCAGTGTTTATCGGCGATTACATCGCGCGCGGATCCAAACGTTCGGGCGCGTGGTGCAGCGCCATGCGATCTCAGGCGAAATTTCCCGATGTCCAGACGCCGATCGTCAAGAACGTCTGCAGTTTTGCGAAAGGCGAGCCCACGCTTTTGTCATACGATGATGCGCGAACCTTGTTTCACGAATTCGGTCACGCCCTGCACCAGATGTTGTCTGATGTGACTTATGAAAGCATCTCGGGAACGTCGGTAGCGCGCGATTTTGTGGAACTTCCCAGCCAGCTATATGAACACTGGCTTGAGGTCCCGGAAGTATTGACGAAATTCGCCACCCACGCCGAGACCGGCGCGCCGATGCCGAAAGACATGCTGGAAAAAGTCCTACGGGCTGCCAATTTCGATCAGGGTTTCCAGACCGTGGAATACGTATCTTCGGCCTTGGTTGACTTGGCCTTTCATGACGGTCCCGCGCCTATCGACCCGATGGTAAAGCAAGAGGAAGTTTTGGCCGAGTTGGGGATGCCGCAGGCGATAGGTATGCGGCATGCAACCCCGCATTTTTCGCACGTCTTTGCCGGTGACGGTTATAGTTCGGGTTACTACAGTTACATGTGGTCCGAGGTTATGGATGCTGATGCATTCGCCGCCTTTGAAGAGGCCGGTGGCGCTTTTGATCCCGAACGCGCCAAAGCGTTAGAGGAACATATCCTGTCCACCGGTGGCTCGCGCGAGGCAGAAGATCTGTATATGGCGTTCCGCGGACGTCTTCCCGGTGTTGAGGCGCTGCTGAAAGGGCGGGGTTTAATCGCCGCCTAATATCCCAAAGAACGATCGACGAGGTGCAGGAACGGCTCTCCGGCTTCGCCTCGTCGGATGTTTTCACAGATCACCTGCGCCGCGGTTACAGGGCGTGTTTCGGACGCAATATGCGGCGTCACGGTTACGTTTGGATGTGCCCAATAGGGGTGATCCACCGGCAAAGGCTCGGTTCGAAATACATCAAGCGTGGCATGCCCGACCTTTCCGCTATTCAGTGCGTCAAGCAAAGCGTCATCGTCAATCAACGGCCCGCGCCCGGGATTGATAATGCACGCGCCTGTGGTCAATAAGGCAAGCGTTTCGGCGTTGAGCGTATTCTCGGTCGCCGGGGTGTCGGGTAGCAACAGAACCACGATCTCGGATTGGGAAAGGGCAGTGCGCAGGCCATCTTGGCCATGCATGCAAGTGATATTGGGAATGTCTTTTGCCGTGCGGCTCCAACCTATGACGTCAAAATTCAGATAGGCCAGTGCTTGGGCCGCTGCGCTGCCCAAAGCGCCCAGTCCCAAGACACAGACCGTGCGGTCCGAAGCCAACGGAGGTGCGATAGGTGTCCACACGCCGTCCTGAACCGTGATGTGCTTGTCCATACCCAGATGGTACCGCAGCACATGCCCCACCACCCATTCGGTCATGCCCTGTGTCAGCCCGTGATCAACCATCCGCGTCAATGGAACGGTCAGGGTATGATTGTCCGAGATGCTTTCCACCCCTGCCCATAGGCTGAGCACCGCCTTGAGCCGTGTGTAGGGGCTGAAATCCGACAACCCACCGTTCGGGGCATAGACCACATAGTCCACCTGATCCGGTGCCATCTGCGTATCCAGATTAACGTCCAGCCCCGCGTCGGATAGCCCTTTTGTCAATAAAGGTTGGTATTCTGGCCATAGTTCAGGGCGCGCAGAAAACAGAACGTTTACGGGCATTGGTGGCCTTTCAGCTTAGCGGGGGCGGTGAATATGCGCGCTTTGAACGATGCCGAACGCGGCCATCAGGACAAGCATGGCCGACCCACCATAGCTGACCATCGGCAGCGGAACACCAACGACCGGGGCAAGGCCCATGACCATCGACATGTTCACAGCAAAGAACAGGAAGAAGTTCAACGCGATGCCCAGCGTCACCAGTGACGAAAAACGGTCTTTCGTCATAAGCGCAGTGACAACACAAAAGACAAGGATCAGGCCGTATAGGGTCAACAACGTGATGCCACCGACGAAGCCGAACTCTTCGGCCAGCGTGGTAAAGATGAAGTCCGTGTGCTTTTCGGGCAGAAAGTTCAGCCGCGATTGCGTTCCCTGCATGAACCCACGCCCATTCCAGCCACCCGACCCCAAGGCGATTTTGGACTGTGTGATGTGGTAGCCCGCGCCCAACGGGTCGGTGGAGGGGTCCAGAAATGTATCAATCCGTCGGAACTGATAGTCCTTGAGCAGCTGCCATTCAGTGCCGCGGCTGTTGAAGACTGTGGCGACCAGTCCGACGCCTGCAGCTATGACAGCCGCAAAGTAAGCCCAATGAACCCCGGCCAGAAACATCAGGCCGCCGCCCGCGGCCAGCAAAAGGATCGAAGTGCCAAGATCCGGTTGGCGCAAAACCATGAAGGTCGGTATCAGGATCAGCACAACCGGTATTATGACCCACAGCGGCCTTGAGGTTTTATGTGACGGAAGCCAGTCATAGTAGGCTGCCAGAACCATCACCAGCGCGACCTTCATGACTTCGGAGGGTTGCAGTCGCATAAAGCCCAGGTCGATCCAGCGCTGTGCGCCCATGCCGATCGTTCCAAAAAGTTCGACTATGATCAGCAATCCGATCGAGCCCAGGTAGGCCAGGACAGACATGTTGCGCCAGAACCAAATGGGCACCATGGCGATGATGAACATCACGGCAAGCCCCAGCCCGAACCGCTCCATCTGGGGTTCGGCCCAAGGGGTCCATGAGCCACCCGCCACCGAGAACAGCATCAGGAAGCCTGCGCTTGCCACGCTGATCAGCAACAGCGTCAAAGGCCAGTTCATATAGAGGAATTTGCGAAACCCCGATGGTGTGGATTTGACGGCGTATTCCAAATAGCTCATGCGCGATCCTTCTCGGATGGACGCGCTTTGGGACGGCGGTCGCCCTCAAGCTGTTTTTGCTGTTCCTTGATGCGGTCCCGATCGGCAACCGGATAAGCTTCTAGTGGAGGTGTGCCGTTGTAGAGCGCCTGCAACATGATGTCCCGCGCGACCGGAGCCGCAGCTTTCGAGCCGCCGCCACCATGCTCTACCACCACGGCGATCGCGTATTTCGGCTTGTCATAAGGTGCGAAGCTGACAAACAGCGCGTGGTCCCGGCGCTCCCACGGCAGGTCCTCATTTCTGATAACCCCGGCTGCGCGTTCGGCCTTGGTGATATTGCGGACCTGGCTGGTGCCTGTTTTGCCGGCCATGCGGAAGTCTTCTGCAATGATGCGACTACGATAGGCCGTGCCGCGCCGGTCGTTGGACACCGAGAACATCGCTTCGCGGATATACTTCAGATTGTTCGGGTTTACGGCCAACGGCTCACCCGCACCCGATGGCTGCTCAACCCCGTTGATCGAACGAACCAGGCGAGGTTTGACCTCACGTCCAGTGGCAATTCGGGCGGTCATAACCGCCAGTTGCAAGGGGGAAGCCAGCATAAAGCCCTGACCGATAGAGGCATTCGCGGTATCACCAACCAGCCAGCCTTCGCCGTGGACGCGCTCTTTCCAGGCCTGATTAGGGGCCAATCCAGCGGCGACCGCAGACATTGGAATGTCGTGCTTGACCCCCAGTCCGAACGTACGCGCCATATCCGATATCTTGTCGATCCCCGTTTTCAGGGCGACATCATAGTAGTAAACATCGCAGCTGCGTTTCAGCGAAAGCTCAAGATCAACTGTTCCGTGGCCACCGCGTTTCCAGCAGTGAAAACGTCGGCTGCCAACTTTCAGGTGACCGGGGCAGTACACTGTATTGCCGGGACCGACGACACCAGCCTCAAGTGCTGCCATGGCAGTGATCATCTTGAACGTCGACCCAGGCGGGTAGGTCCCCTGCACGGTCTTGTTCGCTAGCGGGCGGTAGTTATCCTGCGTCAGTGTTCGGTAATCGGCAACTGATATGCCGCGCACAAACAAGTTGGGGTCAAAGCTGGGTGCGGAACTGATCGCCCGGATGTCGCCAGTCTCGCAGTCGATCACAACGGCGGCGGCGCTTTCTCCGGCAAGTCGGGCTTGGGCGTATTGCTGCAGGTCGGCGTCTACGGACAATTGCAGATCGGCTCCGGCCTCTCCTTCCTGACGATCCAACTCGCGCATAACACGGCCGGTGGCGTTGACCTCGACGCGTTTGGCGCCTGCCTTGCCGCGCAGCGAAATTTCCTGTTTCGCTTCCAACCCAACCTTACCGATCTGGAACCGGGGGATACGCAGGACGGGCTCGGGGTCTTCGATCTGGCTGAGGTCATAGTCGCTGACCGGGCCGACATAGCCGACCACATGTGCAAAGTCCTCATAACGCGGATACTGCCGTGTCATGCCGACTTCGGGCGTCACACCGGGTAGGGCGGGTGCATTAACGGCAACTTTCGAGATATCTTCCCACGTCACCTGATCCGCCAGCGTGACAGGCAGGAAAGGGGCCGAGCGGCGCATCTCAGCCTTGGCGCGTTCGATTTCATCTTGGGTCAGCGGGATAATGCTGGACAGTTTTGAGATAACGGCATCCACATCACCGGCATCCTCGCGCACCATCACGATCCGGTACGAAGGAGAGTTTTGGCCGATGATTTGCCCGTTGCGGTCGTAAATTCGGCCCCGTGTTGGTGGAATCAGGCGAATATTGATCCGGTTCTCTTCTGCAAGCAGGCGGTATTCGTCGGCTTGCTCGACCTGCATAAACCGCATCCGCGCAGCAAGGCCACCGATAAAGACGGCTTGCATTCCACCTAGTATCAACGCGCGTCTGGGTAGACGCTTATAGGCAAGGCCTTGTGTTTTTGGTTTGCGCTGCTTCATGGCCGCGCTCCTGCGGATCCGGCCTCACCGGCAGATATACGTCGCACTCCAAAGCCGCTCTGGCTTAGGAAAACCACCACTGGGTAAACTGCGATTGTCAAAACCACTTGAATCACGACCGGTCCCAATGCCGCTTGTTGCACAGATAGAATAGCAAGAATTACCCGGTTCAGCACAAAAACTGCCGTGATCACGACCGCAGCCGTTGTCCATTCGCTTGCGAACCCGCCATCCCGCATTCCCGGTGCCGAGTTTCGTAGAAACCCCGCGCCAATAACGACCAGCGCGGCCAATAACCCTGGCGGTCGTTGAAGCAGAAGGTCAGCCGTCAGCATGACAACCGCGATAAGGGGAACAGGCACGTATTCAGGTCGCCGAACAACCCAAACGAATGTGAGTGCGATAAGCAGATCCGGAAATGGCCATCGGTCTGGCTTGGAATCCAATGGCAGAAGGTGCAGGAACAGGATCAGTGTCGCCAGAAACAGATACAGCCCCCGCTTGGCCCAGAGTCGAGACGCTTGCCTATCCATCACCAACCTCCGCAGGGGCTAGGGCGGCCTCGGGGCGTCTGGGGCCAACGATATCGCCGGAATCGTCAATCGCCGGGGCGGAATGGAATCGCAAGACGCGTAAAAATTCGAGCCTTTCGAAATCAGCAGACAAACGGACGCGAAGGCGCCCACCGGGGTCCTCAGCAATTTGGCCAATCAGCAGGCCACCGGGAAACACCCCCCCATCCCCTGAGGTGACAACACGGTCACCGGGGCGCACTAGCTCGCGGTTTTCAAGAAACTCTACAGCGGGTGACGAGGTATTGTCACCTGCGATCAGGGCCGTTTGACCCGAAGGCTGAATCGTCGCGGGAATGGCGCTGGATGCGTCGGTCAGCAGGATCACCCGAGCCGTGTCAGGGCCGACGCCCGAGATGCGCCCGACCACTCCGATCCCGTCCATCGTAGCCCATCCATCCATAATGCCGTCACGCTCGCCGACATTAAGCAGAACGGACTGCCGAAACGGAGAACCACTGTCCGCCATTACGACCCCCGTTATGTAGGTCAGGCGCGGGTCCAGACGGACATTGTTCAGATCAAGCAGGCGGGCATTTTCCTGCTCTAGCTGAAGGGCCGCTTCTTTCCATGCTCGCATGAGGCGCAGTTCACTGCGCAGCTCTTGATTTTGCTCGCTCAGGCGTTGGTAGCTTTGGAAATCCCGCACCAGATTGACCAGGCCATTCACCGGGACCATCGCCCATTCCATCGAGGGGACCACGCTATCCACCACTTGCGCGCGGAACCGTTCAACGCGCGGGCTATCAATTCGCCAAACCAGAAAGATTCCGAGCAAGCACAATACAACGATCCCCAGCAGCAGGCGTCGCAGAGGGGCAGTGTATTCGTCGCGTTGTGATCGGTCCTTTGCCACAGGTTACCTTCCCGTGCTGCTCATGCCCGAGTTCTCACCCCATAAAGGTGCGCGCCTTAGCTTTCGTAGTCAATCGCGTGACGCAGTTGTTTTTCGTATTCCAGCGCTTTGCCGGTGCCCAAAGCCACACAATTCAGGCTTTCATCGGCAATCGACACGGCCAGACCCGTCTGTTCGCGCAGCGCCAGATCCAGATCGCCCAGCAGCGCACCACCACCCGTCAGCATCACGCCCCGATCCACGATGTCAGCGGCCAGATCGGGCGGCGTGGTTTCCAGCGCGGTCATCACCGCCTCGCAAATTTGCTGAACGGGTTCGGAAAGAGCCTCGGCGACTTGCGCCTGGCTGATTTCGATTTCCTTGGGCACGCCGTTCAACAGGTCACGGCCTCGGATATGCATCGACTGGCCGCGGCCATCGTCGGGCATCCGTGCAGTGCCGATGGTGGTCTTGATGCGCTCCGCAGTGGATTCACCGACCAGCAGGTTTTGCTGGCGGCGCAGGTACGAGATGATCGCCTCATCCATCCGGTCACCACCTACGCGGACCGAGCGGGCGTAAACAATGTCACCCAGCGACAGAACCGCGACTTCGGTCGTACCGCCGCCGATATCGACGACCATGTTGCCCGTTGGGTCTGTGATCGGCATGCCAGCGCCAATCGCGGCGGCAATCGGTTCGGCAATCAGGCCTGCGCGACGCGCACCTGCTGACAGAACCGACTGGCGGATCGCCCGCTTTTCGACCGGAGTCGCGCCATGGGGAACGCAAACGATGATTTTGGGCTTCGAAAAGGTCGAACGTTTGTGCACCTTGCGAATGAAGTGCTTGATCATTTCCTCCGCGGTGTCGAAGTCGGCGATCACGCCTTCACGCATCGGGCGGATCGCCTCGATCGAACCGGGCGTCCGACCCAGCATCAGCTTGGCATCCTCGCCCACCGCCAGAACTTTCTTAACGCCGTCCTTGACGTGATAAGCCACAACCGACGGCTCCGAGAGGATAACACCGCGCCCTTTGACATAAACCAGCGTATTCGCTGTCCCAAGGTCGATAGCCATGTCCGCCGTGAACAAGCCGCCCAGATTGCCAAAAATGCCCATGTTTTCACTGATCCCGTTCGTCAGAATTTCCACTGCCCGCGACTCGACGGTTCCGGGACGGATGCCTTATAGGGTGCCATCTCGCCCGGTAAAAGGGCTGATTCCGCGACAATCAGCACCTTTCCGCTTTATTGATTGGGACTTTAGAAGGCAACATGCTCTCATATCAACATATTTACCATGCTGGAAATCTGGCTGATGTACAAAAGCACGCTTTATTGGCCTGGATGCTGGATTACCTGACCCAAAAAGAAAAGCCACTGACCTATCTTGAGACGCATTCCGGGCGTGGTCTTTATCACCTGGACAACGCCGCAGCGATCCGAACTGGTGAGGCCGCAGCTGGCATCGGGCGCGCAGTGCGCGAGGGCTGGTTCGCAGAGTCCCATCCGTTGACCCGAGCTTTGACCAAAGTGCAGGAACAACATGGGTCGCAGAGCTATGCGGGGTCACCCTTGATCGCGGCCAACCTGTTGCGCGATCACGATAGTATTCAATTGGCAGAGTTACACCCACAGGAATACGAAGCCTTGTCGCTGACAATGTCACCCTTTGGCGGACAGGTTCACAAACGGGATGGGTATGAGCTGGTGCAATCGCTTTGCCCGCCGACCCCGCGCCGGGGGCTCATGCTGATCGATCCGAGCTATGAGGTGAAATCCGAATACGATCGTCTGCCGGGTATTATTGCCAAACTACATCGCAAGTGGAACGTGGGCGTGATCGCATTGTGGTATCCCATTTTGACAAGCGATCTTCACAAGCCAATGATTTCAAGCCTGAATTCACAAGATTTTCCGAAAGCTATATGCCATGAGGTTCGTTTCCCACCCGTACGCCAAGGGCACAGGATGGTTGGTTCCGGGATGTATGTTCTAAACGCTCCTTTCGGTATCGAAAACGAGATGAACCGTCTGTCAGAACTTTTCGCGGATATCTGATCGCTATTCTGGCCGACAACCTGAGGCCTCCCGCCTTGTTGGCCTGCATCAAAGATGCCGTCAAACAAGTTGGGCCCGGCAGCGCGCCAAAGGCGCGCTGCCGGGCCCAAAAACCGTAAGGTTGGTCGGCGAAGCCGGGCACCCGCGGTTGCGGGAGACCCCGTTCAACGCGTCAGGTCAGGTCTTTATAGCTGATCTCGCGTGTATCCGCGCCTGGGCCTGCTTTTTCACGACGCATGATCAAGCGGTTCAATGCGTGGATATACGCCTTGGCCGAAGCAACGACAGTGTCCGTATTCGCTGATTGGCCGGTCGCTATCATGCCGTCTTCTTCCAAACGAACTGATACCGTCGCCTGCGCATCGGTCCCTTCGGTCACCGCATGCACCTGATAAAGCTGAAGATGGGCTTTGTTCGGATAGACCTTTCTGATTGCCTTGAATGTTGCATCGACCGGACCGTCTCCGTGTTCGGTTGCGATGATGTCTTTGCCGTCCATCTCAAGCTCAACGGTTGATTCCGCTTGGCCGCCTGTGCCGCAGGTGACCTTCATCGACACCAGCTGCAGGTAATCGTCGTGCTCATCCATCGTCATTAACGCGATGAGGTCATCGTCGAATACTTCTTTCTTGCGGTCGGCCAGGTCTTTGAACCGCACAAAGATATCTTTGAGCTGGTTGTCGCCCACATCAAACCCGAGGGTTTCGAGCTTGTCGCGCAACGCTGCTCGGCCAGAGTGTTTGCCCAGCGGTAAAGACGTGCCGGACAGACCGATATCTTCGGGACGCATGATCTCGAAATTCTCGCGGTTTTTCAGCATGCCGTCCTGATGGATACCGCTTTCATGTGCAAAAGCGTTCTTGCCGACGATGGCCTTGTTAAACTGCACGTTGAAGCCCGACACCGTCGCGACCCGGCGCGAGATATGCATGATCTTGGTCGTGTCGATACCCGTATGCCAAGGCATGATGTCGTTGCGGGTGCGCAAGGCCATGACGACCTCTTCCAGTGCGGTGTTGCCCGCGCGTTCGCCCAATCCGTTGATGGTGCATTCAATCTGACGCGCCCCACCAGCGACGGCGGCCAGCGAGTTCGCGGTCGCCATACCAAGGTCGTTGTGACAGTGGGTGGCAAAGATGACCTCATCCGCGCCGGGTACGGTTTCGATCAGGCGTTTGATCAGGTCGGCGCTCTCCACAGGTGCGGTGTACCCAACAGTGTCAGGGATGTTGATCGTCGTGGCCCCTGCCTTGATCGCAATTTCGATCACACGGCACAGGTAATCCCATTCGGTCCGGGTGGCATCCATCGGCGACCACTGCACGTTTTCGCACAGGTTGCGCGCATGGCTGACCGTTTCATGGATTTTCTCGGCCATTTCATCCTGCGTCAGGTTTGGAATGGCGCGATGCAGAGGTGAAGTGCCGATAAACGTATGGATACGGCTTTTTTCAGCGTGTTTAACGGCGTCCCAGCACCGGTCGATATCGGCAAAATTTGCGCGTGCCAGACCGCAGATGCGGCTGTTTTTCGATCGCTCGGCAATCTCGCTGACCGCTTTGAAATCGCCTTCGGATGCGATCGGGAAGCCGGCTTCGATGATATCGACGCCCATCTCGTCCAGAAGTTCGGCAATCTCGAGCTTTTCGTTATGGGTCATGGTTGCGCCGGGGCTTTGCTCGCCGTCGCGCAAAGTGGTGTCAAAGATCAAGACGCGGTCTTGGTCGGTCACGTTCGTCATGGGATTCTCTTTCTTCTTCTGTCCTAAAGCCTTTGGCGCGCTGGCGTCCTCCTCTGAGCGGGCGCGCCGGATGGCACGCTCAGAGGCGGATTAGGATCAGTAGGCCACGCAGCGACGCACCGCTGAGGGCGGTGTTGGCAAAAGGGATATCTGCGCGGTTGATCATGAGGTTGAGGTTATACAGCCCGCACCAGGAATGAAAAGATGGAAATTTCGGCTTTGCCTTGGCGAACTTAGTTTTTCCGCATCAGTTGATCGAAGGTGAGTGGCTGCTAGATGGTCGAAAATGAAGACTGCACTTGTCATCGGCGCATCAGGCGGAATTGGGTCAGCCGTTCACAACCAATTGCTTCAACAGTCGGTATCCGTCACGACACTGTCCCGGTCGTCGGACGGGTTCGATCTGACGGACCCTGATCGGATTAATGCGGCCTTGCAGGCTTTGGATGGCCCCTTTGATCTTATTCTGGTCGCGTCCGGTGCCTTAGAGATTGATGGGGCCGTGCCCGAAAAGACAATCAAGGGCGTGTCGGCAGAGGCTATGATGAACCAGTTCGCGCTGAATGCGGTTGGTCCTGCTCTGATTTTGGCGCATGCAAGTCGTCTGATGCCCAGAGACACCCGCGCAGTGTTTGCAGTGTTATCTGCAAGGGTTGGGTCGATCGGTGACAACCGGTTAGGTGGGTGGATTAGCTATCGTGCCTCCAAGGCCGCTGTGAACCAGATCGTACATACGACCGCGATCGAGCTTGCCCGCACCCACAAGCAAGCGATCTGCGTTGCGTTGCACCCCGGAACTGTACGGACCGAGTTCACTCGGAAATACGTAGGTCGTCACCCGGCGGTCGCCCCAGCTGAGGCCGCGCAAAACCTGCTGACAGTGGTGGACAACCTGACGCCCGCTGAAACGGGTGGCTTTTTCGATTGGTCTGGAAGACCTGTGCCGTGGTAGCGGCTTAACCGTCCGAGGGTGTGTCAGACTCGGGCTCTTGGGCGGGTGTCTCGTTGGGTGCCGTGGCTTCGGGTTCGGTCCTGTTTTCGCTGGGCAGAACGCCATTCTCCCACGTACCGGATTCTTCTTCGCCGTTCGCATAGCGCATCGTGCCATCGCCGTGGCGTTTGTTGTCCAGAAAGTTGCCTTCGTAGACGTCGCCCGTTGCATAGGTCGCCGTTCCACTGCCGCTGATCTTTCCGTCCGCCCAACTGCCAGTATATGTAAAACCACGCGGAGTGGTGATGGTTCCTTGACCGTGGCGATTGCCGTCCATGAATTCACCTTCGTAGACAGTGCCGTCAGGGAAGCTGGCTTTGCCAACGCCTTGCCTCGCCCCTTCAACCCAATCCCCTTCGTAACGGTAACCATTTGCGAATGTCAGTACGCCGGTTCCGTGGCTGAGGCCGTTTTTGAACTGTCCTGTGTAGACCACGCCGTTTGGATAAGTCGCCGTTCCGCTGCCCTCAAAGATGCCCGCAATCCAATCCCCGTCATAGATGATGCCATCGGGATACGTGTGGGTCCCCTTGCCGTGCGGCAGGTCCGAGCTGAAATCACCGACATAAACCGAGCCGTCAGGGTACGTCATTTCGCCAAAGCCATCAATCTGACCCTCGGCCCATTCGCCATTATACTCAAACCCATCCGAGCCCAGGAAACGGCCTTTTCCGTGCCGCCGGTCGTCGACATAGTCGCCTTCGTAGATTGCTCCGTTGGCGTAGGTCGCTTTACCTTTTCCCTGCCGTCGACCGTCGATTAGATCGCCTTCGTAAACATCCCCGTTTGCCAGAACCTGTCGGCCCTTGCCGGTCATGCGATCTTCGAGCCATTCTCCGGAATAGGTCATGCCGTCCGGGACGGACAATGTGCCCTGTCCGTGACGCTTGCCGTTCAGAATTTCGCCTTCGTAGACATTGCCCTGAGCCGAGGTGATCTTGCCGGTGCCTTGTTTGACACCTTCGACCCAGTCACCATCATAGATGTAGCCGCTTGGATCTGTCAGAACGCCGCTACCGTGATAGCGCGCATCCTTGAACCCACCGGCATAACGCACGCCGTTGGCATATATCGCCACACCAGTGCCGTTTATCGATCCGTCGGCCCATTCGCCTTCATAGCTGCCGCCGTCCGGATACACGATTTTGCCCTGGCCTTCGGGCTGTCCATTGGCAAATGTACCCTCGTAGACCGAGCCGTTGGCGTATCGGGCTATACCTTGCCCCTGAATTTCGCCTTCGGCCCATTCCCCCGCATATTCAAAGCCGTTTGGCAGGCGATACGTGCCGGTGCCGTGTCTCAGGCCGTTCAGAAAAGTGCCTTCGTAGACGCCACCGACCTCATCGTCGGCCGTGATCACTTGGCTATCCTGCGCATTCGCGGCCAAAGCCGTCAAAGCGATCGCCGTTGCAGCAATTGAGGTACGGAATGCGTTCATGGTTGTCTCGGCCTGCCCGGTTATCATCCTTTGGCGCAAAACTAAGATACCGTTGGGGACAGGGCAACGGCTTTTGCCGTATTTGCCTTTTCCTCGCGGCGCGATCTGGTAAATGGCATTAGAACAGACGATGGCAAGAGGGCACCATGGCCGACCGTTTCCGCATCACTCTGGCGCAACTCAACCCAGTTGTCGGGGATCTCGAAGGCAATGCGGCTAAGGCCTTCGATGCTTGGGAACAAGCGCGTGCAGCCGGGGCCGACATGATCGCTTTGCCCGAAATGTTCATCACGGGCTACAATACGCAGGATCTGGTGATGAAACCGGCGTTTCATCGGGCGGCTATGTCAGCGGTTGAAGCTTTGGCGGAAAAATGCGCAGACGGCCCTGTATTGGCCATCGGCGGCCCGTGGGTTGAGGATGGCAGCCTTTTCAACGCCTATCTGATTCTGAAAAACGGAAAGGTGGGCAGCAAGGTGCTCAAGCACCATTTGCCGAACGAGACTGTCTTTGACGAAGTGCGCCTTTATGACTCTGGCCCCCTTGGTGGGCCTTATTCGGTCGGCAATACCCGCATCGGCAGCCCGATCTGCGAGGACAGCTGGCATCCAGATGTGGCCGAGACACTGGAAGAAACAGGGGCCGAGTTTCTTCTGATCCCGAACGGATCGCCATATTACCGTGACAAGTATGACGTGCGTCTGAACCACATGGTTGCGCGGGTTGTCGAAACCGGTTTGCCGTTGCTTTACCTAAACATGGTCGGCGCGCAGGATGATCAGGTATTTGACGGCGCGACCTTCGGCCTGAACCCGGGAGGTGAGCTTGCGTTTCGGATGCCGGTTTTTGACGAGGCCGTAACCCATGTCGATCTGGAACGCGGCGATGAAGGTTGGCGCATAGTGCCGTCCGAGATTGTGCCCCAGCCTGATGCGTGGGAGCAGGACTATCGCGCGATGGTTCAATCCCTGCGGGACTATATGGGCAAGACTGGGTTTCGTAAGGCGGTGCTGGGTCTTTCGGGTGGCGTGGACTCGGCCTTGGTTGCGACCATCGCGGTGGATGCGATTGGCGCGGAAAACGTACGCTGTGTCATGTTGCCGTCGGAATACACCAGCCAGTCATCTCTGGATGACGCTGAGGCAGTCGCTAAGGCACTGGGCGTTCACTATGACTACGTTCCGATTTCGGAAAGCCGCGCAGCGGTAACGGCGACCTTGGCCCCGATATTCGCTGGGCGGGACGAGGACTTGACCGAAGAAAACATCCAGTCCCGCCTGCGCGGGCTGCTGTTGATGGCGATGTCGAACAAATTCGGTGAGATGCTTTTGACCACCGGCAACAAATCTGAGGTGGCGGTCGGCTATGCCACGATTTATGGCGATATGAACGGTGGCTACAACCCGATCAAGGATTTGTACAAAACGCGCGTGTTCGAAACCTGTCGCTGGCGTAATTCCAACCATCGCGCATGGATGATGGGGCCAGAAGGCGAGGTTATTCGCCCTTCGGTTATCGACAAACCCCCGAGTGCCGAATTGCGCGCCGACCAAAAAGACAGTGACAGTCTGCCGGACTACCCCGTATTGGATGCGATTCTGGATATTCTGATAGATCAGGACGGGTCAATTGCAGATTGCGTCGCCGCTGGCTTCGCCGAAGAGGATGCGCGCCGGGTCGAGCATCTGGTTTATATCAGCGAATATAAACGCTTTCAGTCCGCTCCGGGCACACGTCTGACCAGCCGTGCGTTCTGGTTGGATCGACGGTATCCAATCGTGAATCGGTGGCGGGATCGGTCCTGATTTTGCACCGATAATTGTCTGCAAATTAACATCAATAACTCGCTTTATGCGAAAGTGTTTCAATTTCGTTGATGGGTTAGCCGTTCTTCTGCGAAAAAGGCCCTTGTCGCTTGAAGCGGTGCCGCCTTTTGGCCATATTTTAGCTGTATTATTGCCCGATGTCGGGCGAGTGTGACGCAATTCTGCTTGCTGCAGAGAGACGAGTAAAGTTCTGGTCTGGGTTGTGCGTGACACTTGAAATTTGGTGGCTGTGTTAACGATTTGGTATCGCTATGCGTGAGGAATACGACAAACCGCTCCATTCTCCGCTTCCGTGGAGATCTATGGAATCCGAAGGCCAGGCTTTGGATGAGTCCAAGCTTGATCTGGCGATTTCTGACCTCTTGCAACAAGAACAACCCAAAGCACCGGTCAAGGCAGATGTGACCCCGAAGGCTGAAACGACATATGCCGACCTTTCGGAAGCAGAAGAGCTTGCCGAAGAAGACCCTGATACGGTTATTGGGTTTACCGCATCATTGAAGCAGAAATGGGCGGAACTCGTCGGCGCAGCCTGATGCTGCAGCCTTTGAAGCGATCGGCTGAAACCGCCGCGCGTGTGCGCAAGAACACATATCACGAAAATAGTGGCAAACCCGACTAGGGTCGTATTGCCTCTGGTCAGGTCTCAGGCATTCATTGCGGTCCGAGCAATGATGTAAGAGCGGCTGATGCCCGGCCCCAAACCGACATTTGTAGAACCTGATCTGAATCTTCCGAAAAATGTCGATGTCGTCGTTATCGGAGGTGGGATTATTGGTGCCGCAACAGCTTATGAGCTGTCCGAACGTGGTGCGCGTGTCCTTCTGTGTGAAAAAGGGCAGATCGCGGGCGAACAGAGCTCTCGCAATTGGGGATGGGTCCGTTTGGGTTTGCGTGATCCGCGCGAAATCCCGTTGATGCTGGAAGCGCAGCGCATTTGGGACGGGTTGGATCAACGCACGGGCCGAAAAACAGGCTTTACCCGCTCGGGCATCTTGTTTGCAGCATCCGGTAAGCGCGACGCTGAAAACCTGAAGCGATGGATGCGCCATGTAGACCGGCTTGAGACGGGTGCGACGATGGTATCCGGGCAAGCCTTGGCCGCGTTATTACCAGAACAACACATGAGTATTGAGCAGGCTTTGTTCATGCCTCTCGATGGCCGGGCCGAGCCGCAATGGGCAGCGCCCGCAATCGCAGAAGCGGCACGAGACAGAGGGGCCGTGCTAATGACGAACTGTGCCGTTCGCAGCGTCGATGTGCAGGCTGGACGAATTGCAGGTGTATTCACAGAACGCGGGCGCGTCGCCTGTGACTATGTTGTTCTGGCAGGGGGCGCTTGGTCACGATTGTTTGCTGGGAACGCTGGCATCGAAATCCCACAGCTCAAAGTGTTGAACACTGTTCTGCGGACGTCACCTGCGCAAGGTCCCGAAGCCGCCGTATGGTCGGATGATTTCGCAGTTCGCAAACGGGCCGACGGTGGGTACACGATCGCGTCGGGGCATGAAAACACGGTTGATATCGTGCCGGACAGTTTCAGATTGGCGCGCCAGTTCTTGCCCGCATTCTGTCAAGAATGGCGATCGCTTCGGTTCCGTTTGTCCAAGCGCTGGTCTGTCGAAGCGGGCTATGACAGGTCGTGGCTTCCGACCGACGTCACGCCTTTTGAACATTGTCGCGTTCTGGATCCCGAACCATCACAGAAAGTGCTGCGGCGGGCGTGGAGCAAGGCGCAAAAGGGGCTGCCTGCGTTGCAAAAAGCCGAGCTTATCCAAAGCTGGGCGGGGCTGATTGATGTCACCCCGGATGCGATCCCCGTAATCTCGGACGTGGAAAAGATACCCGGAATGTATGTCGCGACCGGTTTCTCAGGGCACGGTTTCGGTATTGGCCCCGGAGCGGGGCGGTTGATGGCCGATCTGGTTGCCAGAACAACGCCATGTGTTGATCCGGCCGCATTTCGCCTGTCCCGATTTACGGATGGCTCAGTTGTGCGGCCGGATACAGGGTACTAGCCCTTAGCCCATCATCTGATAGCTGACCGGTACAAAGCGGAAGCCGTCACCACGGGTTTCCACAAAACCGGCCGCTGGGAAAGGCATGTGGAAGCCAATCATCGGCACTTTGTCGGCAGCCAGCATTCCCAGAACTTTGCGGCGTGACGCTGTCGCTGCTTCCTTATCCATGTCAAAACGAACTTCCCATTCCGGATGCGCGAATGACCACACATAGTGGTTTGCCAGATCCGCGGTCAAAACAAGACGCTGACCATTGCTTTCCAGATGGTAAACCGTGTGACCCGGCGTATGACCATAAGCCGCGACGGCGGTTATCCCCGAGGCAACCTCACCGCCATCTGTGAGGAACGACAGTTTCTCGGCTTGGGGTTTCACCTTGGCTGTGACCAGATCGCCCACGCGGTTACCCGCATCCTGTGCGGCCCAGAAATCATATTCCGGGGCTGCAGTCACAAAGCGTGCCTTGGTGAAGGTTGGGGCATCGTTGGTTGTCATGCCGCCGATATGGTCGGGGTGCATGTGAGTCAGAACGACCACGTCGATCTGATCCGGCGTCACACCCGCATCCGCCAGCGCGGCTTGGATACCGCCCTGCCCAAGTCCGGTATCAAACAGGACAAGCTCGGACCCGGTGTTCACCAGTGTTGGAGTGAAGAAGAATTGCGCTGCATCCGCCGGGATGAAGTTGTCGGCCGACACTTTGGCAAACTCTTCATCAGAAGCGCCGCCGCCAAAGATTTCCTTGGCGCCGTCTCGCGGAAGGCTGCCGTCCAATAGCGATGTAACGGTGAAGTCGCCCAGCTTAAATGATTTTGCGATGGTTGAATTGGCTTTGGTTTCTGTGCCTGCCGCCAGAACCGGCGCAGCAGCTGATGCAAATGGCAAAGCCGCCGCTGCACCTAGCGCAGCCCGGCGGGTCAATTTAACAGTCATTTTGTGTCTCCCTGTGTGTGCGAGCCATCTTTAGATAGGTCACGGTTTTCAACATGCATCTGACGTTCCCGTGAACAGGCGCAGTGACTGGACAAAACGCCCCCCGTATGACATGAGCCGCGCCAACAGGAGACTCCTATGACAACCACCCGTTTCGCCCCGTCGCCCACCGGCTATATCCACGTGGGCAATCTGCGTACCGCCCTGATGAACTATCTGATCGCCCGCAAAGCAGGCGGCACGTTCATCCTGCGTATCGACGACACTGACCCCGAGCGGTCGAAGGAAGAATATGTCGATGCCATCAAGCAAGATATGGAGTGGCTGGGTCTGCATTGGGATCGGATCGAACGTCAGTCCCACCGCTTGGATCGCTATGATGAAGCTGCGGACAAGTTGCGCGAAATGGGTCGGTTTTATGAGGCGTTTGAAACGCCAACCGAGCTGGACCTTAAGCGTAAAAAGCAACTGAATATGGGCAAGCCACCGGTTTATGACCGGGCAGCCCTCAACCTCAGCGACGCTGAGAAAGAAGCGCTTCGCGCCGAGCGGGGAAATGGTGTCTGGCGTTTTAAGCTGGACCATGAGCGCATCGAATGGACAGACGGGATTCTGGGTGACATTTCGATTGACGCAGCCTCGGTCTCTGATCCCGTGCTCATACGTGGTGATGGTCAGGTTCTGTATACCATCGCTTCGGTGGTAGATGATACGGAAATGGGTGTAACCGATGTTGTGCGCGGCTCTGACCACGTCACCAACACCGCGACCCAGATACAGATTATCGAGGCGCTGGGTGGCCAATGCCCCCGTTTTGCCCACCATTCCTTGCTGACGGGTCCACAGGGTGAGGCTCTGTCCAAACGTTTGGGCACTTTGGCGCTGCGTGATCTGCGCGAACAAGGCGTACAGCCAATGGCCCTGCTGAGTCTGATGGCGCGTTTGGGGTCATCCGATCCAGTCGAGCTGCGCGCGGACATGTCCGAACTGATCGAGGGTTTTGATGTAAGCCGTTTTGGCGCGGCGCCGACCAAATTTGACGTTCAAGACCTGTTCCCGCTGACGGCCAAACACCTGCAGTCACTGGAGCTGTCAGCTGTGGCCGATGCGGTTGCAGGGGCGGGCGTGCCGGCAGAATTGGCAGAACCCTTTTGGGCGATGGCTCGAGAAAACATCACGACTCTGGCCGACCTCAAAGGATGGTGGGACCTGTGCCGCGACGGCGCGGAGCCTTTGATCGCTGACGAGGACCAAGAGTTTATCGCACAAGCCATTTCTCTGTTGCCGGAAGGCCCGCTGGACAGTGACAGCTGGGCGACCTGGACGGCGTCAGTCAAGGAAGCGACGGGCCGAAAAGGCAAAGGCCTGTTCATGCCCTTGCGCAAAGCGTTGACCGGAATGGAGCGGGGGCCCGAGATGGCAGCCCTTTTGCCGTTGCTTCAGGTTATCCGCGCGCGCGGATAATTCGCCGGTGAAAACTTTTAGAAGGCGAGGTTAACGGACCTCGCCTTTTTCTATGCCGGGTTGATGATGTCTACTGAAAGTCGACGCAGGCGATCGTCAACGAACTCCGCCTCGCTTGCTTTCAGTTGTTGATGCCGTGGGTATCGTGGTGCAGCCCGATCGTTGAGGATTGGTACGTCCCAACAATCAGTGGTGGCAAAGAACCGGTCTGCGCCATCTTCGCCGTATGCCCGCAAGTACCCCTGAACCACTACGTCAATGTAGCTGAGTACAAGTGGATGGCGGTTCGTCGGTTCGTTCTGCTTGTCGTGAGGGACCGCATAAACTGCAATCTCAACCTCATGGGTAAGCGGGTGTGACACCGATTGTGTGGCTGGTACCCGGTCGTAAGCCCATTCGCGCTTATCCAATGCGGCCCAGTCGTTTTTGGGCACGTGCGCAATCATCCCTTCAATCTCGGTGTCCGGATCCGGCACGACGGTCAGAAAGGCGACCTGCCGCAAGTCGGTGTGACGCCAGACGCGCTTCCAGCCTTGCAACCGGGCAGGTCGCGGGTCGGGGAAATCGTGCGTCGCAAGGTTCACAAGGCTGCCATAGCCAAAGAAGTAGGGGTCTGCCATGGGATCTCGGTTCCTGTTTCGCTGATTGATGTATGTCAAACCGCCTTTTTGCAAGACATGCAATAAGGTCGCATCGTGAAAACTGGGAGGCAATCATGCGCATTACCAAAAGGACGAACATTGCAGTACGCCTGTTGATGTACTGCGCCGCGCATCAGGATCGGCTGGTGACCAAGTCCGAGATCGCAGAGGTTTGTAATATCTCGGAAAATCATCTGGCACAGGTGATCAATCAGCTTAGCCAGCTTGAATATCTCAGCACGCAGCGCGGGCGGAACGGCGGTATGGCTCTGGCGCGACCGGCCGAACAGATTCGCATTGGCTCGGTCTTTCGTCATGTCGAAGGAAACTTGCCTTTGGCCGAGTGTTTTGCGGACGCTGACAATACCTGTCCGTTAACCGACGCTTGCAGATTACGCTTGGCGCTGCAGGACGCGGCCGAAGTCTTTTACGCCTCGCTGGACGAAATCACCTTGGACGCGCTTGTCTGTGACAACGACAAGCTGTTGAAAATCCTTCAGCCGGTCGCCTGCGTTCGCTAGTTCTAGTCACTGGCCCGCAAGATGCGGGCCGGTCGCACGGCAAGAGGGCGAAGGGCAAAGGCCAGACCTGCGCCGAGGGTCACGAGAACTCCGGCCAAGACTATGCCTATGGCGGACGGCCATATGATGCTGAACGCAGTGTCGAAGATATAGGTGGCGACGGCCCATCCGCCCAATATCCCCGTTAACAAGGCGACGCCCCCGGCGGCGGCTCCCAGAAAAACTGCGCGCAGGGCAAAGCTGAACAATATGCTTCGTCTGTCTGCACCCAGTGTCTTGAGAACCGCAGCTTCGTATCTGCGTGCCGGTTCTCCTGCCGCGGCAGCGCCGATCAGGACCAAAAATCCGGTCAACAGCGACACGCCCGCACCATATGACGTTGCCGAAGCCAGCCCGGCCAAAAGGCCCGAGACACGATCTATCGCATCGCGCACACGTATAGCGGTGATATTGGGGAACTGACCGGCAAGATCGCGCAAGATCGGACCTTCGGCCTGCTCTTCGGCATAAACCGTTGCAATGAAACTATGTGGCGCACCCGCCAGAGCGGCGGGGTTCATGGACATAATAAAACCCATACCAGCCGTCGAAAAATCAACTTCACGCAGTGAGGTGATTTCGGCAGATATGTCCCGCCCGAGTATGTTTACCGTCAGAGTGTCGCCCAGTTTAAGACCCATTTCTTCGGCCTCTTCAGCCGCGAAACTGACTTGTGGGGTGCCGGTATAGGTCTCGGCCCACCATTTCCCTGTGGTGATGCGAGCGTTTTCGGGCGGTTTTTCCGAGTATGTCACGCCGCGATCTCCGTCCAGCACCCAGTGATCCCCGGCGACCTCGCGGGCAGCGCGCCCGTTTATTTGTGTGATAATCCCACGCAACATAGGTGCGCTTTCGATACGGCTCACGGCGGGGTCGGCTTCCAGTCGTTCAAGGAAACCGGGCATCTGGTCCTTTTGGATATCAACGAAGAAGTACGAGGGTGCAACATCCGGCAAGTTGCCCGAAATCGCGTTGCGCAGCGTCCCGTCTATTTGGCCCACTGCCGCTAAAACCGAAAGGCCCAACCCCAGTGACAAAACAACCGAAGCGGCCCCCTCACGCGGGTCTGAGATTGCCGACAGAGCCCAACGTAGTGTTGGTCGCCCGCGGGCCCAGGGCGTCAGGGCGCGGGCCAGTTTTCGGATTACTATGGCCGAAAGTGCCAGCAGTGCCAATGCCCCGATTAACCCACCGGCTGTCCACAAGGTCAGCCGTGTTGAGCCACTGAACCATGCTGCCAAAGCGACCAGAACGGTTAATCCGATGGCAGTTGCCAGTAAGAATACAGGCCGCGGGAACACCCGGGCCGACGTCAGAGCGTCGCGAAAGAGGGTCGCTGCGCGCACCTGTTCCGTGCGTGCTAAAGGCCAAAGCGTGAAAAGAAACGCGGTCAGTACGCCGTAAAGCGAGGCTTCGATCAGGGGGCGGGGATAGATCGCGAATACTGCGGGCACCGGCAATTGTGCTTCGATCAGCGGGGCCAGTACAACTGGGATCGCGCCACCTAAAACCACCCCAAGCAGCACGCCCACGCCGGACAGGACCCCTATCTGCAGCATGTATGTCTGGAAAATCGTCGCCCGATCTGCACCAAGTGTGCGCAAAGTGGCGATCGTTTCTGTTTTCCGAGACAGGTATGCGCGGACCGCGGCAGAGACACCAATTCCCCCAACGGCCAATCCCGATAGGCCAACAAGGACAAGAAAGGCGCTTAGACGTGCGACGAACTCGGATATTCCCGGGGCACCGTTTCGCGCATCGGTCCAGCGCATACCTGTGCCCTCGAAATTGTCACGCGCGGAGCCCGAGAGTCCCGCCAGGTCAGTACCTTGCGGCAGCGCAAGCCGATACTTGGTCGAAAACAGTGTCCCCGGAGCCAGCAGTCCGGATGCCTGCAGATCTTTAGTCCGGACAAGGGTGCGTGGTCCCAACCCAAACCCATCGGCGGCGCCGTCGGGCTCATGCACAAGAGCGGCGGATAGGACAAAGTCTTGGGTTCCCAAGGCAAATACGGATCCTATGGACAGGTTGAGTCGGTCGATCAGAGAGGGGTCCATGACGGCACCGGGCAGGTCGCCATTGCCATTCAGTGCCTCTGGTAGAGAGATATCCGGCTCAAGGACCGGCGTGCCCAGCAGCGGGTAACTGTTGTCGACAGACTTCACCTGCGTCAACGCGCGATCCGTGCTGCCCCCAGCTGACGAGACCGCCATGGACCGGAAATCGACAACCTCTGATATCGCGTTGGCCGACTGCAGCATCCAGTCACGCTCTTCGTCTGTGGCAAAGCGGTAGGTGAATTCCAATTGGGCGTCCCCGCCCAGAAGAGCTGCCCCTTCTTGGGTGAGTCCGGTTTGGATTGCATATCGGACAGAACCTACCGCGGCGATCGCGGCAACGCCGAGGGCTAAACATGCCAGGAACACCCGAAATCCGCGCAGCCCGCCACGCAATTCACGGCGTGCCAAACGCCCGGCAAGGCGCAGGCTCATTCGGCGGCCTCTTGCAGCGTATCTTCGGCGATCCGCCCATCTCGCAAGCGAACGACACGGTCACACCGGCGTGCAAGGCTGTGGCTATGGGTGACCAGAATGAGTGTCGCGCCGTGCTTATCGCGCAGGTCGAACAACAGGTCTACGATGGCCGCCCCATTTGCTTCGTCCAAATTCCCCGTAGGTTCGTCGGCCAATAGAATCTGCGGTCGCGGCGCTGATGCCCGGGCCAAAGCAACGCGTTGTTGCTCGCCACCCGATAGCTGAGCGGGATAGTGGTTTCGCCGGTGCGACAACCCAACCGCGTCCAATTCGGCCTCTGCCCGGGTAAAGGCATCCTTCTGCCCCGCCAATTCCAGCGGGGTCGCGACGTTTTCCAGCGCGGTCATGGTTGGGATCAGATGAAAGTTCTGAAACACAACACCCATCGACTGCCGCCTGAACCGGGCCAGAGCGTCTTCATCCAAACGGGTCACATCCTGACCCAAAACCTCGATCGTGCCGGTCGTGGCGCGTTCAAGCCCGCCCATCAACATCAGCAGCGAAGACTTGCCTGACCCGGACGGTCCGACCAGCCCCAGGGTTTCCCCCTTGTTCACGGACAATGTAATGTCGTGCAGGATATCCACTAGACCGGCATTGCCATCCAGCGACAATGCCGCATTCTTAAGGGACAGGACGATTGAGGTCATTGCGTTTTCCAACCTTGGACGTTCGGATTTGATATGGAGCGTTAAAGATGTTGCGCAAGGTTTTGATGACGGTGCTGCTTACCTGCTGCGGTTTCGGAGCCACAGCCGAAACGACTGTGATCGCGGCGCTTGGCGATTCACTCACCCAGGGCTACGGGCTGCCCGAGCAAGATGGTTTCGTGCCGCAACTTGACCGTTGGCTTGCGGCTCAGGGCGCTGATGTCCGCCTTATCAACGCTGGTGTCTCGGGGGATACCACTGCAGGCGGGGCTGCGCGCGTTGACTGGACCCTGACGCCAGAGGTTGACGGCATTGTTGTGGCCCTTGGCGGAAACGACCTGTTGCGCGGGATCGACCCAGCAGTTTCACGGTCCAATCTTGAGGCAATCGTCAAAACTGCCGAAGCCAAAGGCGTCGCTGTTCTTTTGATTGGAATGCAGGCGCCAGGGAATTACGGTCCTGACTACAAGGCGTCGTTTGATGCGATGTACCCTGAATTAGCCCAACAATACGGTACTGCGTATGCCCCCAGCTTTTTCACGGGTTTGACTGTCGAAGGGAACCCAGAGGCCGCGCGTGAATACATGCAGCCAGACGGAATCCACCCCAATGCCACGGGTGTCAGCCGTATTGTCGAGAACTTGGGCCCCCACGTTCTGACCTTGGTTCAGACGATTAACCCGTAATCAGACAACCGTCACAACGGTTCCGATCGGTACGCGGTCGTAAAGATCCACGACATGCGCGTTCAGCATGCGGATACAACCGTTTGAGGCTGCACGTCCTATGGTTTGCGGCTGGGTTGTGCCGTGGATGCGGAAATACGTGTCTACGCCGTTTTGAAACAGGTATAGCGCACGGGCACCCAGCGGGTTGTCGCCACCGCCGGGTTGGACATAGTCGTTATCCTTGAACCGCGCATAGGTGATGGGTTCGCGCTCGATCATTTCGTCGGTGGGGCGCCATGTGGGCCACTCTTTCTTGACGTCGATCGTTGCGGTGCCCGTGAACTCCAACCCCGCTCTGCCAACGCCGCATCCATACCGGATCGCTTTGCGCGGCTCGGTCACATAATACAAATAGAACGATCGGGGTACGACCAGAAGCTGCCCCGGCAGAAACTCTTTCTTGACCCGAACGAATTGGGGCGTGGGATCATATTCGACGGGTTTTTTCTTTGCAATCGCTGCGCCGGGTACAAGGCTAGTCGCGGCAGCGGCGGTCAGGAATGTACGGCGTGTAAACATATCTGTTCTCTTCAATACAACAGGAAAATCATGACCATAGTGTCGGAATGATAGCCGATCTGGTCAATCTGCGGTCAAGAGTAACTGAAATGTGATGTCGTCAACGGGCCACAGTTATGTTGCCTGACGCAAAAAGGGCAGAGGTTTTCCTCTGCCCTTGGAACAGCTTAGGCCAGTTCGATATTATCCGCGCTTTCGCGGCCGTCACGACCCGAGCGCAGCTCGTAGGTGACTTTCTGGTTGTCGGCCAGGCCGGTCAGGCCCGAGCGTTCTACGGACGAGATGTGCACGAACACATCTTTGCCGCCATCTTCGGGCGCGATAAAGCCGTAGCCTTTGGTGGTGTTGAACCATTTAACGGTGCCTGCGGGCATATCCGTATTCTCCTGTTTGGTGCTGCCCACGGGGATGCGGCAGCCTGGCGTCGTAGTCTGGATCGAATGACTGAGCGCCGGAAAAGGAGACAGTGGGTCGAAATAGAAAAACGTAAGCCCTTTGCATATGGCATTGGGGTGGGCGTGTGGCAAGGGTGGAACTTAGAAATAGGTGGCGAGCAATCAAGGCTGATTGGACTGTAGTCTAAGCCAAGATAGAACGACGAAAAGGACCACTAGCAAGGCGCTAATCGACAAAACTCCTGGCTGAATACTAAATCCGTACTTCTCTTCCAAAAGGCCCAAGTCCAAAAGCGAGCCCCCAACGAACGCTGCGATTGACATCACTAGAACCCAATACCGGGATTCCTTTAACCTTTTGCGTTCTTCCTCTGCACGAGTAAAATTCTCACTGGCTTCTTTGGCTAGGCTAGCCAACTCCCTGCGCAGAGACTCTGATTTTTCCAAGTCTTCTGCAAGAATTGTGCCTAAGGCTCTGCGCTCTGGGTTCAGGTTTGATTTAAGCCATGAGGCAACATCTTGCGCGTTTGCCTCATGAATTCTTAACTGCATCGGTTGCCCACCACTCGCGTCTAAGATCTCTTGCTGTCCTACAATAGCGTAACCTTTTTGCGAACCTAGGCGATCTATACAGTAGATTCCTTGGTGTACGGTCCTACCATTGATAAGAAAATCAACCTTGTAGATCTTTTTAGACGCAAACGGGGTGCCGCAGGAGTGCAGAGAGATTGATCGCGTGTTTCGAAGGAACTTTTGCTGTTCCTTTGGTGTTTTTGTTTCATCACCTTCGACGTCACGGTCTGGTAGTTTGACGATCAAGTCCATGGAGATCACCTCATACTATGTGAGGTGATCTCTAAGAGAATCAATTTTAAATGGCAAATCTTATGGCAGTCGCAATCTTGGGTAGATTACCGCGCAAACTTCTTATGCTTCAAGCGCTTGGGCTCCAGTGCATCCGGTCCCAGACGGCGCTTTTTGTCTTCTTCGTAATCCTCGAAGTTGCCCTCGAACCATTCCACATGCGCATCGCCCTCGAATGCCAGAATATGCGTACAAATCCGGTCGAGGAAGAAGCGGTCGTGCGAGATCACAACAGCGCAGCCGGCGAAATCGACCAGCGCGTCTTCCAGCGCGCGCAGGGTTTCGACGTCCAAATCGTTGGTCGGTTCGTCGAGCAGCAGAACGTTGCCACCCTCTTTCAACAGGCGAGCCATGTGGACGCGGTTGCGCTCACCCCCTGATAGCAGCGAGACTTTCTTCTGCTGGTCGCCGCCTTTGAAGTTGAAGGACGAGCAATAGGCGCGGGAATTGACCTGTGCGTCGCCCAGCTGGATGATCTCGGCACCGCCGGTGATCGCCTCCCACACGGTGTCGTTGTCTTTCAGGTCGTCGCGGGACTGGTCGACGTAAGACAGCTCGACCGTGTCGCCCAGCGTGATGGTGCCGCTGTCGGGCTGTTCCTGGCCGGTGAGCATCTTGAACAACGTCGATTTACCCGCACCGTTGGGGCCGATGACGCCGACAATGCCGCCGGGGGGCAGGGCAAAATCCAGCCCTTCGATCAGTTGCTTGTCGCCCATGTGTTTCGACAGACCCTCGACCTCGATCACCTTGCCGCCAAGGCGCTGGCCGTTGGGAATAACGATCTGGGCGCGGGTCAGCTTTTCGCGCTCGGACTGTTCGGCCAGTTCGTTATAGGCGTTGATCCGGGCCTTGGATTTGGCCTGACGGGCCTTCTGGCCCTGACGCATCCATTCCAATTCGCGCTGCAGGGTCTTCTGCTTGGACTTGTCCTCGCGCGCTTCCTGCTCCAGCCGTTTTGCCTTTTGTTCCAGCCATGCGGAGTAGTTGCCTTCGTAGGGGATGCCGCGACCACGGTCGAGTTCCAGGATCCAGCCGGTAATGTCGTCCAGGAAATAACGGTCGTGCGTGACGATCAGGATGGTGCCCTTGTAGTCGATCAGGTGCTGTTGCAGCCAGGCGATGGTCTCGGCGTCCAGGTGGTTGGTCGGTTCGTCCAGCAGCAGCATGTCGGGTGCTTCCAGCAGCAGCTTGCACAGCGCCACGCGGCGTTTCTCACCACCCGAGAGGTTGGCAATGTTGGCATCGTCCGGCGGGCAGCGCAGCGCCTCCATCGAGACGTCGATCTGGCTGTCGAGATCCCACAGGTTCTGGCTGTCGATCTCGTCCTGCAGCTTCGCCATCTCATCGGCGGTTTCGTCCGAGTAGTTCATGGCCAGATCGTTATAGCGGTCGAGGATCGCCTTTTTCTCGGCCACGCCCAGCATGACGTTTTCGCGCACGGTGAGCGATTCATCCAGCTGAGGCTCCTGCGGCAGATAGCCGACTTTTGCGCCTTCGGCGGCCCAAGCCTCACCGGTGAAATCCTTGTCGAGACCGGCCATGATTTTCATCAGGGTCGATTTACCCGCGCCGTTGACGCCGACAACACCGATTTTCACACCGGGCAGAAAGCTCAGGTGGATGTTTTCAAAGCACTTCTTGCCACCGGGATAGGTCTTTGAGACACCCTGCATGTGGTAGACATATTGATAGGCGGCCATGTCGCGTCCTCTGGGTCGGGGAAATCAGGTTGAACCGCTAGATATCCAAGCATTGCGGGCGGGGCAAGCTGGTGGTTTTGTGAATTTCGCGCAGCGGCGCCTTTGTTTAGATTGGCGCAGTTGCAACACCCGGAGGGGAAATTGGCTGAACTGGCAGAATTGATTGCGGGATGGGCGCAACCCGGTCGGGTCGAGTGGATTGGGCTTCGGCCAGAGAGACGAGCGCCGATGCTTGCGGTGGAGGCGGCCGAGGTGACCTCCGACGGGCTTTCGGGCGACCGTAGTCGGGCAGGTAAGCGGGCGGTGACCGTGATCCAGCAAGAACACTTAGGCGCGATTGGCAGTTATCTGGGTCGCGGGCTGATCAAGCCGGAGGTTTTGCGGCGCAATCTGGTGGTGTCGGGGATCAATCTAGCGGCGCTCAAGGGCCGTGAGGTACAGCTAGGCGAGGCCATCCTACGCTTTACCGTGATCTGTGCACCCTGCAGCCGGATGGAGGAAGCACTGGGCAAAGGGGGCTACTCTGCCGTGCGCGGTCATGGTGGCTGGTGTGCCGAAGTGGTTCAGCCTGGGCACGTCAAGCTGGGCGATGTGGTGCAACCTGTTGATTGACAAGCCGCCTCAGTTCTGAACATCAGCGGGGAATGGAGCGTTTCCTAATCCCATATGCGCGGCCCGGACAGGTCATTGGGCTGTTGGGTGGGTCATTTGATCCGCCGCATCGCGGTCATGTGCACGTGACGCGCGAGGCGCTGAAGGCGTTTGATCTGGATCGGGTTTGGTGGCTGGTATCTCCGGGCAACCCGTTGAAAGAACGTGGCCCTGCACCCATGCAAGACCGAATGCGAGCGGCGCAAGCCATGATGCAGCATCCGCGTGTCGACGTAACGGATTTGGAAGCTTTGACCGGAACGCGGGCAACAGCGGACACTCTGGCTGTGCTTCAACAGCTATATCCGCAGGTGAAATTCGTCTGGTTGATGGGGGCCGATAATTTGGCGCAGTTCCACAAATGGAAAGACTGGCGCCTGATTATGGATCGCGTGCCAGTCGGCGTTGTTGCGCGGCCGGGAGACAGGATATCGGCCCGCATGTCCCCCGCAGCGCGGGTTTACGCCAAATACCGGATCGACGGTCAGGCGCGGCAATTGTTGGGCCGGGCCGAGGCTCCGGCCTGGTGTTTTGTCAACATGCCGATGGTGGATGTCAGTTCAACTCAACTTCGCAATCGCGGCATCTGGGCGAATGGGGTGTTGCCGGAATAACCCCTCAAGACGCATAATCCCGGCGACCGGTTGTTTGCCCGAATACTCTGGGATTTTAATTGATCTATGGCTGATCGTCTTTCGCGTCGTATGTTTCTTGGTGGCCTGTCGGCCGCAATGCTTCCCGGCATGGTGCTGGCCGATGCACCCGCGGTGTCCTTGCGGCCCCAGTTGCGCGGAGCGCAGCCAAACGGTGCAGAGCGGCTAATACAAGCCGCTGGCCTGCGCGGAGAGGTTGCCTTTGCGGTGGCGGATGCCAAAACCGGGATCGAACTGGAAGCAGTAGGCGGTGATTTGGGCCTACCGCCAGCCAGTGTGGCCAAGGCGCTGACTGCTCTTTATGCGCTGGATGTGTTGGGCGCCGACTACCGGTTTGAAACCGCTTTGATGGCCGACGGTCCGATAGAAAACGGGATACTGAATGGCGACCTGATTTTGGTCGGAGGCGGCGATCCCTTGCTGGATACGGATGCGCTGGCCGCGATGGCGGCAAGTTTGCGAGAGGTTGGGATCACCGAAGTCCGTGGTGCGTTCAAGGTTTACGACGGTGCGCTGCCCTACGTTTTCAGTATCGACCCCGGTCAACCGGATCATTTGGGATACAGCCCGGCCATCAGTGGAATTTCTTTGAACTTCAACCGGGTGCATTTCGAGTGGAAGCGGGCCGGAACAAATTACGAAGTCACAATGGATGCGCGTAGCGCGCGATACAAACCCGCAGTCGATATGGCGACGATGTGGGTCGATAGTCGTAAGGCGCCAATTTACACTTATGAACCAAGTGCCCGGCAAGACCGTTGGACGGTCGCTCGGTCTGCATTGGGGAACGGCGGCGCGCGCTGGTTGCCGGTACGCAAACCTGCGCTTTACGCGGGCGATGTGTTTCGGACGTTGGCGCGATCGAATGGGATCGTTCTAGGGCGTGTTCAGGTGACAGGTGAGGCACCGCAGGGGACTGTTCTGGTAATGCATGAGAGTGACTCGCTGGACAGTATTCTGCGTGGAATGCTGAAATTCTCGACCAACATCACCGCTGAAATGGTCGGAATGGCAGCTTCAAAAGCCCGCGGTGCGAATTTGCAGAGTTTGACGGACTCTGCGGCGGAAATGAATCGTTGGGCCGCGGAATCCTACGGGGTTCAGGGCATCTCGATGGTTGATCACTCGGGGCTGGGTGACGCGTCGCGGGTCGCGCCGGGTGATTTCGTCAAGGCGCTGGTTGGGGCGCAGCAATCCGGGATGCTGCGGCCACTGTTGAAGCGTTTCAACTTGACCGACAGCCAGGGCCGGCCTGTAAAAAATCACCCGATCAAAGTGGACGCAAAAACAGGAACGCTGAACTTTGTGTCGGGCTTAGGCGGGTTTTTGACGACACCCGATGGATCTGAATTGGTCTTTGCGATCTTTACGGCTGACGTTGATCACCGCGCGACTATTCCGCGCGCGCATCGGGAACGGCCAGCAGGCGCGCGCAGTTGGAACAGCCGTTCACGCAGGTTGCAACGCGCCCTGATCGCACGTTGGGGAACGCTGAGCGGTAGCTGAGGTCAGGTCGTGTGACGCGCGCGAGCTCCGCGTTCAATCGCGGCGGCGTGCAGGCGGTCAATGCTTAATTCATAACGGATTTCTTCCAGCAGGCGCAGTTCTGTTTCTGCCAGCGATCCATCGGCGGCGGCTACATCACACGCCAGCGCATATGCAGTTTCATTCAAACGCTCAGGAAGGTTGTCGCGGATCAGACCGAACAGGGCATCCAGACCGTCCTCTTGCTCAAACAAATCGAACACGATTTGAGAAACACGGCGGGTGCGGTCGATGTCGTAATCCGCAAAAACCGGCAGCATGTTCACTGCGCCCTCGATTTTGACCAGTTCGGCCGTACGGATTGTTTCGTCCGAAGCAGAAATCGCAACCATGATCGCGACTAGGCAATCCTGAGGTGACATGGGGTGTGGAACTTGGTCAGTCATTTGATCGTCCTGCTTGGGCTGTTCTAAAGGCGCACGATAGGAGGGTCGCGAAACGGGTTCAACGGACTTTTGGCCGCAAGCGGTTATAGTATGGGCAATGGTCCGCGCGTTTTTGTCTGCCGCAGAACGAAATTGCTACGTGTGTCGCGGACAAGTCCGGATTTCAGAAGACGTTGCATGATAAAGTGCTCAAGGTCTTCGGGCGTCTTGGCATAGACTTTCAGTATGAAGTCATGATCCCCGGTGATCGAAGCGCATTCGACGATCTGCGGTTCAGTCTCAACCAGTCGCAGGAAGGCGGCGATACTGTCCTCGTGATGATCGCGAAGCGCAATGTGGACATAGGCGATGGCGTTTAAACCGACCAGTTTTGCAGGAACCCGCGCAGCATAACCGGCCAGAATACCCGCTGCTTCGAGGTCACGTACCCGGCGCCAACACTGCGACGCAGACAGGCCCGTGCGTTCGGCCAAATCCTGCATCGAAAGGCGGCCTTCCTTCTGCAACTCTTGCAGGATTGCGATATCTGCGATTTGGAGTATTTGGTTCGTCATTTTGGTATCTTTGAAATGTTTAACCCAAAATAGCCGAAATTCCGACGATAGAAAATCCAATAATCCCAAAATAGTCGGCTAAAATTCTCTTAAGGAGGATACACAATGCCGAATTCGACCAAGTATGTAGCGAAAGTGGCCGATACACAGGGTCATATCGTTTATTCGCCCGAAGAGGACGCTGTTTGGGCTGATCTTTATGCGGCGCAGGCCAAAAATATTCACCGTTACATGGCGCAGGATTATTTGGATGGTTTGGCGCGGCTGGCTTTACCCAAGACAAAGGTGCCGTCCTGCGTCGAAATCTCGGAGCGTCTGATGGATATGACCGGTTGGCGCGTGCAGCCGGTTCCGGCCTTGATCGGGTTCAAGACATTTTTCGGGATGTTGGCTGACCGCGTGTTTCCTGCCGCTTCCTTTATTCGGTCTCGTGAAGATTTCGACTATATCGAAGAGCCCGATATTTTTCACGAGATATTCGGGCATACCCCGTTGTTGAGCGATCCTCGCTTTGCCGCGTTCAGCCACGCGATTGGCAAAGCTGGCGTGCGGGCGGGCGACAAAGATTACGCGTGGCTCATACGTCTTTATTGGTTTTCCATAGAGTTTGGCCTGCGCCGCCAGAATGGCGAGATCAAGGCCCTGGGATCCGGGCTAGCCTCATCCCCGACTGAGCTGGTTTACGCGGTTGAGAGTGATTTCCCGGATCGTGATCCGTTCGACATCATGACGATCCTGCGGACACCATATCGGATCGATATGCATCAGATGGGGTATTTCGTTTTGGACGATCCTGTAGATTTGTTCGCGGCCGCGGATCGCGATCTGCTGGCAGACGTTCGCCAAGCGCAGAGGTTGGGGCTGCTGCCCAGCAAATTCCCCGAAAGAACAACCGCCGCGGAGTAGAAAGAAATGGCGCAATCAAACGAAACCTGTAACCTATCTGATCGAAATTGTGTCCCCTGTTCGGGCAACATTCCTGCGTTGTCACCTGAAGATGCCAGATTACGTCTGGATTCGCTTGCTGCTGATTGGACCCTTAATGCAGACTGTAAGCAGCTATTAAGGCGCTTTGCGTTCAAGGGCTTTGCCAAGGCGACCTATCTTGCCAATCTTTGCGCGTGGCTGGCCGACAAGGAGGGGCACCATCCAGATATTTCTTTTGGTTGGGGATATGTGGATGTTCGTTTGACAACGCATGAGATTGGCGGGCTTAGCGAAAATGATTTTATCTGGGCGGCGAAACTGGATCAGCTAACGGCCTAGTTTATGGTCAGCCGTCGTTCTCGTTAGGAAAAATCCCGCCCTTTATTGACTCATGCTGCACCGGCACAATAGGAGGGGTCGGTCGGTTGCATAGGGCAACCGGTCCTGTTTTCCTGATGGAGCCCGTACACAAATGTCTGAACTGCGTGAAACCGCGATGTCGTCCAAGGCCTGGCCTTTTGAAGAGGCGCGTCGGGTCCTCAAACGCTATCAGAAAGCAGCGCCGGAAAAGGGCTATGTTCTGTTTCAAACCGGGTATGGCCCCTCGGGTTTGCCCCATATCGGGACCTTCGGCGAAGTGGCCCGGACGTCCATGGTACGCCACGCTTTTGAACAGATCAGCGATATCCCAACCAAGCTGATTTGCTTTTCGGACGACATGGATGGGTTCCGAAAGGTACCGACGAATGTTCCGATGCAAGAAGAGCTTAAAGAAGATCTGCATCTGCCATTGACCAAAGTGCGTGATCCCTTTGGAACCCATGAGGGCTTTGCACAGCACAACAACGCAATGCTGTGTGATTTCCTTGATAGCTTTGGGTTCGAATACGAATTTGCGTCGGCCACCGATTACTATACCAGCGGCAAGTTTGATGATATGCTGCTGACAGCGCTGGAGCGTTTTGAAAAGATACAGGAAATCATGCTGCCTACCCTTGGGGCCGAGCGGCGTGAGACCTATTCTTGTTTCCTGCCTGTAAGCCCGAAAACCGGTCATGTGCTTCAAGTGCCGACGTTGGAGCGAAACGTGGCCAAGGGTACGATTGTCTATCAGGAACCCGATGGTGAAAAGGTCGAAATCCCTGTCACCGGCGGCAACGTCAAGATGCAGTGGAAGCCTGACTGGGCGATGCGCTGGGCCGCCTTGGGCGTGGATTATGAGATGTCAGGCAAGGACCTGATCGACTCGGTCACGCAGTCGTCCAAGATCTGCCGGGCGCTGGGCAAACAGCCGCCCGAGTCCCTGAGTTATGAGCTGTTCAATGATGAGCAGGGGCAGAAGATCTCGAAATCCAAGGGCAATGGGTTGTCGATGGAAGAGTGGCTGACTTATGCCGCGCCCGAGAGCTTGTCATATTTCATGTACCAAAAGCCCAAAACGGCAAAGCGTTTGTATTTTGACGTGATCCCGAAAGCGGTTGACGAGTATCATCAACAACTGCGCGCGTATCCGGATCAAGAGTTGAAAGCGCAATTGAACAATCCGGTCTGGCATATTCACGGTGGGGATGTCCCCAAGTCGACCTTGATGGTGCCGTTCGCAATGCTGCTGAATTTGGCCTCAGTATCAGGTGCCGAAGACAAAGAGGCGCTTTGGGGCTTCATTCGTCGTTATGCGCCAGATGCGACGTCAGAAACGCATCCCGATCTGGATCAGGCCGCAGGCTTCGCGGTGCGATACTTCAACGATTTCGTCAAACCAACAAGGAAGCACCGTGCACCGAGCGAACAGGAGCGAGAGGCGCTTGAAGCGTTGAAAGCCGCGCTTGAGGCCTATGACGGTCCGATCGAGGACGAGGCGCTGCAATCGGTGGTCTATTCCATTGGTCGTGAACGCTTTGACCCCATGCGGGGCTGGTTCACGGCGCTTTACGAGGTGTTGTTGGGGGCCTCACAAGGGCCGCGCTTTGGTGGCTTCATCGCGCTTTATGGTGTGCCGGAAACGATCGCGCTGATTGATAAGGCACTGGCCGGAGAGCTGGTCTGATTTGACCTGTTTCCGCATGGGGCTACCCTTGTTTCAGGAGGTAGCCCCATGCGTCGTTTCTTACTTGCTTTGTCTTTGAGTTTTGGCCTGACCTCGGCTGTGTTCGCACAGAGCGATGAGATTGAGGCAAATATCGCGGCGCAGATACAGGCGTTCAAAGCGGACGATTTCGCAACGGCCTTTACCTTTGCCAGCCCGAACATTCAGCGGCTTTTCCAAACGCCCGACAATTTCGGTGTGATGGTGCGCCGCGGGTATCCCATGGTCTGGCGCCCGTCAGAAGTTAGGTTCTTGGATCTGCGCGAGATTGACGGTGCCCTGTGGCAGAAGGTCATGATCGTCGATAGCGACGGACAGGTCCATATTCTGGACTACCAGATGGTACAGCTTGAAAGCGGCTGGAAAATCAACGGCGTGCAGCTTCTGGCCAATTCGGACCCCGCAGCCTGACGCAACACCACCGTCACGGCGGTATGACCGGCAGTTAATTCCTTTCGGATACTCAGACTTTTGCGCTCGGGGCACCCTCGGGCACTGGGTTCACGCGCATGGTGTTCGAACGCCGCGCAATTGGGAAAGGGATTTTGATGAACAAGGCAATCACAGACGGTATCGTGTTTATGCCGCCTTCTTTCGCAAATGGCTTGAACGTTTGGTCCAGTGGCGATGGAACACCGGGTTCACCGACTTATGCCGGGTCTGGCAACGGGGTGTTTGTTCCCGCCGATGCGGATTTTGGCGGCTGTCTCGAAATACTAAAGATCAGCCCGACGCAAAGGCTGCGCTATATGGGGCAAACTCCGTTGCAGCCGGGGTGCTATTTGCAGATCAAAGCTCGCGTCAAGGCGATTAGCGGTCCGTTGCCTGAAGTCAGGATCGCAGCATGGGCTGGTGGGGCAGGTGACACCCATATTGATGGCGTTGTTGAACAAGGCCCTGCGGTGCAGCTTTCGGGGTATGGCAACGTTCACGAAGTTACGGCGATTGTTGGCGCGGGTCAGCGCCAGGGTGTGGATATGCCGTGGGGCGTTGCTGCGTTATACGGCCATTTCGGATTGGACCTTGTTGGTGCCAATGGATCGGTTGTGCGCGTTGATGATATCGAGATCGCGGATGTGACCGGCGTCTTTCTGCGCGACATGATCAGCCTTGTGGACGTTCGCGATTTCGGCGCGGTCGGAGATGGCGTGGCGGACGATACAGATGCGTTCGAAGCAGCGGATCAAGCTGCTGGCGGCCGCCGTGTCTTTGTATCTGAAGGTGTTTACCGATTGACACAAAACACCACGATATCTTCTGAAATCGAGTTCGAGGGCACCCTGACCATGCCTGACGACAAGATGCTGCTTTTGACGAAAAACTTTGATTTGCCGGCTTACATTACAGCCTTTGGAGACGAAGAGCTGGCGTTCAAGAAAGCGTTCCAGGCGCTGCTGAACAATTCGGATCATGAATCGCTGGACATGGGCGGGCGCAAAATTTCGGTTAACGCGCCGATTGATATGGCAGCGGCTGTTCCGAATAGACAAACCGGCTTTTCAACGCGGCGGATCATTCGCAACGGTCAATTCGATGTCAAAAGCAACGCCGCTTGGGATACCGAGACGTTTACTTCAGTCGCGACCTATAATCCAAACGACCCGACGCGGCTAACGAATGTGGCAAATGTCGCCAATATTCCGGTGGGATCGCTTGTGCAGGGAAGTGGCGTGGGACGCGAAATATACGTGCGCTCCAAGAATGTCGGTGCTGGTGAAATAACGCTGAATGCGCCGATCTATGACGCATCGGGCACGCAGACATTCACGTTCGCGTCCTTTAAGTATCTGTTGGATTTCAGCGGGTTCAGCACATTGCGCAAATTCGGAATGGAAGAGATTGAATTCCAGTGTAATGGCCGTTGCAGCGCGATCCGTCTGGCTCCGTCTGGCAGCACCTTTGCAATCTCAAACTGCTTTATCAGCCGTCCGAAGGATCGGGGGATCACGTCCACGGGCACAGGCTGTCAGGGGATGCTGATCGACAATTGCCAGTTTTTGTCCACCGAAGAGTCGTTCAACGTGTCTGATCGAAAGTCGATTGCGTTGAATGCAACAGCTAACGACGTCAAGTTGCGGCACAACCGGGCTGTCAGGTTTTTGCATTTTGCGGTATTGGGTGGCACGAACAATCTGGTGTTGGGGAACCATTTCTTTCAGGGCGACAGCATTCCGCAGGGCGTGCGCAGTGCGGGCCTGGTGATGATCGGGACGTATAACAGCTCGACCATTTCCGAAAATTACGTCGACAATTGCTTTGTGCAGTGGACAAATGAACGAGATGCCAACCCTGTCTACACGGCCGGTTTTTCATTCAGCGCCATGAGCATTACCGACAACATTTTCTACTCGAGCGAGGTTGCCCCGTGGTTCAGTTCGATTGTCATTCGCCCTCACGGCGGGGGCCATTTTCTGAATGGTGTCGTGGTAACTGGAAACAAATTCCGTTCGACCAACGGCAGCATTGATCGCGCGGAACGGGTCGATACAAGTTTTGCAAGCCTGAACAAAAACGCCCATATGAATGTAACTTTCCAGAACAATACGTTCCACGGGGTCACGACAAAGGTCGAAAGTCCATTGCGGTTAAGGCATACACAGAACTCGGTTGCTCAAGTCTGGACGATCTCTGCGAATAGTCGGTTGCCGTTCGTCGGAAAAACCCGTGGTGCTGATGCGGTAACGGTTTTGGGGCCGCTTAAGAATGCTTTCGGGGCGACTGTCTACGCAACGCCATACGTTGATCTGGAGCGCGGATCCAACGGCGACGCTATCCAACTACGCTGGCCTCAGGCCGTTCGGGGAGAGGTATCCGCGATTACCCGAATGGATCGCTGAGGTTTAACTCAGTATTCGCCCCAAATAGCCAACCTGATGCCCGTGTTGCTACGGGCATCGTTTCGTTCGAGACCAATCACCCAAGTCGTGGGCTTTCCTGGTTTTCGGATGAGGATCGAGGGGCGTATGCGCCAATACAGCGGGTCTCCGCTGCGATAAGAGGTTTCTATCTGCACGAGCGGGTTCACAAGGCGCGGCGCAGACAGCCCTGCGGTCAGGTCCAGCTTTCGATAGAGTGCGTCATGGGTTCGATACTCGAGCGTTGTGTCGACAGCCAACCAGCCGCTGCCCCAACCGGATTGAAATCCTTTGCCATAAGACAGCGTTGCTTTGTACAGCGCCCAAGCACCATGGTATCTGTGGTGCACCCCCGCACCGAACTGCGCTGCGAAACGACCTTGGTTTTGAAGATCTACGATTGGTACGCGCATAAATGCAGTGGCATGGCCATATAGATCCCGGTTTTCTTCAAAGTCGAACCCTAATGTCAGGTCGTCTTTCAGGCCCCATTCAGCATAAACCGACGATTTGTAATCGTAGCCATAATCGCCATCCTTAAAGGCGGTCGCGGAGGCTGCGGTAAAAGCCGAACCCTTTTCGCGCAACCAAGCGCCTGACCAAGCCGGGGCGGCCATCAAAAATAATACCAAAAGGTAAACAACGCGAAACATGCGGGCAGCATCGACCAGCATGGTTAACGGATCGTTAGTAACTCTTCTTTTCTCTGAACCTGCAAAATTCCTGTGCGGGCAACGAAACCCAAGACCTTTTCCAATCCTGTGTTAAGTTTAATGCATACAAGGGAGATTCCAGATGCCTAAGATTGTCAAAAACGCCAGCATCCAAACCGTTATTACCACCTTCGAAATGACACCGGGTACGTGTCAGGATTTGTTGGAAGCCCTCACCGATGCCTATTCCGAGTTTATCTCGAAGCAGCCCGGTTTCATCGCCGCTGGTCTGCATGTGAACGACGCTCAGACCCGGATCGCCAATTACTCACAATGGGAGCGGCGCGAGGATTTTCTGGCCATGTTGCGCACACCCGAAATGCGCGACCGAAACCGAAAGATCAATGAGCTTTGCAAAAGCTTTGAGCCGGTCATGTATGATGTCGCAGAAAGTTTTGGCGGATCGTGACCTGAATCAAAGTAAGCCAAACTGAAAAGACGCATTTTTCCGTGGAATGAAACGGAGGTGTGCATCATGTATCACAACATTCTGGTCCCAATTTCCTTTGATGCCGAGCGGGATATTTCCGGCCCCATGAAACTCGCCGATGTTCTCGCCACACCCGATGCTCAGGTGACACTGTTGCATGTGGTCGAACATATTCCGAACTACGCCATTTCCTACATGCCGCCTGAGTATCTGACTGAAGCGCGCAGGGCGCTGCAGACGGAACTGGATGACTTGGCGGCCAAGTTGCCCAATGCCAAGGGCGTTGTGATCGAGGGCCACTCGGGGCGTACGATTCTGGATTGGGCGCAGGAACATAAACCCGATCTGATCATAATGGCATCGCATCGGCCCGGAATGCAGGACCTGCTGCTGGGCTCTACGGCTAACCACGTGGTTCGCCACGCTGCTTGCGCAGTGCACGTCGTTCGTTAAGTCAGATCAAGGTCTTCGGGGCTCAGGCGCCATGCCTTCCCAAAGCCGCCGTTGAGAAGGCCGTCAGTAACGGAGAACCGCACAAAGCTGAAATCGGCGAAGTCAACATACAGCTTCGCTTTGGGTCGCAGTTCAAGGTAGTGGCTTCGAAGCCTGTCGTGTTCAGTTGTCGCGCGCGGGACAAACTCTGCCCGCGCGTGCAACGTTAGCCGGGGATGGGTTAGTGGGTCTCCGGTTTCGCCGGGTTCACCGATTAACAGCGCGCAGACGGGGTTGGCGTGCAGCGCGCGGGTATGATCCGAGAGGGATGAGATCAAGGTCATCGGCCGCCGATCCGGATCTATAGCCAGCGCGATCCGTGAAATCGACGGCCCCTGAGTGCCTTCGCGCAGAACCGCCAAGGCCGCGAACGTTGCCGAATCCATTAGCTCTCGGGCAAGGCGGCGCGCTAAATCGTCTGCTGTCCGGAAGGGATCTGCCTTGGCCATTTTATGTGTCCAGTAGGGGGTCGTTGGCGTTTTTGAACCTTAGCTTCTGCAGGCCACAAATGCGCGCTTTTGCAGGGGTTTAATTCACAAATGCGTGGTTTCGGTCAGATCGATGAAAAAGCCTCGGATTCGTCTCAATACGTGTATACTACAGAGGTATGCCGCCTCAAGAATCCAATTCGCGCCCGGTTTTCACCGACCCGACGGCGCCAACCCGACGCCGCCGTGCGGATGCCACGCGCAGGCGGGCGTTATCTCCGTTTCGTATCTTTTTCATGATCCTGATGTTGCCGGTCACAACGGCGGCGATCGCGATGAGTGTTTATATCCGCACTTCTGAGTTTGAACAGGAAGAGGCGTTGTTGCACCTGATCGCCATGACCGGGTGCGAGGCCGCGACAAAGATCATACCGGGGCCATATTACGACGGGCAACCCGGCTATCACCTGCGCAACGATCCCGATGGCGACGGTATTGCGTGCGACCGGTCCTCACGTGTTTCCCAGCCGCAGGCCAGCGCATCCCCGGCTATTGCACAACCTGCGGCGCGCGAAGTTGGCGACGCCAAGTTTCTGCGCCCCTGACGCTGGTTCTGTCAGACCTTTGAGGGCGAGCCCATCAAATGAGCCGGGATGAGTTCAACACCTTCTGCGCATCGCTCAAGGCTACAACGCATGTTGTGCAGTGGGGCAATGCGGACGTGTGGAAAGTGGGTGGCAAGGTCTTTGCGATTTGCGGTTGGAACAACGGCGAGGATGCGTTCACCTTCAAGGCCACCGATCTGGCGTTTGAAGTGCTAAGCGATGAGCCCGGCATCCGCCCTGCGCCCTATCTGGCTTCGCGGGGGATGAAGTGGCTTCAGGTCTACGAAGAACGCGGGATGAGCGACGCCTCGCTGCGCGAGCATATCGCAACGTCCTATGATTTGGTGGTGTCCAAGCTGACCAAGAAGGCAAGGGCGGAGTTGGGAGTCTAGGGTACACGGCGGACCTGCAACCTTGGGGTGTTGGTTAGCATGCCCGGGTGAGGCGCGTGGTTGAAAATGCGCCGAATTCATAAGTATCAATACGAGATTATCGACCGCCATGCTACCTTGTGCGCGGCGGGATTTTTTTGATCGCGCCCCACGGCAATTTCGCCAGACGAGGGAGGAAAGTCATGTTTGCACGTATTACTCAATTCAAAATGAAGCCAGGCACGCGCGAGGCCGCGACGGCGAAAATGAACGCGTTGAAGTCAGAAATCATGGGCATGCCTGGCATGCACAGCTTTACCAACGTGATGAACGAAGACGGCTCGGGCTATGTGATCTCGGTGGTCGAGAGCGAGGCGACCTCGGACGCGAACGCGCCCAAAGTGGCCGAGCTGTGGGGCCATTTCGCCGAATTCATGGAAGGCCCACCGACACCGGTTGGGTATGATGTGATTGCCCATTGGGATAAGGGGTGAGTTAAAGGGCGGGGGTTTCCCCGCCCTTTTTGGGGCGGTGTAGGATGGGGTTTTACCCCATCATGCGTTTGGCCACCGCCGGGTGATGGGTTGGAAACCTATCCTACGCTTGCTGCAAGTAAGAAGTGTAGGGTGTGTCGGATGAGGTATTATCCCACCATGCTTTTGGATGCTTCCAGTTTGCTCGGTCGAAAACCCATTCTACGAATGCTAGCCAAAAGCTGACAATCCGTCTAATTTGCTAGGGAGAAGCTCAGCACAAAGCGCGACTCCAAGTTGTGAAGCGCTGGCTTGGGTAATCACGTCAATTCTTGAACTCTCATTTGGATCAAACCTGCTAGATGTGTAATCTGGAAGAACAGATACGATATTTTTGACCTCTTTAAGAATGTCTTTGGGGAAAAATTTCTCTAGTTCATTCAAGAGCTTTTCTTGGTCGTGACCAATCTTTTTCCTCAAATGTTCTTTGGGAAAGCCGTTTTCAAGCATGACTGCCTTAGCCGCCAGCTCAAACGTTAACCAAGTTTCAGAATTGGAGAACCCAACAAAATAAGATCGCGACAAATTGTCGGAAATCGAATTCAAGTACGAGTTGCTTTTCTGCCAAAAAAAGCGAGCGGTGTCGGATTTAATTGCTGAAGGTTGTACGTTGTTGGCTAGTAGAACCACTATGGATTGAGCCGAAACATGATTAAAGATATCGTCCCGATTGCGACAAAAGTCCCGCAACTCCTGTTCGGAATGGAAGCCGCAAATACTATGAGGTTTAAAGGTAACTGTGCCAAATGGAATAGGTAGCGCAACTTTTTTGACTCTATCCAAGGAATTGATAAACCCGGTACCCATTCCCGGCCAACTCAGCGAATATTCGGGAAACAGTTTTCTATAATCGGAAGCTATTTCTTGTCCTAGTTCCGTGGTGAAGTTTCCGTAGACCGGGCCAAAAATCATTTTCCCAGCACTCTCTGCTCGACAGTGAAATGGCACGCCAACTTCGCTCATTTTTTCGTCCGCATCCAAAATGTCTTTTTCAGACCATTTTTTCAATTCTACCTCTTCCTCCGCTTCACATTCCCACCACGTTGCCCCGGCCTGCCCGCCGTTGACCGTCCGCGCGATTTCAACGCATCCTCGGACGCTTTCTCGACCGCCCATTGACGCGCCATGGGGTCGTCGGCGACGGCAAGGTCGACCGCTTCCAGACGTTTGATCTCATCGCGGATGTTGGCGGCCTCTTCGAATTCCAGATTCTCGGCAGCTTTGCGCATTTGCTCGCGCAGGCCGTCCAGATGCGCCTCAAGGTTCGCGCCGTGCATCGGTTTGTCGATGGTGGCGGTGACGCGGTTCATGTCGACGTCGCCTTCGTAGAGACCGGCCAGAACGTCCTCGACATTCTTCTTCACCGTCTCGGGCGTGATGCCGTGTTCCTCGTTATAGGCGATCTGTTTGGCGCGGCGGCGGTTGGTCTCATTCAGCGCGCGTTCCATCGAGCCGGTGATCTTGTCGGCATACATGATCACCCGGCCCTCGGCGTTCCGCGCCGCGCGGCCGATGGTCTGGACCAGAGAGGTCTCGGACCGAAGGAACCCTTCCTTATCCGCATCCAGAATGGCGACCAGCCCGCATTCGGGGATGTCGAGCCCCTCTCGCAGCAGGTTGATGCCGACCAGCACGTCAAACGCGCCCAGCCGCAGGTCGCGCAGGATTTCGATCCGTTCGATCGTGTCGATATCAGAGTGCATGTAGCGGACTTTGATGCCCTGTTCGTGCAGGTATTCGGTCAGATCCTCGGCCATGCGTTTGGTCAGGGTCGTGACCAACGTGCGGAAACCATCAGCGGCCACCTTGCGTACCTCGTCCAGCAGGTCGTCTACCTGCATCGAGACGGGGCGGATTTCGACCTCGGGGTCCAGCAGTCCGGTAGGGCGGATGACCTGCTCGGTGAAAACGCCACCCGATTGGTCCAGCTCCCACGCCGCCGGGGTGGCTGAGACAAAGACGGATTGCGGGCGCATGGCGTCCCATTCTTCGAACTTCAGGGGGCGGTTGTCCATGCAGGACGGCAGGCGGAAGCCATGTTCGGCCAGCGTGAATTTGCGCCGATAGTCGCCCCGGTACATGCCGCCGATCTGCGGGACCGAGACGTGAGATTCGTCGGCAAAGACAATGGCGTTGTCAGGGATGAATTCGAACAGGGTTGGGGGTGGTTCGCCCGGTGCGCGGCCGGTCAGATAGCGCGAGTAGTTTTCAATCCCGTTGCAGACGCCGGTGGCCTCGAGCATCTCCAGATCGAAATTGGTGCGCTGTTCCAGACGCTGCGCCTCCAGCAGTTTGCCTTCGCCGACCAGTTGGTCCAGCCGGATGCGGAGTTCTTTTTTGATGCCGATGATCGCCTGCTGCATCGTGGGCTTGGGCGTCACGTAGTGCGAGTTTGCGTAGACCCGGATTTGCTCCATCGTATCAGTTTTCTCACCCGTCAGCGGATCGAATTCGGTGATCTGTTCCAGTTCCTCACCGAAGAAAGACAGCTTCCAGGCGCGGTCCTCAAGGTGGGCAGGCCAGATTTCCAGTGAATCGCCACGTACCCGGAATGACCCACGCTGAAACGCCTGATCATTGCGGCGATATTGCTGGGCGACCAGATCCGCCATCACTTGCCGCTGGTCATAGTCACTGCCCACCTTCAAATCCTGGGTCATCGCCCCGTAGGTCTCGACCGAGCCGATACCGTAGATGCACGACACCGAGGCGACGATGATCACATCGTCGCGCTCCAGCAGAGCCCGCGTGGCCGAGTGGCGCATCCGGTCGATCTGTTCGTTGATCTGGGATTCTTTCTCGATATACGTGTCCGACCGCGGCACATAGGCCTCGGGCTGGTAATAGTCATAGTAGCTGACAAAATATTCGACCGAGTTCTCGGGGAAGAACCCCTTGAACTCACCATAGAGCTGCGCGGCCAGCGTTTTGTTGGGCGCAAGGATGATGGCGGGGCGCTGGGTTTCCTCGATCACCTTGGCCATGGTGAAGGTCTTGCCCGTGCCGGTCGCGCCCAGCAGAACCTGATCCCGCTCGCCGTCCTGAACGCCGCCTGCCAGTTCCTTGATGGCCGTTGGCTGATCCCCTGCGGGGGAAAAATCGGTATGCATGACAAATGCCTTGCCGCCTTCCAGTTTCAGGCGGGCGCGGACGTCTTCGGCAGTCAGCTGGGTCTTGTCGGAATGAGCATAGGCCATAAGGGAGGGATTCCTTTCGCGCCTGATTTTGGTCTGTTTTTGTTCTTGTTCAAGGGGGCATTTCCATTGCACGAAATTGCGACAATTGCGGACTTGTCCGCACCGCGCGTCTGACGCATAAACACCCTCAGCCAAGTGAGTACGGAGAGGCGACATGCGCGCACGGATTTACCAGCCTTCACGGAACGCCATGACCTCGGGTATGGCAAAGACACGGTACTGGGTTCTGGAATATGCTCCTGCATCGGCGCGCGAGGTTGATCCATTGATGGGCTGGACTTCTTCCAGTGACACGCAGACTCAGGTGCGCCTGAAGTTCGATACCAAGGAAGAGGCGCTGGATTACGCGAAGGACAACGGCATAGATGCGCAAGTCAGCGAACCGCACAAGCGCAAGCCAAACCTGCGTGCCCGAGGCTATGGCGAGAATTTTGCCACTGATCGCCGGGCACCCTGGACACACTGAATGATCGAAATTCGAAGAGCAGACCCAACATCGGACGAATTGCGTCCGGTGGTTGAGGCGCATTTTGCCCACAGCGAAACGGCGGGCCCTGCTGAAAGCAATCATACGATGGATGCGGCCGGCCTGGCGGGCGCGTCCATGCGGTTCTGGGCCATGTATGACGGTGACCGACCCGTCGGGTGCGGGGCTCTTAAAACGTTGCCGGATGGAACTGTCGAGGTGAAATCTGTGCATGTGTTGGCTCGTGAACGCGGTCGCGGTTTGGCGCGAACCATGATGGATTTCCTGGCGGATGTCGCGCGAGAGGACGGCGCATCTGCGCTGGTTCTTGAAACTGGCGCAGATCACCTGCCGGAATATGACGCGGCGCGAAAGCTGTACGAAGCCCTTGGGTATTCCTATTGCGGTCCAATCTTCGGATACGACCCGGATCCCAACAGCGCATTCATGCGCTTGGCCCTTGAACCCCGGTCGTAAAAACAGCAAGAAGGGCGCAGCGGTCCCGTAGCTCAACTGGATAGAGCAGCTGACTTCTAATCAGCAGGTTGAGGGTTCGAGTCCTTCCGGGATCGCCATATCATTCAAGTCGAGATTGTTTGAACAACCCCAAAGGGCCGACAGCCTGCATGCTGTCAGCTTAAAACTATCGGTTGTCGAATGCGCAGCCGGTCAGGTGACGGCTTCAGCCGCGCCGCATCTCACTTGATAAACACCAAGCGGCCAAGGCAGTAGAGCCCTATCAGTACGGCCACAAGAAGCACCGGGTTGTCCACAAGTTGGCCAAACCACGATGAAACACCAAAATCGCCAAAGTTGAATCCACCTAGACTGAACTTTGACCCGCCACCAGAGACGGACCCAAAATCAAACATAGTAACAACACCCCACAAACAATGGGGTATTATGGCACAAATCCGCTGAAAAATCGCGATATTCGGATGTTTGGTGTGTAAGAACTTGTTAAATAACATTTTCTTCCGTTGTGTCTAGCGTAATTCCAGTTGCTGTCAGCCCGAACTTTGCAGAGAATCACTTGATATTTCAGGGCGCTAGATTGGCTGATCCACTTAGGCCGTTTCAGACCGGGGCAACGCGGGAAGAAGGTGCTGTAACGACCGGTCCCGGGATGGAAAAGCCGACCTTTATCAATGCAAGTCTGCGGATAAGCGCAAATTTTGGAAGCCGTTGAAAAAATTCTTGCAACCGGTTGCAATAGCAAACATTGTATCTGGGAAGACTGGATTCGGGAGAACGGCATGCTCAAGATCGGATTGCTGGGGGCAGGGCGAATTGGCCGTGTGCATGCCAATACCATTTCTGCGCACCCACAGACCGAACTGACGGCAATTTCGGATGCAGTTCCCGATGCGGCCAAGGCGTTGGCTGATGAATTCGGGGCTCAGGTAATGAATTCCGAAGAGATTATTGCTGATTCTTCGATTGACGCCGTTCTTATTGCGACACCCACTGATACCCATTCTGATTTGATCGAATCCGCTACACAGGCGGGAAAAGCGGTTTTGTGCGAAAAACCGGTAGACCTTGACCTCAACAGGGCGATTGCGTGCCAAAAGGCTGCTGCGGCGAATGGGAAACCTGTGATGATCGGTTTTAATCGCCGCTTTGACCCCGGGTTTTCGGCACTGAAGAATGCGTATGACAAGGGTGAAATCGGCAAGGCAGAACTTTTGTCGATTACGTCGTTCGACCCGGCACCACCACCGGTTAGTTACGTGAAAGTCTCTGGTGGTTTGTTCCGCGATATGATGATCCATGACTTTGACATGGCCAACTACCTGACTGGACGCGTTCCGGTCACGATCTCTGCCGTAGGATCCTCTGTCGTGGACCCGGAAATCGGACAGGCCGGAGACGTTGATACCGCTGTAACCACAATGACTTACGAAGATGGTAGCTTGGCGGTTATCAAGAATTCAAGACGTGCGGCTTATGGCTATGATCAACGGGTTGAGTTGTTAGGGTCCGATGGGCTTTTGCAGGCACATAACGTGCTTGAAAACACCGTGGTAAAATCCACGGCTGACGGCGTGATTGGCGCAAAGCCCACATATTTTTTCCTCGAGCGATACATGCCTGCCTACCGCGCTGAATGGGATGCTTTTGTGCAGGCTTTGCATGGGGGAACAGACATGCCTGTCTCGCTTGAAGACGGTGTTGCTGCACTGGCCATGGCCGAAGCTGCGACCCTCTCTGCCAAGTCCGGCAGGCCGGTCGCGTTGGAGGAAGTTTTTTGAAACCGGTTGCAAAATGATCGGATATCCGGAAACTGAAGGCAGCCCGGTTTCTGACCGGGACAGAGGAGATTCGGTTTAGCCGAATGGTCGGGCGAATCCCGGCAAAAAGTTTGACTGTTCTATTGGGAGGAATGGAAATGAAAATGTTCGTTAAAGGGGTACTGATGGCCAGTGCAGTCGCGCTTGCCGGTGCCACCGGCGCGGCCGCGGAAGGCGAGAAATACATTCTGGTCAGCCACGCCCCTGACAGTGACAGCTGGTGGAACACCATCAAGAACGGCATTGCCCTTGCCGGTGAGCAAATGGGCGTCGAGGTGGAATACCGTAACCCGCCCACCGGCGACCTGGCTGACATGGCGCGGATCATCGATCAGGCCGCCGCGTCTGGGCCAAACGGCATCATCACGACGCTGGCAGATCCGGACATTCTGGAAGGCCCGATCCGTGCTGCCGTGGATTCCGGCATCGACGTGATCATCATGAACACCGGTACGCCTGAAAAGGCCCGTGAAGTCGGCGCGCTGATGTATGTTGGCCAGCCGGAATATGATGCCGGTTATGCGGCGGGGCTGCGTGCAAAAGGTGATGGCATCGGGTCGTTCCTGTGCGTGAACCACTACATCGTGCAACCTTCCAGCCAAGAGCGGTGCCAGGGTTTTGCAGACGGTCTGGGCATTGAACTGGGCGAGCAGATGATCGACGCCGGTCAGGACCCCGCGGAAATCAAGAACCGCGTTCTGGCGTATCTATCCGCAAACCCCGACACGGATGCTGTTCTGACGCTTGGCCCGACCTCGGCTGATCCGACCATTCTGGCGCTGGAAGAAAACGGCATGGCTGGCGACATCTATTTCGGTACCTTCGATCTGGGTGGTGAGATCGTCAAAGGCATCAAAAGCGGTGTGATCCAGTGGGGCATCGACCAGCAGCCCTTCCTGCAGGCCTATCTGCCGGTTGTCGTCATGGCTAACTTCCACCGCTACGGCGTGCTGCCGGGCAACAACATCAACTCGGGCCCCGGTTTCGTGACGGCTGACGGGTTGGAGAAGATCGAAGAATTCGCGGGCGAATACCGCTGATCTTCACTTTGGCGCGGGCGCCGGATGCGCGCCCGCCCCTCATCAAGTTCTAAACATTCTGTAACGCGCGAGGGGAGGCAACAATGGCTGAATCAGCGCAAACCGCAGCCGGTGGCGACGAACGAATCAAAGAGATCTCGCCACTGCGCAGGGCTTTGATCCGTCCGGAATTGGGCGGGATGGTCGGTACTGTGGCCGTGTTCACCTTTTTCCTATTGTTTGCCTTCGACAGCGGCATGTTTACCTCTCAGGGTGTGATGAACTGGTCGATCGTTTCGGCCCAGTTCATGATTATCGCCGTTGGGGCCTGCCTGCTGATGATCGCGGGTGAATTTGACCTGTCTGTGGGGTCAATGATCGGCTTTGCTGGAATGATGATCGCGATCTTTTCGGTCACGCTGAGCTGGCCAGTTTGGATGGCAATCATTGTGACCTTTGCGCTTTGTGTCTCAATTGGCGCCGTGAACGGGTATATCGTCGTGCGAACAGGTTTGCCCAGTTTCATTGTGACGCTGGCTTTTCTGTTCATTCTGCGCGGTTTCACAATCTATCTGCCCCAAACGATCGAGCGTAAAACGATTATCGGTGGCATTCGCGACGCGGCTGAAGGGGATTGGCTTGCTTCGGTCTTTGGTGGCAAAGTCGGGCAGGGATTCTTTGTCTGGCTGGGCGACAACGGGCTTATCGAAACGTTTGAGCGCGGCACGCGCGCCGGGCAACCCGTCGTCGACGGTATCCCGATGTTGCTGATCTGGGCGGCAATCATCATAATCTTTGGCCATGTTTTATTGACCAAAACCAAATTCGGAAACTGGATTTTTGCCGCTGGAGGTGACGCCGAGGCCGCGCGAAATTCGGGTGTTCCGGTGAACCGCGTCAAAATCCTGATGTTTATGTTCACCGCTTTCTGCGCGACCGTTTTCGCCACCTGTCAGGTGATGGAGTTCGGCTCGGCCGGGGCGGATCGCGGGTTGCTCAAGGAATTTGAAGCGATCATTGCCGTGGTGATTGGCGGGGCGCTTCTGACGGGCGGCTACGGCTCGGTCCTGGGGGCTGCACTGGGGGCACTGATCTTTGGCGTGGTGCAACAGGGGCTGTTCTTTGCAGGGGTCGAAAGCTCTTTGTTCCGGGTGTTCCTGGGTGTGATCCTGCTGGGGGCGGTGATCCTCAACACCTACATCCGTCGTATCATCACAGGAGAACGCTGAGATGACCGAAGATACCAAGTTCCATCACGGTGACTCTGACCAGAGCGCGCCCATTATACGGATGGTCGACATCCAGAAACACTTTGGTTCGGTGATCGCCCTGGCCGGGGTCAGCTTTGACCTGAAACCGGGTGAGTGCCATTGCCTTTTGGGCGACAATGGCGCGGGTAAATCGACCTTTATCAAAACCATGTCCGGCGTTCACAAGCCAACGGCGGGCGAGATATTCTTTGAAGACAAGCCGATGCATTTCGAGGACCCGCGCGATGCGATCGCAGCGGGGATCGCGACAGTACACCAGCATCTGGCGATGATCCCGCTGATGAGCGTCAGCCGAAACTTCTTTATGGGGAATGAACCGACGAAGAAGGTCGCGGGTATCAATTTCTTCGACAAGAAACTAGCCGACGAGATCACGATGGAAGAGATGCGTAAGATGGGCATCAATCTGCGTGGTCCCGATCAGGCCGTGGGTACCCTGTCAGGTGGCGAACGTCAGACTGTCGCTATTGCTCGAGCGGTGCATTTCGGTGCAAAGATTCTGATCCTGGATGAGCCGACCTCGGCGCTGGGTGTCCGTCAGACGTCAAACGTTTTGGCGACCATCGACAAAGTGCGAAGTCAGGGCGTGGGCGTTGTCTTTATCAGTCACAACGTGCGCCACGCACTGGCTGTCGGGGATCGCTTTACCGTTTTGAACAGGGGCCAGACGCTGGGCACAGCCAAGCGTGGTGAGATTTCGCCCGAAGAACTGCAAGATCTCATGGCAGGTGGTCAGGAACTGGCCGAGCTGGAAGGATCGCTTGGCGGAACCGTTTGACGCGACACTGTCATACTTATTGGAAAAACTGGAATTCAACGGAACGCCGTTCAAGGCCTTGTGTTGAAAGGAAACACGAATGAGCAAGACAATCCGACTGACTGCGGCACAGGCATTGGTGCGCTATCTTGGTGCGCAGATGAACGAAGCCGGAGAGCCCTTTATCGCGGGTGTTTGGGCCATCTTCGGTCACGGCAACGTGGCCGCGCTGGGCGAGGCTTTGCACGCTGTCAAGGACAGCTTGCCCACGTATCGGGGGCATAACGAACAGACCATGGCGCATTGTGCGATTGCGTATTCCAAGCAGATGCGTCGCACACGGGCCATGGCTGTGACGTCGTCGATCGGACCTGGGGCGACAAATATGGTGACAGCAGCCGCGCTTGCTCATGTGAACCGTTTGCCAGTTCTTTTTCTACCTGGTGACGTGTTTGCCACCCGCGGCCCAGACCCTGTGTTGCAACAGACCGAAAGCTTTGGCGACGGTACGATCAGCGCGAATGACTGTTTTCGTCCGGTCAGCCGTTACTTTGATCGCATCACGCGGCCCGAACATCTGCTGACTGCGCTGCCGCGCGCGTTTCGTACGATGACCGACCCGGCCGATTGCGGTCCGGTGACGCTGGCCTTTTGTCAGGATGTACAAGCCGAGGCTTACGACTATCCCGAAAGCTTTTTTGAACCCCGTGTCTGGTATCAGCGACGTATCCGCCCAGATGAAGGGGAACTGGCCCGCGCTGTCGCGGCGATAAAGTCCGCGAAACGCCCCGTGATCATTGCCGGGGGTGGTGTGCATTATTCCGACGCGACAGGCGCGCTTCAAAGCTTCGCGGAAATGCACAACCTTCCGATCACCGAAACGCAGGCGGGCAAGTCAGCCTTGGCCTGGGATCATCCGTTGAACCTCGGGCCCGTTGGTGTCACCGGGTGCGAGCCGGCAAACGCAACTTGCGCCGAGGCCGATCTTGTTTTGGCAGTCGGTACGCGGCTGCAGGATTTCACCACGGGGTCATGGGGCCTGTTCTCAAACCCCGAGCGTGAGATCGTTTGTCTGAACACCAACGCCTATGACGCCGAGAAACACGGCGCGATGCCGTTGCAGTCCGACGCCCGCGTTGGTCTGGACGAGCTGGGCGCGGCTTTGCAAGGTTATCGCGCCGATCCGGTGTCGGACACGCTCAAGGCCGATTGGTATGGCAAGGTTGATAAGCTGACCGATGCGCCGGGCGACGGGAATGCGTTGCCGACGGACATGCAGGTTGTGGGCGCGGTCCAGCGCGCCTCGCATAACGATACGGTGGTGATGTGCGCTGCGGGCACCATGCCGGGCGAGTTGCACAAACTGTGGAAAGCCCCGCGCCCCGGCGCGTATCACATGGAATACGGCTTTAGCTGCATGGGGTATGAGATCGCGGGCGCCATGGGCATCAAAATGGCTGAGCCTGAGCGCGACGTGATCTGTTTCACCGGCGACGGCACCTATATGATGGCCAACTCCGAGATGGCCTCGGCCGCGATGATGGGTGTCTCGTTTACCGTGGTGATCACTGACAACCGAGGTTTTGGCTGTATCAACCGCTTGCAGATGGGTACCGGTGGCGCCGAGTTTAACAACCTGCTGGATCATGCAGTGCATGAGAACCCGTCCAATATCGATTTTGCCGCCCACGCGGCGGCGATGGGAGCGACCTCGGTCAAGGTAGGCTCGATTGCCGAGCTCGAGGATGCACTGGCCAAACGCGCCGATATCAAGGGGCCGTATGTGGTTGTTATCGACACCGATCCTTACCCCTCGACCGAATATGGCGGCACGTGGTGGGAGGTTGCAGTGCCCGAGGTCAGCATCCGCCCCGAAGTGAACGAAAAGCGCGCGGCTTACGAGTTGGCGATCAAGGAAAGAAATACGAAATGAGCGTGAAAATCGGGATTTCTCCGATCGCGTGGCAGAATGATGATCTGCCGGACCTGACGGCTGCTTACACGATGGAGCAGGCGCTGAAAGAGTCGCGTGACATCGGCTATACCGGCGTCGAACGTGGCCAGCGCATGCCCGGTGATACCGAAGGTCTGCGCGCTTATCTTGAGGCAAATGACATCGCGCTCTGCGGTGGCTGGTGCTCGGGCGCGTCGCTGGTGAATGACTTTGCCACCGAACGCGACGCCGTGCGCGAACAGGTCGACCAATTCGTGGCGCTGAACAGTCCCTGCATCGTCTATGCTGAATGTTCGAACACCGTGCAGGGCCAGATCGGAACGCCGGTCAACGACCGTCCCAAACTGTCCAAGGACGAGGTTCTGGCCTATGCGGCCAAGATCACCGAACTGGCCAAGTGGATGGCCGATCAGGGCATGCCGATGGCCTATCACCATCACATGGGCACGATCATCGAAAGCGAAGACGACGTGAACTGGCTGATGGAAGGGTCAGGTCCCGAGGTGAAGCTGTGCTTTGACACAGGCCATCTGCTGTTTGGCGGAGGCGATGTGCTGGCCACCCTGAACCGTTGGGGCGACCGCGTGCACCACGTTCATTTCAAGGACATTCGCCCGGATGTGGTGCAGGATACCCGCGAGAACAATCGCAGTTTTCTGGATGCCGTGATTGCAGGCGCATTCACCGTACCCGGCGACGGCTGCATCGATTTTCAGGCCGTGGCGAACGCGCTGAAGGCGATGGACTACAGTGGTTGGATCGTGGTCGAAGCTGAGCAAGACCCAGCCAAGGCACCGCCCTATGAGTATTCCAAAATGGGCTACGACCACATTGTCGATGTCTGCGGAGAGGCTGGATTGGAAATCACTGCTTAACAACCCGTCCTATTGGGCAGCACCAACGCCATGAGAAAGGAGATTATCATGGTAAGTCAGAAACTTGGATATGTCGGATATTTTGACCGAGAGTCCTGTGATCTGGACGAATTCAAGGTGCTGACCTCTCAGAACCTGACGGCGCAGACTGTGCCCCATGCTGCTGCTATTGAGAAAAACGTGCCCGTCTACGACATGGATGCGCTGCGTCCGATGTTGGAAGACGGGGACGCGCGCCGGCGGCTTTTGGCGGAATGGGGTCATGTCCTGAACGCATCTGCCGGGGTAATCGCACTCAAGGGCGCTTTTGCGGATACCACCGTGATCGACCGCGCGACGGATGTATTTCGACAGATCATAGCCGAAGAGCGTGCCGGCGGTGCCGGAGAAGGCGACCATTTCGCTGCATCCGGGGCGAATGATCGCGTTTGGAACGCGTTGCAGAAACAGTGCCTGCGGGACCCCGAGGGCTTTGCTTTGTACTTCGGAAACACGGCGATTGCTGCCGCATGCGAGGCGTGGCTGGGGCCCAACTATCAGGTGACGGCACAGATAAATCAGGTGCGACCCGGCGGTCAGGCGCAACAGGCGCACCGTGATTATCACCTGGGTTTTCAAAACGCTGAAGGTGCGGCGCAATACCCAGTACATGCGCATCTTGTAACGGCAACCCTGACGCTTCAGGGTGCGGTCGCGCATTGCGATATGCCGGTGGAAAGCGGCCCAACAAAGTTGCTGCCGTTTTCTCAGCTTTATCCGCCCGGGTATCTGGCGTTTCATGACGCGGCCCACAGGGAACATTTTGAAGCCAGTTATATTCAGCTGCCGTTGGAAAAGGGCGACGCGGTGTTTTTTAACCCCGCCCTGTTCCACGCTGCTGGGGAAAACCGCAGCAAGGATATCCATCGCATGGCGAACCTTCTGCAGATCTCTTCAGCCTTCGGTCGTGCGATGGAGGCCATCGATCGAAGGGAAATGTCGCAGAAAGTCTTTCCTTCGCTGATCGCGCTGAAGCAGCGTGGTGTTCTGATCGGGTTGGAACTGGATGCAGCTATCGCAGCAACAGCTGAAGGTTACCCATTCCCGACCAATCTTGATACAGACCCACCGATTGGTGGAAACGCGCCAGCCAGTCAGGCGGATGTTTTGCGCGAGGCTGTCTCGCTTGGCTGGACCGAAACGCAACTTGCCGAGGCTTTGGCTGCACTTGAGACACGTCAGGCTGCCTGAGTGAAAACAGGGCAGGCCGCCAAGTCTGCCCACCAAGGAGAATACAATATGGCGGACCTGCTCAAAAAGCCTTTCGGGACCCGGGGCAAAGTACATGACATAACCCCGGCCAATGCGGGCTGGCGCTATGTCGGGTTTGGGCTTTACCACTTGCGCGCCGGGGATACCGCGTCCGAAGTAACAGGTGATCGCGAAGTCATTCTGGTAATGGTTGAAGGCAAGGCCCGCATCAACGGAGCAGGGCAGGATTGGGGTGTGCTTGGCGATCGGATGGATGTGTTTGAAAAGACGCCGCCGCATTGTCTTTACCTTCCGAACGGAACCGAGTGGCAGGCGGTGGCTGAAACCGATTGCGTCATGGCCGTTTGTTCGGCCCCCGGTAAAGGCGATCACGCGGCGCGTCGGATTGGGCCGGATGGCATCACTCTGACCGAACGTGGCAAAGGGGTGAATACGCGCCACATCAACAACATTGCCATGGAAAACGAAGACTATGCCGACAGCCTGCTGGTGACCGAAGTGTTCACGCCGAATGGCCACTGGTCCTCTTATCCCAGCCATCGCCACGATGAGGACGACTTTCCGCGGATTACGTATCTGGAAGAGACGTATTACCACCGGCTGAACCCGTCGAATGGCTTTGGAATACAACGTGTCTATACCGATGACGGACAGTTGGATGAAACAATGGCCGTGTCCGATGGGGATGTCGTGTGCGTTCCGCGTGGCCATCACCCATGCGGGGCCCCGTATGGGTTCGAGATGTACTACCTGAATGTTATGGCAGGACCCTTGCGGAAATGGCGCTTTGTTCCCGCCCCCGAGGTCGAATGGATCATGGAGCGCGACGCCTAGCACAAGGTCGCGCCCAACTGCCCCTTAACGCATTGGCGGGGCACCAAAGGCACGGATTACCAGCCGTGCGGCGGCTTCGACGGGGTTTTGCGTTTCCTTCAGGATTGCCACCCGGTCGAACCGGTCGGGATCGTGGTTCACGGCATGCCGTAGGGCCGCGCCAAAGGCCATGCGCAACTCGGTCCCGATGTTGAATTTGCAGATTGATGTTTCGCGAGCCAACCTGCTGCGTTGTTCAACCGGCACGCCCGATCCACCGTGGATCACCAAAGGTACTTGGGTCAGAGCGTCGATTTCCGCGATGCGAACCTCGTCCAACCCGCCCTCTTTGTCTTGCTGTAGGTGGACGTTGCCAACAGAAATTGCCATTGCGTCCACGCCGGTTTGCTGCGCGAATTGCGCGGCTTCGTTTGGATCAGTGCCAGCTGACCCTTCGCCCCCCGAATAACCGACAAAACCGATCTCTCCCTCGCAGGAGATGTCAGCTGCATGCGCCATTTCGGCGATTGCGGCGGTTTCGTCAATGTTCTGCTGAAGCGGCTTTCTGGAGCCGTCAAACATCAGCGATGTAAAGCCGCTCTCCAGTGCGATCTTGCATTCTTCAAACGTGTAGCCATGATCCAGATGTGCCACGACCGGGATTGAGGCGTTTTCGGCCAGATGCCGGAACATTTTTCCCAAGATCGGCAGAGGCGTGTGCTCGCGACAACTGGGGCCTGCCTGCAGAATGACGGGGGCGTTTTCAGCCTCAGCCGCGGCCACATAGGCGCGCATGTCTTCCCAGCCCAACGTAACCAACCCACCGACTGCGTAGCCTTGCGCATAGGCAGGGGTCAGAACATCTTTCAATGTGACCAACGTCATTTGAACTTGGCGATCATGTCTTTGATGCCCGGTATCGTTTCGATTTGATAGGCATGGGTGGGCTGGAAATACTGCACCAATGAGCGCTGCGTCAGGCCGCCGAGGATGGTGAAATAATACATCTCGTACCCCGGCAGAACGCAGCACGGATGATACCCATTGTCGATGCAGATCGTTGAGCCATCGACGATATGATAGGCATCGCCGGGCGCGTTATCCTCGCGTTGCAGCATCTGCAGCCCCGAGCCCCAATTGGGTTTGAAGCGAAAATTGTAGGTCTCGTCGTGGCGTGTTTCGTCTGGCAGACGGTTGGTGTCGTGTTTGTGGCTGGGAAAGCCCGACCATCCGCCCTGACCGACAGTGAACAGCTCGCTCACCAGAAGGCGACCGACCTTGTCATGCTGTTTTTGGCCCAGGATGTGCTTGATTTTACGGTGTGTTTTGGTGTCGTCGCTGCCGTATTGAACAAGATCATGTTCGCGAACGTCGAACGGGTCCAGTACCTTGTCGTATTTGGCACCGGCTACAAAAACCTCGGTCGTGTCGGACACGCAGACCATCTGGGCCTTGGCGCCGACGGGGACGTACACGCCTTCGGGTTCACCGTCCCAGACATCTTCGCCGCGGTTGCCCAGTTTCGGAAACTGCGCCCCCTCGATTTCGACATCGACCGAGCCGGTTGCCGGAACGATGCAGGTTTCATAACCCGGCACCTGGTATTCGAACGCTTCACCGCGTTTGAGTTTGACGATGTTGAAATAGTTCAGGGGCACCGTCGGATCTTCGGCATCGACGATGGGTTTGTTCTGATTGTCATAAGGGGCGATATGCATGGGACCTCCTAGGTCGTCGGACCGGGGTGGGACGCAAGAAAAGCATCCAGTTCAGCAGTCGTGGGCATAGCCGGAGAGCAACCGGGCCTGGACACGACAATTGATGCGCAGGCGGATCCGCGCATGACTGCATCTTTTAGGGGATGTCCGGCCGCGATCGACGCCAGCAGGCCCGCCATAAAGCTATCCCCGGCTCCGACGGGTTTGATGGCATCTACGGGGTAAATTCCGGTTTCGATTTCCTGCCCGTCAGCCAGCGTAACGGCGCCTTTTTCACCCATCTTGTATATGACAACCCGCCCAGGTTTTTCGGCCAGCTCTTTTGCCTTGGCAAAGCCTTTGTCGATTCCGCCGGCCATGAATCCGAACTCTTCATCATTCCCGACGATCAGGTCGCTGGCCTCACCCGCACGCGAAAGAACCTCAGAGGCCACGTCCGGTGAGGGCCAGCTATACGGTCGGTAGTCGATGTCAAAGACAACCGGCAACCCGGCTTTCTTGGCGTTGTCAAAAGCGCGAAACGTGGCGCTGCGCGAGGGCTCGCCCGCAAATACGGTTCCGGCGGAAATGGCGGCTGTGAACGCGGTGTAGTCGACCTTGTCCATGTCGTCTTCGGTTACTTGAAAATCGACCGCGCCATTGCGGTAGATCACGTTCTGGAAATTCTCGGTGCAGCTTTCGTATATCGCCAAAGATGTCCGGAACTCGCCCCCCACCACCCGTATGAAAGAGGTGTCCACGCCGTAATGAGTAAGCCGGTTCATGCAAAAACGACCTACCGCATCGTCCGAGACCGACGTGACAAGTGCGGCGTGGCTGCCCAGTTTGACCAGCCCTGCACAGATGTTGGCCGAGGACCCGCCGAGATCTGCGTGAAAACTACCGGCGTCCTCGCTTTTGACGCCAATCGGATCGGCAAACAAGTCCATGCCTGCGCGTCCAAAGACGGCAAACCGGTTTCCCTTGATACCGTCCATCAAAGTGCTCACGTCTGGTCCTCCGGCAAAAAGGGGTAGGCAAGGATCGTTGGTCCTTGCGTTGAATCGATTCACACGATACTCATTTTGCAACCGGTTGCAAATACATTGTTCGGAGCCGTTGCAAATGCCTGAAATCGGAATTGGAATCGTTGGTGGCGGCTATATGGGCAAGGCCCATTCCGTTGCGATGGCGGCGGTTGGGGCGGTGTTCAATACCACGTTGCGACCGCGACTGGAGATGATCTGCGCATCGTCTCATGACAGCGCAGAACGTTACAGGACGGCCTTTGGATTCAACCGAAGCACACATGATTGGTCTGTGTTGGTAAACGACCCAAAGGTCGAGGCCGTTGTAATTGCTTCGCCGCAGTCCACACATCGTCAGATTGCCGAAGCAGCCTTTGCCCTTGGCAAGCCGGTTTTCTGTGAAAAGCCCTTGGGTGCATCCCTTGATGACAGTCGCGCAATGGTTGCCGCGGCAGAAGCCGCCGGGACGGTTAATATGGTTGGCTTCAACTATATCCGTACCCCTGCAAGCCAATTCGCGCGGCAGTTGATTGCTCAGGGTGAGATTGGCGACGTCACGTGGTTTCGCGGTGAACACACCGAGGACTTTTATGCCGATCCTCAGGCCCCGGCGACCTGGCGTACCACTGGTATGGCAAACGGAACGATTGGCGATCTTGCGCCGCACATGGTCAACGGCGCGCTGGCTTTGATTGGCCCGATCGCCCGCGTCATGGCTGACGTGGAAACTGTGCATCGGACGCGCCCGGGCGGAGAGGTCACCAACGACGACCATGCTCAGATAATGTGCCGTTTTGAAAATGGCGTCATGGGCAATCTGTATTTCAGCCGCGTCGCGACCGGGCGCAAGATGGGCTACGCTTATGAGGTGACAGGGACAAAAGGGGCCATCCGTTTTGATCAGGAGGATCAGAATGCGCTGTGGCTATACCGACGCGAAGGCCCCGAGGCCGGTCGCGGATTCACCAAGATTCTGACGGGACCTGCGCATCCGGATTATGAACCCTTCTGTCAGGGGCCCGGGCATGGCACTGGCTATCAGGACCAGATAATTATCGAGGCCAAGGATTTCTTGCAGGCCATCGAAGCAGGTCAGAGCGTTTGGCCCACATTCCGGGACGGTCACGAGGTTAACCGCGTATTGGCGGCGGCCCTTGCATCCTCGGATCAACAGACCTGGCAAAATGTTGGCAACTTCTGATCGACGCGAAACACCAAACACGGACGAGAGACTAAGACCATGGCAAAGCTGAAATGGGGCATGATAGGAGGTGGCGAAGGCAGCCAGATCGGGCCTGCACACAGGTTAGGGGCACAGGCGGATGGTTTGTTTGAGTTCGCGGCTGGCGCATTAGATCACCGGCCGGACGTTGGCCGGGAATATGCGCAAAGGCTGGGTGTCGCATCCGATCGCGCTTATGGCGATTGGAAAGAGATGCTGGCCGGTGAAAAGAACCGTTCCGACCGGATTGACCTGGTGACGATTGCGACGCCGAACTCAACGCATTTCGAAATCGCCAAAGCCTTTCTTGAAGCTGGCTTTAACGTCCTTTGCGAAAAACCCATGACCATGACGGTTGAAGAGGGGGAAGAGATTGTCCGGGTGGCCGAAGCGTCGGGTAAGATCTGCGCTGTGAATTATTGCTATTCGGCTTATCCGATGGTTCGGCAAGCCCGTGCAATGGTACGTGCCGGTGATATCGGCAAAGTCCGCCTGATTGTCACCAATTTCAGTCATGGCCACCACGGGGATGCAACTGATGCCGACAATCCGCGGGTCCGGTGGCGCTATGATCCGGCGATGGCTGGCTTGTCCGGGCAGTTTGCCGATTGCGGGATTCATGCGTTGCATATGGCCAGTTTCATCAGCGATGACGAGGTCAAGACGCTCTCCGCCGATATGGCGTCGACCATTCCCAGCCGTGAACTGGAAGACGACGCAATGGTCAATTTCCGAACCGAAGGCGGGGCGGTTGGGCGCTTGTGGACCTCGTCCGTGGCGATCGGACGCCAGCATGGATTTGATATCCAAGTGTTTGGTGAAACGGGTGGTTTGCGCTGGGCGTCTGAGCAACCCAACCAACTGATCTACACTCCGGTCGGCGGTCGGACGCAGATCATCGAAAAAGGTGAGGGTGGTTTGCACGACGACGCGCAACGCCTGTCACGAGTGGCCATCGCGCATCCCGAAGGTTTTCCACTGGCTGTTGCAAATATCTATTGCGACTTGTCCGATGCGATACGTGGCGAACATCGCGACGGCTTACCAACGCCAGCGGATGGCGTTCGCTCGATCGCAGCCGTTCATGCCGCGGTCGCGTCGGCCAAAAACGCCAGTGCCTGGATGGATGCGCGCCCGCCGATGTTTCGTTGATTACGACCGGGGTCGCAGTGTGCCTCGTTCGATCACGCGACACGGGAAAATGCGAGCCTCGGGATAGCGATCGGGATCTTTCAACATCTCTTCGACCAGATCGACCGAAGAGGTAATGATCTGCTTGATGGGCTGGTGAATCGTAGTGAGGTTCACGTTCTCCCAGCGTGACATCTCCATATCATTCAGCCCAATGATACCGATGTCTTGCCCGGGGTGCAGGTTGTGATCCGATAATGCCGAAAGTGCTCCGATCGACAGAATGTCGTCGCCGCAAAAGTACCCATCTGCCGGATTTTCCGCCAGCAAACGCAACATTTCGGCGCGACCGGCCTCAAAGGAATAAGCCCCGGCAAATGAATGCGAGACGGCAAGCCCCGAGTGCTTTTCTACCTCTTCCATGAAGCCCTGGTACCGGTCCATCGCCGAAGTGGCATCTTTGGGACCACCCAGGTAACCCACATGCTTGTAGCCGCGCGCCGTTAGTTCGCGTGCTGCCATACGGCCACACTCAACATTGTCGATGCCGACAACATGAACCTCTGGTGATGTGGCAGACCGCCCGAAGGTATGCACCACGGGTACACCTGCGTCATGAAACGCCTTTGCAAAACTGGGCGGCAACGTGGACGAGGCCACGATCACCGCATCCACAGAATACTGGCGCAGCATGCGAACGGAATTTGCGGGTTCGGTTTCGTCTGTCAGATTTACAATCAACGGACGCAAACCGCGTTCCTGCAAAGCTCTGGTGAACTGGTCGAACACTTCAAGGAAGATCGGATTGTGGAAGTTGTTCGAGATCAGCCCAATCAGTTTGGTGCGCCCTGTCGTCAGGGAAGACGCCAACGCGTTCGGGCTGTACCCCAACTCGGCCGCTGCTTTTTCGACCTTGCTGCGTGTTTTCGCCGAGACCGACGCGCCCTCAGTAAACGTCCGGGACACGGCCGAACGTGACACACCCGCCAGTGCGGCGACTTCTTTCAGGGTCACGACCACAGTGAACACCAAGGGCTTGCGAAGGATTCAGCGGATGATTTCATAGCACAGATACTATGCAGTACTGCACCGGTTTTGCAATCGGTTGCAATTCGTTTGGCCGAATTGGATTCGTTAGATAGGTTTTAAGGGGAATGGTGGGTGATGAGAGACTCGAACTCCCGACATCTTCGGTGTAAACGAAGCGCTCTACCAACTGAGCTAATCACCCGTGACGGTGCATGTATCCAAGCCTGAGCGCGGGCGCAAGAGGGTTTGGTGCAATTTATTCTGGGAAACTTCAGATTAGTCGGCCATCTCCTGTAGTGCAGACAATAACTGCGAGATTTCCTGTTCCGTATTGTAGTGGCACAGGGATATGCGAATGCACTCTTTCAGCCCTAACGGGTTGAGCACATTGCCACTGTAATGGTCGGCCTTACGGATATGTGTGCGAATCCCTTGATCATTCAGGCGACCCACGACATCGGCTGCGGGCAGGTCTTTCACAACGATCGAAACCAAACCTTCGCGGGCAGGGTTGTCTGCTCCGGCAAGGATCGAGATGTGGTCCATATCGCGCAACCCGGGCAGGTTGCCAGTGCCGTTGATCATCGCATTCGTCAGATGTGTTTCATAGGCGTGGATAGCCCGACCGGCCGCCTCGATCCGCGCGCGGCGGTCGGGTGTGTCGGATACTTGCGTGCCCAGCCAGTCGAAGTAATCCACCACGTCCGACATAGTCGCGTAAGATCCCGTGTCCCGTGTGCCAAATTCCCACCCCGAAGTGGGCGCGTCCAGCAGTTGATCATGAGGGAGGGCCGTCAAGCGATCGGATATCCAGGCAACGCCGAAACCATGACGAGAGAAAACCTTGTAGGGTGAGATCGCATATCCATCGACTTCATAGCTGTTGATGTCCAACTGACCGTGAGCCGCATGTTGAATACCATCGACGATGATAAAACAGTCGGGAGAGATTTCACGAATTGCCCGCGAGATAGCAGCCACATCCATTCCCATCCCTGTGACAGGCGAGGCATGCACGATCGTCGCCACCTGCACGTCGGGCGTCATTGCGGCCAGATAGGCGTCAGCCGTGACCAGTCCTGTTTCGCTATTGTGCTGGACGTTGACGTATTCCAACCCTGCGATTTCGGCCCAGCGATGCGCAGCGCTGCGGCTAGCAGGATGTTCGATGGAACTGCCAATAACCTTTCCGCCCGATGGCGCGTTCACGCAAGCCGTGCGGATCATTCGAAACAGCAGCTCGGTTCCGCTTTCGCCCACGAAAAACTGTCCGGTTGGGGCGTTCATGAATACGGACAAATCCTCCTTTGCCTTGTTGATGATATCCACCAAAGCGTGACTGGCCACATTGTCGCGCCCCTGGTTGTCAGGAATTGCTGCAAATTTGGCTGAGGTCTCAACCACGGAGTTCAGCGTCAGCGCGCCACCTGCGTTCTCGAAAAATATACGCTGACCCTGAAACGGGCATGTTTCGACATGGGCAAATCGGGAGCGGATCGCTTCTATCAAACCGGGTGTGGTGTGCAGCATATCGGGCGTCCTGTCATTGGTTTATGGGCAACATCCACGTGGCGCGCTGCAGGATCAATACCGTTTGCGACATTGGGGACGTTTCAACGACTGGAAAACACCTTGCGCAGGTAATTATTTGTTCATTCTCGGCTATCTGCACCCGCACAATACTCATAGAAGCTTGCGTGCCCCCTGTCGGCTCAGATATCCCCGGGGGGACCTTAGTTTTCGGGGTGGGATGGAATGATCCTGTCACATCTGCGCCGCGCTGTTTTTGCGGCTTTTTTGGGTGCTTTTACTCTGGCCCCTCTTCGCGCGGAAGCGGAGGGCCTTTTGGTGTTCGCTGCGGCCAGTTTGAAAAACGCGCTGGACGAAATAACCCCGGAATTCGAATTGCAGTCCGGCCATGATGTTACGGTGTCATTTGCGGCGTCCTCGGTATTGGCCCGGCAAATTCAAAAGGGCGCACCGGCGCATGTCTTCATATCCGCGAATGCCGACTGGATGGACCTCTTGCAACAGCAGGAGTTGGTCAAATCAGGCTCCAGAGTCGATCTGCTGGGGAATGGGCTTGTTCTGATTGGCGGTCATGCTGGGCCAGATATTGATGCGCTTTCTCCTCAGACGGATCTGCCGGGTGCTTTGGCCGGTGGATATTTGGCGATGGCATTGGTTGATGCTGTTCCCGCCGGCATTTATGGCAAGGCCGCGTTGCAGAGCTTGGGTCTGTGGGATGGCGTTCAGGACAAGGTCGCGCAAACGGATAATGTTCGTGCGGCGTTGGCGTTAGTTGCGACCGGCGCTGCGCCTTTGGGGATTGTCTACCGCTCGGACGCTCAGGTCGAAACCCGCGTTCGGGTTTTGGCGGACTTTGCCGCAGACCTGCATCCTGCAATTGTTTACCCGGCGGCCGTGACTGCATCTGCGCCACCCGCGGCACAGGAATTTCTGGATTTTCTGCAATCTGACGCCGCAGGGGTAGTGTTTGCAAATCAGGGCTTTGCCCTGCCGGGTGGGTAAGGCATGGGTTGGCTCGGACCAGAAGAACTTGAAGCGCTGAAACTTTCGTTGCGTGTTTCGTTTTGGGCAACGCTGGTTACGCTGCCAATTGGTGTCTTCGTCGCTTATGCGTTGGCGCGTTGGCGGTTCCCCGGGCGGCAAGTTCTGAACGGGCTGGTGCATTTGCCGCTGATCCTGCCGCCCGTTGTGACCGGCTATCTGTTGTTGCTGACCTTCGGTATTCAGGGTCCGCTGGGAAAACTGCTGGCCGAGATTGGCATCGTGGTGGCCTTTCGATGGACCGGGGCGGCGCTGGCTGCGGGCATCATGGCCTTTCCTCTGATGGTCCGGGCAATTCGATTGTCGATCGAAGCGGTTGATCCCAAATTGGAACAGGCCGGGGCAACGCTTGGCGCATCCCGTTTGATGGTGTTCATCACGGTCACACTGCCGATGATCCTGCCGGGTGTGATTGCGGGCGCCATTCTGGCTTTTGCGAAAGCCATGGGTGAATTCGGTGCGACGATTACCTTTGTGTCCAACATCCCGGGGCAGACCCAGACACTGCCATCAGCTGTTTATGCGTTCTTGCAGGTTCCCGGTGGTGAGGGTGCAGCGACAAGGTTGGTCGTTATTTCCATCGTGATCGCGATGGGGGCTCTGATGTTATCCGAGGTCGTCAGCCGACGTGTTGCAGCTCGGGTGGCTGGGTCATGAGCTTATCTGTTCGCATGCAGCATGATTTACCGGACATCAAGCTGGACCTCAGCTTTGATGCACCGCCCGGCGTGACGGTTTTGTTCGGACGATCAGGGTCGGGTAAAACTACTGTTGTCAACGCGGTTGCCGGGTTGCTGAAGCCTGCCGCCGGTCGGGTTGCCGTGGACGGGTGGGAATTGTTTGACAGCGCCAAAGGTCTGTGGCTACCACCGCACAAACGCCGGTTGGGATACATCTTTCAAGAAGGTCGATTATTTCCGCATCTCACAGTGCGCCAGAACCTGTTTTATGGCCGTTGGTTTGCGCCAAAGACGGCACGGCAGGAAAACCCGGACAAAGTGATTGAGATGCTGGGCATCGGTCGCCTGCTTGATCGTCGTCCTGCTGGTCTGTCGGGCGGAGAAAAACAGCGCGTTGCGATTGGACGCGCTCTGCTGGCGAACCCGCGTTTGATCCTCGCGGATGAGCCGTTGGCTGCGCTGGATGACGCGCGAAAATCGGAAATATTGCCGTATTTTGAACGTCTCAGGGATGAGGTTTCTGTCCCGATCCTATATGTCACCCACTCGGCGGCTGAGGTTGCGAGACTGGCAACATCGGTTGTTGCCCTGCAAGACGGCAAAGCTGTGCGCCACGGTCCCGCTTCTGAGGTTCTGGCTGACCCATCGGTTGCGCCCGCAGGTATCCGCGCTGTCGGTGCCGTTCTGCAAGTGCAGGTGTCGAAACACCATGCGGACGGGCTGACGGAATTGGATGCTGGTGGCATTAGCCTGTTTCTGCCACGTATCCCGCATCAGGTTGGGGCCAAACTGCGTATTCGCATTCCGGCGCAAGAGGTCATCTTGGCGATCAAACGGCCAGAAGGCCTGTCTGCGCTTAACGTCCTTTCAGGCACTGTTCACACTATTCGTTCTGGCGAGGGCCCCGGCGCAATCGTTTCGGTCCAATCTGCCGCCGGGACGGTATTGGCCCGCGTTACCCGTCGTTCTGTTTCCACCCTTGGTCTGACGGCAGGAATGCAGTGCTTTGCGGTTATCAAGACCGTTGCTTTGGCACCCGACGATGTCGGCGGGCGCGTCGTTTCTGACTAGAAAAAAGGGCCGTCACTAGCGGTAGTTTTTCGTTCAGTTTACGTTTTCAAAATGGAGTTCGTGGTCCAGTGCGATCTTGGATCACAATAATCCAATTCGTCAGACTTACCTTCGATCCACCTGCGTGCGTTGAAACAGCTCCGGGGCACACAAAGCGTAAGAAGAGCCGGAGAGAACATAAGCACGTTGTCTGCTGAGAAACTGTGCTATGATAGCTTTATTGACTTCACGATGACGAAATAGCCTGGCCCAAATGGCCAGAGTGGAATGAAACATGAAGCTTTTCAAAGTGGCGTTTCTGGCCATCCTTATTTGTTTGCCGGGTTTGTCTCAGGCCGTTGGTGTTGGATTCAGACTCAATCCTGCAATTCGAATCAACGTCGCCGATAAGGGCAACGGGATTTACGAAGTATCGACCAGTGGAACGTCTGCTCCGGTCGCGTATTGGTGCGGTATCGGAGATTACGCGATCCGTACCCTCAGAACCAAAGCAACACAGCGGATATACATCACTCGGGCCTATGAAAAACAAAACCGCACTGTACAATTTTCACTGACAGCCCCCGAAGGCGTTGATACCAATCCGGGTTATTCGGTGACCGTAAAACGCGTGGGCGCGAACCTTTCGGCGGCTTCGGCCCAAGGCTACTGTTTCGATAACTTTATGGATTTTGGATTCTGAGCGGTGCTTACACCCATTTTGCCAGTGGCGGCAGGCTCATAAGAACGGCGTCGGGGTCGTGTCCCGTCTCTAGCCCGAACTTGGTACCCCGGTCGTAAATCAGGTTGTATTCGGCATAGAGCCCGCGATGCACCAATTGGGTGTTTTTGTCTGCCTCGTCGAAACTCTGCACTCTGCGTTTTTCGACCAAGGGCAAAAACGCAGGTAGAAACGCTCGACCAATGTCTTGCGTCAGTGCAAAGTCTGCGGGCCAATCGCCGGTGCAGTAATCATCCATGAAAATGCCACCGACACCGCGTGCGCGCTTGCGGTGAGGGATATAGAAATACTCATCCGCCCAGTCTTTCAGCCGTGGGTAGTGCCCTGGCCCGTGCGGGTCCAGATGCGCCTTTTGGGTGGCGTGAAAATGGGCGGTATCTTCGTCATATTCGATGCAAGGATTCAAGTCCGACCCCCCTCCGAACCACCAAGCGTGAGGGGTCCAGAACATCCGGGTGTTCATGTGCACAGCCGGAACATGCGGGTTTTGCATATGGGCAACCAGCGAGATACCCGAAGCCCAGAAACGAGGGTCTTCGGTCATGCCGGGTATACCCTTGCGAGCTGCCATCGCCTGCTGTGCGCGATCACCCAAGGTTCCATATACCGTTGAGACGTTGACACCGACCTTTTCAAACACCCGTCCGCCGCGCATTACCGACATCAACCCCCCACCGGCGTCAGAGCCATCTTCGGACTGACGCTGTGTTTCCTTGACCTCGAACCGGGCAGGGGCAGCGTCCGAAAAGGGGCCGTTTTCGTGGCTGTCTTCCAGAGCCTCAAAGGCGGTTACGATTTGATCCCGCAACTCGCGAAACCATGCAGAAGCGGTGGTTTTTTCTTGTTCAAACATATGTTTAATGCGCCGGGGCTGCGACGGGGTCCAGCAGCGTGCGCCCCCCGTCTATGGTCAGAATTTGCCCAGTGATGAACCCCGCCGCGTCAGAGGCCAGAAACTGCGCGGTTTCAGTAAGCTCGGTCGGGGCTGCGATACGGGCTAAAGGGGTGTGCTTTTCGATATCGTCCCGGAAGTCGCGGTTTTCCTTCAAGGTCGATTGCAGTGATGCGCTCATGACCGATCCCAGCGCGATCGAATTCACGCGAATACGGTTCGGTGCAAACGCCACGGCCAGTGATCTTGTCATCTGATCCAGTGCCGCTGTGGAAACCGAATAGGCCATCAGGTCGGGGTGCGTGCGCCGTGCCGCGATCGAGGACAGGTTGATGATCGAGCCGGCTGGTCCTTCATCGTCGCCCGCCTGTTTTATCATGCGCTTGGCAACTACCTGGCTAAGGCGCAAAGCAGGCATCAGGTTTTGGTTCAATAACGTTTTGACCGACTCGTCTTCTGTGTCCAGCGGATCAGAAGGGATCACCTGCCGCGCGCCATTGATTAGGATATCCACCTGGTCAAACGCGTCGATCGTGGCGGACAGAAGGTTGGCGATAGTCAATTTCTCGCGCAAATCCCCAGCGAAAAAGCGAATGTTGCTGTCGTCGGCTTGCTCACCCAACTCATTTGCCAGGCGCTTTTCATCCATGTCGGCGAACATTACATTAGCGCCCGCATCCGCAAAGTGGCGGCCGATGGCCAGCCCGACTCCGTTGGCGCCGCCGGTCACGATCGCAGTTTTGCCGGCAATGGAAAATGACATGCGTTGTCTCCTGAGTTGCTACGCAGGTTAACCGGGATCACCGCCGAGGGCGAGAGGCGTGAAAAACCTTGAACCGATTGTTGCCGGTTACCTCTTCGACCTGAGCGAAGCTGTCGCTGAGCGTGGTTTCATATGGAAGGTGACGGTTAGCGACCATCCAGAGGTTGCCATGTTTTGCCAGATTGCGCGCCGCGGATAGGATGAAACCCTGACCTAATGCTGGGTCCGCACTGCGCGACGTGTGAAAGGGCGGGTTCATGATCACGGTGTCCAGCAGTTCGGGTGCCCGCCAGGACACTGCATCTGCCCAATGAAAAATGGCCCGTTCGTCGATGACATTGCGTCGGGCGCAAGTCAGCGCGATATGGTCCGCTTCGACCAGATGCAAGATACGCAGTTCCGTTCTTTTGATCACCGCAGCCGACAGGAACCCCCAGCCAGCACCCAAGTCGGCTACCCGCGCACCAAGCTTGTCAGGCAAAGCCTCCAGCAGCAGGGCAGAGGCCGGATCAATTCCATCCGCGGAAAAGACGCCGGGGGCCGTGATGAACCCATCGACTTTCTGCTTGTCCGGGGCGGCCCAGTCTTGAAAAGCATCAGGCGCGGATTGGAACCAGAAAATCTTGCCATGTGCTTTGGAAATGGGGCCCTCAATATCCACGCGTTTGCGAATGTCTTTCAGCAAACTGTCCACGCCGTCCGTTTTGGCACCATCTATAACAACCAACCGGTTTGCATGCTTGCAGGCCTGATGCACCATACTGCGGGCCAAGGCTTTGGCCCGAGGCAGGAAAACGATGGCGTCCTGGCAAGGTTCTTGCGCGTCCGCGACTGCCGCAAAACCTTGTTCTGCGAAATGGTCGTGAAAAGGTTTGAAGGGCTGCACAATCTGCGTTGAACGGCTTAATGCCGACAGGTCGTGCCCCGGGTTTGGCCCGATCACGGTCAGCGGTTCGGCCAGCGCAAGGCCGCTGTGAAGGGCAAGATCAAGGCGAGGGGACATTATCGTTTTCGACCGAAGCGGGCCTTATTCTTCCCGTTCCATTGTGCATTGCAGAGGGTGTTGGTGCCTGCGGGCGAAATCCATTACTTGGCCAACCTTTGTCTCGGCGATTTCATGACTGAACACGCCCACCACGGCGACGCCCTTTTTGTGAACCGTCAGCATGATCTCAAACGCTTGTGCGTGGGTCATTCCAAAGAAACGCTCCAACACATGAACAACGAATTCCATCGGTGTGTAATCGTCATTCAAAAGCAGCACCTTATACAAAGGCGGACGCTTGGTTTTCGGGCGCGTCTGCACCAGAAGGGACGAGTCACCATCGTCGTCCTCTTTGTCGGACATGATCCATTGGTTTTCAAACATCGCGCGCAATTGTCCGATTCAGGCTTCGGTTTATCTGAGCGGTTATATAACGTTGAACGGGTCGGAGAAAAGAGCCAGTAGGACGTATTTACAATGCCAGAAAAGCTGACAACGATCGGGTTCGACGCAGATGACACCCTTTGGCATAATGAGCGGTTTTTCCAGCTGACCCAAGCCTATTTCACGGAACTGCTGGCAGATCACGCGGAACCCGATCATCTTCTGGATCGCCTGTTAGAAGCCGAAAAGAGAAACATCCGGCACTATGGGTATGGAATCAAAGGCTTTGTCCTGTCGATGATCGAAACGGCCATCGAAGTGACGGACGACCGTGTCCCGGCATCGGTTATCCGGCAACTGATCGAAGCCGGGCAGGATATGCTGGCCCACCCGATCGAGCTGCTGCCGCATGCAAAAGATGCCATCGAAGCGGTCTCGGCGACCCACAAAGTTGTCCTGATTACCAAAGGTGACCTTATTGATCAGGAGCGAAAGCTGGCTCAATCCGGATTGGGAGAGCTTTTTGACGAGGTCGAGATCGTTTCGGAAAAATCCGCGAATACCTATCGCGACATCTTTGAACGCCACGGGGATGGGCCGGCCTCGGCAATGATGGTGGGTAACTCGATGCGATCCGATGTTGTGGCCCCAATTCAGGCCGGATGTTGGGGTGTGTACGTTCCCCACGGATTGGTGTGGGAGATCGAGAAGGCTGAGACGCCAACAGAGTCTCCGCGTTTCAAGGAGCTGCGTGATTTGGGCGAGCTGGCAGGTTTTATTCGGGCGATTGGCTGATGTTGCCATTTGGTATCAGTTTGCAAAAAATGATGTGCCGGTCATTTGGCCCACGATGATCGTCGCCGATCTGGTAGCGCCTCTGGCGTGAGCTGCTAGATATAGTGGCTGATCCAGCCAATAACGAAATAGCGAAACACGCAGCTTTCGGTTTCTTTCATGGGGCCTCTGTGTTAGCCTAGTTGTTAATAAAATAAATGAATTGCTGACCGGGAAAACCCGGCGGCGCGAGGTAGACAGAGGCAAAGATCGTGCAGGTTCGGCGGACAGTTCCGGCCCGAATGGGCTTATTTCTTATAGCATTGGTATGGCTGCTTTCCTTTGCGCCCATGCAATCCTTCGCGGCACCTTATGCTGCGATGGTCATTGATGCACGCACTGGTGAGGTGCTGCACTCTCGCAATGCTGATACCAGATTGCACCCGGCATCGCTGACCAAGATGATGACGCTGTATATCGCTTTCGAAGCCGTCAGAAACGGTGAGATCGAGTTGGACACGCAAGTTCGTATCACAAAGAAGGCTGCGGCCGAACCCCCGTCCAAGCTGGGTTTGCGCACAGGGCAAAGGATCGCTTTTCGTTATCTGATACGTGCTGCGGCGGTAAAGTCAGCCAATGACGCGGCGACTGCAATCGGGATTGCCATCAGTGGTTCCGAAGCGGCATTTGCACGTCGTATGACAAGAACGGCCAAAGCCATGGGCATGAACCGTACAACGTTCAAAAATGCGCATGGTTTGACGGAATCCGGTCACCTGTCGACTGCCCGCGATATGACGACGCTGGGCCGTCATCTGCTGTATGATTACCCGCAATACTACAATCTGTTCTCGCGGACATCGACCCATGCCGGGATCAAGACAGTTCCGAATACCAACCGTCGATTGCTGGCCGCGTACAAAGGCGCGGACGGCATCAAGACGGGATACACAAGAGCCGCCGGTTTCAACCTGGTTGCTTCGGCCAAGCGTAAAGACGAGCGCATCATCGCAACCGTGTTTGGTGGCAAGTCCGGGGCATCGCGGAACGCGAAAGTGGCCGAACTGCTGGATATGGGTTTTCGGCGAGCGCCGTCGCGGGCTCCGATTCGTAAGCCGTCCCGCCCGGCCTACGCAGGAAACGCAGGGCTGAACGCACAGGTCGCGCGTTTGGAGGCTGCGCCCACGACCAGCTTGCGGCCCGTGCTTCGGCCCGGTGCAGGCGCGACTGTTCAGGTTGCCGGTACAGTGGCCGCCACAGCCGCTGCAAATCGCGCGCGCATTCAGGATGGGATTGCCGCAGCGATTGCCGCCGCTGATATTCAGAAGCCCGGCCAAGACACAGTGCGTCCGGCATCACGACCCAATGATGTTGTCCTTGCTGCGACCGAACCTGAGCCTGAACAGGAAATCGTAACCCGCCTTTCAACGTCGGGTGGCCATTTGTGGGGCGTCAACGTGGGCCGCTATACGACCCGTTACGAGGCTGAAAAGGTTCTGCTGAAAACAGCGCTGACCGAGATGACGACCTTGGAAGGGACGCTGCGCAAGGTGAACCAAAGCTCGCGCGGTTTCGACGCGACCTTTCAGGGCATGACACGTGAGCAGGCCGATTTGGCGTGCCGGCGGTTGCAGGCCAGAAACGTGACTTGTTTCATGATCGGGCCGTCATAAGACCCGACGTTTTCTCCTGTTGGACTTGGGCTGTGGGGTTTCCCGCAGCCTTTTTTCAATCGAACACATGACCGTGCTGGTATTGCTCGTCCTGTCCGGCCGCGGCGGTCAGAGCAGCCACGTTATCCTTGGTAAAGAAGCCATCGTATTTGTGGCAGCGCTCGATGTATTCGGTAATCAACAGCGTGTTTTTCGAGTGTTTCGAGAATATCTGTTTCAGGTTCGGGTCGTCCTTACATTCGCCTACGACATGCGCCAGAAACGGAACACCCTTGTCCTTGAGGGTGTTCACTACGAAATCGACGTTCTTTTCGCCCGCGCCATGGTCACCATCCTGAATCTCGACGGCCATGTGGTGCAACCGGCGCCCAAAATTGCGGACGAAATCCTCGGTCGGCATGGGGAGTTTGGCAAAGGAATTCACAAAGGACGGCGTGTTGTTGGCCGTAAAGACCTTGGCTGGTGATTTCTTGTCGTCGTCGACGTTTGGATTGCGGTTCACATTGGTCGACGAGTTCATGTCAAAAATGTTGTAGGCACCCCAAAAGTAGTAGGGCACCATTGTCAGAAACTCGAGGATCGCATCCTCACGCTCACCAGCCAGAACGCGTGTGGCAAGGTGGTCGATACCCAGCATCAGTGGCGCGATATTGCTGTCCGCGCCAAAAGCGGCTGCTTGGTCAAGGCGCGCTTGTTCGGTGTCGCTTAGCAATACCCGGTCACCCAGACCAAGGCTGTCAGTGTCATTGAAATCCAGCGTGGAATATCCCACACGGTTGCAGGTGAAATCAGATGGTGTGGTGAAGCGAAAACCATCCAAGGTATAAAAGGGGTTTTCGGTATCGCCCGCGTATTCAAAACGAATGTTCTGATCTTCCAGCGTATTGGTGAGAGCTTTTAGGTCGGTCGCGCCGTAAACCTCACCGACGTAGCGCGTTTGTGGGGCGTTGCGCGCCAACGGGTACATGCGGTTAATGCGCGGGATAAAGTCCTCGAAAGTCGGGCTGAGCGGGGCCATCAAGATCAGAGCCGGGAAATCCGGATGAGAATGCAAAACCGAAAATTTGTGGGTTTGCCCCAGATAGCTTGACGTATGACGGTATGGGGTCATTACGTAGAGCTCGACCAGAGTGTCGAACAGCGCGTCCGTTTCGACCTGCAGAACGATCGCGCGCATCGCGCCGACCTGATCTGCGATGCCAGAACTTATGCGACGTTCATAGATCTTCGGCAAATACTCGGAAAAAAAGTCCGAGTTCTTTTTGTCGCCGCGCGGTTCGTAAGACATCAGATCAAATGACATAAAGCTACCTCCTTGCCCAAGCTGCGATTGCGCGCAGCCGGTCGTTGCCGGGATTTGTGGTATTCAGAACATGCACTTGCGATCATGCTATTCTGCCCGGCCACCCCCGGCAACTACCCACAGGTAATTCGTCTGTCTTAAGCGCGTGTGGTCAGCGGATGAACTTTGTGACGTCGACCCCGCCTTCAATCAGATTCTCGCGCACCGAGCGCGCGATTTGGACTGCTGTTGGACCGTCGCCGTGCAGGCAGATTGTATCGATAGAAGTTTCTAGCCGCTGGCCGCTTTCGGTGATGATCGCGCCTTCCCGGACCATGTCCAATATGCGGGGGCCAGCGATGTCGGGGTCATGGATCACAGCCCCTGGTTGGCTGCGGTCAACAAGAGTGCCATCATCGTTGTATGCGCGGTCCGCAAAAATTTCGCCGACCCATTTGCAACCCAATTCTCGCACGGCATCCTCTTGTTTGGTGACGGCCAGAACCATGATGATTATGTCGGGATCGACATCCAGCGCACCTTGATAGCAGGCTCGGGCCATATCGAGATCAACCGAACACATATTTGCTAAAGCGCCATGTAACTTGAGATGCCGCACGTGGGTGCCGACTGCTTTGGCCATGCCGATCGCGGCGCTCAACTGATATCTAACCAGATTGCGAAGGCTGTCATGGGGGATTTTCATGTTGCGTCGACCGAAACCCTGCAGATCAGGAAAGCCGGGATGCGCGCCTATTCCAACATCGTTCTGCGCGGCCAGCGTCATTGTTTTCGCCATCACATCCGGGTCGCCCGCGTGAAACCCGCAGGCAATGTTCGCTGACGTGATTATTTTCAACAGGCTGTCATCGTCACCCATATTCCAGGGGCCAAAGCTTTCGCCCATATCGGCATTCAGATCGACGCTTGGCATCAGCAATACTCCTTAGTCCGTGGCAGAGATCATTCCGCTGATCAATTGGTAGGACAACAGATCCGGAATGTCATGCGGGTCGCGCACTAGGGGCTCGACCTGCGTGGGCAAACGCGCCAGCCCGGCTGTGTAGGCACTCTGTAGCGCAACAGCTTCTTCTAAAGAGACGAATTGGAAGCGTATCTCTGCACCCGCCGGGGTTTGTGCGGCCCTTGGGATATCACATGGCAGCACTGTGGCGATGCGAGGATACCCGCCTGTGGTTTGGCATTCCGGCAGCAATATGAAAGGGTTGCCTGTACCGGTCATCTGGATATCGCCCGGTGTTATGACTTCGGACAGGATGTTCAACTGACCTTTTGCGGCGAACCCCTCTCCGTCACTTTCAAGTTGCATGCCCATTCGGTTTGCGCGCGTCCCGCGGTGGAAAGCCGTTCGGGTAAATCTATCCAGCGTATCCTGATCGAAAAGTGGCGTTTGAAAACTGCGCACGATGCGCAATAGCCCCCCTGAGAACCGGTCATCTTGCGGCAGCTTTCGCCCGGCTTGACCTGCTTCGGGACCAGCTTTGAGGATGTCACCGGCCTGTACGGCGTGCCCGATCTTGGCTGTCAGGTGCACCGACCGCGATCCCATTCGTTCCGGCGCATCAATCCCACCGCCGAGGTGCAGGTATCCGTAACTGCCTTTTAGGTTTGCTCCGAGTGTCAGGTGCTGTCCTTGTTCCATCCGGTGGGAGGCATTCCAAACAACCGAACTACCGTCAATGCTGGCCTGCATTGGCGCGCCGGTCAGCGCGATGTTCACCGGATGGATTGCTTCGAATGTGCCGCCCATGCCTGCCATTTCCAATGCGGCGACCGTCGGGCTCTGACCCAAAAGCGCGGCACCTTCATGCAAGGCGTACACATCCGCGGCCCCTGACCGCGACAGCCCTTGTGCCAGCACACCTGTTCGACCTTGATCCTGAATTGTGCAGGCTGGGCCAATGCGCAAAACGGCCAGGCTCATTCTTCGATCTCCTGACAGGTTGCCCCGCCTTTGCCGTCCGCATTATTCTCGCGGATTTGCTCTAACTCATCGGGCGCAATTGGCACGAATTGCATCTCGTCACCGGGGTTGAGGGTGAAACTGCGCAGCGCATCTGGGCGAAAACACTGAAATGCTGTCTGACCAATGTGCCTCCAGCCCGTTGGGGTTGGCCCCGAAAACAGAACAAATTGCGAGATTGCCAATACCAGTGCACCCTCTGGTACCATGGGGGTCAGTTCCTTGAGGCGCGGTATGTTGAATTCTGGGCCCAATGGCCCGAGATAGGGTTGCCCGGGTGCAAATCCGATGGTCAAGACGCGCACGCGTGTATTGCTGAGTCTTTCTATGGCGTCCCTAGGGGTCATTCCTGCGGCTTTGGCGGCTTCGTCCAACTGAGGTGCCAGCTCTCCACCATAGACCGTAGGAACCCGCCAGAACTTTCGGCCGATCGGCATCGGGGCATCATACCAATCCTGTTGGTTCAAAAGTCCGGCCACCCGCTTTTGGATATCTTCGTGTGACAGCCGTGAGGGATCAAACCTTAGATATGCAGATGCCAACGACGCCGATGTTTCGAGAACCCCGTCCCAGTCTTGGGCGTCAAGCATGCTGCGAAAAGCCAGTGCAGCTCGGTTCGAAGGTTCTGCCATCGTGTCGGCAAACGAGATTAACAGACCGTCATAGCCTACGGTTCGGATCATTGGGAAAGTGTCTGCAAGTATCTGTGTCATGGCAGAGGGTGAAAGCCTGTCAGTTTTCCAGACCTGACCGCATCCGCCGGGAATGCGCAAGCCTTAGGATTTCAGGGTACGCGTTTTGACGACATGAGGGTCGTTGGGTGCCTTGAATCGCGTTCGGGTGCGATTCACTTGGGCAGCGCGACTCGAGCGAATTTAGTGCCCATTCGGCGACGATTCACTATATATAGAGTTTGGCCATAACGCCCTGTTTGCGCGATTTGTCAGCCGACGCCTGGATTGCACTAATCGGCGCCCTTGGCTGTGGAGTTTTGGGGGTGTAAGTATTTGATTTAATTTTATAAAAAAGAAAATCGCAAAAAAAACGCGCAAGATGTGTTTTTCTTCTTGCGGAGGTCTGATGTTAGGCTTAGAACCCCCTTCACCGGCGCTGTTGAGGTGCTGGGACGCGGCGGAAGCGGCGGAGACGCATCGGAGAGACGGTGGGCATCTAGGGTTATTGATTAGGGCGGTGGCGCT